>CAZCRF010000006.1:0-67507 GCA_964501065.1 uncultured Fibrobacter sp. | reverse complement strand
AAATTTAGAACCACGTGCAATCCTGCCGTAACTCTGAGCAGCCCCCTACCTTTCCGCCCGCTGCGCAAGCGAAACAGGTCGCTTGGCGACCAAACGGTTCGTTTGACGAACACAAGCTGGTCGTGCCAACGACAAAGCCGTCCGTTTGACGGACAAAAGTCGGTCGCGCCAACGGAAAAATCGGCAAGTGAAAAATAATGCTATATTTAAAAGGTGAACGAAAATTCTCCTTCTTCAGAAATCGGGGACTTGCTTTCCCCAAGCGACATCGGCAACACGGTCTACCCCGTCAAGTTCTTCAAGGCCAGGTTGCGCGAGGAATTCTTGCGCACGAACCGCACCCAACAGCCGTTCCTCTACTTTAAAATCGTCACCCGACAATTCGACTTGGTCGGCTTCAGCAAGTTCGACAGCTCTTACGTCCGGGCGTGGAAAATCGCCGTACTCACGGTGCTCACCGAGACCAAGTTCACGGACGTCGTCGGTTACCAGGAAAATCCGAACGGATTGGGAGTGATTCTGCTTCACTCCGGGATGCACGCCTTGGAACGCCTGCGCCGCCAGATGATTGTCAATTTGAAAAAGGCGGGACTTGTCGAAATCCTCCACAAGAAGTTCCGCCAGCCAGTCTTCCAAGCCTACATCTACACGGGGCTGCTCGAAAAGCAAGACCAGGAACTCGACACTTCCATCCGGAACTTCAACAAGCGCAACGCCGAATTTTTCTCCCTGAAACGGCTCTTCTATTCAGACATCCTCGCGCAGTCCGGCAAGGCTTCCCTCCGCGGCAAGGAATTCGCGAAGCGCACCTTCGACGTCGTCTCGTCGCTTTGCGGAATCGTCCTTCTCTCCCCCGTTTTGGCCGCCTGCGCCCTCATCGTCAAATTGAGCGACCCACACGGCCCCGTCATCTTCAAGCAAACTCGCGTCGGCAAGAACGGCAAGCTGTTCACGATGTACAAGTTCCGCAGCATGTATGCCGATGCGGAAGAGCGCAAGAAGGAACTCGAAAAGTTCAACGAGTCGGGCGGACCGACATTCAAGATGAAGAACGACCCGCGCATCTACCCCATGGGACACTTCCTGCGCAAGTTCAGCCTCGACGAACTTCCCCAACTGTTCAACATCCTCCGGGGCGACATGTCCGTCGTGGGACCGCGCCCGCCCATCCCCTCCGAAGTCGCGGAATATCTGCCCTGGCACAAGATGCGCCTCTCCGTCACTCCGGGCCTCACCTGTTTTTGGCAAGTCAGCGGGCGGAGCGACATCGAATTCGAAGATTGGATGCGTCTCGACAACAAATACGTCCGCCATGGGAACTTCACCACCGACCTGCAATTGGTCGCGAAGACGTTCAAGGCCGTTTTCAAGAGCGACGGCGCCTATTGAAAAATCACCTCTTCCACCGCCAAATGGCGAACGCGCTCACCGCTCCGCAAAGCGCGAAATGCAAGGGGAACTTCCACACGACTTCCGTCCACGGCATCGGCGGAAAGAAAGTCTTGCTGATTCCCGATTGCATCACGATTAACGACAAAACGTAGACGCCGACCGTCAAGGCAAACCAGATTCTTTTCTTCATCCCACATTCCCTCGAATCGGGCGGCTGTCGGTCACATCAAGCCGGGAATCCGCATCCCCGCGGTCAACTCCTCCATACTGGCTTTCGACGTGTCGTCCTTCTTTTTGACAGCCGCGTTGACCGCCGCCATCACCAAATCTTCGAGTGCTTCGACGTCGTCCTTGTCGACGGCATCCGGGTTGATTTGGATGGAAGTCATGATGCCCTGTCCGTTGAGGACGACCTTCACCATGCCGCCGCCGGCTTCCGCTTCGAAGCTCTGGGCCTGGAGGTCGTTCTGGGCCTTGACCATCTTGGACTGCATCTTCTGCAAGTCCTTCAACATTTTCTGCATGTTCATAAGGGTATCCTTTTAGGGTTGAAAAAAAATCATTCCTCTTCGCGCGTCACGGCGCACTGTTCCCCATCCGAAATTCCCCCGTCGCCAGCCCGGGGAACCATTTTCGTCATGACCAGTTCCGCCATGAAACGCTTGGCGAACACGGCCAGTTCCGGTTCCTTTTGCACGTCGGACTCCCATGGAGAGAGCGGGACGGAAAGGACGTTCTCCCCCGGCTTCGGCTCCAAGAGTTCATACGAAACGGAGACTTCCGTTTGCAGGCGGTCTTCGAAAATCGTACGGAGGCGTTTGCGGTAGTCTTCCCGTTCCATCATCTGGTCGTATCCCCATTTGAAGGCTGCCGGGTAAACGACCTTCAGCCGAAAAGGGTTCTCCGCAAAGTCCCCGTGCTCCAACGAGGAGCCGTTCAAACTCGAAGCAAAAAATCCCAAGCTCTGGGAAAAGCTGTCCCGAATCAGCTTCTGCCAATTTTCACAGACATTGTAACGCGAAAGTTGTCCTTCAAATTCTTCGCCGGCGAGATTCTCGGGAATGTCGGGAACGCCGGGGGGCGCATCGAAAGAAGAATCTTCGCCGAAGTCGATGAGCATCCCCGAATCGACGTCGGGGGGCGGATTCGGAGCCTCCGGAACGGCACTCGCCATTTGAGGAGGTTCCCGGAACGCCGGGCTAGCCTTCGGAACGGACGGAGCTTCCGGGAAGGGGCTTTGCGGCATCGACGGCGCGACTTCCGTCAATTTTTTTTTTGCCGCCCGGCTGTCGGGGTCGTTAATCGCGGACAAGGCCCGTTTCAAATCGACCATCCTGTCCAAATAGGCCATCCGCGCAAAAGCCGCCTCCACCAGCAATCGGGGATTCGAGCTACGACGGATGCCTCCCTGCAAATCCGTGAGAATGCGCGCGATGCGGAGGAGGTCGCCACTCGAAAGATTCGGGGCGCACATTTCAAGTTTGCCGAACAGAGAATCGGAAATATTCAACTCCTCGGCAGAGACGCCGCCGATTTTGACATATAGGCGGTTGCGGAGGAACTTGGCGAAACCGTCCAAGAGCGGTGCAAATTCCACGCCGGTTTCCGAAGCCTTGGCGACGACGGCGAAAGTCCCCTTGAGGTCGTGATTTTCAATGGCTTCCATCAGCGAAAAATACAGCTCGTTCGGCGGGACACCGAGCACGGAGCGCACCGATTCCGCATCCATCGCGTTCCCGGTGAACGCATAAGCCTGGTCGAAGAACGTCAGCGCATCCCGCATGGAGCCGTCCGCCTTTTCGGCAATCATGCCCAAAGCTTCCGCATCCGTCGAGATGCCTTCCTTTTCGCAGATGTACTTGAGGCGTCCCGTGATTTGCTTTGTCGAAAGCCGCTTGAAGTCGAAACGTTGCACGCGCGAAAGAATCGTCTGGGGGACCTTGTTGACTTCGGTCGTCGCGAAGATGAAAATCACATGCGGCGGCGGTTCTTCGAGAGTCTTGAGGAGTGCGTTGAAAGCCCCCTTCGAAAGCATGTGGACTTCGTCTATCACGAACACCTTGTACTTGCCGATCATCGGCGTGTACTGGGTCTGCTCCAAAAGCTCCCGGATGTTGTCGACGCCCGTGTTCGACGCCGCGTCGATTTCAATCACGTCCATCGGATGCCCGCTCGCGATGTCCAAGCAGCTTTTGCATTTGCCGCAGGGCACTAGCGGATCGCCTCCCGTGCAATTCAACGTCTTCGCAAGGATTCTGGCCGACGTAGTCTTCCCGACTCCGCGCGTCCCCGTGAAAAGGAACGCATGATGCAGACGGCCTCCGACGATCGCATTTTCAATCGTCTTCGCGATATGCTCCTGCCCGACCAAATCCTTGAAGGATTCCGGTCGCCACTTTCTAGCCATTGCCACGTAAGCCATGAAACGCTCCCTAGCGAAGGATGATTTCCGCGTCGGCGGAAAGCCTTTCCCGAAGTTTTTCGTGAGCCTTGTTCACCGCTTCGTCCGTGAGAGTCTCCGTCATGGACTGGTAGATGAATGTGTAGACCATGTTCTTCTTGCCGGGCAAGACGCCGATTCCCCGATAGACGCTCTTGAGTTCCACGCGGGAAAGATTCTTGACCTTGATGGCCTTGAATTTCTCGAGGACGGTCCCGTTCTCCATGCGCTCGGGAACTTGCACGGAAACGTCCCGGGTCATAAAGACCTGCCTGCTGAACGGCTTGAAGAGAGTCTTCCGTTCACGGGCGTTCTGGACCTTTTCCAAGTCGACTTCGAACAGGGCTGTCGCGTAACCGATGCCGAAACTTTCGAGGACGGACGGGTGGACGACGCCGATCGAGCCGAACACCGTGTCGCCGGACGCCAATACAGCCTGTTTCCCGGGGTGCAGGAATTTTTCGGGGACGGCTGGCGCGCGCGTTTCGACGGCGATGCCCAGACGCTTGAACAGGGCGACTGCCAAACCCTTGATGTCGGCGAATTCGACCTCGCGCGGTTTGTCGTCCAAGGCTTCGGTTTTTTGCTGCCCCGCGATAACGGCGCAAAGGACGGGCTTTTCCGTGAAACCGGAATCCCGAATATCCTTCCGTTCCGCATTCTGGAACTGCGCTTTCCCGTTTTCAAAAAGGCGAACGGAGCCCGGGCGGTTCTTTTCATTGTCCGCAACGGACTTGAGGAGAATCGGAATCAGGGATGTCGGCACGCACCCGAGGTCTTCGGAAAGGGGATTCAAGAGTTTCGCCGGACGGGAACGCGGATCCGCATCCGAAGGCTCCCCGAAAACGCTTCTCGTGCTCGCGGCACTGGTGAAGCGGAGCGAAATGCATTCATGAAGTCCCAAAGCGGAAAGGGTGTAGCGAATCTTGCGGCCGAGAATCTCCTCCGCGGGCAAGTCGTTCGGGCAAATCTTGAAGGAAGGGACGTCATAGGGGATATTGTCGAAGCCGACCAAACGCGCCACTTCTTCGATCAAATCGACTTCGCGTTCCAAGTCCGGGCGGTAGGGCGGAATTTTAAAAGCCATGCTCCCCAGATGTTCAAGGCCGATTCCCGTCAAGTAGCGGACAATTTCCTCCTCGGACGGGGAAATTCCCAAGACCTTTTCCACACGGGCCGCGCGGAGAGTCACCACGAGAGGTTCCTTTTGGTGGTCGTCGCCCGTGTATTCGACCGTCCCCGAAAGCACCTTTCCCCCGGCGACTTCCTGGATCAAGGCGCAGGCGTAATCGTCGGCCAATCGCTGCATGGAATAGTCGATTCCCCGCTCGAACCGGAAGCTCGAATCCGTCGAAGTGCAGAGGCGGTGCGCCTGCCTGCGGACGACAGCCGGGCGAAACCACGCGCTTTCCAAGAAAACGTTTTCCGTCGCATCCGTGATTTCACTTTCGACGCCGCCCATCACCCCGGCGACGCAAGAGGGCTTGTCCCCGTCGCAAATCACCAAATCTTCCGGGGAAAGCTCGTGCTCCTTGTGGTCGAGAGTTTCAATCTTTTCTCCGGGCCTTGCACGGCGGACGACGACCTCTGCACCGGAGAGCTTCGCCATGTCGAAACTGTGGAGAGGCTGTCCGATGTCCATCAAGACGAAATTCGTCACATCGACGACATTGTTCACGGAATTCATCCCGATGGAACGGAGCAAGCGGGAAAGCCATTTCGGCGAAGGCCCGACCTTCACCCCTTCGACGACTCTCCCGACATAGCGGGAGCATCCCGTCCCGGGCTCCACGGAGAGCTTCATCGCAGAAGACGCGTCCTTTGAAGCATCCACCTTCAAATCAAAAGCGAGGGGCTTCAGCGGGCGGCCGAACTTTGCCGCGAGTTCCCGGGCGACGCCGCGGTGAGAAAGGGCGTCCGGGCGATTCGGCGTCACGTTCAATTCGAAAGTCGCGTCGTAAAGCCCCAGGGACGTGATCGGAGTCCCTGCGGGAACGGAATCGTCCAACACGAGAATTCCCCCGTGGTCGTCGGAAAGCCCGATTTCGTCTTCGGCGCAAATCATGCCGAAACTTTCGACTCCGCGAATTTTGGACTTTTTCATTTTCAAGGTCTTGCCGTCGGGAAGCGGGAGTTCCGCTCCGATGGGAGCGAGCACCACGGTCTGGCCGGCAGCGACATTCGGCGCTCCGCAAACGACTTGCAAAGTTTCCTTCCCGTCATCGACTGTCGTCACGTGCAAATGGTCGCTGTCCGGGTGCGCTTCGCAGGTGAGCACCTTCGCCACCACGAGCTTTTCATACCGTTTCGCGGGTTCGTCCATTCCTTCCACTTCGAGGCCGACAGACGTCAACGCCCGCGACACGTCCTCGGCAGATTCCGGAAGATCGACGTGGCGGCGCAGCCAATTCAACGAAACTTTCATCTTTTCAAATCCTTTATTTTTCCCGAAACTTAGAAAATTTTGTTCCTCGGAACACGGCAGAATGCGGCGAATGCGGAATTCAGAATGTCAAATCGGATTGTCGATATCGATGAACTTCGCCTCGATGCCCAAATCGTTCCGGATTTTTTCCGCCAAGGCGCGGACTCCGAAGATTTCCGTCCGATGGTGCCCGCAGCAGAGCAAGTTCACTCCCAATTCTTCGCAGAGGATGGGAACGGATTCCTTGATTTCCCCGGTGACGAAAGCGTCGCATCCGAGTTCCAGGGATTCCTCGATTCCGCCGGCCCCGCTCCCGCTGCAAATCGCCACGCGGCGGATTTCTTCCGGCCCGTGCCAAAAGGCGTTCTGGATGCCGTGGGCGAAAGCCCTTTCTGCGGCGGCCAGGAACCCCCCCCTTGAAAATCCCCTGTCGAATTCCGCGACATATCCGACGGGTGCCTCCCCTTCCACCATGAACCCTTCGACGATTTTCATTCCCAAAGCCTTCGCTATCAAAGCGTTGTTCCCGACTTCCGGATGGCCGTCCAGCGGCAAATGGTAGCCGTAAAGGGAGATGCCGTTCACGAAGAGCTTGCGCAGCCGGGAGGCGAAGTTCCCCACGGGAAGTCTCTTTTCGCCGTTCCAGAATCCATTCGGGTGGTGCACCAGAATGCAGTCCGCCCCTTCCTCGACGGCGGCGTCTATCAGGCTGTTCCGGAAACTCACCCCCGTCACGACCTTCGTCACCCTGTCGGCAGCCTCGACGCAAAGCCCATCGACGCAAAAATCCCGAAACTTCTCCGGATGGAGCAAGTCATCGAGCCATTTCGAAAAATCCCGTAATTCCATGCGCCCAATTTACAACTTCCGGAGGGAAAAAGTACCGTTGCCAGATTCTATGCGCTTTTCTAGATTTATGCATAAACAAAACGCGTTTTCGCGGAAGCCGAGGATTCGCCAAGGCCCCGCGGGACAGAACTCAAGGAATATTTCCATGGCTCATTACCTCTTCACTTCGGAATCCGTTTCCAAGGGCCACCCCGACAAGGTGGCGGATCAAATCTCGGACGCCATCCTGGATGCCGCGCTCAAGCAGGACAAGGACAGCCGCGTCGCCTGCGAAACTCTCGTGAACACGGGTCTAGTCGTCATCTCCGGCGAAATCACGACCAAGGCGGACCTCGATTACCAGTCCATCGCACGGGACACCATCCGGGACATCGGCTACGACCATCCGGGGCTAGGCTTCGACGCGGACAGCTGCGCGGTCATCGTGGCGGTCGACAAGCAATCCCCGGACATCGCCCAAGGAGTCGACACGGTCAAGGCGGAAGGCAAGAGCGACGACGGACAAGGCGCGGGAGACCAGGGAATGATGTTCGGATACGCCGTGAACGAGACTCCGGAACTGATGCCTCTCCCGATTTCCCTTTCCCACAAGCTCATGGCGAAGCTCCAGGAACTCCGCGAATCCGGGAAAATCAAATGGCTTCGCCCTGACGCCAAAAGCCAAGTGACCGTGGAATACGACGAGAACGACCATCCCGTCCGCGTCGACACGGTCGTCATCAGCACGCAACACGACCCCGACGTCAAGGGCAAGCCCCTCACCCACAAGCAGATCGAGAAGACGATTGTCGAAGAGCTGGTGAAAAAGGTCATCCCGGCAAACCTGCTCGACAAGAAGACGCGCTTCCTGGTGAACCCGACGGGGAAGTTCGTGGTCGGCGGCCCCCACGGAGACTGCGGACTCACCGGGCGAAAAATCATCGTCGACACTTACGGTGGAATGGGCCGTCACGGCGGCGGAGCGTTCAGCGGAAAGGATCCCTCCAAGGTGGACAGGTCCGGGGCTTATGCCGCCCGGTATGTCGCAAAAAACATCGTCGCGGCGAAGCTTGCAGACCGGTGCGAAGTGCAGCTCTCCTACGCAATCGGGTACTCCAAGCCCGTTTCCGTCCTAGTGCGCACCTTCGGCACGGGGAAAATCCCCGATTCGAA
Source organism: uncultured Fibrobacter sp. (assembly GCA_964501065.1). Taxonomy (GTDB): domain Bacteria; phylum Fibrobacterota; class Fibrobacteria; order Fibrobacterales; family Fibrobacteraceae; genus Hallerella. The sequence continues at coordinate 59,249 of CAZCRF010000006.1, read as the reverse complement.
AATCGAGACAATCGTGAAGGAGACTTTCGACCTGACTCCCGCCGGAATCGTGGAGATGCTCCAATTGAAGACTCCGGGCTATGCGGCGACGGCAGCCCTCGGCCATTTCGGCCGCTCCGGGAAACGCTTCACGTGGGAAAAGACGGACAAGACCGCCCAATTGAAAAAGCTCTCCAAGGCTTGATTCAGGCGACGGGATTCCGCACCTTCAAGAATTCCAACAGTTCACTTTCGCAAACCGGCTTCGAGAAGTAAAATCCCTGAATCCGGTTCGCCCCCGCTTTCAAGACCAGCTCGAGCTGGTCTTTCGTTTCGACTCCTTCCTGGACGACGTCAAAACGGAGCTTGCGGATGATGTTGATGATTTCGACCAGCAACGTCCCCGAATTTTCGGCGGCCGAATCCAAAAGTCCCTTATCCAACTTGATGTTCTTGAAATCGTTTTGCACCAACTGGAGCAAGTTCGAATAACCCGTGCCGAAATCGTCCAGGGAAAAGGAAACGCCCATGTCCGCCAAATTCTTGATGCGCTCCCGCACCGTGCCGTTTTCCCGGAAAGGGGCGGATTCCGTGATTTCCAAATTGATGCGTTCGGGCGGAATCCCGTACTTTTCCATGATGCTCCGGAACAGGACGTCCGTATTTTCCGCATAGAGCTGGTAAACGCTCAAGTTGACTTCGACGCACTTCAACCCGAACCGTTCCGGGCGTTCGCGCTGCAAGAACCGGCAAACCTTTTCAAAGACGATGCGCCCGATGTCGGAAATCATCCCGTTCCGTTCGGCGATGGGGATGAACTTGTCCGGCGGAATGTTCCCGAACTCCGGGCTGGACAGGCGCACCAAGGCCTCCGCGCAGTCGAACGTGGATGTCTCCGAATTCCAAATCGGCTGGAAATGCACTTCAAAGCTCTCGTTCTGGATTGCCTCGTTCAACAGGCGTTCCACTTCGGCGCGGAAACGGACCTGTTCGATGTCCTCTTCCCGATGGATGGTGACGCCGGACTCGACTCCCGCATCCCGTTCCGATTCGCCCAATTCGACCAGCATTTCCGGACTGCGGATTTCTTCGGGAACGCGGACTATCGCGACGGTCGCGCCGATGGGGAGCGAGACGTTTTTCAATATCCGTCCGCGGTGGAGCATCATCATCCGGAATCTGGCGGCGAACTCCTCGCAAACGCGGCGGTCCCTGGACGTGACGACCGCAATCTTGTTCTGGGCTATCCGATAGACGATTCCCTTCGAATTTTCCGAAATCCAATCGACGATGGTCTTGACGACTTCTTCCAAATCCTCGTTGCGGAACATCCTCAAGAAATTCTTGAAGTTCGAAAGGGTGATGACCACCACCATGAACTTCCGCTTGCCGCGGATGAGGCGTTCCGTCTCCGCGAGGAACATCTGCCGGTTGTAAACGCCCGTGGCGGCATCCGTCTGCAAGTTCTCCATCTCCACGAGCAAAAGAACGCCCCAGAGGGAAACCGCCTCCAGGAACAATTCCAGCTTGAACCAGATGAACGCGAACTGTACGAGCACCCCGACGAGACTGCACCCGACGAAGAACCAGAGTGCGACCGAAACCGTCTTCGAGAACATCCTCCGGGAAACAATCAGCTGTTGCACGGCAAAGAAGACGTAGCCGGCCGCTTCGGCGTAAATCAAGAGTTCGAGCGGGCCTCGGCGGAAAACGACGTTGTCCTCGTAATAGAAGACCAGCCCGGTGAACGGATTCGTGAATACGAAAATTTCGAGCAAGAACGCCGGGGTGAGGAAGAAGAGGGCGGACTTCTTCGTGCGGATTTCGTCCGAATTGTTCACCATGACGACATAAAGGGCGAATAGCGGAGCGAGCAACGCATGGAGGGCGAAATAAAGCGTCTGAAAAATTTGTTGCAGCACGTTGAACGCATTCATCCGGGGCGACGTCAGGGGATCCAGCAAGTTCGCCCCGAGCGCGCAAATCGACGTCGCGAGCAGATTGAAGAGCATCAACTCGAAAATCTTGCTGAAATCCTTCTGGGGGAGCTTGCGCGCATAATAATAAACGGCATTGCAGACGAGGAGAATGACCGCGCAAAAAAAGAAGCAAACGTCAGTCGAAAGAAAGCGCATACCGCAAACTCCAAACGGCACGAAGCGGCCGCCAAAAAAAAAGGACGCGGAAAATATAAAAAGATTCTCCCCGTCACCAATTCGCGCCGACTTGGAAGAAGTAATTGTAATCGCCAAAATCCAGAAGGGATGACCATTCGGAAAGGGAAACGAGGCGGCTCATCCCGAGTCGGATGTCGATGGAGCGAAAAGCGAAGCGGCAAAGGGGTTCGAAGAGGAACCTGTCCGCGTCAAGGGGAATGAACGGATTCTCTTCGAAGTCCCGCATGTAGGCGGCGAACGCCCAAAGGCCTAGCCTTTCGCCGTGCAAACCGACGCTCGCCCGAAACGCGCCGTAATGGTGCGAACTGGTTTCGGCAAAGTTCCAGCCCGAAGTCCACGGGGAAAGCGGAGCGTGCAAGCGGAAGTAATTGTCCACGGCCTTGTCCGGCTCTTCCGGGAAAATTCCCAGAGTCGCGGGATATTCGTAGCCTTCCCCCGATTCCCTCCGGATGTTCACGCCGCCGACAGCGCCGAAGCCCAAAGCCAAAAAGCGCACGGGAGAGAATTCAAAAGCCCCATCCACCGTCGAAGAAACATAAAGAGGGGCGGTCCCCACGCCGTCCGCTGTCAAGTTGACCGATCGGAATCCGAAACTCCCGCCCAGATGATAACCGCTTCCGCCGAACCATTCTTCAAACCCGCCGCGATTCCGTACAAACGAACACTCCGGAATCAACGTGTTGACGTGCATGTCCTCCCCGTCTTCCGCGAGCGACGTCCTGAAGTCAAAGGACTGCAAAAGGACTCCGATACGAAAATCCGCGAGAGAATCCCGGAAAAGGAAAGCCACGTCCAAATCGTTTGTACGCAACCTCAGGATTTTGAGATCCTCGGGCAAATCGGAAAAATATCCTTTCAGAGGCTCCACCTTCGAAACATTCCCCGAGACGGAAAAGCTCCCCCGGTTGCCGAACAATCCGCGCACAGAAAATTCGGGGCGGACGGCGAAAGAATGTTCCCCCGCGAAACCTTCCAGGGAAAAGGCGTATTCGAACTGATCCACATAACGGAAATCCAACCCCGCATAGGCCAGGGGACCCGTCAGATTCGACCCGAAACCGCCGACGCGAAGTTCAAAGAACGACGCCGCATCGGCAAGCACCCGCACGCTTCCCGCAGAATCCACCTCCACCTCGACAGAATCGTAAAACGGCGAAACGGAAATTTTCCGCAGAAAGTTCTCGGGGGCGAGCCTCCCCGTATCCGAAACATTCCAAAAGGACGACGCGTGCGAAAAATAAGCGGATGGCAAAGAATCGAACGAAGGCTCCATGTGGAACCTAGGCAAGATGGAATCCTCCGCCGAAGGGCGTTCCCGTTTTCTAGCGGACAATCCGGAAAGCTCCCCCAATTTCTTTTCCAAATCCGAATATCCCGATTGCATCAAAAAAAGCGGAGAGGCCTTTTCAACAGAATGCGGACGGACGACAATCGCCCTCCCATTCGGATTCCCCTCCTGGAGTCTTCGAATCTGGGAAAGTTCGCTTTCAAAACCGGCGACGACAAAATCATCGTCGAGCGGAGAGCCGCCCCGGACGGGGTAAGCAATGACGAACAAGTGGAGCAGGGAATCTTCGGAAACGCTTCCCGGGCACTTTTCCCCGGAAGTCCTGGAATAGGGAAGAGTCTCTTGGACGGATGCCTGCACCAAGCGCCCCTCCTTGCAAGAAAGGGCGGCAAACGGGACGACGAGCGAATCTTCGCGCGACAAGGCTTCCTCGACGCGAAGCTTCAACAGGGACTTTTTCAAAAACGCAGAATCCGGGGTCAAGGCCCTTTTCCGAAAGTGCGCAAACCCGAGGGAATCCCCGAAGACCGTGAAGCGAAACGCCAGGGACGGCGCTCCGACCGCCGAAATCGGAAGTTCGGGCGAGAATTCCGGCAAAGAATCCCCGCCGAGCAAAGAGGACGTAAAGAGGGAATCCGTCAAAATGCGCTGGATTTCGTCCAATTCAAATCCGACGCTCCAAAGTGCGCCGACAAAGGCTCCCCAAGAAACGCCGACGACGGAATCCACGGGAATGCGGTAATCGCGAATGGCGTAAAGGACACCCAGGGAATACCAAGGGGAATAATGCCCTCCGCCCAAATGCAAGACGGTCTTCGGCGAAGATTGCAGCGACGGCGCGACTTCTTTCGGAGTTTGCGGGGAATCGCCCGCATTCGCGAACAAAAAAGTCACCGCCAAGAGTACCGCCGCGCATCCGCTCCGAAAAAAATTCATGCAGCCTCTTCACGCGTTACAAGAAGCGCGATTCGTCGAAAGCGTAAATTCTCGCGACCTCTTTCGAAATGCGGTTTTCCCGGACAAGTTCAAAAAGGGAGTCGTCCAATGGCAGCATCCCCTCGGAAACGGCGGAACGCATCGCCTGCGGAATGCGGTGGTATTCCCCGGATTCAATCAGTTGGGAAATGCCCGTGTCGTTATAAAGGACTTCCCACGCGGGCGCGAGCCCGGAACCGTCCGCCAATAGAATCAGACGCTCCGAAACGATTGCCTTCAAGTTCGCCGAGAGCAGCGTACGGGCAAGAGGCTTGTCATCTGGACTTTCTGCGGAAAGCAAGTGGCTCAGGACGTCCTTTGCACTGCAGGCGTTGACCGTGGCGACGACAAGCGCCCCGGATTCCGCAGCGCGAAGAGCGGGGATGGAAAGTTCCGGATCCAAGTCCCCCAGCCAAAAGAGATCCGTCCCCGCACGAATGCCTTGGACCAGTTCCTCTTCCAAGCCGGCATTTTGCCGCCGATGCCGGACAAGGCAATTCCCTTCTTCAATGACGTATTCCGGGAACGCATCCAAGAGTCCGACGCGAAGATCCCGTTGCGAGCAAAGCTCCGAGACATAAGCGGATGCCGTCGTCGTCTTTCCGCAAGAAGTCGGTCCCGCAAAAAGGACAAGTCCCGCCCCCGCGCCGATCAAGCTTCTCACGGATTCCGGGGCGGCCAAGGCGGAAAGCTTCGGGGAAGCGGCCCCGATCGGATGCAGAAGGGACATCATCCCGAACGCTTCCCGGGAATAGCGCACACGCCATTCCACGCCGCACCAAGGGCCGCCGCGAAACATTCCGCAGTCCCCGTTCAAATTTTCCAAAAAACGGGAAAGGTCGCCAAAGGCAAGGCTCGGCGCATCGGGAATGGCTCGCACAAACCCAGCCATCCGCACGGCCGGAGCAAAGCCCTCGGCCAAAATCAAATCCGTGGCGCCGATTTGCAGGGCGTATTCCAAAACGCTGTCCAAGACGTCTGCCATTTCAAGTTCTCCTGTCCTTGGGACGGTAAGCGGCAAAACGGCGGCGGTTCAGGGAACGCTGCCACGCTTCTTCCCCGCGGATATAGCCGGCTTCCACCAAACCCTGCAAGGAATCGTCCAAGGTCTGCGCCTGGTTCTTGTCGTTGGCCAATGCAGCCGGTATTTGAATCAAATTCCTCGAACGGACAAGCCCCGAAATGGATGTCGTCATCCGGAACGCCTCCGTCGCCAAGACCCAGCCGCTGTAATCGATGACGGGAATCAGGTGCTGTACCACGACGCCCTTCAATTCGTCGGCAAGGGCGGCCGCCAGCTCCTCTTCCCCGCTTCCCGCCGAGCTCAAAAGTCTCGAAAGCAAGCCGTGCACATCGCTCCCCGTCGCCACGGCAATCACCAAGGCTCCGGCGGAAGACGCCCGAAGCAGCGCCCACAATTCGTCAATCGATTCCAAATGGTCGAACAAAATGACGTTCGCCCCGTCGCGCACGGCCTCGTTCACGGCGGAAACTCCCGAATGGACGTGCAGCCCCACTTCTTTCTGGACTGTCAGCCCGCCGGCATTTTTCAGCAAACGTTCAATCGGCTTTTCGATGGATTCAATCAAGACGTCCCGACTCCTGGAAATGGCTTCGCCAAAGGAAGAAAGTGTCGTGGAACGCCCACTCCCCGAAGGACCTGCGATTAACAGCAGCCCGTGAGGCAAATTCAAAAAGTCCGACGCGAAAGGCGGAAGAAAAAGATTCTCCCACGAGACAGTATCGGCGGGAATCAACCGAAAGGCGAGAGTCGGGACGGAATCTTCCCAAATGAGCGTCAGACGGCTTCGCCCCGCGCCTTCCACGGCAAAGGACTTGCTGAAATCCTTCCCCACTTCCGGCTCATAGCCGTCGGCAAACCCCTTTTGCGCTTCGGAGAGCCATTTCGACAAAGTTTTCGCCGAGAAGGGCTTTTCCGTCGCATAGTGCAACCTCCCGAAAATGCGCAAGGCGACAGGCGACGACGGGGAAAGATAGACGTCCGTGGCGCGGGCCTTGCGGGCAAAGGCCAAAATCTGGGCGAGCGAATTCTTCTCCGTCAACGCTTCGGGGATGGAGACCGCCCCGTCACCACTTTCCACTTCGAACCTTTTCGGCAAGTCCTCCTCGGGATTTTCCCCTTCCGGCGAAGCATTCTCTTCCGGGGAAATGCCCGGCGCAATGGCCGTCTGTTCAAGCCCTTCGACCGCTTCCACTTCGACGTGCGACGTCGGCGAGGAGCCGTATGGATTATTCCCTTCGACGGCAAAAGGCTTTTCCGCTGCGGGAGTCGCCTCTTCCCGGCTGATTTCCGGACGGGGCACGGGTTTCGGCGAGGTTTTCGGAGTCGGGCGTTCAAAGGCGGAATGGGGCTTTTCCGCTGGACCGGATTTTTCCCTTTCCGCTGCGGAGAGCTTCTCTTCCAAGTTTTTCACGTATTGCAAAACGGCGTCATAAGTCGCCCGGTCGATGACTCCCGCTTGCAAGAGCAAGTCGCCCAAGCTGTGCGCCGCATCGATTTTCGGCCAAAACTCCTGGACCTGCTTTTCGGACACAAGGCCGTTCGAAAACAAGACCTTTGCCATGATTTGGTTGTGCGTCATCATACGAAATCCCTACGACTGAACCACCAAGAGGCGACCGCCAAAAACACGCCGATGTAACCGAGCGCATAAAGGCTGTTCCAAAAGACGTAAAAATCCGGCAGGGCAACCCCGTGCACCACGTAAGCGGAAATGTCGAACCGATACAACCCGGGGAAAACGGCATGGACGACTTCCGCCACCTTTTCCAAGAAAACGCCGCTAGAACCGTTGACCTCCCCCATCCGGCGGACGAAATGCACCTGCTCCATCAATTCGCCGGAAAGCCTCCCCGCCGCATAAACGCCAATCGTGAAAAGAGCCGAGAGCACGGGGCTAGAAAACGTCGAGAACAAAAGCGCGACGGCGATGACTATCGCCATTTCGCAAAAGACCATGTAGACAGCCAACAACAGGGAGAGAGTCGGATTCGAATGCGTGAGCGCCAGAATGACATAATAGACAACGGTGAGCAGAGCCAGATGGACGGCGATGACAGCCAAAAGCCCGAGATACTTGCCCACGATGAAAACCGCGCGGCTGATGGGCTTCGAAAGGAGAGTGAGTACTGTCCGCCCCTGGATTTCCTTTTGGACAAGGCTGATTCCCACGAAAACGGAAATCAATAGCCCCGACAGGGACATGATGCTGAGAGTCGTCGACTTGATGACGTAAGACCTGTCGAAAACGGACCACTCGCCGAGCAAAATGCTGAAGAACGCCAAAGCGACCGCCAAAAAGACGATGTTGTAGAGGACTTTGTTCCGGGCGGATTCCCGAAAAGTGTTCAGGGCGATGATTCCGATATTTTCAATGTTCCGCACGGGCGATTTCCTCCGTCAAGACATCTTCAAGGCTAGGTCTCTGGTGTTCGATGCGCTCCACGGGCAGTCCGGACTTCAAGCAATAATCCAAAAAGGCATCCCGCGCGGCAGCGTCTTGGCAAACCCATTCCCGAGGAGTCGTCCCCAGGGGCTTCACCCCGCAAGGCACGTCCGACACGGGGATGTCCGCCGACACATGCACGTGATATTCCGCAGACGCGTTCGCCGTGATGTCATCGACAGTCCCCTCGCGGACAATACGCCCGCCGACAATCATCGCGACGCGGTGGCTGATCGTTTCCACGTCCGACAGCAAATGGCTGGAATAGAAGACGGTGACCCCCTCGCGGTTCAAGGAGAGAATCGCCTCGCGGACGTCCTTGCGCCCCACCGGATCCAGACCGCTCATCGGTTCATCGAGAATCAAAAGTTCCGGCTTAGCAAGAATCGCCTGGGCGATTCCGATGCGCTGCATCATCCCCTTCGAATAAGTGCGCAGGCGGCGATTCGTCCAATCCTTGTCCGCATTCAAAAGCGAAAGCGCCCACGAGACCCGACTTTCCAAAAGTTCCCCGGAAAGGCCGGAAAGCCTGCCGTAAAAGCGCATCAGCTCGCGCCCGGAGAGATAGTCGTAAAAGTAAGGCTGTTCGGGGGAATATCCCAAATGCCTGCGGCATTCCACCGTCGACGGCTCTTCCCCTCCGACGAGAATTTTCCCGGAATCCTTGTGCAAAAGACCGGTGAGGAGCTTGATGGTCGTCGATTTCCCCGCGCCGTTCGGTCCGATGAATCCATAGATGCAACCCTTCGGGACGCGGAACGAAACATCCGAAAGAGCCTTTTTCACCCGCATCAGAAAGCCCGTGCGATAGGTCTTCTGGAGATTTTCGACCTGAATCATCGGTCGTCCTCTTCTTCCCGGGCAATTTTCTTCACGATGTTCCGCCGGAAGACGTAATAGAGAACGGCCCCGACGAGGTAAAAGCCTAGCCCCGCGTAAAAGAAGTAGTTCAGGGAAGAGACGGGGAATCCGGGAAACAGGCGATTGAGCAGCGGATGCCCGAAAAAGTACATCAAGACCAAGACGACGCCGACCAAGCGGAAGAGAAATGTCACAACGATTTTTTTATCCATGAAGAACTCCGGGGCGAACCCTTTGAAAAATACTCATTTTGAAGGGAAAAAGTCAGCCCTTCACGTGAATCGCCGAAGCGAACTCCTTTAAAAGACCGGCATCCTTCACCTTTTCCCAAAGAGTCCCCGTGACGATGATTTGCGCACCGGCGGCGACGCGCGCTTTTGCCGACTCCGGATCCCGGATGCCTCCGCCCGTGATAATCGTGAGCTGCGTCGCCTTCCGCGTATAGAGGATGTGCTCCACGGGAACCGGCGTCTCCGCACCGGAACCCGCTTCGAGATAGACGAACCGCATTCCCATGAGTTCCGCCGCGATGGAATGTACCATCGAGAGCTTCGGCTTGTTCGCCGGGACGGGAGTCGTGTTGCTGATATATTCGACCGCAGTGCGCTTGCCGCTGTTTATCAATTCATAGGCGGTCGGAATCGCCTCCATTCCCAAGGACCGCACGAGAACGCCGCCGCGGACCTGTTCGTCGATCAAATAATTCGGATTCCTCCCCGAGACAAGAGTCGTGAAAAGAATCGCGTCAAAGCCGGGGACGACTTGCGAAGCCCCGCCGGGGAACAAAATGACCGGCAAGGGAACTTCTTTCTTCAAAGCCGCCACTTGGGTCGGCAATTTGAAATTTCCCATGAAGGATCCGCCGACGAGGAGAAGGTCTGCGCCGTTTTCCGCAGCCAGAGTCCCCGCCTTCAGCAAGGCGGTGTCGTCGGAGGTGTCGGGATCGAGCAGCACGGCGAAAAGCGCTCCGCGACGCTCGATTGCCGCATTCAAGGCCGTTTCCGTTTTTCCAATTTGAAGCATGTGGAAAATATAGGAAAGACCCGGAGGCTACTTCGCCTTTTTGCGACGAACGCCCCACTTATCGCGCATTTCTTCCTGGACCTTTTTCTGCTTGTAACGGACGACCAGCTTGAACTCGACAATATAGACTCCGGAACCCACCAAGCGACCCGTGTGGTCCTTGTAATTCCAGTTGACGAAAACCTTCTTGTCCGTCGTCAAGCAGTTCCGGGAAGCGCCGAACGCCGGGCTGTTGCACGGAATGTTGAAAGTCGTATCCGTCACGTATTGGCCCAAGTTGTCGAAGTAGCTCACGCTGAAATTCACAAAGATGTCTTCCGGGTTGATGCTGTCCAAGACTGCCGGGTCGTAGTTGCCGTCCGCATCGAGCTTCGCGCCGTCAATCAACTGCGGAACAAACCGTTCTCCCAGCGAAATCAAGTGCCCGAGAGTCCCTTCGTCCCTCAAGTCCGAAGTCCGCGTCTGGTTCGAGACATAGGAAATCGACACCGAGTTCAGCGTATTGGAAACGTACTTTTCCGGATCATAGAAGCCCATCTTCACCGATTCGACCATCTTCCCGAGCAAACCGCCAATCACCACAGGCGAAGCGTTCTCCACGGATTCATTCCCGTAAGAATCGGCAATGGCGGACTTTTTCCCGCGGACGACAATCAGGGAATCCCCCGGGACTATGCCGTCCGTAGATTCCACCAGCACCAATCGGACGCTCTTGCCATCTGCACTCCAGAGCATCTTCGACGGATTCAAGTCGATCGTATCCTTGCCGTGGATGTAGGCGAAGAAATCCTTGCCGGAGAGGGAGGAGTAATCCACCGGTTCGGAGAAGGTCACGGTCAGCGTGTCCCGCTTATCGCTTTCGCCGTAATGGAGGGACGCGGCGACGACGACGGGGGCCATCTTGTCCGCAATCGCCACGGTCTGCGAAGACACGAACGTATTGCCGAAGATGTCGTAATAAGTGTAAAGGGTCGCTGCGGGAATGTCCACGCCGATGCTCGTCAGCCCGGAAGCCACGTTGACGTTGCTGCGGACACGCCACCCCACGCTCAGCCCGTCCTCGCTCAAGACCAAATCCCTAGGCAAGGCCTGCAATTCAATCAAAAGACCGCGAGAACTGTACCAGGGGAACGAGAAGTAGAAGTTCTCGATATCGGAGGCTGTCACCTTCGACGAGAAGCGCACCACGACGGAATCCATGGAGCCGTCCCCGTCGACATCGTAGTATTCCACTAGATTCGCCGCCGGGTAGCGGTCCACGACCGTCACGGGAACGCGCCTGTCGTATTCCGCTGTCGCGATGAAGGAAAGATTTTCAAAAGAGGCTCCCGGCGCAAGGGTCACGTAATCCGTCGAACCGTTCAGCGCAAGCGAATCCCCGACAAGGATGAGCGTATTCTTCGTCGGCAGATAGACGCTCACCTGATCCAAGTCGAAGCCGAGGCCGTTCAGCCACACGATCATTTCCGGGCTTCCCAAGTCGGCGGGGATGATGTCGATGTTGAATTCGATGAAAAGCGAATCGCGACCGTTCGTGCTGCGAATGGCGTAAGCCTGCTTGATGACGTGGGAGCCGAGCCTCAACAGTTCCGCATCGCGGCTGTAAACGGCGCCCGTTTCGTCACTCGTGTAGGTGACAATCACGCGGGCGTTCTCCGGGAAGCTGTCCGCCGAAAGCCCCAGTTCCGCCGCGCTTGCGTAAATTCTCGACCCGACGACAGTCAGCGGGCTGTTCAATTCAAGCGTGTCTCCGTTCACGACCACGGCGAGTCCCGTCGCCGAAATTCCAGCGGGGATCGTGTCCGCCAAAATGACTTCTATCGAATCGAGCAAGCCGTCATCGTCCGCATCCTGGATGTAGGACGTTTCCGCCTTGGGAATCGGGTCGTAGAAGTTGATGCCGTCGAAGATGATCAGATGGCCGTCCTTGTCCGTGATGTAGATGCTTCCCACGGAGACTTCCGATTTCGCAGTCACCCAAATGGAAAGATCATTCCCGGTGACGCCCACCGCCACGTTCGACATCGGGTCGCTCGGATTTTCCGGATCCATGAAGAGGAGTCCGTCCGAACCGGAGATGTAAATCGAATCGGCATCGCCGAAGTAATCGCGCAGCTTGTCCGCATCCAGCGTGATGGAAATGACGTCGCCCACGATGACGTTTTCACGCCCCGTCGAAGAAACGGAATCCGAACCGTAACTCGGGAGAAGTGTCGACGGGGAGCCGTCGCCCGTCACATACTTGTTGCCGTTGATGGTAATCGTGTTTCCCGTCGCCGAATCCGACGTCACCGGGATGAGCTTCGAACCTTCCGTCACCAAGGTGTCGCCCTTGTCGCGCTTGTCGTTCGTCGGGTACACATCGACACCATTCTGGTTTTCTTGGCCTTCATCGTCAAAGCCCTCGTAAACGGTCGAATCGGAGACCCAAGGCGGAATCCATTCATCGCCAGAACCTGTCGTTCCCGAACCGGAAGAGCTCGAACCGCCTTCATCCCCGTTGCCGGTCGACCCCGAAGAGCCTCCCGTCGAACCCGAGGAGTTGCCGCCGCCCGATGAGCCTCCCGTCGAACCCGAGGAGTTGCCGCCGCCCGATGAGCCTCCCGTCGAACCGGAAGAGTTGCCGCTGCCCGATGAACTTCCCGTCGAACCCGAGGAGTTGCCGCTGCCCGATGAGCCTCCCGTCGAACCGGAAGAGTTGCCGCTGCCCGATGAGCCGACCCCGGAGCTCGAAGAGCCCTTTCCGCTGGAACTGGACTTGGAAGAGCCGCCGCCCGTCCCGGAACTGGAAGACACCGCAGAACTCGAAGATTCATGGAAAACGGAAACGCTCGAAGAACTGCGGGAATTCGACGAGACGAGAGTTCCCGAATTCGTGTTCGCCTGGGCGCGATTGGAACCCGCACCGGCAATCGGCGCCAAATCGTCCAAGTAATTGTCAATCCATTGGACGTGAATCAAGATGTTGTTGTCAATCCGCTTGTTCACGTTGGACGTGTAATCGAGGAAAATCAAATGTCCGGAATTCGAAGCGACAAAGATGTGCCCCTTGTGGTCCGCCGTCCCCTGGTCCAACAGCCAACGGATTTCAGTAGAACCTTTTATGGCATATCCAGATGTTTCCGCCCCGTTCGGGGAATAATTTCCGGTCATCAAACTGTCGGGGAACATATATTTGCGCAAATCGACATCCGCAACGACCTTCCGGGAACTGGGGTCTATTTGCACGATATGGGAATCGCCGAACAAAAGAATCGTATTGGAATATTCGTCATAGCTTGCGCCGTGGGCGCCCTTCAGGGAGTCTATCAGGGTTTTCGTTTTCAGCCCGGTGATGTTCTTCGCCTGGCAGGGATTCTCATTCACGGCGCAGGTCGTGTCGACGATGATGCCGAATTGGGCGTTGCTGGAAGAATTTTTGGAAATCGTCCCCAAGTTGCTCGATCGGGTATAGAACGCCTGTCCGCTTGAATCCCAGACGATTGTCGTGATGTTCGAAATGTCTCCGGAAATCTTGACCTGGCGAATCTGCTCAAGCCTATTGTCCGCCGTCGAATCAATCCGATAGGACACCAAGTTCCCCGGAATGCCCGCCGACCACAGTACGGAATTGTCCGGATTCACCATCAAGTGATAGGTTGCCGAGCGCGCCTTCGATTGAGCCGTTTTGACGATGCACGCCGACTGCACCGTGTCCGAAGCGGCCTTGTCCACTTTGTACACGGCGTTGTTCTCTTGACCGGCGACGAGCAAGTCCCCGTCCGGGTGCTCCACGATGCCGTCCGCGCCGGGAGTCCGGCACAGGAGCCTTTTGTTCGAAAGCTTCAAATAGCCGTTTCCGTCATAATAATAATCCAGCGCCTTCGCCGAAAGCTGTACGCTGTAACGCGTGTAGTAAACCGTATCCGCCGTACTGGCCGAAGGATACAAATCGCCCACCTGCTGGATCCAAATGCCCGTCGCCGGGTTGTACGGCGTGTTCACCGTAATGGAGTCGGAACTGTCCGAGAACGCCGCAGCGGCCGTGAACAGGATTGCCATCGAGATTAGGTTCAGCTGTTTTTTCATATCTGTAACCTCCGGTTAGTCATCTAGCGCAAGACCGCCCTTGCCGCCGTGGACTCCCCATTTAAAAATTTTGTCGTACGTGTAGGAGTTTTTCGCCCCGTACACTTTCAAGTGGAACTGCGCCAAGTAGGCTCCGACACCGACCTTTCGCCCCGAAGCCGAACGCAAGTTCCAGCGCAAATAAAGGCGTTTTGCATTTTCAAAGCAATTTTCCCCGAAATCCGGGTCATCGCAGTGAATCGTCCCATGACCGCCGGCGACAAAGCCGCCCATGTTCGTATAAACATCCAAAGACCAATGCAAGCCGACCTTTTCCAAATCCAGTGACTCCCCCGTGGAATCGTCAAAGATGGTGGCGAATGCGACGTCGAGCATCACTCCCAGGGATTTCCCCATTTCCGACTTCGCCGAAGTCCCTTCCGGGAAGAACCTTTCCGTAAAGGCGGGGCCATCCGCAGCCAAGGCGACACGGTCAAGCCCGACTAAAGAGGCGGTCTCCATCACCACGCGCGGATCCCCTTCAATCACCGTCACCAAGGCGTTCTCCGTCACCGCATTGCCGCTGAAGTCCGAAAGCCTTGCCTCCGGATTCACGAACAGCGAATCGTTCGGGTTTGCCCGGGAAAGCAGCGAAACGTCCTTGCCGAGAAGCAACGTCACCTGCGTCAAATCGTCATTCCAGACAGCATAGGAGAAATCGAAATAAACGGAATCCCCATCGACGACGAAACCGAGGAAGTTCGCATTGGCGATCGAAGACGTGTCGACAGGTTCGGAAAAGGAGACCGTCAATCGATCCGAGTTCCTGCGGCTTTCCGATTCCGGAGCGAGGAATGTCGAAGTCACCACGGGAGCCATCCGGTCGTTCATGTCGAGATATTGGAAAATCGAAACCGTGTCTCCGTTTTCAACGGAAACATTTTCCAATGCGGCATATCCGTAGGCTTCCGAATCGTCAATCGACGTCAAGCCTTTTTGCACCTTGGCCACTTCCTCGTCCGAAAGCGCATACGAAACCGTCTTGCCGTCCTTTGAAAGGGTCAAGTCCTTCGCATCCGGTTCGATAATCAGCTCGTTCCCGTTCGTATCCCTCCAAAAGAACTGGAGGCGCAAGTTTTCCAGCTCCTCTTCGGAAATCGGATTTTCAAACCCGACCGTCACGGAATCCATCCGACCGTCCGCATCCGAATCGAAGAAGCCGTTGTTCTCGTTGGAAAGGTACACGCGCCCCGCGTTCTTCACGACGGCAGGCAAATTGTAAGAGGCGACATTGCCGTCCGATGCGACAAGCCCCAAATCGCCGAGTCCGACGACGATGGAAAGGGAATCCCCCACGTTCACGGCTCCGGAATCCGCGACAAACTTCCAACGCTTGCCGTCCTTGGAAATGGCGCGCACAGAGACTTTGTCCCCGTTCGACAGCTGCAGCACGGAACCTTCCGCAAAGGACGTGTCCAAGGCCTTGTTGAAGTCGAGAATCAACGTGTCCAACGCGCCGCCCGAGCCGCGGACCAAGGTCGCCATTTCGATGACGGGGCCAATCCGGTCTTCAATCGGGGAAGAAAGCACGCCGTCCGCCCCGCTGAGCTTTGACGTCGCGTAAACTTTCAAGCCGCCCGCGCCGGAATCTGCGGGGATGGAGGTTTTCACGCCCCAAAGCTCCATCACGGAAGTTTTCGCATTCCACTTGTAATCGCCGGAAAATTCCTTGAACGCTCCGCCTGTCGGCCAATTGTAGAAAAGGCTGTCCCAATTGACGGAATCCGTTTTCCCGGAGAAATAGGCGACGATGCTGTCGCCGATGCCGTCCCCGTCCGCATCGTAGATGAACGCGCTGTCCAAAACAGGCAAGTCCGGATTTTCAAAGGTCAGTTTTCCCGGAAAGACTTCGCTCACCAGAAATTCGGCGGAATCCGCCGGGGAAACGAATCCGTTCGCCGAGAAATCCGCCCCGGAAAGCGCCGCCGAGGCCCTCACGCAAAAAGTCCCCACTCCCTTTTCCAAATCGACGCGGTTCGTCGGGTCGCCGCCGAGGGTCGTGAACTGCAGATTGTCCGCCCCCTTGCCCGTTTCCAGATAAAAGGTCTTGGTGATGAGGGTGTCCGTCGCCCCGGAATCCGGCCCCACGGGGACTACCGCGCGGACAAGCACCGAAAGGGAAGAATCCACCGGGAGCGAGAGCAGAGTCTCCTCCTTGACGACAATCGTGTCCCCGGTGGAATCCACATAGGAAAATTCCAATTCGGGAAGGTAGAACGTGTAATAGCGTTGGATGGAGGGAGACTTGTCCAGTTGGACTAGAGTACCGATGGGCGCATGCGAAACGGGCCATTTCGAATAGGCCTTCAAATAGACGAAGCCGGAATCGTCCGAAGTCACTTCCGCAGTCGGATGGGAGAGGAGTTCATCGCCCCGGCAACCGAGCATTCCCGTCGAATAGTCCTTGTCGCAGGGATTCAAAATCAGAGTGTCGTTCGGAGCGTAAACGTAAAAAGTCGCATTCGGGATGGCCAGGGCCGTGTTCCAGACGTTTTCCCCTTCGGGAACAGTCCACAGGCGCGGGTATTTGACGACCCCGACCGGATAATACGAGCAAAGGCCGGAAACGCTGCTGCAAAGGGAATCGAGATCCACGCCGCCAAACGCCGTGGCCGAAAGAGCCAAGGCGAATCCGAGAATCCGGACAAAGAACCATTTCAACGCATCGCTTTGCATACCGTAATGACACCATTCAAAGACAAATGTGTGACCTAGATGACAATTGTAAAGAAAATAGATTTAAAACGCCCCAAACGGGCAAAAATCCGCAGTGTAACGTTTATGGAACGCTCCAAGTTGGAATAATAAAAGTTTTGAGCCCCCGAAATTCCAAAGCAAAAGGCGCAGCCCGCATGGACTGCGCCCGGATTGGATTGGAAATTCACTTACTGCCGAACGACCCGGAACGTCGCATTTCCCGACGCGGTGCGGACGCGGACGAAATAAACGCCGCGGGGAGTCGCCCCACCGAGCCGGACTCTCCCGGCATTCCGACCGTCCACGGAGAAACCGGCGATTCTTTCCCCGGAAAGCCTGTGCAACGAAACGGAGGCGGTCGATGCGGAACGGTTCTCCACGAGAAAGACGTCCCCGTCAAAGCGCGCGGAAAAGCCGCCGAAAGGCTTTTGTTCGACAAGAGCCGTCGTCTTTTCGGGAACGCCCAAGACAAAATACTGTACGCATCCGCCAGTCTGCCCGTTCGAACCCAAAAAGACCACTTCCCCGGCGGAAGCGGACAACGCATAAACGTCAAAGATGACGTTCGCACTGTTCGTCACGGTCAAGTCCGTTTTCGTCCAAGACGAAAGCCAATCGGGAATCGCCGTCAAGCGGCTGTCCACCGCTACATAAACCGTCATTTTCTTCGCCGCAGTGAAGGTCGCCAAAGTGTCCGAGGTGAATTTTTTGGAATCGCAAGCGGGGCTGATGAGTTCTGCGCCGGCCAAGGAGTCGGGAATATCGGCAAAAGTCACGTCGCGGTCTCCGAAAATCAAGCTGCCCACGCCGACTTCGGAAAGGATGTTCCAAGCGGAGTCCCGCTCCAAGTCGTAGACTTTCAAATCCGCGAACAGAGTCCCCTGTTTCACATTCGGCAGAGACGTCACCACCCACTTCTGGTCATCGGAACCGTTGCATTCCCATTCGACGACTGTCGCCCCGGAATCTTTGGACCCCGCCGCGACGCCGAGACAGCTCTTGTCCGCCGAAATTTCCGTCGTCAGGTTGAAAGTCCCGTCGTCGCCCAAGACGAACTTGAAGAGGAATGCATCCGCAGCGGACTTTTCCCGAACGGAGATGTTCGTACCGTTCGAACTCGAAGCCCCTTCCGCCGCGAGGAAGAGTTCCGAGCCTTCGGGATTCAAATAGTAGTAGCCGTCTTCCTCGGAAAGAGTCAAGGTCCAAGCAGTCGCCATTCCGCTCTGTTCGACATCCGTCCCGTTTTGAGCTTGGGCATTCCCGGGCGAAAGATAGAGTCCGCTGTTGACGTTCCGGATGGAGACGGAATGCTTCGCGTCCATCGTAGCGGCAGTCTTGCCGTTCACCGGATCCGTCCCCACGGAAATGCTTTCGAGGAACGGCGACGGAAAGGTCACCGTCACCCAATTTTCAAAATCGCCGTCCGTCACGTACTTCATCCCATCGGCGGTCGTCTGGTCGCCCGTATATTTTGTGCAAAAGTCCTTCACGTCCGTCCCCTTGGAATTGTAGGCGTCGATGAGGGAGTAGCCGTAATTCGTCTCTTCGGGCTTCCAGGAAGACGAGACCTTCGGGGAAAAGCTCACCGGCGAAGGCGTGCCGTCGAGGGATTCCGACAGGTAGGAATAGGAGTCCCGGGAGGGATCCGTCCCGCCGCCCATCATCAAGGCCTGGCTTTTCGTGTAGCCGTTGAACCGGTTTCCGATGGAGACCATGTCGGAGCCGTCCCCCCCGATGATGCCGGACGTGGCGCTGCCGTTGGACGACGTCCCATAGGCGGAAAAATAGTTGTTGTAGATGTGTGCGCTGCCATTGCCCAGTTGCGGGCAGCGGCGGACGTTCTTGTCCCACCAGTTGAAAAGGAGCGTGGTGCGGTCGCGCGAGATTTCATCGTTCTGCGTGCCGTAGGCGACTGTCCAATAGCGGTTCTTGAGATGCGAGTATGAAATCGTCACATAGTCCGGGCTGCGGTATCTGTCGAGGGAATCCATATAATTTGCATAGGGCGTGTTTATCCAGATGAATTTCCCCACTTCGTCTTGACCGTTCCCCGTCCTGTCGTAAGAGAGTTGGGATTCGAAATAGACGTGGTCAATCCAAATCTGCCGCGAAGACCAGATGTTGATGAGGATGCGGTTCGGAGCGTTCTTCGCGACCATCTTCAAGTTGCGGAAGACGATGTTGTCCGACGGGACCTCGCCCACAGTTCCCCACGCATCGTTTGTACGGAATTGGGAATCGTAAATCGTGTGGTTCCCGTATTGTCCGACTATCGTCTTGTTGTCGCGGACGCGCGTGTTGCTCTTTTTTTGCATGTCGATGTCCGCCGTGATGACAATCGTTTGCGCTCCGACGGAATTCAGCTGCGTTTCCAAATCGTCCGCAGTCGAGACGTAGACGACTTCGCCGAGCAGCCCCCCGATAGTCCCCGCCTTTTGGCCGGATGGAGTGAGCGCATTGGCCGCATAGCCTTCTAGCCCGTCCAGGTTCAACTTGAATTTTTGATAAGCCGCCCCCGTGTAAGACTCCACGCGGAACGAGTTGCTGTTCGGGTAAAAGGTCAAGCCGAGGCTCGAATCCGATGCGCAGACCACCTTGTAATAAAGCGCATATCCGTCGAAGTCGTTTTCCACAGCCCGAATCAACCAACGTTGGTTTTCCGCATCCTTGTCCGCCGCCGTGACGGCCAGTCCGCCGTCGTTCGTCAAGAGCTGCCCAGTCTCGGAATTGACGATTTCGTGAATTCCCGCGCTGACGTAATTCAAATGCCACTTTTGCGACTTTGTCCCGAGGAATGTGGCGGAAGAGACGTAAGATCCGGCCGCAACTCCCGTCATGCTTCGGTCCGAGTTCCCGATGCCCAAGCGGAATTCCTGGACAGGATAACTGACCGCCGCGACGGAAGAGACTCCGGCTACGAATAGGATTTTGAAAAGGCTCATGTCGACACTCCAATCAAAAACGCATCCTTCAGCGGATACGTTCAAAATATAGACGGGGGCAAGTTCAAATCCCATCCGACGGAAAGGATTCGGTTGTCCAGGGACAACTCGACAAAAGTCCGAGATGCGGCTCAACGCCGTTTCTTTTCAACGGGGGAGAGCCTTTCCGTCATCTGCGAAAGAGCCTCGTAAAGTTCAAAGAAATCTTCCACCCAAATGGCGTCCCGCTCCCCGACAAGTGAAAGAGCCGATTCCAAAGTTCGCTCGGAATTATACGGGCCGACGACCTCCCCTTTGGGCGAACGCCCGAATCCCGACGCATGGCGGCTGTAAAGAATCATCGCGGCACGTGCGCGGTAAGAGCGGTGAAGCCTGGAAACCAATTGCGTCCTCAGCGAAAAGAGTTCCGCATGAGCCGCGTCGCATTGCGACTGGGCGAGCAATTTTTGGGCGCGTTCCATTCCGTTCGCAAAGGAGATGCGTTCTGCGACCGGGATGAGATAATTCTTCGCTTGGAGCTTTTTCCGGATTTCTTCTAGTCCGCGTTCGATGGCTTCGGAATTCCAGAGGGGAATTTTCCGAGGGGGGCGCTTTTCCGTTTTCGCAAGCTCCCGTTCATGGAAATCGATCCACGAAGACAGGCGACTTCCCATTTCCAGGGCCTCCCCCTCCCTGCGGACGGCGATGTAATCCCCGATACGGGAAAGGGAGAACTCCGCGTAAGAGAGCTTCCAATACGGCAAGCGGCCATTCTTGCGAAGCGCATCGACACGGGCTTTGAGTTCCGCGTACAAATTCTCCGCGCATCCGTTCATTTCGAAAAATCCCCGACAGGTTCCGACTTGCGGATGGACGTCACTCCGATTTCCACGCGGCGGTTCTGGGCACGGTTCGCTTCACTGGTGTTCGGGACGCGAGGATGCTCCTCGCCGAATCCCGCCGCAAAAAGCCTGTCCGCCGGGAAACCTTGCCGGATGAGAGTCTTGACGACGTTCACGGCGCGTTCCGTCGAAAGATTCCAGTTCGTGTAAGTCGGGGAATTCGTCGGCGTGTCGTCCGTGAACCCGGAGACCATGATGGCGTCCCCCGAATCGAGAACGTCCAAAAGTCCCTTGCCGATGGATTGGATGATGCTCGCGCCTTCCACGGTCAAGTCCGCCCCGTTCCGCGGGAACAGGAAGGAGGCCTGGATTTGGATGTTGCCGTTTTCGAGCGCAATGACGCCCTTTTCGAGCGGGGCCTTGAGGCTTTGGGAGAGCAGGGCGTTGCGCTCCTTGGCGACGCGGCGCATTTCCTCCTGGCAGCTCACGACTTCCTGCTCCGTGCGCGTCAGGGCTTCCGCCTTTTTCTCCTTCATCGTCGTCATCGCGACAAAGGCCAAGATGAACAGGGCGAGAAGCCCCGCAGTCAAATCCGTCAGCACCAGCCAATGGCTTTCTTCTCGACGCTTCGCCATGGACTATTCCGCCTTCCCCGCCGGGGACTTTTGCACCTGGTCCAAAATTTCGAGGAGGATTTCCTGAGTCTTGAGAGCGTTTTCCAAAAGCACTTCGCCCGAACGTTCTTGGAACGATTGGAGGGCCGTGTTGAGTTGTTCCACGAAATTCTTTTCGTTCTCGCGTTCCGGCACATCGCCCGAAATTTTGGAAAGCACCGCTTCGACGCCATGGCCGAACATTTCCAGATTGGCCGCCAGCTCCGACTGGTTCACGCGCATGAGCTTCGCCGTTTCCGCGATGTTCTCCGAAAGGGCCTGCGCCGCCGCATTTTCCTTTTCCTCCCGGGAAGCGATTCCGGACACCAGGGACTGTTCCGCAGCCACGAGGCTTTCCGAGGACTTCGCGAGTTCCGAGAAAGAAGCTTGGACCTTTTGCGCCAGGGATTCCATTTCGCCCTTGACCGCATCCGAAAGCCCGACAGTGGAATCGTTCGCACGGGCGGCGACCTCGTCCGCCACGGCGCGGAGGGATTCGAGCCCTTTCTGCTCCGCCTCGGCGACCTTTTCCGCAGAAGCGCGGAGCGACTCCATGAAGGTGTTCCAATTTTCCCCGGAGCTTTGCATCTGCCGCTCCAAATGCCCGGAAATGGATGCGGCCACATTCGACGAAAGGTTCGCAATTTCCTTTTCGAGGCCTTCGACGACTCCGGATTCAATCGATTGCACGCTAGACGAAAGACGTTGCATTTCCGCAGCGAGGCCGGAAATCACCTGCGACAGGGAATCGCGAATTTCCGACGTGGCGGACGCGCCCGAACGCGCGAAAGCTTCCGCCGCCGATTTTTGCACGGCAGACAAATTTTCGAGAGAGGCCCTCTGCACCGCTTCCAAATTTTGCAGCGCACTGTCCGCCGTCTTGGCGAAAGATTCCGCAAATTCCCGTTGCACATTCGCAAAGGCGGCCTCCCCCGCAGACTGCAAGGATTCCAACTTCTTCTCGAGAATTTCCGAACGGGAAACTTCTGCGGCACGCAAGGTTTCCGCCAACTCTTCAAAATTCTTCGCACGAGCGGCGTCCGATTTTTCGAGGGATTCCACCAAGTTCCCGATTTGGGCGAGAATCCCACTTTCGCCGGAGGACTTTTTCGGCAAAAGCCAGAGCAAGGTGAACGCATCCAAATCCGCGATCCACTTTTCGTGGGCAGTGGCGTAAATGGAATGGACCGCGTTCAAAATCAAGGCGGCAAAAAGTCCGCAAAGGGAGGAACCGAAAATTCCCTTCATGCTGGAAAAAATGTTCTGGATGATGCCGAGAGTCGTTTCGGAAGTCACGTTCGTGTCTATCGCCGAGCCGGCCGCATTGATGGAAAGCATCAAACCGAAAAAAGTGCCCATCAGGCCGAGCAAGACGACTACGCCGCCGTGGCTCTCTGCCTGGGAATCCTCGACGGCAGACCACGCCGATTTGAGGTAAGGCAAGTCCTCCGCGTTCCATGCGGAATTCCCCTTGGAGTATTTCAAAAAGCGGATGCGCGAATCGACGGCGTTCGAACTGTCCAGTTCCGATTCCGCCGGGGTCCGCCCCCGTTCAAAAAGCGACGCATACTTTTCGAGTTTCGCCCGCGCCTTTTCGTCCGCACGGATCCCGAGGGAAATGCGAATCGAAGAAATCAGGTATATCCCGAAAATGGCGGCAATGATAAGCCAACCGAAAAGCGGGGCGCCAAAATAGAACGCCCCTGCGACGAGGACGATTGCGCCGACTAGGGAAAGGAGGAGTGTCTTGAGAAATTTTGTCATGTTCATTCCACGTTTTTTGGGGTAAAGAGGTCGAGCTGCCCGCGCGAAAACCCGCGCAGATACAAAAGCCACTTGTCGCGATACCATCCGCCTAAAAACAGGGTGAGGCCGCAAGCGTAATCGCAAAAGTCGTCGGTGAAAGCCAAAAAGGCATTTTCGTAAGCGATGTTCGAAAGGTTCGCCCCCACGCTCCTCGCGCAGGAATCCGCTTGGGCAAACCGCTTCCGCTCCCGCGACGGCTTGAATTCCGACATGAAGCGTTTCCGGGCGACCTGGGCCAAGGACGCCCTCAAACGGGAAGTCAGGGCGTATTCCCCCGAACGCAAGGACGCTTCGATGGTCGGCAAGACCTTTGACGAAGCGTCGAGTGCGCATTCCCGATACCAGAGGCGGGAAAGCTTTTCTTGGATGTGCTCCACGCGACCGGACAAATTGACCAGGAGCTTTTCGGCATCGCCCACCATCAAATGGACCGTTGAAAAATAAAGGTTGCGCAACTTTTCCGCAGGAGCGGCGTAGAACCAGCCTTCATCGTCCCGGAGGAGATACTGATTCTGCAACAACATCCGGCAAATTTCATCCGTCGAGAACCGCTGCATCCACTTGGCGCGGAACTCGGCGAACTTTTGACGGTATTCGTCCAAAATGACGGGAAAATCCTCGGCGGCAAGCTTCCATGCCGCAGAACCGTTCGAAACCAATTCCCCGCCCGACATCATTCCGTCCGGGTTCGACTCCACGGCGTTCAAATGCTCGCAAAGAGCGATGGACCACCGCACGTCCATCGCCTGGGAAAGCTCCGAAAGTTCAGCGGCGCGATCCTTGGAAAAGCCCAAGCCCAAAAGGCTGGTTCCCGTCATCTTCCGAATTGCCCTGCGAAACGACTCTTCCACGATTCCCGCCCTCAGAAGCTCGACTCAATCCGCTGCCAGACGTCTTTGGAAATCTTGCGGCCCTTTCCGATGAATTCGGACTCCTTCCGGACATTCGCTTCCAAATTGTTCACGACGCTCCCGGCGTCGCCGTCGAAGGTCGTCCCCGAATAAAGGTAAATCCCGAAGATGTTGTCATGGATCTTGGTATTCCGGAATTTCACCTTGCCCACTCCAACCGAAACGGCGAAGCGGTTTTGCAGGAATTCGCAGTCGGAAAGCTCCATCCGGGGAGAGTTTTCAAACCAAAGCCCGTAATAATTATTTTCAAAACGGACGGATTCGAAAATTCCACGGGAACGCACGACCGTGTTCCGAAAAGATTTCTCCACCCGCAGGTGCTTCGCATGGAAGAAATTCTCGCCCGTCGAAATGTAAAGCCCGTTCCAGGATTCCGCCGAATCCGCGTTCAAAAAGGCGACGGGCTTCGC
This sequence comes from uncultured Fibrobacter sp., assembly GCA_964501065.1. Taxonomy (GTDB): domain Bacteria; phylum Fibrobacterota; class Fibrobacteria; order Fibrobacterales; family Fibrobacteraceae; genus Hallerella. Next base: position 35,132 of record CAZCRF010000006.1, on the reverse strand, counting down.
CGCCGTCCCCTCGATCCGGACTGTCCCCCTCAAATAGAACCGCGCATAGCCGCCGAAAAGGACTTTCACTCCCGGCCCGACTTCAAGCGTGTCGTCTTCCGCGAGGACAAAGCTCGATTCGAGAAGGTATGGGGAGGATTCTTCCGAAAGGGACACCTTGTGATTCTCCGCCGCGGGGAACGGCGTCACTTCAGAACGGGGTTCATCGTGATTCTTCGCCGCGGAGAACGGCGTTTCGGCAAGGGCGAAACCGGCAAGGGCAAACAGAAAAAAGGGAAAAAACTTCATCCGCCGACCTTCCGGATGGAGATTTTCTGCCGCACGCGCAAATCCGGAATCGTGTCGGACGACTTCTTCTCTATCACCCGGATGCGCCCCTCGATTTGCAAATCGCCTTCGACAATCTTCCCCGCGCGGATGTCGAAAAGGATCACCCCGGAGCCGAGGACGAAGTCCGGGCTTTCCGTTATCTGCGCGTCGTCCTCGCCGTGCTGCCGGTAACGGACGTTCATGTCCAATTTCGCCAGTTCAATCCCGTCCTTTTCGAAGACATCCGAAAGCTTGAACCACTTATAGACGACGTTCTGTCCGCCATCGTCGCCGACAATCGCCTGCTGGCGTTCCCACGAATCCCCCACGGAAACGGGAGCGCCCGGCAAAATGGGCTGGACTTTCAAGAACAGGTTCCGAATATCCACGTCGCCGATATCCGGGAAGGAGACCACGTCGTCGAACCGGACAGCGCTCATCTCCCCGTCGCCGCCCATTTTGTATTGGACGGCCTGAGTTTTCAAAAAACGCTCGACGTGGTCCGTTTCTTCCACCGAGCGGCTGTCCGAAGAATAGTTCGCCGAATCCACGCGGAGAAGGAAGCGTCCCGTACCGTCATCATAGGCGGAAAGGAGTTCCGAATGCACTTGGACGTCGACATTCGCACTCATCGATTCGGGACTCGACTGCTTGTCGGAATCCGGCGAAAGCAGGACGTGCAAAGAGCTGGTCAACCTGTAATCGTCCGGCGTCGGATTTTGCGTGTTGAATCCAAGCGAGACGGTCCTATCATCGCAAGCGGTCAAGGACAACGCCAAAATCAAAGTCGAAAGCGACAGGGCAGAACGAACCATATGGCAAAAATAATTCAAGAAAGGGGCGGACGCATCGGTTTTTTCCCGGAATCGCCCTTCTTTTCGCGCATTTCCATGAAAAAGGCCTTCAAGATTCCCAGGCATTCATCGGCCTTGACGCCCCCGGTCACTTGCACCTTTTGGCCCAAGGAATTGCCCGACAGGACGTCGATGGTCGTGCCGCATCCGCCGAAGCGCGTGTCGGGAGAACCGTAAACGACGCGGGAGACGCGGCTGTTCAGGATTGCCCCCGCGCACATGGGGCAAGGTTCGAGAGTCACATACAAAGTCGTCCCGTCGAGTCTCCAATTTTCAAGGGACGCAGACGCGGCTCCGATGGCGATGATTTCCGCATGGGCCGTCGCGTCTTTCAAGGATTCCACCTGGTTGAATCCGCGGGCGATGCACCTGCCGTCCTTGACGATGACGGCCCCGACGGGGACTTCCCCCAAATCGTAAGCGCGCGCCGCTTCGCGGAGAGCCGCATCCATCCAACGCAAATCTTCTTCATCCGTCATGTGAACCTCGCCGAAAAAGCCCCACCCCCCGGGAAATGAAAAACGTCACGATACAGGAAACGACCGGATTCCAGAAGAAGCAGAGCATCCCGTCCAACGGCGGACGGTATGCGGGGACGGCCGGTATCCGGTTGAAAAGCAAAATGGAGAGCATTCCACAACAGACTCCCGCACAGATTTGCCAAGTCTTCAATTTGGGAGCGAAGAAGGCGAGGAGGAACAGGGCGAGGAGAGGCCCCGTAAAAAGTCCCGTGAAAAAGAGCGCGCTTTTCAAGAGGGAATCGCTCTGCATCGAAACGGCGAGGAAAGCCGCCCCCGTGCTGAGAAGCGCCCAGAGCACGGTCCACAGTCGCGCCTTCGACAAGGTCGCCGCGCTTTCCGACCGGACCAGCAAAATGTCTTTCACGGTCGTGTTCCCGAGCGCATTGATGGCGCTCGAAAGGCTGCTCATCGCCGCAGCGTAAATGGCGGCGACGACAAGCCCCGTGGCTCCGGCGGGAAGGGAGTGCACGATGAAATAAGGGAAGACTTCGTTCGGGGCAATCGAGGCGGGAAGCGGATGGACAGCCGCCACCCGATAATACACAAAAAGCCCCGCACCGACTAGAAAGAAGAGAACCGAGACAAAGACGCCGAGCACCATGCTGAGGACGCTCGACGCGTTCGCCGACTTCACCGAATCGCAGCTCAAGTAACGTTGCACGAATTGCTGGTCGCAGCCGCGGATGGAAATTTCCGTGAACGCATAGGCGATTCCCGCCGAAAGCAAATTGCGCGCATTCGCCGGATTCCAGTCCAAGGCGTCGAAGAACTTCGTTTTCCCCGCCGCGGCCGCCATTTCAAACATCGCATCGAAGCCGCCGACTCCGCGGGACAAGACCCAGAGGGCAAAGACTCCGCCGCCGAAAAGGACTGCAAATTGCATCACATCCGTCCAGACGACCGCCTTGAATCCGCCAAACCAAGTGTAAAGGGTGGAAACCGCAGCCGTGATCAAAATGGCCAGCCGAATGTCGATTCCCAAGATGGGAGCGAGCACCAAGGACGGCGCATACAAGAGGATTCCCATCCGAAGCAGCAAGTGCAGGCAGTAAAAGACGGCCGCCAATCGCCGGACTCCCGGGGAGAAGCGCACTTCGAAAAGTTCGTAAGCGCTAGAAATCTTCGCCGCACGGATTCTCGGGATGAAGACCCATCCGACGACTCCGATGGCGATCAACGCACCTGCGTTGTTCATGAGGAAGCTCATGTCGTTCAAGTAAGACTCCGCCGGATTCCCGAGAAAAGTCGTCGCGCTGACGGAAGTCGCGATCAAGCTGATGCCGACGGCAATCCACGGCATCGATCCGCCGCCCCGCATGTATTCCCCGTAATTTTTCCGCCCACGGGAAGCCCAAAGCCCGACAGCCACGGAGAGCAGGATGTAAGCCGCCAGAATAATCCAATCCAACAAGGTGAACATCAGCTATTCTCCCGGGACATCCCGCTCGCCCGAATCTTCCGAGAAGTCATCCTCAAGGCGGCTTTCGTAGCGGACGACACGGTTCCTGCCGCTTTCCTTCGCCTTGTAAAGCGCGTCATCCGCATAATGGACGGCCCGCGTCATTTCCCCGTGAAAATCTTCCGCCGCCAAAAAACATCCGATGCTCACCGAGACGTCTATCGGCGAACCTTGGTGCAAGTCGAACGGCTTCGAGCACACGGCCAGGCGAATCCGCTCCGCCGTGTCCAAAAGGGATTTTTCCGTCGCTCCCGGCATCGCGACAAAGAATTCCTCGCCGCCGTATCTCGCCAAAAGATTGTCCCCCCTCTCCGCAACGGACGAAATGCGCGCGGCGACTTCCTTCAACACGATATCCCCGGCGGCATGCCCGTAGGTGTCGTTGAATTTCTTGAAGTGGTCGATGTCCATCATCATCACGCCGACGTTCTTCACCTGGTGGACTTGATTCAACTTGGCGACTTCCTCGTCAATCGTGCGCCTGTTCAAAAGCCCCGTCAACTCGTCGTGGTAAATGGCGAACTGCTCATGTTCAAATTGTTTGCCGCGCTGGTAGGCGAAATAGGCGATGTTCACAACGAATCGGAGCAAGTCCTTTTCGAGTTGCCCGAGCTTTTCCGGGTAACGGCGTTCCAGGCAAATGGCCAATTCCGAAGGCTCGTTCAAGGCGGCGTTCCGCATCGTCATGGAGCTGGGTTGCACAAAGAGATAGCGCAGCGAGTGGTTGCGGACTTCGCCGTCGTTCAAGCGCGGGACGTAATCGGACACGCGCCCGCTGAAGACGCGCTCCGTCGCCGTATGCTGCATCATCGAAAGCGGCAAGATGCCCTTGTCGGAAAGGGAAAAATGCATTCCTTCAAAGCTGGATTCGTCCTCCCCGCGGCAAAAGGCGACAGTCCCCAATTCCTTCTCCGACGAATTGTGCGATTGCGCGGCCTTGTCCGGCAGGTCAAAGACCAAAATCATGATGCGATCCGCCTGGAAATTGCGGCTGACGTAATCGAAAATTTCCTTGTAGGTGTCGCGGAGGAGGGTCGTCTTGAAGAACTTCTGCTGGTAGGCGGCAAGTTCGTAAAACTTCTTCTTCTCGCGGAAATTCGAAGCCGAAGCGAAACTCTTGTAGGTGAGCATGTAAAACATGGCTGCAAAATTTTCCAAGACCGGGATGATGTCCGCCCCGAACGCGCTCCTTTCTTCCGAATCGACGACAAGGGCGCCGACCCGCTCCTTCTTGCCGTTGAAGAGGGGAACCCCGGCGACAGAATGGACGGGCGGAATCCCCACATAATACCCCAAGCTCTTTCCGCTAGGCAAGTCGCCCTCCAAAATGCGCAAAAGGTCGCGACCGGCCAGCTGCCCGACGACACCGGAACCGTCGGGAATCAAGACGGACCTGTTCACGGAATCTTCCGACAGGGACGCGAATTGGCGGATGCGGAAAGCCCTTCCGTCGCCCGACTTCAAGAAGAAGAGGACGGAATGCGCCTTGGGGATGAGCTTTTCAAGGGAACGCAAGACGCCTAGATAGACGGGATCCAAATCGCTCTCGAGCTTTTGCCAAATTTCATTGTCCTTGAGCTTGTCGAAGGCGGCTTCCCCCTCGCCCGGAAAGGCGGTGAACGTATCCTTCGCCGCCAAGACGATTCCCGTCTGCGTCATCGCGGGGCGCAGGATGCGCCCGACTTCCACTGCATCCGTCTGCCGATTCGCGCGCAAAATGGGGACTGTCGCCTTCGTGTCCGAATCGGGAAGGCTCGGGCTGTTCAGCCGCGCGAGAATCACGCCGACAAGCGCAAAGGGGATGAGAAATAGGAACAGCCCGCCTTGAAAGGCAAGACCCAGCAAAAAACCGGAAACGATATAGAGAAGCTCAGACAACATAAACCACCGACCGATCTGTTACAAACGGAATGAGCGGTGCAACATCCACACGGCGACGACCGCAAAAAGGATGTGCCCGATCCAGGCCCCGAGCATGGGATTCAGCGCACCGTTTTCACCCATCTTCAGCCCAATCCGAATGACAACATAATAGCTAAACACGAGCAAAATCCCAACCCCGAATTTTTGAGAAAGCCCTCCATTCCGATTGAACCTGTGCGCAAGGGCCGCCCCAATCAACAAGACGATGAAATTCATGACCGACCCGGAAAACTTGAAGTAATAAGCCGTTTCGAGTTTGCTGGTCTTCTCCCCGGAACGCTTCTGCACTTCTATCTTGCGCAAAATGGTCTTCGCATCCATTTCGTCGCCGCGCTGCCGTTCATCCAAAAAATCCTCCGGGAGAATCTCCGTTTTCCCCTTCAGGCTCTCTCGGGAAAAACGCCTCACTTGAACGGTCCCGTCGTTCAAAAAGGTTCGGCTATAGCCGTCTTCGAGCCGCCAATACCCCGGCACGATGCTCTCCACTTCCGCTTTTGACGAGGAACTTTCCACGCCATCCGAAGAATTCCCGTTGAGATCCGTCGAGTCGGAAAAAAGGCTTCCCCGTTCGCGGGCGCGGGCCTTTTTGCGGAAAGCCACGGGGGGAGCGGCCTCCTGTTTCCAAACCGTGTCCGGATCCATCCAGCGCAGACGGCGCGCGTCAAAGCGTTCGTAAAGATTCCCGTCGCGGTAAACCAGCAGCACGACGTCGCGCCCGAGCCTTGCGCTTCCGCCGTAAGAGCGCATGAACCAACTGGTCTTGTCCCCGGAAATGTAAACGAAGTCCCGCTTGTCCTTGATCCTCGGATCGCGGCGTTGCTGCGCCATCGGCTCCATGATTTTGTAACGCTCGTGGTTCGCATCCGGCAAGACTTCGGCATCCAAGTAAAAGGAAAAGAGCGTGACCGCCGCACCGACGAAAAAGACCGGGAAAAGGGCGCGGAACGGGCTTCTACCCGATTGCTGGATGGCCATGAATTCCAAGTGCCGGGACATGTTCCCCACCGAAGCGACAATGCCGATGAAGAGGGCGACGGGAGTCACCAAATAGACGATGTAGGGCAAGTAGGCCAGATAGTATTCGCGGACATCGGACAGGTCACGGGCAAGCCAAGTGCGGATATTCCCCACGAAATCGATGACGATGAACATGAAGACGGCCCCGAGGAGCACCAGCAGAAACATCTTCAAAAAATGTACGACCAGATACCTCGAGAACTTCACGCCGAGCCCTCCGGCGACTTCCTGCGCTTGAATTTTCCCGAAATCCGGCGGAAAAGGTTCTTGACATGCCCCACGGGAGTCGTCCCGGAATAGCGGTCGCGATACATCTTCCACATGAAGAGGATTCCAAAAGCCCCGATGATGACGTTCGAAATCCACATGGCGAGCACGGGCGAGACCATCAAACGGTCGGCCAAGTTTTCCCCGCCGATGAGGCAGACCCAATAGAGGACGAAGAACGCGATGCTGTAAATGATGCCCGTGCCGATTCCCCCCTTCCGCGCCATGATGCCGAGGGGGGCGCCAATCAGCACGAAGACGACGCACGCGACGCTCGTGCTGAACTTCTTGTGGACTTCGACCCAATACTGCGCCTGGCGCTTCCGTTCGTTCAAGACGCGTTCCACCGTCCTGTGGACCAGGCGTTCCCGCGTTTTCTCGGACACGGAGACGTCCCGCAGGGCGCGCGCGTGCCGCGCGGAATCGAGGGGCAAATTCCACTTCCCGTCACGGGGCACGACGGAATCCCCGGAGACAAGCCCTTTCATGCGGATCAGTTCGGGAAAGAGCGTTTCGCGGGACTCCTCGACGATTTTCGCCTCGTTCTTTTCCGCTTCCCCGATGACTTCGAGCATCATTTCGACAGGCATTTCCCGGTCACTCCTGTGCTTGCGGTCGCGACGCTCCAACCGGTCGTTCACGTTTTTCATCGCAAAATCTTCCGAAGAGAAGCGGATGCGGAAGTAATCCGCCGGATTGTCCTTGTCCACCATATGGTTTTCCCCGCTCTTCAGACGGAGCATCAGCGTCATCCCGTTGTCGACGTAATCCATCGTCGCACTATCCGCGATCACGACGCGCGGCGGCCCCTTCCCGCCCGTTTCAAAAATCTGGACTCCATACAAAGTCCCCGAAGACGGATCAATCCGATCGACCCACAATTGGACTCCCGGGAACTGCGTTATCAACTTTCCGGCATCGACGAATGCGTGCGGCTTCTTCCGGGAAACGGCACTCATCAGCGCCACGGATCTGTGATTCGCCTCCGGCAAGATCCAATTGTTGAAAAGAATCAAAAGCTCCGAGACCAACAGGCCGACAAGCAAAACGGGGCGCACGATGGCCAAAGGCGAAACCCCCGCCGCCTTCATCGCCGTTATCTCCTGATCCCCGGAAAGCCGCCCGAAGGCCATGAGACACGCGACAAGGACCGCCATCGGAATCGAAAGGGAGAGCATCCAGGCGATGTTCAACAGGAATATTTCAAGGACTGTCGAAGCGGGCAGCCCCTTCGAAAGGACATTGTCCAAAATCGTCACGAGAAAATCCACGACGAAGAGGAACGTGATGACGAACAACGCCAGCAAAAAGGGCGCGAGGTGTTCCTTCAGCACATATCGTACAAGAATCATGGCTATTTCAAACTCTGTTTTTTTGCTAATTTAGAAACTTGAAACCCGTTCCATCCTTTTCAAGACGGACTCATGCGCATAAATAAATCTTTCCTCTTGCCGCTCCTGCTCTCTTTCGGCATCTTCACCCTGTCCGCCTGTGCGACAAGCGAGGGCGGCGGCGACCGCACGCAAATGTGCAAGAACCGGTTCGACGCCGCCGACAAGGAATTCAAGGAAGGCCACTACGGACGCGTCAAAGGCCCTCTCGAAGAAATTTTGAACCTTTGCATCGGCACGGGCTACATGGAGCAGACGCAGTTCCTGCTGGCCGAGAGCTACTTCAACTTGGAAGAATGGCTGGAAGCCCGCGGAGAATACGGCAGTTTCGTGAACAACTTCCCGAGTTCCCCGTTCAACGAAACGGCGGAATTCCGCAAGGCCGTCGCCGCGTTCAACATCGAATACAACATCGACCGGGACGAGACCAACACGACCCTCGCCATGCGCGACTTCGAAAAGTTCCTGTCCAACCACCCGGAATCCCCCCTCTCCGATTCCGTCAACCATTACCTGAACTTGCTCACGGAACGCCGGGCAGAGCGCGACTTCCGCACGGCGCGCCTTTACCACAAGCTCGGGCATCCGCAATCGTCCGCCATCTACATGAAGGAATTCCTGGACCTTTACCCGAAGAGCAAGCGGCGACCGGAAGCCTTGGCTCTTCTTGTCAAGAGCTATGCGGAACTGGATCAATTCGAATCCGCACGCTACTACTTGGAGAATTACCGGCTGACAGTCCCGGACAGCATCCAAAAGAGACTGGACTCGCCGGAAAACCAGGAGCGTTACATCGCGAAACTCGAAAAGAACTTCCAGAAGCGCCTCGAAAAGGAGCAGAAACAGAAATTGTTGGAAAAGAGGGAAGCGAAGGAAGAAGCGGAAGCGCACCCCGAAGACGAGGACGAAGATTGATTCGGGCACTTTGGGCCACTCTCCTCCTTTGCACGGGCCTTTTCGCCGCCAACGCCACTTCGGGGATGTCCGGGCAAAGCGACTCCGAAGAACGGAGTCTCCTCGCCTTTTTCGTCCAACCGTCGATTTCATTCCTCGGATTCGACAACCGCGAAAAATTCCAAGCGGCAATCGACACGATTTACAAAAATTACCGCGCACAGGCCTTGACGGCATCCGAAAGCAGCTACGTCGCCAAGCAGGATTTCCAAAAGGTGAACTTTTGCTTCCCCGTCACGGCGGGCGTTCAAGTCCAATGGCGGAACGGCCATTTCGTGAGCCTCGGTGCCGGTTTCATCTACGACAACGAATCCGTCGTCGTCACCGACCGCAAGGATAAAATCCACGACTACAGCTACACGCTGCAGGGCGTGCCGCTCTTCTTGGAATACCGCGTCGCCATCCCGTCGAACCTCATTTCCCTCTCGAACGCGAGCCTTTTCAGCATCGCGTTCCGCTGGTATTGGATGCTCCCGGGAACGGAAATCTATTCGAGCTGGGGGCACATCGATGCGGAAACCTCCCCGTGGGGAAACGGCTTCGGCGTGAGCCTCGGCTATTTGGCCGCCACCTGGAAGAACATCCACATTTACGGGGACATCGGTTATTCCCGCATCATCGTCAAGTCCGACGAACCGTTTTCCGGAGTCGTCCCCGACGCGGACTCGGACAAGGCGAAGTGGGATTTGGGCGGGCTGCAGCTGCAGTTCCGCTTCAGCTTCGGCGTCATCCATTCCCGGCAGGCGGAAGAATGATTTTCGACCCGGATTACGCGGAAATGCACTACAAGTTCAAGCTCCCGTGGTCCGTCCTGTTCAAAAAAGAACCGGAAATCATCATCGATGCGCCGTTTGAAATCGTCCCGGGCGAAGAGCCGACCCTGTTCATTGTCATTCGGGAAGCGAACCGTTTCCCCGTGGCCGTCGAATCCCTCGAGGCGGAATTTTCATCCGCCGAAAAAAGCTTCTCCCAAACATTTAAAATCCAAAAATCCATCTCCGAGCCGTTTGCATTCATCCCCGTCCCCTGCGGGAACCTCCCCCCCGGCAAATACGAGGTCCGCGCAACGGCAATCGTCCGCATCGGCAAAAAGAAGAAGCGCATCGAGCGGTTCAACCTCACCGGACTGAAGAAAAGTCCGCTCCAGATGGAAGTCTTGAAACACCCCATTCCCAAACCGGACGGCTACATCGCCGGGGACACCCACGCCCACACTTACGTTTCCGCGGATCCCGTGGAATTCGGAGCGTCCCCGGACGTGCTGCAGCGCGCCGCCAAAGCCGTCGGCCTGGACTTCGTCTTTTGCACGGACCATTCCTACGATTTCGCCTTCGACAAGGACGATTACATGGTTCGCACCGACGCCGCACTCCGCTACGCGGCACTCCGCGAAGAAATCGCAAGGCTCCCCGAACACCCGAAACTCATCGCCGGGGAAGAAGTGTCCGCCGGGAATTCCGAGGGGAGGAACGTGCACCTTCTCTTTCCCGGGAACGCCTTTTTCGTCCCGGGCGAGGGGGATTGCGGCCGAAAATGGCTCGACAACAAACCGACCCTTTCCATTCCGCAAATCACGGCAATGACAAAACTCCCCTGCTTCGCCGCGCATCCCATGGAAAAGATGGGGCGCATCGAACGATTCATCTTCCGCCGGGGGAATTGGAGCGAACGCGACCTCCAAAAAGGGGCGGAGAATCCCATTGCCGGCCTGGAATTTTGGAACGGCTCCAAGGACGACGGCTTCTTTTTGGGGAAGGCTTTCTGGGTTTCGGAGCTTGAAAAGGGGAACTTCCTGTTGCCCCTCGGCGGAAACGACGCCCATGGAGACCTGAATGAATACACGGGAGTGAAGATTCCCCTGTTGAAGCTCAAACAGTCCCGGACACACGTCTTCGGCTACGTGCGAACGGTCGTCAAAGGCTCGGACCCCGTGGACGCATTCCGCGGAGACAACCTGTTCGTCACCGACGGTCCCGCCCTCTGGTGGACTCTTGAAAACGGCGCGGCGACCTTCCGCTTCAAAAGCACTCCGGACTTCGGGGAATTGAAGTCGTTTTCCGTCTTCGCCCAAAAGGCGTCCCCAAAGGAACGGGAAGCCGAAATAAAAGTCTCCGTCCAAACTCAGCCCGCCTACGAAGCCTTCGCCGAAATCTCCTTGGAGAACTTCGCCTACGTCCGGGCCGAAGCCGAAACCTCTTCGGGGCGATTCGCCCTCACAAGTGCCTGCCCACGGCCTTCAGGTAACGTTCATACAGGAACATCGCCACGAGATTCTTGCTGTCGATGAACTGTTTCCCGGCCTCTTCGTAAGGCAGCACGACCGTTTTAATCCATTCCCCCTCGTCCGTGTATTCCTGGTTCCTGCCGTCAAGGCGTTTCAAGTCCTCCGGGGAAACTTCCCGTTCCACGGCGAAGAGGCGAATCCTCTCGTCCAAGAGCCCGCAGCTCCCCGCATGGCCATCCAACCGTCCTTCAGTGTAAAATCCCGTCAAATCGATCAGCTCGCCGTCCTCGACATCGAGCATCGCTTCTTCCTTCAATTCCGAAAGGGCGACTTTGCGGTAATCCCCGGACCAATCGAGAATTCCCGCCGGAATTTCCAAGGACTCCGTTTCCGAAATGGGAAAGCGCGGTTGGCGGACAAGCAACAGATAAGGCTTCCCCTCCGAGCGCAAGACCACCAGGACGCCGACGGCGTTCCCGCGGACAAGGACTATCCCGTGGACGGGCTTCCCGTCAAAGAGAGTGGCTGTCGCCGTCAACTTGATGAACAGCGGAGAATGATTCTTGAAGCGGAAATCCACGGACGAAAAGTGAATCTTGGTGACGATGAATTTTTTTTCCACCGTTGAAAGCCAATTCCGGAAAAGCGAACTTTCCAGGACGGACGCCCTGTCCGCTTCGGGGATTTCTTCAGAAAAGCCGTATTCAATCATCTTCTTCCTCTTCCAATCCGACGGAGGCCTTTTTCCAAGCCGCAAGGAGAGTGTCCGCCAAAGCGGAGTCCAAAATTTCCGTCACCGGATTCAATCTATAAAAAATCCATTCCGGCAAGGCCGCCGGGCCGCATCCCGATTCTTCCGCATCCGGGACGAAGAGCATGAACTTCGCCGTGTAATAACGCCCGGCCGTCACCGCGCCCGAAAAATCCCCCGAATTCACCCCCGAACATTTCGGTATCCTCTCCGCGTAATAAAACGACGTGGACCAAGTCGTGTCCCGCCAAATGTAAACGGAATCGCCGACGGCTGTCGAATCGTCCTCCCAATCGGCGGAAAGGCAATAAACGACATCATCCGACGTTGAATCTTCGGCACACGAGAGACGGACGGGGACAAGGGAGGTGTCCGCAGTCCGGAGTCTTCCCCAAACCGTGTCCGGGACCGTTTCGCAGGAATCGTGGATTTCCGTGCAGCGGGATTCCATGAAGCGGTAAGGATATTCCTTCACTTTGAAGGAGTCCACGATTGCGAGAATTCCCGCCGTATCGTTCGACGTTCTGCGCGGATACGCATGGGGATTTCCAAAGGCGGAGTCCAGATAAACGGTCACGCTTTCCCGCGAAAAGCCGCCCCGGCGCACCAGGATGGAATCCTTGAAAGTCGAAGAGGCCGCCGAGGAGGTGTCCGGGGATTCCTTGAAGAAATCGTTGTGGGCGTCCCCTTCGACGCGGATTTCGCGAACGTCCTTCCACGTTGCAAGAAAGGGGATGCGGATCACCGTATCCGGGCGAAAGAGGGGCTGCGGACAATCCGAGACTCCCGTGTTCCCCAGAGCCAAATTCACCTTCAGGGAAAGGATCGAGTCTTCCGGGTGGGAAGCGACGACTTCAATCTGCTTCAAGAAGCAATTGCCGAAAGTCCACATGCTGTCCAAGGCGATTTCCACCGTATCGCCGTAAAGATGGAATCGGCTGCCGGAATCCAGCTCGGCAAAGAGGACGTAACCGTAACCGTCGACGGAGAAACCGTCCGGGTAAACGGGAATCGGTCCGTCATCCGACTGCGAACAGGCGCAAAGCAGCGCGATGACAAAAAAAAGAAGCAACCGCCGCATCAAAGTCCCCACTTCCGTCGAAAGGATTCCACGTCTTCCGCATCCGCGACATGCGCGTCGTCGTAAAACTTCTTCCATCGGACAAAACGTCCATTCCGCAAGATTTCCAAATAAAAGGAAGAGCTGTCGTTCGGGGACAAGCGCCCCAACGGTTCGCCCTGCAAAAGGCTTCTGCCGACTTCAACTCCCGGGGAGACGTTCGGAAGTTCCGAAATCCGAGAAAACAGATTCCCCCCGTGATCCATGTAAATCCGAAAGCCGGACGAATCCTCGGAAAGCGACACGACCTTCCCGGGGAGCACCGGGAAAACGGGAGCCTCGCCAATCCCGGAAAAAAGGTCTTTCAACAAAAGAGCCTCCCTGCCTTCAAAATCAAAATCCGAAAGAATCGGGATGGCGCCGCCCATGAGCGGATTGTGGGGGCACGGCTCCAATGCGCGGCACCCCTCCCCATCGACCCAAGCGAAAGAAGAATCCGGAAGGGTCAAGCGGAAGAACCAGGCTTTCAACGAATCCCCCTGCACCCCCAGCAACAGGGGCGTTTCAAAGTCCGCCGTGTCGGCAATCCAATGCACCGCCAGCGGATACCGCAGAACGGGGACAGACGCCGCATAACGCACAAAATCATTTTCCGGCAAAAGGGAAACTTTCCCCGGGGACGTCAACACCCACGAACACCGCCCCAGGGAATTTTTCACCGGGAACGCCTCGCCTCCGGATTTTTCACATCGCCCAATCCATTCCAAAGGAAGAGCCTCCGACAACGCAGACGCCCGATGCCGCCATTCCCCGACAACGTTCCAAGCCTTTTGCACGGTCCCGCTGGCATAGACTGCATAAATCAAGGCCAAAACGCAAAGAGTCCGCAACACCGGAATGCGCTTTTGGGGTCTCCAGCCGAACTTTCCGCTTCTGTATTCGCGAAAGGACGCCATTACCGCAAAACGACAAAGGCGGCGACTGCGGCCGCGAGCAGCAAAAAGAGAAGGATGCGGAACCAGATGCGACCGGAAGACTTCTTTTCTTGGAACGGATTTTCCATTCCGCCGGTAAGCGGCTTTGCATCCTTTCGAATGGCGTTGAAGCTCTTGGTGAACCGTCCCGTCACCCGACGCCTCCCCGAATCTTGCGACGGCATTGCGTGGGAATTCGCCGAGGAGACGATTTGTTCCGCTCCCTTCTTCGGCTCATCCTCCTGCAGACCGGTCTCCTTCATCGAGAACGCCATCATGTCCGCTTCCTTGCGGAACACGAGCAAGTTCCTGTCTAGGCCAGCCTTCTGCAAACAATCCACGACAATATCGTTGTCGGTCAAGACGCCGAAGGCTCCGCCAAGAGGGGAAAGCTCCTGCCGGACCATGTTGAATGCGCTGCACGCGTCGCTGTACAAGAAGTCCAAGCCGGTCAAATCCACGGCGATGAACTTCGATCCCTTTTCAAACAAGGGGCGCACGTCCTTTTTGAATTGTTCCGCGTCAAAAGCCCCGATGGGCGTGACCGGCGCCGAAAGGAGGTCGAAAAGACCCACTGCACGAAAATTCTTCAATTCGTTCATATTCGACAATATACCTTATTCCTCCCAATAAATGCCGCCCGCAGATTCCCCGTCAAAGGAATCGACGGATTCTTCCGGCTCCATTTCGGACACGGAACTCTTCCGGTCATCCACTTTCTGCGAAGTTTCCTTTTCCTCATACGCGGGGGCCTTCGCCTTCTTTTGCGGATAAAGGAAGAGGCCCGGACAAAACTCCAGGCTGACCCGGTGCACGGCGGAAAGGGTCGGATGGGATTCAAAGGCGTAATCGACCCGAAGCCAATTCGAAAGGGCGAAACCCGCCCCGGCAGTCCAACTTTCCCATTCCGAAAGACTCGCAAGCCCCCCTCGCAAGGAAAGTCCGAAGTCGAAAGCGAATTCAACTCCCGCGCGACCGCCGCCCAGCCAATCGACCGGGTGCTCCCAAAAGCGACCGCCCCGAAAGTCTCCATCGTAATCCAAGTCGCGGTCTTCCCGATGCAAGATTCCGGCGCTCTGCCAATAGACGGAGATTTTCCCGTAGAAGTAAGAAATCGGTTGTTCCGCGCGGATTCCCAAATACCATTCCGGGGAACTGTATTCGACCGTCCCCTCTTCCCACGACACGGCGGAAGACGTCCATCCCTTGAGGAATGATGAAACCGTCAATTGTCGCACCACGTGAAAGTTCGCGCCCAAGTCGCCCCGGAACCCCCAACCGGTCTGGTCCAATTCCCGGTAAAGCCCGTGGAACGAAACGCCCACGTCCAACCGGTCCTTCCAAAAACTGCGCCCCCAAGCGACGGTGAACAGATAATCCGCAATCGAGAACGTCTTGTATTCGTCGCCTTCCGGCAAAGCGTCCCCTTCGGCGATTCGAGGGATTCCGTCCGCGCCGAACCGCGAAAAGGCGATTCCCAAGCCGCCCAAATCCCCCAGGGGAAATTGCACCGCTCCGTAATCGTACTTTGTGTCTTCGTAATAGGCTACATGGCTGAACGCCACCCAGGAGTTCTTCGCCGAAGAAAGCTGCTGCGGATTCGAAGAAAGCTCCAACAAGTCCCGGTCCACCGAGACGGCCGCCCCACCGAGAGCGGAAGTCCGCGCCCCTGCATGGATTTCCAGAGATCCGTTCGCCCCGACGACGCGAGTGGCGGCCTGCGCTTCGAAAAGGGCAAGCACGAGGAGGAAGAGTGATCCGGTCAAAGCAATCCGCGACATTTTCCACAAGATAAAATTTTCCGACCGCAATTTCTCCCAAAACTTGTAAATTTTGAAGGTATGGGACTCCTTTCGGAACATGCTGAAAATTTTCTGCAGTACATCGCCGCGGAACGGCGCTTTTCCCCGCGCACCGTCCGGACTTACCGCGAATCCCTTTCCAAATACCTTTCCCACATGCCCGCAGAAGCTTCCTTGGAAGACTTCACGACGGCTTCCATCCGCGCATTCGTCTGGGAAATGCGAAAGGCGGAAAACCTCCAGGCGACAAGCATCGGCCTGCACATCGCCTGCATCAAAAGTTTCGGGAAATACCTCGTACGCAGCCACCTCATCGACATCAACCCCGCAGAGACGATTCCCATCCCCAAACGCCCCAAGCGGCTTGTCGCCTTCCTCTCCCAAAAGGACTTGTCCCTGTCGAACTTCCCGAAGATTGAAAACCCCACGCTCCCCATGGTCCGCGCCCGCGTCTTGCTCGAACTGATTTACGGTTCGGGACTGCGCATTTCGGAATGCCAAAGCCTGACCTGGATTCGACTCGACTTTGCGAACTGCACCGTGAGGACTATCGGAAAGGGGGAAAAGGAACGGGCCGTTCCCCTGACCCGCACCGCCGTCGAATGGTTTTCTGCGTACAAATTCAAGCTAGAAGAAGTCGGCCGCTTCCCTTCCCCAAAAGCCCCCGTATTCTTGAACGAACACGGAGAGGCGCACAACGTGCGCACCTTGCGGCGGGACATCCGCAATTTGCTGCAAAGCATCGGCTGGGAGGGGAAAGCCAGCCCGCACGTACTCCGGCACAGCTTCGCCACGCATCTGCTCGAAAACGGAGCGGACATCATGAGCGTCAAGGAAATGCTCGGGCATTCGAGCCTCGCCACGACACAGGTCTACACCCACGTCTCCGCGGAACGCCTCAAGGAAAGCTTCAAAAAAGCGCACCCGCGGGCGTAATGCCGAAAAAGTCGACATCGCAAATTCCCCGATTTTTAAATTCTTTCCGAAATTTTCAAAAGAGGCGTTCAACATGTCGAATGGATATTTTGTCACGGCGACGGGAACGGATGTCGGGAAGACTTTCGTCACGGGTCTTCTAGTCAAAAAATGGAGAGATTCCGGAATCGACGCGGGCTACTACAAGGCCGCGCTGAGCGGTGCCGAACGGCATCAAGGGAAGCTCGTCGCGGGAGACGCCGATTCGGTCAAAAGAAGGGTGGGCCTTTTCGACTCGCAAGATGAAATGGTGAGCTACATTTACGAGACTCCCGTTTCTCCGCATTTGGCCGCCCGCAAGGAAGGGAACCCGGCGGAGCTTTCCAAAATCCTCGCCGATTTCAAAGCCGCGCAGAAGCGGCATGAATTTCTATTCGTCGAAGGCAGCGGCGGAATCCTCTGCCCCATCCGATACGATTTGAAGCCGGGCGGCAAAAGAATCTTCTTGGAAGACGTCATGAAAGCCTTGGACTTGCCCCTGCTCATCGTCACCACGGCCGCCCTGGGCTCCATCAACGCGTGCCTCTTGACCGTGGAATACGCCAAAAGCCGGGGGCTAAGGATTCGGGGCATCCTGGTCAACCGCTACGGGGAAAGCGGGAACCGGGAAATGGAAGACGACAACATTTTCATGATGCAAGAGCTTTCCGGGCTTGAAATCCTTTCGAAGGTGAAACCCGGAGACTCTCGATTGGGAGGCGACCCGTTTTAACATGCGCCGAAGCCGGCGTGTCAACCCCTTCTCCAAAGGCCGATTAGACTCTTGTTCGGGCGAAGGGTCAGCCAAAAGGTCGGGCCGATGAGAATCAAGTCGCGAATCAACGCCGTCCACGTTTCCGTCTTGCTCTGCGCGCCTTCGAGTTCAAAGCATCCGCACGTGATGCCCAAGTCCAAGACCAAGGCCCAGACCAGCGCAATGATGAAACTCACGAACATCCAGAAAATCGCAAGGGCGCATTCCTTCGTGAACGGAGTCAGGATCAAGGCCAAGCCGAACCAGAACTCAAATTGCGGATAAATCAAACTGAACAGATTGTTCACAAAATCCGGCAAGAACTGGTATTGCGCGACCAAGACGGCGAAGGTCTTCGGATCCTGGATTTTGAAAAGGCTCGCAAAGATGAACATGCCGCCGATGCCGATGCGGAAAAGGGTTTCAAGCCCCTTGACGGTGAACTTCCGATCCAAGCGGAAGGCGGGGACGACAAGCAAAATGGCGCAGACGAGCGAAGCGAGGCCGACATGGATGTTGTACTTCCAAATTTTGGGGAAACGCTCGATTAAAGCTTCGTAATCCGTGAAAGTGAGGAACGATTCCGGGAACGAGATTTCCGCGACGCAGACCGCCGTGAAGAAGGAGGCGAACAGCAACAGGACTGCAGAGGTGATTGGGCGCTTCATCAGAATCCCTCCGGTTTTTCGAGGATTTCCTGGGAGCCGAACCATTCCACGGACTTGGCGTCATCGACGCGCAAGTTGTTGGCGATGCCCAGCAAGACGCAGCAGGCGGCAAAAAGAATCAGGAATTTCCAATTGAAACTCTTGACGTATCGAATCAATTTTTCGAGCATATGAATTCCAAATATCCGTTTTTCAAATCTTTGCCAAAGTATAAAATTCGACCGAGGCGGACAATCGAAAAGCGCGAGGCGACACGTTCGACGTTACTTTTCCGCAGCCTTTTCGAGAGCTTCTTCGAGAGTCATCCCGGCATAGTCCTGTGCGGAGAACAAGCGTCCACTTGAAACCTTTTCAAGGAGCATCCCCACGACAGCCCCCGGAATGACGGATTCCACCGCATTCGGAGCCTTCGGTCCGCCGAGATCCGTGCGAAGCCATCCGGGATCCATCAAGTTCACCGCCACTCGGGAACCTTCGAGTTTGCAAGAGAAATCGCGCACCCATTTCGAAAGGGCGGCCTTGGCGCAAGCATAGGCGGCAAGTTCCGGCTCATCCGCCATTCCGCTGGTCGTGAAAAGCATCCGCCCGAAACCGTTTCGAATCATCCGGGGCAAGAAATGGTAGGCGATTTGCACTTGGGCGAAAAAGTTCACGTCCATCGCTTCGCGAAAGTCTTCCATCGTATTCGACGTGAAATCGGCAAAGTACCGACTCATCTTCCCCGCGTTGTTGAAGACAAGCTCCACGTCAAAACCCGTCCCGTCGATTTCGGCAAGCATCGCTTCTACGGACTTGGAATCTTCGAGGCTGCATTCTACGGGAACTGTGCAAGCACCCCTCAGCCGCGCCTCCTCTACGACCGATTCCAGGTGTCCCTTCGAACGGCTCTGCAGAACGAGGTTCGCGCCGAGCCTCGCCATTTGCAAGGCGATTTCCCGGCCCACGCCGCGGGAAGCTCCCGTCACCAAGCACCAGCGATTCCGGACGTCAAGCATCATTCCTCCGATTGGAATTTTTCAACCAACGCATCGAAACATTGCCCGCGAACCTTGTAATTCTTGAAAAGTCCAAAACTCGCACAGGCGGGGGAAAGCAGCACGGCGCCCCCCTTCCCAATCGAACACGCATCGGCAAAGGCTGAGTCCAAATCCGGGAAAATCATCATCGGGACGGAAACGCCAAAACGCCGCAACGATTCCCGCATCCGATCGGCAGTCGCCCCGATGAACGAGACTCTTTTCAAATTCGGCACACGGGACAGCACTTCCGACAATTCCGAAAAATCCGCATTCTTTTCCGAACCGCCAAGAATCAGCGCGAACGGGCGTTTCATGCTCTTGACTGCGGCAATGGTCGCATCGGGGCGCGTCGCATAGGAATCGTTGTAAAATTCAACGCCACGCCATTCCCCCTTGAATTCCATCCGGAACGGGAGAGCCTCGTAGGATTTCAACGCCTGCAACGCCGTGGGGACGTCTGCGCCGAGAGCCTTCACCGCAAGCAAGGCGGCCGCCATATTTTCCAATTGGTAAGCCCCGCGAACCTTGCAGTCCGAAAGTCTGAGGGTGTAGCCGTCCATGGAGAGGGACTCCGGCGTAAAGACGGCATCGGCATCCCGGGAGCCGAAGGAGAGCTTTTGGGCACCGCTTTCCCGGGCAATCGCCAAAGACGGGGCGGCATCCTTCAAATAAATGCAGAAATCGCTCCGCTTTTGCCAACGCACGAGGTTCGCCTTCGCATCGCGATATTCCTCGACGGACTTGTGCCAGTCCAAATGCTCCGAGGAAACGCGCAAAACGACTCCGATATGCGGCGAAACGGAAAGGGTCATCAGCTGGAAGGAGGACAGCTCCAAAATGGAAACGCGGTCTTTCGACTCGTCCTTCAACAAGTCCAAGGCGGGAACCCCGAAATTCCCTCCGATGGCGGACGGAATCCGGCAAGCTTCCAAGGCGTGCCGGATCATGCTGACCGTACTTCCCTTGCCGAGAGTCCCCGTGACTCCGACGACGGACTTCGAATGCGTCTCGGAAAGGAACATCTCGATTTGGCTGGTGAGAAGCCCCCCGTTCATTTGAAACGCGAACAGTTCCCGCTGCAGCGGATAAACGCCGGCCGACCGGACGACCGTCACGCAATCCTTGAGGCCGTCCATGTACTTTTCGCCAACAAAACTTTTCACGCGAATGCCCTGCGGCACGGGCGGCAACTCGAACGGATTCTTGTCCATCACGATGATTTCCGTGCAACCGTTGCGCACGAAATAATCGAATGAACTTCTCCCTTCAACGCCAAATCCCAAAATGCCGACGGGTTCCGCCCACTTCTTCTGCATATCGTCCTCTCAATTTTTTGCCGGTTTGACTATCGCCGTTGCAAACGGCGCATTCTTGAATGCTCGCCGCAAGGATTCCACGACGCGTTCTTCCGAAAAGGCCCGCACCTGCGCCTCCGTCTCCGAAAGGGAATAGACCTTTCCCAAATGCAGAGCCTGGTCCGCCAAGCGCATCAAACGCTTTTCCGCATTGTCCGCGCTGATTCGAAGCCCCCCGATGACATTCATCTTGGTGCGTTCGAGTTCCCCCTTGCCGAATCCGTTCTCCAAAAAATTCCGGAGCTCCCCCTGCGCAATGGCGAGAGCCTGCTCCATTTTCGAAGGGGCGGTCGCCAGGGAAATTCCCCAGCCGAGCACGTCGCGATAGACATCCGTCATCGAATAGACCGAATACGCAAGCCCCCGTTCCTCGCGGACTTTTTGAAAAAGCCTCGACCCCATGTCCGCACCGAAAGCGACGTTGAAAAGCCCGAGGGCGCGCATGAAGTCCACGTCGCCGTTCGAGAAGTCGAAGCTCGTTCCCCAGAAAAGGTTCGTTTGGCTGAGTTCCCGCCGGGTCTTCGTCTTTTGGGCGGCGGAAGCCGCGTAACCGTTTTCAAAAGGTTTCGACGCGGACTTCTTTTCCGCAAACGCATCCCGGATTAAATCCACGAAACGTTCGTGTTCGACCTTCCCCGTCGCGCAGACCGTGAGCGGCAAATCCTCCAAGACTTGCCTTTCGCATTCGACGAGCCCTTCCCGGGAAAGTCCGCGGACCGTTTTGACCGTTCCCGCGATGGGGAGCGCAAGACCGCATCCCTTGTAATGGATTGCGTTGAAGAGGTCGCCGACGCATTCTTCGGCGATGTCATCATAACTGTGGACTTCTTCGACGATGACCTTCCGTTCCTTCTCCATTTCCTTCGGGTCGAATTCCGGATGCAGCAACATGTCGGAAATCACTTCGACGGCGAGCGGCACGTCTTCGCGGACGACTTGTGCGTAAAAGCCCGTCTCCTGCCGCGTCGTGTAAGCTTCCAGGCTGCCGCCGCGATCTTCAATCGTGTGGGCGATATCGTAAGCGGACCGCTTTTTCGTCCCCTTGAAAACCAAATGCTCGTAAAAATGGGCAAGGCCGCTAGTCCTTTCCGTCTCGTGTCTCGAACCCCGCGGAATCCAGACGCCGACATTCGCCGAATAGGCTCCGGGCATCGGATCGGTCAAGACCGTGATCCCGTTATCCAATTCCGTCTTCGAAATCTTTTGCCGAATCATATGGCAAATTTAAAAATTCGAAGAGAAATTTTTTCGCCAGGCATTTGCCCCGTTCCATTTCTTCAAGCGGGAATTTCCCATTCCGCCGACAAAAATTTTCCCGTTATCGGAAAAATCGATTATCGGCTTTCAAAATAAAGTATTAGCCGGCTCTTGAAACTCCACTTATATTTGCCGAGGATTTAGACGAAACGGCTCGCCCCGTTTCAAAGGACATTGTATGCCTGAACGCAATTTGGATTTCGACACGATTGTCGACAGACGCGGCACCTACAGCATGAAATACGACTTCGCCAAGGAACTCCTCGGGGAATCCTCCCCGGATTTGCTCCCTCTGTGGGTTGCCGACATGGATTTCAGAACATCCTCTTACATCCAGGACGCCCTGCACAAATTGGTGACGCACGGCATCTTCGGATACAGCGAAACGGACGAAGATTACTTTTCTGCCGTCAAGCGATTCTACTCGCGCCACCACCATCTCGAAATTCCGGACAGTTCCTGCATGGTGAAGACCCCGGGAGTCATGCCGATGCTCGCCATGGCCGTGAACGCCTTCACGGAAAAAGGCGACTCCATCTTGATCCAAGAACCCGTCTATATGCACTTCGCGGGGCTCATCCGGGATTCCGGGAGGATTGTCGTGAGCAGCGACCTGGTTTACGGCGAAGACGGCACGTATCACATCGACTTCGACGATTTCGAACGGAAAATTTCCGAATCGCACGCCAAGCTCTTCTTCCTTTGCAATCCGCTCAATCCCGTCTGCCGCACGTGGACCCGGGCGGAGCTTCTGCAAATGGCGGAAATCTGCCAAAGAAACCGCGTCATCATCGTGAGCGACGAAATCCACGGAGACTTCATTTTCAAAGGGGAACACATTCCCATCGCCACACTCTCCCCGGAAATTTCGGACATCACCGTCACGGTCACCTCCCCCACGAAGACCTTCAACCTGGCCGGTCTGCAAATCGCGCATTCCTTCATTTCGAACCCGAGGCTCCGCAAGGCCATTCAACGGGAACTGTCCGCAGTCGCTTACGAAGAAGTTTCCACACCGGGGATCGTCGCCGC
The DNA here is from genome assembly GCA_964501065.1 of uncultured Fibrobacter sp. GTDB lineage: Bacteria > Fibrobacterota > Fibrobacteria > Fibrobacterales > Fibrobacteraceae > Hallerella. Next base: position 12,587 of record CAZCRF010000006.1, on the reverse strand, counting down.
CAAGGCCGCCTATGAAAACGGCGAAGAATGGCTTTCCGCACTGCTCGCATACATCCGGGGAAACATCGACTTTGTACAAACCTACACTCAAAACTTTTTGCCCGGCGTGAAGCTCATCCCGATGGAGGCCACATACCTGGCCTGGTTCGATTTCAACGGGACGGAAAAAACTCCCCGGGAAATCGACGACTTGATTTTGCACAAGGCGAAGCTATGGCTCAACAGCGGGCTGCGATTCGGGAAAAGCGGAGCGGGCTTTGAACGGATGAACCTGGCCTGTCCGCGCGCCGTTCTGCAAGAGGCCCTCGACCGTATCCGGAGAGCGTTTGCGGCGACTTAAACTGCACAAAGGCGAAAGCCCGTCCCCGCGACATCTGCCTCAGGGCTCGGACGCCGTCCGTCCCGAATTCTTGTTAAATTTGTTCCATGAAATTTGAACAGCTTCTCGACAAGATTCAATTCGAAGTGAAATTCGGCGACAAAAAACTCGTCCCGGCCATCGTCCAGGACGCGGACAAGAACGACGTATTGATGATGGGATGGATGGACAGGGAAGCCCTGCGGCGAACGAACGAATGCGGCGAAATGGTCTTTTACAGCCGCAGCCGAAAGGAATATTGGCACAAGGGCGACACGAGCGGGAACGTGATGGAAGTCGAAAGCTGGTACGCCGACTGCGACAGCGACGCGCTCCTCTTCAAAGTGCGGATGCGCGGGGATCAAGTGGCCTGCCACACCGGCGCAAGATCCTGCTTTTTTCAAAAATGCGAGAAGTGATTTTTCGGGAAATCCTCCGCACCCTCCGCGAAAAAAAATGGAACCGCCTGCTGCTCGCCGTCTCCGGCGGAATGGATTCCATTTGCCTAGCCGATTACTTTATTCGAAATCAAAAGGCCCTTTCCTTGAATTGGGTGGGCGTCGCCCATATCCACCACGGTCTCCGAAAGGGTTCCGCCGACCTCGACGCCGAATGCGTCCGCCGGTTCTCCGCCAAACGGAACGTCCCCTTTTTCATCCGGCATCTAGACGGGGAATCCCTCAAGGCCAAAGGCTCCATAGAAGAAAATGCGCGCCGGGAGCGTTACGAAGCTCTGCACGGAATTTCGCAACTCCCCGAAGTCCGGGCAGACGCCATCGTCACGGCGCACCATGAAAACGACCAGGCGGAAACTGTCCTGATGCGGCTTTTGCGCGGCACGGGAATTCGGGGACTGTCCGGTATCCGGGAAGTCCGCGAAGACGGCGTTTTCCGCCCATTCCTGAAGGTTTCCCGAAACGAAATTCTCCAAGAAGCAACGGCGCACCGCCTCGAATGGCGGGAAGACGAATCCAACGCGGACACCCATTTCGACAGGAACGCCATTCGGCTCGGCCTGTTGAAGCTTTTGGAAAGAACAAATCCCGGCGCCGGCGCGCAGCTCTCCCGAATCGCCGAACTTTCCCGGACGGCGAACGAAAAAATGATTTCCGTACTGAACGAAGCGCTCTCCCCGTTCACCGTCCCGCCAAGGCTCTGGCCCTTTTCCGCCGAAATCTTCCCGGACGCGAAAATCCTCGCGCTTCACCGTTCCGCCTGGGAAAGGCTCTCCACGAAAAGTCCGACGGGGGCAGCCAAACTGTTGCACCTCTGGCTCGATTCCCGGGGAATCCCCTTGCCGCAGAAGGTGAACTTCCTTTCCCGTTTCGAATCGTGCGACAGGACTCTCCTCTTTGAAAAATCGCGCAGCGTCCTCTGGTTTTGCCGCTTCGCGCAAACTCCCCCCCAAGACAATTTGTATCTTTTCCCAAAAAGAGAATCCATTCCGGGCGAATGGAGATTCCGAATGCCGGGCGACATTTACGCTCCCGCCGCGGGTCCTTCCAAGCCGCTCAAGAAATGGTTCGAAGAAAACGGCGTTCCGCACTTTGCCAGAGATTCCGTGCCCCTCTTCGCCCAAGGGCATCGGATTCTGGAAATCTTCGGAATTCCCCCCTCGCATAAAGGAACTTTATGAAAGACAAGCCAAACAAGGTCCCTTCGGCATTCCAGAACAGGAACTTCTTCCTGATTGCGACGATGCTTCTCATGGCGCTCTTCTTCATGCGGCTTTACAGCGAAGAACCCACCAAGACGCTTTCCCGGACGGAATTCCTCGCGATGATGGAAGATTCCACGACGGAAATCAAGAGCCTCAAGCTCCACCGCACCCTGGACGGCATCGCAATCGAAGGCACAAAGGCGATGACGGAAGAAGACCGGGCGAAGCTCCCGAAGCCGGGCGTGCTCTCCCGCTTGGCCAGAAACACTTCGTCCCCCGATGGAATCATGGCCTTTTCGAGCCACGTATTGGACTTGACCAACGCACAGATCGATTCCTGGGAGAAGAACAAACACATCGACGTCGAGGTCATCCACGAGACGGCTTCTTGGTTCGACCGGATTTTCGCCTTCCTCCCCGCCATTCTCTTGATAGCCTTCTTCTGGTATATGATGGCGCGGCAGACGGGCGGAAAGAGCGGCATGGGAATGTTCTCCTTCGGCAAGAGCAAAGCGCGGCAGTTGAATGAAAACGGCAAGACGAAAACGACCTTCAAAGATGTCGCCGGCTGCGACGAAGCGAAGGCGGATTTGTACGAAATCGTCCAATTCCTGAAGGATCCGAAGAAATACGCGGCATTAGGAGGGCGCATTCCCAAGGGCGCGCTGCTGATTGGTCCCCCGGGAACGGGAAAGACCCTTTTGGCAAGGGCTGTCGCCGGTGAGGCGGGCGTACCCTTCTTCAGCATGTCCGGTTCCGACTTTGTCGAGATGTTCGTCGGAGTCGGAGCGGCCCGCGTCCGCGATCTTTTCGAAATGGGGAAAAAGAACGCCCCCTGCATCCTCTTCATCGACGAAATCGACGCGGTCGGCAGGCAACGCGGGGCGGGACTCGGCGGCGGTCACGATGAACGCGAACAGACGTTGAACCAGCTTCTAGTCGAAATGGACGGTTTCAGCGCCAACGAGGGAGTCATCTTGATTGCAGCGACAAACCGCCCGGACGTCTTGGACAAGGCGCTTCTCCGCCCCGGACGCTTCGACAGGCAAATCGTCGTCGGACTCCCCGACTTGGTGGGTCGCGAAGAAATCTTGAAAGTCCACCTCAAAAAGCGCAAAGTCCCTCTGGCGAACGACGTGAACGTCAAGGACATCGCCCGCGGCACTCCGGGACTAGCCGGAGCAGACCTCGAGAACTTGGTCAACGAGGCAGCCCTTCTGGCGGCCAGATTCGACAACAAGAAAGTGACGAAACAGGATTTCGAAGAAGCGAGAGACAAGCTCTCCATGGGGGCGGAACGGCGCACTCTCCTCATGTCCGACGAGGAAAAACGCCACACGGCATTCCACGAAGCGGGGCACGCCCTGATGACGCTCCTCTGCAAACATGCGGATCCGCTGCACAAAATCACCATCATTCCGCGCGGCAGGGCTTTGGGCGTCACCATGTCCTTGCCCGAAAAGGATCGCGTCTCCATGTCCAAGGAAAGTGCCGAGGAGAACATCATGATTCTCATGTCGGGACGCCTGGCGGAACTCATCTGCTTCAACCACCAGAGCACCGGGGCGTCTAACGACATCGCAAGAGCGACGGACTTGGCGCGCAAGATGGTGACGGAATGGGGCTTCGACGAAACGGTCGGACCGCTCTGCTACAGCCGGAACGACGGAGAAATTTTCCTCGGGCGCGAAATCAGCAAGCCGAAGGAAATGTCCGAGAAGATGGCGGAAACGATTGACGGGGCAATCAACAATCTGGTGAAGCAGATGACCGCAAAGGCAAGACAGCTCTTGACGGAGAATCGCGAAAAGCTGGACCTCTTGGGCAACGCCCTCTTCGAATACGAAGTCCTGGACCGCGACGAAATCGACCGCGTCCTCGCCGGGGAAAAGCTCGACGGCACGAAGAAGAGCCGCACCTACCTGTTCCAAGAACAGTTGGCGAAAAGGCAAGACGAAGAAAGAAAAGAGGAGACGCCCCCACCGGATCCCGGCCGCCCGGAACCCGCTCCGACGCAAATCGTGCCGGAACTTCCCACGGGGGACGCCAAGGGGGAAAACGCATGATGCCGTTCCGTGAAATTTTGCAGACGTCAAAAGCGAACCCGTGGAAAATCGGGACGGATTCCGTATCCGGCAAGCCCGTCCCCGCCGTGATGGGAATCGTCAACGTCACCCCGGACAGTTTCTTCGACGGCGGAACGCACAACACGTTGGAAAGCGCCTACGCACACGCCCAGAAGCTCCTGGATGAAGGCGCGGAAATCATCGACATCGGCGGGGAAAGCTCCCGCCCCGGAGCAAAGTCCGTCAGCGCAAAAGAAGAACTTGAACGCGTTTTGCCGCTTGTCAAAAGGCTCGTGCCGCTGCTCTCGCACAGGCGCTTTTGGATTTCCATCGACACGGTCAAGGCGGAAGTCGCCCGCGAATGCATGAAGGCCGGAGCGCACATCATCAACGACATCAGCGCGCTCGAATTCGACAAGGACATGGCGCAGACCATCGCCGAGACAGGGGCATCCAGCGTACTCAACCACATGCGCGGAAACTTCGGCACCATGCAGCGAGACTTCTCTCCATACGAGAACGTCGTCTGCGAAGTGAAGGACTCCCTCCTCCGCGCAGCGGAAAAGCTCACCGGACTGGGCGCGGACGAAAAGACGATTTGCCTCGATCCGGGAATCGGATTCGGCAAGAATCTGCAGAACAACTTGGATCTGATTGCCCACGCATCGGACTTCGTCGCAACGGGGTTCCCCGTCCTCTACGGAATGTCCCGCAAGTCCTACATCGGGAAAATCCCCGGCTTAGAAAAGAGCGACCGCCTGATTCCCACGGTCGTCTCCGGAATTCTCACCGCCCTTTCCGGCGTGACTGCAGTCCGCGTCCACGACGTCCGCGAAGCCGTTGAATCGTTTTGCCTGTTGAAGGCTTTCCGACATGAACCTGTTTAAGCTTTTCGGAGTCATCGACGTACGCTTCGCCGACTTGCTCGACATCTTTTTAGTGTCGATTGTCGCCTATTATGTATTCCTCTTGTTCCGCGGAACACGGGCCGTGCAAATGTTCATCGGCGGAGGACTTCTGCTCATCATCTGGTTCCTTGCGCAGTGGTGGGACTTGCACACGATCGTATGGTTGCTCAGCAACTTGGCGACTCTAGGCATCATCGCCCTTGTCATCCTCTTCCAACCCGAAATTCGCGGAGCTTTGACCCGAATCGGGCAATCCGTCGCCCGGATGAACCTCAAGACTCTATTTTTCCACGAAAGCGGACTCGACAAAGTGGCGAAGGAAATCGGCACCGCAGTGCAGGACTTGGCGAAGAACCAGTTCGGTGCGCTGATAGTCCTCGAAAAACGCGTCGGTCTGCGAAATTACGCAGACACCGGGGAGCTTTTGAACGCCCGGATAAGCTCGCGCCTCTTGCGGGCGCTCTTCTTCCCGAATTCAGCGTTGCATGACGGGGCGGTCATCGTCAACAGCCACTGCATCGTCGCCGCGGGCTGCATCCTCCCGCTCCCCGCCATCACGTCGGAACAGGATTCCGCTTACGGCATGCGCCATCGCGCCGCAAAGGCCCTCGCCGCAGAAAGCGACGCGCTGGTCATCGTCGTCTCCGAAGAGACGGGCTACATCTCCATCGCCTACCGCACGTCGCTCCGCCGAAAGCTCAGCGTCAAGGAAGTGGAAGAAGAAATCAAACGCCATTGGCGCGACCTGTTCGAAGGCGAAGGCTCCGGCAAAAATAAAAGGAACGTTCCATGAAAGAGACTCCGAACAACATGACTCCCGAAGAAAAGGCGAAAAAGAAAAGGATTCAAAGACGCGTGACCGTTCTATCGATCATGCTCATCCTCCTCGTGCTGCTGTTCCTCATCCAATGCGAACTTTCCCAAATGGCGAACAGGACGTCGGTCTCCCGGGAAACGGAACAAGCGGGAACCGCCGTCGAAACGGCAATCGACAGCCTCCCCCGGGGAATTCCCGAAGCCGACACGACAAGCAAAACCGACACCTTGCCCAAGGACAGCCTGTCAAAAATTTCAGCTCCGCTCTCCCCCGAAGAAAAAAGCAAGAGGGACAGCGCGGCTAAACGCAGGAAGGAAATCCGCGACAGCATCGCCCAAGAGAAAAGAGCGGCCAAGGACAGCGCGGAAAAGGCGAAAAAGGCACAGCTCGACAGCCTGGCAAAACTAGACAGCCTCCGCCGAGCGGACAGCATCGCCTATGCGAACCGGGACTCCATCCCACCGGAAGCGAGCATCGTCCCCCCGGCGGGGCGTTACTACGACCCGATTCGACTCAAGGTCAAATGCGATGAATACAAGTGCAAGACCTTCTATTCAATAGGCGACACGAACAACGTCCAGGAACTTTCGAAACCCGTCGAATACAACAAGACGGGCGACGTCTTTTATTTCGCAGAAGACTCCGCCGGGAACCGCTCCGCATGGCAAAGCGTCCACTACGACATGGCGAGCGACAACCAGTGCGGCAAGAACGCCTATCCCGTCCCCGTAGGCGGCAAAACGGTCTGCGTCGACGCCTACGAATACCCGAACGAAGCGGACGCCGTCGTCAAGGACATGGTCTCTCACGACCAAGCCGTGGAACTCTGCAAACAGGCGGGCAAACGCCTCTGCAAATTCAACGAATGGTCCGCGGCCTGCAAGGGAAAGGACTCATTCCGCTATTCCTACGGGCCGTCCTACAAACCGTCCAAGTGCAATACGAATTCCAAGGCGGCGCGCCGCGCCGGGCGAAAGGAGCAATGCCGCAGCTGGTACGGCATGTACGACATGAACGGAAACCTTTGGGAGTGGACGGACACCGAAGCCAAGGAAATGCCGAACCGCTACCTGGTCGCCGGCGGAAGCTGGGAAACGCAAAACGAAAGCAAGTGCACGGACACCAAATACAGCTTCTATCCCCAGAACCAATACAACTTCGTCGGATTCCGCTGCTGCGCCGACGCTCCGTGACGTCAATCGAGAAGTTCCACGTGCAGATGCTCGTTCGGCTTTCCGGCCCCCTCCCAGAGCACCAGGAAGCGGCTTCCCAAGGCTTTTCGGACAGCGGACACCAAAGCGGCCCGCTTCAACGGAGGGACGTCCACAATCCGGAAATCCAGAGCGCGGTTCAAATAATGCTTTGAGAACCGCTTGTGAAAAGCGTAGTCGTTCGCACTGGTGATTGTCGGCGTGTAGGAATCCCCCATCACCTTGTGATACTCCGCGACGACGACTATCCCCGCCGAATCCATGGAACTTTCGAGCTTCCCCATGGCAACCCCCGGCTTCTGGGCTGTCCTTTTCAATAACAGACGGTGCACGTCCCCTTCGCTCCACTTCGCACTGGCGACAGTAAAAAGGCAAAGAAAAAGAAATCGCATCGACCGCATCGCGTCCAAAAATAATTTTCCGCATCGAAATTTATTATTTTTCTTGCCATCAAAAGATGGAGACCCCGATGAAAAGAATTTTCGCCCTAGCCCCAATCGCCGCCATGAGCGCTTCCCTCCTTTTTTCCGCCTGCTCCCAAAAGACGGAAAAGCCCGTCTTCACCGGCTATTGGCAAGGTTCCGACGAAGATGTCTTCGAAGTCTTCCAGACTGCTCCGGGGAAAAACGATTACACGATTCGGAACATTTTCGGCGACTTGCACGCGGGCATTGAAGGAGACAGCGTCCTCAAGGGGATGAATTCGGAACAGATGCCCATCGCCATGCGCGTCAAGGGGGATTCCGCCTTCTACGAATTTGCAAGCATCGTCACCGGATACAAGCGCATCGATTCGACGACCTACAAGGCCCTTTCCCAAAAACAGATGCAACCGGCGGCCGCCCCTGCTGTCGAACTCGAAGTTTCCCCACAGTAAAATCTCTTGTCCGAGGGCGAGCTTCAGCGCATCGCCTTTTTATACTTTTCGCGGATGAGCAACAAATCGCGTTCGTAGGGATTTCGGCGGAAGTCTTCAAACGCCCATGCAGTCGGCGAGAATTTCCCCTTCGCATAATGCAGAATCATGTCCAGCCACAGCCCGTCCCCCGCGTAGAGCTTGAAGGGGCCGCGCTTGTAAGAGGGCAGGACGACCTTGTCCAAATCCATGTAGCCGATGTCGATGTTGACGTTCCGGGATTCGTTCGAGCTAGAAAGCTCCGCTTCCAAGGCGTTCGAGACTTCCTTTTCCCGGCCGATTTCCTGAGGGAGCACTGTCTTTTCGAAGGAGAGGACTCCCCGATAAAGCCCCTCCCCCATCTCCGGCGCATAATAGTCCGTCTTGTCAAAGGCGAAAAGGCGACCCCAATGTCTGACCGGCCCCCAGGTTTCCTCCAAAGCCCGTTGCACGCCAAAGGGCCACTCCGCACCACGGAGCAATACAAAGGCAATGAGGGTCGCGCGTTCGGAAAATTGTTTCGGACTTGCCATATTCAGTGCGGGTAAAGGGCCAGATTCTTTCGGAAAAGGGAAAGCTGCCCATCGGTGAAAGGTTCGAGAGTCCCGTCCGAGGCGGTCGGGAACATCGGGTTGTGGGCGTCCGGGCATTCTCCCGATTTGAAGAGAACGGTGCGGGGGAACGAGACGAACGGTTTCGGGGCGCGGGATTCCAAGGCGGCGGTCTTCGCCAAGATGACTTTTCCGCAGTAGGGGGTGTCTTCGATGCCGTCTTCCACGTTGGATGCGTCACCGGTCGATTCGATATCCGAAACTGTCGAAGTCGTGTGCCTGAGTCCAAAGAAGTGGCCGCTTTCGTGAACAGCCGTTTCCGCGATGGTTTGCGCCGTTTGGGAATATTCCCCGATGCCGCCTAGGGTGTAATGAGTTCCCACGACGACCGTGCTCCCCTCTCCGCCGCCGAGGCTGCCGCCGAAGAAGATGGAATACCCGAGCACCCCCGCGCTTTCAATCCGATGGACAAGCACCAAGTCCAACGCATCGAACACGCCCGGCTCCCCCAAACTTTCCGGCCAGCCGCCAAGCTCCGAAAGGAAAAGATCCGGGCTTGACCTTCCGGCGAGCCAAGGCTTGTTGTCCGGATAAACCGTTTCCAAATCTGTCCGTTCCGACGCCCGGTGGACGAAAATCGTATCGACAAAGACTCCGTTCTTCGCAAAGGCATCCCGGAATTTAAAAAGCATCAGACGCGAGAGGGAATCGAGGGGAACGCTGTCCGCCGTCCCTCCGTATTCTCCGACGACAATCAGGTTCAGGCTGAAGTGGAGACTATTTTCCCCTTCCCCGGAAAAGGCGATGCCGTTCACTTTCCCTGCGTAATAATCCTTCCCGTTCGAAAGGGTCGCCGCCCAATAACTGCGCTCCTCTTCGCCGCAATCGAACCGGTAAATCCAACGCCCGAGAGAATCCTCCGGAGAAATCTTCCGCGTCCGATTCCCCAAGTAAATGCTGTCCGACTTGAGCGTCAACCGGTAAAGTTCCAAATCCGGTGGGGAAAAATTGGGGTCGACATCGAACGAAAGGGTGTAGGACGCGCCCGGATGCACCATCATCATGACTCCCGTAGCGAGGTTCGCCGCTGCGGAATCGTTCTTCGCCAAATCGTTCGCGTAAAGGGAATAGGACAAATCCAAGGGATAGGCGTAGGTTTCCCCGCCGGACTGCGAATCGAACAGGCCGCAGCCCGCCAAAAGAACAGCGAGAAAAGCGAAAAAAAAGTTCTTCATTGAATTCATCGGAGCGTTATCCCTAGAAACGTTTTCAAAATAGACAAAAAATAGGAAAAAGAAGCATGTCAGAGGATTTAAAAAAGTTCTTCGCCCCCTTGGCGGAAAGGCCCGCCGTTTCCGCTTTCTTTTGCGCAGTCCTTTTCTTGGCGAGCGCAAAGCACCCCCTTTACGGCATCTTTTTCATTCCCCTCTTGATACTCTTCCTTGCAAAGATTCCGACATTTCCGCGCAGGGCTTCCCTCTTTCTCCTGCTCCTCTTCGGAGCGGAATCCTTGTTCCTCGCAAAGACAGTTCCCACCGATGAAAACTTCAATCCGCCGCAGGCAGAAGGCTCGGGCTTCGTCGAATCTGTACTGGACCGCGCCGAGGGGGTCGCCGCCATCGTTTCCCAAAGCGGGCAAAGATTCCGCCTGTCGAAAAAGTCCCCACCCTATCCATCGCCCGGGGATTCCATCCGCTACAAGGCCAAGTGGTTCCCCGTGGAATCCCCCACAGTCCCCGGCAGTTTCGATACGCCGGAATGGCTTTCAAGCCAAAGACTTTCGGGCTACGGGAAGTTGGAGGAATTTTCCGTCCGAAGCCACAGATGGATTTTCGAAGAGAGCTTCTCCCGTCTGCGAAAAATGCTGAAGAATTACTTCGCCAAATTCCTGCCCCCTGCGGAAACGGGACTTTTGATCGGACTTTTGGCGGGAGACCGTTCGAGCATTCCGGATTCCCTGCAAAGCGGTTTTCGACGCGCGGGAATCGTCCACGTTTTGGCCATCAGCGGGTTCCATGTCGTACTACTTTCCGGCATGCTCCTCTTGCTCCTCAAAGCGACGCGGATGCCGCACCGGGTCGCCAAATGCGTCGCCGTCCTGTTCATGCTGGCCTACGCTCCCATCGCCGGCGGCTCCCCCGCAGTTTACCGGGCCGTGTTCATGTTTTCTGTCGTACAAATCGCGTCCCTCCTTGAACGCAAGGCGGACAGTTTGAACTCCCTCGGAGTCGCCCTTCTCTTCTTGACCTTTTCCAATCCGCAAATTCTCTGGAATGTCGGATTCCAACTTTCCGCATCGGCGACGGCCGGGATCATCGCCTACGGAAAGCGCTCCCCGTTTACAGCGAAGAGCGAGCGGCTGAAGAAAAATCCCCTTTGGAAATTCTTCGAAAACAACCTCCTTTCCGCCGTGTGGATAACTCTTGTCGCATCGGCGGCGACAGCCCCGTTCCTCATCTGGTCTTTCCATTCGCTCTCGCCCATTTCCATTCTCGGGAACATTTGCGTGGTGCCGCTAGTGAGCCTCGGCATGCAGGCGGGGATATTCGCCTTGCTCTTACCGTTCCCTCCCATTGCCGGAGCGTTTTGCGCCGCCGCCGGATTCCTCTTCCGCGTGTCCGCCTATCTCGTGGAGAAGATTTCCGCCATCACCATCGCGTCCGTCACGGTAGGGCCGTTCCCCGCATGGATTCTTTTGCTAGGCGGCATCCTGATTCTTTCCGCCGGGGCTTTCCGCAAGAATCCCTGGGCGAGGAGAATCGTCCTCTCCATTCTCGTCATCTTCGGCGCATCGTTCACCTGGAATTCCGTCCGTCCCAAAATCCGGCCGTCCTGGAAAGTCGAAGTTCTCGACATCGGGCAAGGCGATTGCATTTTCGTCAAAACTCCGGGAGGCGATGCCTACCTTGTCGACGCCGGCGTCAACCAGGGAAAGCGGAATGTCGCAAACGACAAAATCATCCCTTTTTTACAGGAATCCGGCATTTGGAAACTGAAGGGCATCATCATCACGCACCCGGATTTGGACCATTACAGCGGACTTTCCGTCTTGCTGAGGGAGTTCCCCGTCGAAAACCTCTGGATTCAAGGATGCGCGCGCATTGTGGAAAAACCCGAATGGCAAGCGGCACTTTCCACGGCGATGAAAAAAGGCGTGCCAGTCCAAGACTTGAACCGCGGGATGGTGTTCCGGGAAACGTCCCACCGAAATTTTCAAAGAACGGAAGAATGGGAAATGCGCGTCTTGCACCCAGACCCGCTCGTCTGTGGCGAGACCAATTCAGAAAGCGTCACTCTCCGCGTCGTCGGAATCGGCGGATCCATCCTCCTGACGGGAGACTTGACGAAAGAAGGCGAAAAGGAAATCCTCTCCACGGACATTCCCCTCAAAACGGACATTTTAAAGCTCGGCCATCACGGTTCCAAAACTTCTAGCTCCCGGGAATTTCTCGAAGCCGTTGCGCCCGATATCGCCATTGCATCGAACGGGAGACGAAATCGATTCCACCACCCGCACGGACAAGTCGTAAAACGTCTGGACAGTTTGAAAATTCCCCTGCTGAACACGTCGGAATTCGGCACGGTCAGCGTTGAATTCTCCGATGCCGGTTACCGCATCCGCACCGCCCGAAATACAGTCCACTAAACACGGATTCCAATCCAGCGGTTACTGCCGTCACTCGGAGGCTCTTGTCCGTCAAACGGACGGCTTTGTCGTTGGCACGACCAGCTTGTGTTCGTCAAACGAACCGTTTGGTCGCAGCAGGATTGCACATGGTTCTAGATTTGCTGAAGCAAAAAGAACCACGGCAACTTGCACAATTCGGCGAACATTCGGGCAAGCCATTATTTAGTTATCAGTGGTTAGTTTTTAGTTGTTAGTTCCGCCGCACGGGCCGTGCTGACGCTCTTTCCTTTGCGCAAGCGACTCTCCCCACTGGTCCATAGCCTCTGTTCGTTTTGACGTTTCCCCCTTTCCCAAGTCAATTCTTCATTCCGCATTATGCATTCCTAATTGCACAAAGCGCAAGCCTCACTTCCCGCTAACCACTAACTCCTCATTCCTAATCGATTAGGCAAGTCCTTTTCTGTAAATTCATGCGCAAAAAGTGGGCTTTTCC
>CAZCRF010000005.1:0-68580 GCA_964501065.1 uncultured Fibrobacter sp. | reverse complement strand
CCCCGATTTGTCAAAAGGCAAGAAGCCCTCTTCAAAGGAAATAGCCGTCCACGGAAGGAGAGGAGATTTAAAGCTACTTAAAAAAACTCATCGTCAATATTTTTTCGTGGTATCAACTCGTCAACGATAATGACACCCACCAAATTCGCCCCACCCCGTCATTCGGGTTTCCGTTCGCCATCCGAAGCGGAATCTTCCGATTCCGACGATTCGCGTTCCGCAAGGTCTGCGTCCTCTTCGGAAGTTTCCGAAGGCGCCACGTTTTCCGCAAGGCTCGCCGCGATTTCCGCCTTTTCGACTTCCACTGCAGCGGTTTCTGCGGCATCCTCTTCCGTTTCGACGGAGACAATGTCCAGCTCTCCGTTGAGCATCGCCAAAATGTCCTCGTCGCGGATGGACTTCCCTTGAGAGGCCAATAGAGAAGCCGTGCGCATCACCTGGTCGAGGGTCGCTTCGCGCCTGTCGCTTTGCACCAGTTCCCGTTCGCGGAGTTTTTCCAAAAGGCCCGGTTTGTATTCGTGCTCCGGTTCGAAAATGCGCGTTTCGTTCGCCATCTCTTCGGCGAATTCGGAATTGTCCTTTTTGCGATAAACCCAAATGGCCCCGAACAATTCGCTCTGCCGGAAAACCACCTCGTCCGTCTTGATCATTTCCATCAAGGCCATGAACGTGACCACGGTGACGATGGGGAGCGGGTCGCGTCCGAGCAAATCCTCGAAGAGCACGCGGCCTTCCCGGCGAAGAGTGTTCGAAATGAACTGTTGCCGGTCTTCAATCGTCACGTCATCGAGTTCGATGTGGTGCACGTTCTCGCCGCTTTGCGTCCGGAGCATTTTCTGGTAAGCGCGGAACAATTGCCAAATGTTCGCGTCGGCCAACGTGTCGTCCTCGCTTTCCGTCTTCTCGAAACGGCCCCGGTAACACGTACCGACGTTTTCCCCTTCCATCGTTTGGAGTTCTTTCGCGACCTGCTTGTAACGCTGGTATTCGAGCATCTGCCGGATGAGCTCGTCCCGGGAAAGGTCCAGCGGAATTTCCTCCTCCGCCGATTGTTCATCCTTCGGCAAAAGCTCCCGAACCTTCATCGCCATCAAACGACTGGCCATGAGCAAAAAATCCCCGGCTTGGGAAAGGTCCGCCCGGGAAAGGTCCTTCATCCACTCCAAATACTGATCGGTGATTTCCGCAATGGAAATGTCGGCAGGCTTGACCTCGCTCTGCTGCACCAAGTACAGCAGCAAGTCCATCGGCCCTTCGAACGCACCGATGTGCACTTCGTAGGATTCCGGCATTTCGCCCTTCAGCGTCATTCCACCGTCACGCTTTTCGCCAAATTCCGCGGACGATCGACATCGTTCCCCCGCAAAACGGCAATGTGATACGCCAAAAGCTGGAGAGGCACGCAAGTGACTAGCGGCATCAACATCGGATTCACCTTCGGCACGAAGATGACGTCATCCGCGTATTCCGAAAGTTCCGTGCAATCTTCCGTCGTCAGCGCAATGATGCGGCCGCCGCGCGCCTTGATTTCGCGGACATTCGACAGCACCTTGTCGAAAAGACCGTCCTTGGGAGCGATGACGACTACCGGCATTTTTTCGTCAATCAAGGCAATCGGCCCGTGCTTCATTTCCGCAGCCGGGTAGCCTTCCGCGTGGATGTAGCTGATTTCCTTCAGCTTGAGGGCGCCCTCCATGGCGACGGGGTAATTGTAATGGCGACCGAGGTAGAGGAAGTTCTTCGAATCCGCATACTTTTTAGCAATTTCCCGGATGGCCGGGGAGAGCTTCAACGTTTCCTCCACCTGCTTCGGGATTTCGGCTATCGACCGTGCGAATTCAATTCCCTGCTCGGCGGATACGCGCCTTTCCCGCCCCAGGAGAAGCGCAATCATCGCAAGGACTGTCACTTGTGAAGAGAACGCCTTGGTGCTCGCGACGCCGATTTCCGGTCCCGCGTGCAAATAGACGCCCCCGTCACTTTCCCGGGCGATTGTCGAACCGACCGCGTTGCAGATTCCGAGGACAGTCGCCCCCTTCGTCTTCGCTTCCCTCAAGGCGGCCAAGGTGTCTGCCGTCTCCCCGGACTGCGAGATGACGAAGACAAGAGTCCCGGGCTTGATGATGGGATTGCGGTAGCGGAACTCCGACGCGTATTCCACTTCCACGGGGACGCCCGCCAAATCTTCAATCATATATTCCCCGACCATGCCCGCGTAATAGCTTGTGCCGCAAGCCGTGATGATGATGCGGTTCAAATTGCGAAGTTCCAGGCGATTCGCATCGAGCCCAGCGAGCTTCGCCGAGCCGTCCGCAAACAGAAGGCGACCGCGCATCGTGTTCCGCAGGGATTCCGGCTGTTCAAAGATTTCCTTGAGCATGTAATGTTCAAACCCACCCTTGCTCGCCGACTCCGAGTCGAATTCAATCTCCTCCACGTCGCGGTTTACGGCAAGGCTCGATCCGGTGACGATTTCATAACCGGAACGCCGCGCCATGACGACATCCCCGTCGTCCAAATAGACGACCTTCTGCGTATAATCGACAACGGCAGCCACGTCGCTCGCCAAAAAATATTCCCCCTCGTGCCCGATTCCCAGCACCAAGGGACTTCCCCGGCGCGCTCCTATCAAGACGTCGGGTTCGTCCGCACAAAGGACTGCCAATCCGAACGTACCTTCCAATCTGCCGAGTGCAGCAAGCACAGCCGACTTGAAATCCCCTTTGTACAGCTTTGCAATCAAGTTGACGATGACTTCCGTATCCGTTTCCGAATGAAAATGAACCCCGTCCGACTCGAGCTTCGCCTTGAGCGCGGCGTAATTTTCGATAATCCCATTGTGAACGACCATGAACTTCCCGTCGTCGCTCTTCTGCGGGTGGGCGTTCCGCTCGGAAGGGACTCCGTGAGTCGCCCAACGCGTGTGGGCAATCCCGACATGACCCGACAGCGGATGCTTCTGCAGCTTCCTCTCCAATTCGGAAATTTTCCCTTCCGCCCGTTCCATTTCGAGAGTCTTGTCCGGATGGGCGACGGCAATCCCCGAGGAATCGTATCCGCGATATTCCAAACGTTTCAATCCGCCGACAAGGACTTTTTCCGCATCCCGGTCACCGATATAGCCAACGATTCCGCACATATTCCAAATCCTTATTGAATTTTCGATTCCACTTTTGCGCAAAGCCCTTCCGCTTCCGCTTCCGTCGGAGCTTCGGAAATCACGCGGATGACCGGTTCCGTATTCGACGCCCGCACATGGACAAAGCTTTTCCCCTTGCCGAGCCAAAGGCCGTCCCGCGTGTCCGCCGTCCAATCGGAAAATTCCGCCGCCACTTCTTCAAAGACCTTCTTGACAGGCTTTTCCCCCAAGGGAAACTTCTTCTTGGGCATGGCGTATTGCGAATGTTCCGCCTGGAATTTTTCCGGCCCGCCGCCATTTTCCGCCATCCAGGAAAGAACTAGAGCTGCGGAAACCAGCGAATCCCGACCGTAATGCACCGCGGGCAAAATCACGCCCCCGTTCCCCTCGCCGCCGACGATGCAGTTTTCCTTCATCATTTCGATGCTGACATTCACTTCGCCGACCTTCGACCGGAAGAATCCGACCCCGAACTTTTCCGCAACGTCCGCGCTCATCCGCGAAGTGGAAAGGTTGACGCAGACCGGGCCTTTCTTGCGGGAGAGAACAGCCTCCGTCGCAATGGCCAAAGTGTACTCTTCGCCAATCGCCCGGCCGTTCCCGTCGACAAGGGCGCAGCGATCCGCATCCGGATCCAAGGCGAATCCGACCGCGCAATGATTCTGCTCGACAGCCCGGCCCAAATCGGCAAGATTCGACGGGACAGGTTCGGGCCCGCGGGGGAACGTGCCGTCCGGCGTGCAATTCAAGCGCACGACATCGCAACCCAAAGTTTCGAGAAGCCGGGGGACGATGAACGAGCCTGCGCCGTTCACTGCGTCGACAGCCACCTTGAAACGCCGGGCGCGAATTTTTTCCACGTCGATGAACGGGATGGAGAGAGTCGCGTCAATGTGGAAAGAGTCCGCATCCTTCAAGACTTCCGCAGTCCCCATTTGGCGGTAATCCGGGTAAACGAAATTTCCCGCATCGGCAAGAGCGAACAGCTCCGAGACCCGCTCAGGCCCGAGGAAAATGCCGCGTTCGTCCAAGAATTTGAGAGCGTTCCATTCGAGAGGGTTGTGGCTGGCCGTGATGATGATTCCGGCGTCGGCGCGAAGACGGGTGACGTAAAGTTCCACGCTAGGCGTCGTCGCAAGCCCCACATCGATGACATCGGCCCCGGCCAAGCGGCAAAGTCCCGAAACGTAAGAAACGATGGCCTCTCCCGTCGGACGACTGTCGCGCCCGATGACCACCCTTCTAGCCCCGGTCACTTCCAAAAAAGCCTTCACGTGATTCGTCAAAACCGCCGGGGTGAGCGTATCGCCGACAATTCCGCGGATTCCAGAAACAGAGCGCATCAAAACAGACATGTTCCACCTTTCGTTTCTTTCAAAAGTAAAAATTTTCGCCCGGCATGCTTGCCGAAAAAACGCCCCGGTCGTCACGGATACAATTTTTTCTTCTTCAAGTCCTTGATGAGCGACCCGGGCATCCACCGTTCCACTTTTTCATAATCGGCGGACTTCAGTTTCTCCGCATGCATCCGGGACTTTTCCAAATTCCCCGCATCCAGGTAAATGCGCGCCAAGTTGCCGACCGCGCAAAAATACCGTACCGACTTCCCCGTCCGCGAAAGGTACTCCGCAGCGCTCCGCTCGTAAATTCGCGCAGCCTCCGCATACCGTTTCTGCTTGTACAGCATATCGGCCTTCATCTGCCAAAAGACGGCATTTTTCGGGGCCTTCGCCAACGCGCTTTCCACGACAGCCAAAGCCTTCCCGTATTCCCCCCGGTCGTAATACATCCAAGCGAGGGGAGTCGCAAAGAGCGGCCAAAAAAGTCTGGAATTTGCGGAGCGTTCCTCCAAAACTTTCAAGTGTGCGTCCCTGTCGTCCGAAACGAAGGGGAGGAAGCTAAAACCGTCCTCGACGTAATAGGCGTAAATCGCGTAAACCGCCCGGGCGTCGGCATCATCCGAATCTTCGAATTTTTTTGCAGCCTTCCGCGTCGCCAGAGCACCCTTGAGGGAACTTCCCAAAGCCGTCTTCGCATAACCCAATTCAAATTCCCGCAATACGTCCCACGCGCCTTCCGCACGGCATTCGGAAAGCTCCCGTTCCGCATTCCGCAAAGCCACCGTGTCGCCCGTATCGTCGAATTCGGAAAGGCGCGCAACGTTCCGCAAGACGCAAGCCGCGCCGGGATTTCCCTTTTGGAGCTTTTCCGTTTCCGCATAAGAACCCGCATAGTCCATGTCAAACGCCAAGGCGACGGAACGTTCCGCAGTCCGCTGCAGTTCCCCCGGCAGAGAAAAAAGGGAAGAGTCCGCAGCAAATGCAAAAGCCGCGCAGCATACGGAAAAGGCGAATGCAGTCCGAGCTTTGGCCAAAGCGAACCCTCTCGAACCCGTCAAGGCTTCGCCGGGCAGCCGGTCTTGTCGACGAACGCCCCGGAATCCACGCTCATGATTTGCATGTTGGCATTTGCGCCCCGTTCAAATCGGATTTCTCCATAAACGCCGGGGAAAACCTTTTGCGAGTGAATCTTCTTCACCAAATCCACCTCGCCGGACGCCAACAGGGAAAGGACGATGTTCGCCGCAGAAAAGCTCAATCCGCTCACCCGATCCGCTTTAGGCTCTTCGTTCCATTTCGCCTTGTACGCATCGCTGAAGCTCTTGAAATTCCCGTTCGAGTCCGAATCGGCAAAAGGTACGCTGAAGAACGCCCCTTCCACCAATTTTTTCCCTTCTTGGATTAAATCTTCGCCATACCACCCCGATGTGCCGAGAAGCGTCCCGTTGAATTTGTTGTAAGCGACCTGTCCGCTCATCAAACCCGCGTCCGAAGGGCTTGAACTGGGGATGAAGATGCCAGGAATCCGGAATACCGAATCCTGCAGATAGGAACGGCGGTCCTTGTTCGAAATCGCATCCAAATCTTTCGCCCCGCGGGCAATGTTCTTCTTGTGCAAGATTTGGTTGAACCGCACAGCGCGCAACTTGCGGAATTCCGTCGTGTAATCCGGATGCCCCTCCTCATACCCTTGGACGGCGACAACCGCCGCCCCGCGGCTTTCGACCGCCCGTTCAAAGCTCTGCGACATCGCCGTGCCGAAATCCCCCGCCGGGGAAAGGATGGCGAATTCGCGAATGCCCAAGCAGTCCACGGCATAATTGGCGATACCCGAAGCCAAGTTGTCCATGCTCACGTTCACTTGGAAAATGTTCGCCCCCATGCGGGAAATGCCCGCATCCGTCGCCGTCGGAGTGAGCATCGGGATTTTCGTTTGCGAAGAGCTGAGCCACGCACCGACAGCCGCCGCCGGGGAGCTCATCACGGGGCCGATGATGGCGACGACGCTGTCCTGCGCCACGGCCTGTCTCGTCCGACGCAAAGCCTCGACGGCATCCGCCCGCGTATCGGCCACCCGAAGGTTCACCTTTCCCTTCAACCCGGACTGTTCAAGCGCAAGCCGGACTCCTTTCACGGCATCCCGGCCAAATTCCGCAAAATCCCCGGAAAGAGGGGCCAGCACAAGCAACGTCGGAATGGATGGCCGCCCTTCCAATTCGCCCAAAGCCTTTTTCGCCTCGGACACCCAATCTTCCCGTTCCCCGGCGGCGACCACCTTCTTGAACCAATAACGCGCCGCCTTGGCGTTCTTCTTCGCCGCGTGCAACTTCCCGAGCCGGAGCCAAGCCGCATTCGACACACGACGGCTGACCAAGACCTTGTCCGAGAGCGAAGTCAACCGGGGGATATCCAGCCGGGCGTCCGACAAAATCAGCGACAGGAGGAGATTCTCCGCTTCTCCCTTCACCTTCGAATCCTTGGCATAGGAAACCACCCCAAGGAGGGTCGACACGCCGTCCATGAAAGTCGAATCCTTTTGCAAGGCGCGCTTCGCCGCGAAAATTTCCATCTTCGCCCGCGACGGGTTGCCCGCATAATACTCCAAATACCGCAAAACGAGCTGATTCAAATTCGCCGTGTCTCCGGACATTTCGTAACACCCGGCGAGCAGCTCCGCAGCGAAGGCGCCGTCCTCCGTCTGGAGTTTCTTTTCCGCCAAGGGTTTCAACACGGGAACGGCCGAGGCGCAGTCCCCGCCCCTCGCGGCATCCGCCGCCCCGGAAAGTTCTAATGATGCGGCAAGGGAAGTCCCCGTGGACAAGGCCAGGGAGAACGCCAAAAGAATCCATCGTTTGAACATAAAAAATCCTACCGAATTTCGCCAGGATCAGCTTCCTGGATGACTTCACGCTCTTTCTTGATGCTTTTCTGCATGTTCTCCGTGAGCTTCGCCCCGTCCACGATGTCCACCCGAAACGGCAGACCGCTGTCGGCAAAGGCTTTTTCCACTCCCACCATTTCGTCGAGGGGAATCGGCTTCGAAGATAACACGACCACGTTCAACGCCGATTCCGGCGTCAAATCCTTTCCGGTCACGCGAGGACCGTAAGCATCCACTTCAAGTCCCGCGAAATGGACGTTCAAAATTCGCCGGACGACATCTAGTTGTTCTTGTTCAAGACATAAAGGCATTGTGGCGCAAATATAGAAAACATCGTCACATTCATCCACGGGAAGCCAAAGAAGGCGCGTTCCGCCCCACTCATCCCCGAAATCGCCGATTTTATCCTATTCTGCCTACAAAAATCTCACGAAAAAAGCATTTTTAGCAAAGCTATGAAATTTTTGCCCGGCATCCTGTTTCTCCTTTTCGCGGCCACGGCCGCCCTTTCAGACGACAGAGTCTCGGCGAACGCCCCCAAAGACA
Organism: uncultured Fibrobacter sp.; assembly: GCA_964501065.1. Lineage (GTDB taxonomy): Bacteria > Fibrobacterota > Fibrobacteria > Fibrobacterales > Fibrobacteraceae > Hallerella. The sequence goes on along the minus strand of CAZCRF010000005.1, from coordinate 60,674 downwards.
CGTCAAACTTCGCAACCGAATCCGCAAACGAATTCACCCCGCGAGAGCCTACCGGCAAAAAGCTCCCCGTCATCATCCCGTTCGCCGAAATCGTCCTGCAGGACGCCTTCGTCTGGGGGTGGGACCGATTCGTCCTCCGAAAGGATTACGCCAAGACCGGGCCGTCCTACTGGAAGCGGAACTACAGGGAAGGCTGGAAATGGGACGACAACCACTTCGCCATCAACTTCTTCGGGCATCCCTACCAAGGTTCCATGTATTATTCCTCGGCGCGTTCCGCCGGATACGGATTTTACGAAAGCTATTTCTTCACGCTCACCGGATCCTACATCTGGGAAATGTTCTGCGAAACGGAATACCCGGCCCCGAACGACCTCATCGCGACGAGCGTCGGCGGCACCATCTACGGAGAAATGCTCTACCGGATTTCGACGCGCGCCCTGGCAAAACCCGATGCAGGCGTACTCGAAAACATCTTCGCCTTTGCGGCAAGCCCTTTCGCCTACATCCAAGAGTGGGTGAACGGCCCCAGCCCGACGAACCCCGGATACGCCCCGATGGAATGGTCAGTCCTCGCCGGAGTCGGGCGGAGGTTCGGCAACGAATACCGCTACGACCAAGATGCCGACGACCGTTCCGACAACGATTGGAATTCCCCGTCCGTTTTTTACGGACTGAATCTGGCCTACGGGCGTCCCGACCGGAAAATCCGGCAACCGTTCGAATATTTCACCTTCTCCTTCAGCCAAGACCAAAGCGAAGACGGCATGATGATGCGCGTTTCCTCGACGGGAAAGCTGGCGAACATCAACCTGCACGCCGACAACCGGAACTGGGTCGACTTGGGAACTTATCTGCACTTCGACACCTTCTACGGCGACCTAGTCGAAATGTCCGCCCTGTCGATAGGTCTCGGCGCGGAAGTCAGCGTCAACCTTTCCAAGAATTTCCACTTCCAAATGAGCCACATGCCTTCTTACGTCTTGCTCGGTTCATCCGACTTCAACTACGACGAAGTCTTGGCAAAGGCGGATTCCAATTACAAAAAGACCCGGGACTACCAATACAGCCTGGGCTTCAACTACAAGGCGTCCATCAAACTGGGATTCGCCCATCGCCTCCACTTTTACAACAACGTGTCCGCGTTCCTGTTCCACAGCTGGCCGAACACCGAACCGCACTACGGCACCAAGGGCTACGATTTCGTCTTCTTCAACAACGCCGGGATAGAATGCGCCCTCCCGAAAGACTTTTTCGTCGGGCTGCGTCTCAACACCTATGCGAAAATCGCCGCCTACGAACGCGTGGAACCCATGTCCCGCACCATGCACGCCATCGGAGCGTATCTGCGTTACCAGATATGATGAAAGCCGCCATTTTCGACCTGGACAACACGCTCTACCCGTACGCCCCCTGCGACGCCGCCGGAAGAAAAGCCGTCCACGCTTACCTGAACGCAATTAGTCCAATGGATTTCCGGACTTTTGCCGAACTTTATATCGAATGCGACGCCAAAACCAAAGAGGCGAACCCCCAAACAGCCGCGGGCCACAATCGGATTTTATTTTACCACCGCATCTGCGAGACTTTGGATTTGCCGACAGTCGTCCACGACATTCCCATGTACAACGCCTATTGGGACGCCTACCTAGGCACGATGGAACTTTTCCCGGGAGCGCTCGCTTTGCTGAAACGGCTCAAGGCGAACGGAATTTCGCTCGGAATCTGCTCCGACCTGACTCTCCACATCCAATTGCGAAAGATTCAACGTCTCGGTCTATCGGGAATTTTCGACCGAATCACCGTCAGCGAAGAAGTCGGCGCGGACAAACCTTCGCCCAAGATGTTCCAAAGCATCTTGCAAAAATTGGGAGTTTCCCCGAACGAAGCCGTCATGATCGGGGACAACTTCAAAAGGGACATTCTCGGGGCAGTCAACGCGGGAATGCGGGCGATTCTCTTCGGGGAAATCCGCCCAAACCATCTTTGTGCCAAGAACTTCCCGGAACTTTCCCGAATCCTCCTAGCCAAAGACTCTCCGGACTGATTTCAAACCATTTCGATAGAGCGTTTCATTCGATGGCGGGAACGACTACAAAAGCCTTGCCGCCCGCCTTGACGTTGACCGTATAACGGTAACTCTTGACAGCTCCGCCGTTCCGGTTCGTCGAAAGGACCGTCACGTTGTGAATTCCGGGAGTCGCGGGAATCCGGGAAAGGCGCACCGTCTTCGGCAAGAAGAGGGCAACGCGCAAATCCGCCTGTTCCAGCTGCCCGGCGGCGACATCCGTCCCGATGCTTGTCACCAAATTCAGCAGCACGTTGTCCGTTTCCATCTTTTTCTTGGCGGCTTGAGCGGCAATCGTCCGCGTCAAAACGCGAACAGCCGTCCGCCCCAAGGTCGTCGCCCGTTCTTCATCCAAGTTCTTCACCAAATTCTGGGTGTTGTCCAAAAAGACTTCCGGTCTGGAATTCAAACGCCGATTGTCCACGGCGACGTCAAAGCTCTCCACTTTATAAGGCACGTCCTTGCGCTCCGGCACGGCGATCGTCACGGAGAGGGTCGTTCCGCCATGAGTCCCGACGGCCGTAGCCGGGAAGGGAATCGTCAAACTTTCCACCTTTCCCGATTGCGGATTTTTCCCCATCACGTTCAAAATTCCGCCGCGCACGTAAGTCCCGGAAAGCATCCATTCCCCGAGGATGGCGCTGTGCCCCGCATAACCGACGACGACGATTTCCCCGTTGGATTGATCCACCGAAGCGGGGACGAACATCGGCGGTCGCGCGTTCGGAGATTTAAACGCCTTGACGTCGTCCCCCCTGCCGCTCTTTTCCAGCCGATTGATGATAAAGGCCTCGGCTTCCGCGGGGAGCTTCGTCGGTTCTTCTTCGTAAGCCTTCGCCGCTTTGTAATAGGCAATCGCCGCATTGTCGAGGTCGCCGTCCATTTCATAGACAATCGCAATCAAATAGCGCAAATAACCCGCATCGTTCGTCTTCCCGTTGTCCTTCTGGTAAAGCGACTGCAAGGCGACATCCGCCGCACGGGCCTCCACCAAAGCCCCGTCCAAATCATTCATCGCCAAATAGTTGACGATGTTCATCTCGTAAAGGGCTAGAATTTCGAAAGGCCGCGCCCTGTATGGGCGCACGTTGTCATTGGTGACGAGCGAAGCCGCTTCATTCGAAACGGACTTCGTGTACAAATCTTCGTAAACCTGCTTCGCCTTTTCGAATTCGTCGGCGCTTTTCCGAGCATCCCCGTTGTAATGGAACAGAGTCGCCAAGTCAAAATGGTAAAGGAACAGCGTGTTGGAACCGTAAAGCTTGTCCTTGTCCTTTTGGACGGCGTCTATCGCCGCAGAAAAGCCCCCCTTTTTCAAGGGTTCGGAAAGGGTCTCGTACCGGGTCATCGACTTGTTTGCGCAAGCGACGAGGAAAAAGGCGCAAAGGAACACCAACGGGAATCGGATTTTCTGCAGCATAGGAGGCAAATTACATCTTCACGGAGCTGCGGCTCATGTACTTCTTGATTTTCTTGTCGCCGATCCACACGGTCTTGTGCGTCTGGATGTCGACGAGCTGGAGGTCAATCTGGTAGAACACGACCTGTTCGCCGCCCTCTTGATCCACGATGGAGTTCAGGCTTCCCGTGAGCATCAAGTCCGCGCCGATTTCCTGCCCGGCTTCCTTGCGAGTCTCTTCCGTCGCGTTCCCGGATTGGGAAGCGAGTTCCGCGCGAAGTTCCCCACGTTCCTCGGCATTGGCGACAAAGTCAACCTTGCCGGAATTGATGAGCGCGCGCTGCATATCCTTGACGAAAGTCTCCACGTTGATGTGCTCGTGGCTCTTGTTGCGGACGCTGCCGATCACCACAGTCGGGAGTTCCCCGTTCTTGTTCTGCAAAAGCTTGTCATACCACGGACGGGCGATGCAGTCCTGGATCATCTCTTCCGCGACAAGGCGGGAATCCGTATCGTTCCACTTGCCGGAAAGATCCGTCACGGAATCCGATTCGATGCGGGTGACTTTTTTTCCGCCGCCGGCACAGGCGACGAGAGCCAGCGCAGATGCGCAAAGGACAAAAAGACGAAATACTTTGGACATAAAGACCCTTTTGGTTTGAGTTTGACAGTTTCCAAATATAAAAAAATCCATTCAAACGGAAAAATTTTCCCTTCATCCGACAGACTTCGAATCTCTTTCCGGCGCTCCGAAGAAATTCCTACCTTTTTTATATTGCAGGATGGTCTGCAATGGAGGCAAAAAAATGAAGAATTGTCCGCTATTCGTGCTGACCTTGACCTTGGCAATCTTCGCCGGGGAAGGCCGATCCGTCTACAGCCCCTTCTCCAGCTTCGGCTTGGAGGGGTCGTTTTTCAAGCCTGAAAGCGAATCGTGGAAGGACGACCGCAGCGCATTCGGCGAAGTGAACTTCATCGCGAACTACCAGATTCTACCCTACACCAGCGTCACGGGAGACGTCGGCTACTCGTTCCCGGGCAACGGATTCAACGCCAAAATCGGCGTGCAGCAACAACTTCTCCCGACATCCGTCACCCCGTTCATCGGCGGCATGGCCGGGATTGCAGCCATTCCCGAGGACGATTTCGCCTCCGCCTACGCAGATAGAATCGGCCCATCCGTCGAAGCCAACGCCGGGCTTTACTTTTTCAGGGAATCCTTCCTCTCCTTTCGCCTCAAAGGCTCCTACCAATGGACCTTTGCAGAGGACGTCGACCACGGATTCGGCGTTTCCATCGGCATCCTGTTCGCCAACTCCCGTCCCGGATTGAAGGCCATCGACGTGAGCAAATGAAAATTTCCACTCGCGGACAATATTCCCTCGAAGCGCTCCTGTGCCTAGCGACGAATCCGACGGAAAAGCCTCACAGCCTTCACGGAATCTCCCAAAAGACGGGAATATCCGAAGGGTATCTGGAACAGCTTTTCATCGCATTGAAAAAAGTGGGGCTAGTCACCGGGTTTCGCGGAACGAGCGGCGGCTACCGACTGGCCAAGCCCCCTCGGGAAATCAACGCGTACGAAGTCCTCGCCGCGACGGAAGTCTCTCTCCGGGCGGTCCCCTGCCTTGGAGACGGCGTCTGTGCAAACATCGACATCTGCAAGACGCGTCCCGTTTGGAAAGACTTCGACGAAACGTTTCAAAACATATTGAAATCGACGTCCCTGGAGGATTTGGCGGACATTTTCCGCAAAGGGGATTTCGACAAATGAAAATTTCGACAAGAGGCCGTTACGGAATCCGTCTGCTGGTGGAGATTGCGAGGAACTCTCCGCACCCGATTCCCCTCTCGGAAATATCCGAGCATCAAAAGATTTCCGCCCCCTACTTAGGGCAAATCGCCGTCGTCTTGAAGGCCTCCGGCTACATCGATTCCGTCAAAGGCGCGAAAGGCGGCTTCTCGTTGTCAAAGCCCGCCTCGGAGATTCGGATTTCCGAAGTCCTCCGCCGACTCGAAGGCTCCCTTTCCCTCATTGACCCTGTCCGCCCGGACGTCCGGGAAACGCCCTACAGAAAGGCTCTCCGCGTCGGACTTTACCAAAAACTCGACGACGCGATGGGAAGGGTCTTGGGCGGCTTCACCCTGGAGCAGCTGGCCTTCGGGCAAAGCGACGCACACCCCTTCTAGCCCCGGGAATCCTTCAAATCGATTTGCAAATCGGCGATGTAGTTGCCGTCGATAACTTTCGTCTCGTATTCAAACCGTCCCGGATAGCAGACGTTCAAGCGCCTTTTCAAGTTCGCAAGCCCAATGCCGCTCCTCGTCTGCGAGGAAGTCGCCTTGGGGACAATCGTATTTTCCACATGGCACTTCAACAGTCCGCCCTTTTCCAAAATCAGGATGGCGATTCGGCAGGGGTTCGACGGATGCTCGCCGTACTTGAAAGCGTTTTCCACAAGAGGCAACATCAACAGGGGCGAAATATTCCACGTCGAGCATTCCACATCCACGTCCATGGAAAAATCCACATTTTCGCCAAACCGCAATTTTTCCAACTCGCAATATTTCTTCAACATTTCGATTTCCGAGTCGAGCCCAACCAAATTCTCCTTCGCCTCGTTCAACATTTGCCGCAAGACGGAAGACAGCCTGTTCATGGATTTCTGGGCAAGAGCCGGGTCGATGTCTATCAAAGCGGAAATATTGTTCAGCGTATTGAACAGGAAATGCGGAGAAAGCTGTTGTTTCAAAAAGGCCAAATCCGCTTGCAACAGGAATCCGTCCTTGACTTTTTTGACATAGGCGGCCTGCGCGTTCATCCCGCCGAGACGGATAAGGACGTTGAACGCGCAAATAATCACCGTGACCGTCAAAAAAATGATTAGGGAAAGCAGCGCAATCCAAAACGGATGGTCAATGTCGTTCTCGACAAAGAACGTCGTGATGGGAACGGCGTCGGAATGGAAAAAGTGGATGAAGAAGTCGCGGAGCAGGATGCTGACCACCGTGTAGAGGAAATTGACAAGGACAAAGAGCTTGAACTTGCGCTTAAAATAGAGCTTGGGGACAAACCAAAGCTGATTCGCAAAAAATCCCACCAAAAAATTGAAGACGCAGAGAAGCGGGACAATCATCAAACGCCCAAATTTAAAAAAGGACATGCCGCCGTCCACGTTCCCGGCCATGGACGACGCCCCGATGAATCCGACGGAAAACACGAACAGGAACATCATGAGGCGAAGCAACGACGAAGAGACGGGCCGCCTTTTGGAAAGCCAGTCGGGAAGCCCCCCCAACACATTGGGAATCTGCTCGTCTTTTTGCATCCCCATCTTAAAAGCGACGACGGAGTTCCAATAATCTTCGCTCTCACGTCGGCTCAGCCAATCCTCGGACTTCTCTTGAAATTGCGTCATGGGCATCAGTATAGCCGTTTTTTGAAGGGAAATGACAAAAGAATGACAAAAAACCGATAAATTCGGACAAAATTCCGATGAATGTTTTGCCAAAACCGGGGATCTCCCTGACACACGGGAATTTTTTCGGCGTTAGATTTCAAACCGTGACGGATTGGCCGCCACAAACAAAAGAGGTCTAGATGAATTCCATTTATTTCCAATACTTGAATGACATCGCAAAATACCCGCTGCTGTCCCGTGAACAGGAAAAGGTCCTGATCCAGCTCTCCGCAAAGGGCGATCTCCGCGCCCAAAACCTCCTTGTCAAATCCAACCTGAAATTCGTCGTGAACATCGCAAACCTTTACAAAGGCCAAGGACTCGACATCACCGAACTCATCAACGAAGGCAACATGGGCCTCATCGAAGCCGCCCGCAGATTCGACCCCAACCAAAAAATCAAATTCATCAGCTATGCGGTCTGGTGGATTCGCCAAAACATCACTCGCGCCATTTCCGAAAAGGCGCGCTTGGTCCGCATCAGCGCAGAGAAGGAATTGGTCTTGCGCCGTTTCAACCGCATGTCGTCAAAAACCAGACAAGTGGTCGGCGGACAATTGACCATCGACCCGGAAAGCCTCGAAGGCACAAGCCGCTACAAAGCCAAGGAAATCGAAAAAATCTTGATGATGGGCACCCACTCCTCCTCGTTAGACACTCCCGTCGGCGAAGACGGCGACACGACCCTCGGCGACTGCCTGCCCTCTTCCGTCGAAGCGACGGACGCCTTGGCGGAAAAAAACAACAGGCAAGCTTCCCTGGAACTCCTTTTAAAGGAAAATCTTTCCGACCAGGAGCACAAAGTCATCGGACTTTATTACGGTCTTGACGTCGACGCGGACTTGAACCTGAAGGAAATCGGCAAGATGGTCGGCCTCTCAAAAGAACGTGTACGCCAGGTGAAGGAACGCGCCTTGGCGAAGCTCCGGACGACGCACATCAATCAAGTTTTGGACGCAGCATAGTCCTCTAAGTTTTTTTCTCTCTCCTTTCTTTAAAATCCGGCTCTAGAGCCGGGTTTTTTATTGTTTCCGAAATATTTTTCAACTGGAAATTGTATTTTTGAATGCATGAATTTTCAGATTTCTATCGCCAGTTCCCTTTTTCGCGGAATCGTCTTCACGGGCATCGCTGCGGGCATCGCGTTCGCCGCATCGTCCAAATCCGAGAAGAAAGCCCCCGGAGATTTTTACGAAGAGCTTTCCCGACTGAACAAAGTACTTTCGGAAGTCAATCTGAAATACGTCGAGGACGTGGACCCTTCCGAGCTGTCCGAAGCGGCCATCCAAGGCATGAGGAGCATCTTGGACCCCCACACGGCGGTTTTCGCCCCAAAGGACTATGAAGACCTGAAAATCTCGACCGAAGGGGAATTCGGCGGCGTGGGCATCACGATAAGCCTTCGCGACAACATCCTCACGGTCATTTCCCCGCTTGCCGGCACGCCCGCGTTCAATCTCGGGATTCGCGCCGGAGACCGCATCTTGAAAATCGACGGGAAGGACACCAAGGGCTACACCCTCGACGAGGCCGTCGGCAAACTCCGAGGGAAGGTCGGGACGGACGTGACCATCAGCATCGCGCGGAGCGGCGTTTCCGAATTGATGGACTTCACCATCACGCGTGCAAAAATCGTCGTCCACGCAGTCCCCTTCAGCGGAATGATCACGGATGACATCGGATACATCAAGCTCTCCTCCTTTTCGCTCAAGACCCGTGAAGAAGTCGAAACCGCCATCCACAAGCTCCAGAAGCAAGGAATGAAGAAAATCATTTTGGACTTGCGCTACAATCCGGGAGGTCTTTTGAACCAAGCCGTCGAAATCGGCGAGCTGTTCTTGAAAAAGGGGGACTTGATCGTCTCGACCCGCGGCCGGACGCAGCACACCGAAAGCAGAGCGCGGCAAAACGGCATCGTCAAGGAAGACGTCCCGCTCGTCGTCCTGGTGAACCAGGGGTCTGCAAGCGCGGCGGAAATCGTCTCCGGGGCAATCCAGGACTGGGACCGCGGACTCATCATCGGCAAGACATCGTTCGGCAAGGGTTCCGTCCAGACGATATTCCCGTTGGACAACCAAGGCTATGCGTTGAAGCTCACCACGGCCTTCTATTACCTTCCCTTTGGACGCTGCATCAACAAACCGGAAAACGGCATCAAGGGATTGAAAATCCGCGAAGAATCCTACGATGAAGACGAGGATGCCGTATCTTCCGATTCCGTGGAAGCCAAGGCGGACACCGTTCCCGTCGACACGTTCTTCACAAACGCCGGGCGCAAGATGTATGGCGGTGGCGGCATCACGCCGGACGTCGACGTGGAGCTGGATCCCATTCCTTGGGTGGTCCAAGTCCAAGAACGCATGGCGATGTACTTCAAATTCGCCGTCAAAATACGTCCGAGCCTTGAAAAACAGGGGGCAAAAATCGACGGGAGTTGGCAAGTTCCCGACTCCCTGTTCACCCAATTCAAGGAATTCTGCCTCAAGGACACGAACTTCACGAAAATCAAAAGCAATTCCATCGCCACCCTGGAAATCCTGGAAAAGGATTTGATTCGCGAACAGAACTTCATGGGAGATTCCTCCAAGAGCCTTTCGGACTCCACCCTGAACGCAGAAATCGCTGCGCTCCGCTTGGCCCTTGAAAACGATCGCAACAAGCAATTCGACGAGAACCGCGACTACATCATGGACGGCATCAAGCGCGAGCTGCTGACCGCCGTGCAAGGGGATTCCGCCAGTACGGCGTTCACCCTGAAAAGGGACGCACAAGTGAAAGAAGCCGTCAAGTACCTCTCCGACATGGAACTCTACAAGAAGGCCATCGGCGCGCCGTCGAAGAAATCCCCGAACAAAAAGAAGTGACCCTTCATGCCCGCTATAATGGACATGGCCGCAGAGAGCTTGGGACATTACGTCCGCAAGTTCTTTGACGTCGTCCGCGGATACTTCGCCTTCATGTGGGAGCTGGGGAAGAACGTCCCGGGTTCCCTCAAGAACGCCCACATCATCGTGGAACAGATGTACATCACGGGAGTGTCGAGCATTCCCGTCGTCTTTGCGGCGAGCCTCGCCACGGGAGCCATCATGGCTTGGCAGCTGGCTTACCAATTCGGCGACATGATTCCACTGGTCTTCGTCGGGATGGCGGTCGGGAAATCCGTGATGGTGGAACTTTGCCCGATTCTCACCGCAATGGTCTTGGCGGGGAGAGTCGGGGCATCGATGTGCTCGGAACTAGGGACAATGGCCGTCACGGAACAGCTCGACGCCTACAGCGTACTCGGACTGAACCCTTACCGATTCTTGCTTGCCCCGCGGCTCATCGCCACCGTTTTCATGCTCCCGGTGCTGACGGTCATCAGCATCTTCATCGGCATCTTGGGAGGCTATGCGACGGCGGCACTTTACAAGGAAGTCTCGTTCTCGACTTTCTTTTACGGAGTCCGGATGTTTTACGAAGACTGGGACTTCGCCGTCGGCCTCATCAAGGCGGCCGTCTACGGATTCTTCATCGCGAGCTACGCCTGCTACTTCGGCTACACGACGCACAACGGCGCAGAGGGTGTCGGGAAAAGCACCAAGGCGACCGTCGTCGCGGGAATGACCAGCATCCTCATCGGCGGATTCGCCCTGTCCAAATTGCTGCTCGTATGAGCTTTGACGAAAACAGCCCCAAGAACCACAACACGCCTCGATTGACACAGGCGGGGCAGGTGCTTTCCGACATGCTTTCCAAGGGAATCTTCGGCGAACAGCGGAATCGATTTCTTTTGACGACGAATGCCGAAAAACTGTTCGGGAAGACCCTCGCGGAACATTTGCAAATCGTCGATTTGAAAGGCTCCCTCTTGATCTTGAAAGCGTCCAATTCCGTATGGAAAACCGAGACCGAATATCTGAAAAAAGCTATAATTGACAAATGCAACGGACTCCTTGGCGCTCCCTGCATAAAGGGCATCCGTTTTCTCTAATCGTTTGAAAATTCGAGGTTCTCATGGCTGAAGAATACAGTGGTTCAAGCATTACCGTTCTCGAAGGGCTTGAAGCGGTCCGCGTCCGCCCGGCAATGTATATCGGTTCAACGGATTCCATGGGCCTGCACCAGCTCGTTTGGGAAGTCGTGGACAATTCGGTCGATGAAGCCCTCGCCGGATTTTGCACGCACATCGAAGTGACCATTCTCCCGGGCAACGGCATTCGCGTCGTCGACAACGGGCGCGGCATCCCGACGGACATCCATCCGAAGGAGCACATCGGGACCATTGAAGTCGTGATGACGAAGCTCCATGCGGGCGGCAAGTTCGACAGCAATTCTTACAAGGTGTCCGCGGGCTTGCACGGTGTCGGCGTCAGCTGCGTCAACGCCCTGTCCAAAAAATTCATTGTCACGGTCAAACGGGACGGGCGCATCGTCCAGCAGGAATTTTCAAAAGGCGTCCCGCTTGCGCCCCAAAAGGATCTCGGAGCGTCGGACGATTCCACGGGGACGACCGTCGAATACTACCCGGACGAAACCATCTTCACGGAAACGGTTTACAACTACGACACGCTGGCGGAAAGGTTCCGCGAGCTGGCGTTCCTCATGAGCGGGTTGCGCATTTCCCTGGCGGACGAACGGACTCCCGACGGCAAGAAGGACTCCTTTTACTTCCCGGGCGGAATTTCCGCCTTCGTGAAATACGTCGATTCCCATCGGAAGCCCCTGTTCGAAGAGCCAATCCACGTCATCACGACCGCCGGGACTTATCCGCTAGAAATCGCGCTCTGGTATAACGACGGTTACCAAGAGAACTTCTTCAGCTTCGTGAACAACGTGAACACCCACGACGGCGGAACGCACGTCACCGGTTTCAAGACGGCGATGACCCGCATCATCAGCAAATACGCCAAGGAAATCCTCCCGAAGGGGAAGAAGGACACGGAAATCGACGCGGACGATATCCGAGAAGGCCTCACGGCGGTCATCTCCATCAAAATTCCACAGCCGCAATTCGAAGGGCAAACCAAGCGGAAACTCGGCAATTCCGAAGTGGCGGGACTTGTCAACACGGCGTTCGGCAGCCAACTCGACACGTTCTTCGAAGAGAATCCGGCCGTCGTCAAAACGATTGTCGACAAGGTTTACAACGCGGCCATCGCCCGTGAAGCGGCGCGCAAGGCGCGGAATCTGGCACGTCGCAAGAACGTCCTCGAAAGCGGCGGACTTCCGGGAAAACTCGCCGATTGCAGTGAACGCGACCCGGCGAAATGCGAGCTGTTCATTGTGGAGGGCGACTCTGCGGGAGGTTCCGCCAAGCAGGGGCGCGACCGCGAATTCCAGGCAATCCTCCCCCTTCGCGGAAAAATCTTGAACGTGGAAAAGGTGGGGCTGGATCGCGTCCTGAATGCGGACACCATCCAAGACTTGGTGAACTCCCTCGGCTGCGGCATCGGGAACGAGTTCAAGTTGGAAAAGCTCCGTTACCACAAAGTCATCATCATGACCGATGCGGATGTCGACGGCTCCCACATCCAGACCCTCCTCCTCACGTTCTTCTTCCGCTATATGCGGCCTCTCGTCGACGGCGGCTACGTTTTTATCGCCCAACCGCCACTGTTCCGGCTGTTCCAAGGCAAAAAGACCATCCGGTACATCTTTGACGAAGCGGAACTGGCAAGCATCAACGCCGAAGAGAAGAAGAAGTACGAGTTGCAGCGTTACAAGGGCCTTGGCGAAATGAATTACGACCAGTTGGCGGAAACGACCATGAACCCGGAGACGCGCATCATGAAGAAGTGCCACATCAACGACGCAGTCTATGCGGACAGCGTTTTCAGCATGCTCATGGGCGAAGACGTGGAGCCTCGCAGAAAGTTCATCGAAGAAAACGCGTACAAAGTCATCAACGATTTGGACATTTGACCGTGAGCGACCGCACCATCCAACACCCCACCTTTTTGACAGCCCTGTCGGAAGCCAAACAAAAAGTCCAGAACTACCTCGACCATTCGGACGCGTTCATCGCAGAGGTCGCACGTTCCGCTCCGGACGGGGTCTCCGATCGCATGTTCAAGCTCCTTCGCCGCAAGGGGAAAAAAGTCCGTTCCACGATTCTCTGTCTCATCGCCTCTTCCGGTGAAAAACCGCCCGAAGAAGAGCGCGTGGCACGCGCCTGCGCCGCCATCGAACTCTTGCATTTGGCGAGCCTCGTCCATGACGACATCATCGACGAAACGTCCATCCGGCGTGGGGAAAGCACGGCTCACGTCGAATGGGGCAACAAAATCGCAGTCCTCATCGGCGATTACATTCTGTCGCAAGCCATGTGCTGCGTTTTGAACGAAAAGGACCAAGCTCTCCCGACCGCCTTGGCGGATGCGGCGAACGGTTTGATCGCCGGAGAAATCAACGAATTGGATTGCACAGGGAACATCGACCTCCCTCTAGAAAAATACAACGCCATCATCAAGGGAAAGACTGCCGCGCTCATCGAAGCCAGTGCGAAAATGGGAGCAGTGTTGGCCGGTTACAGCGAAGGGGATGTCGAAAAATGCGGACAGCTGGGGATGCATTTCGGCATCGCCTTTCAAATCATCGACGACTTGCTGGATTACGGATTCGGCGCAAAAGACTTGGACAAGGCGAAATTCACGGACATCTCGAACGGCCTGGTGACCCTGCCGCTCATTTATTACGTACAAAGCGTTTCCGTTCAAGAAAAGGAATCTTTGATTTCCTTGTTGAAAAGGGCGTCGGATCCGGCAGTCAGCGAAGAAATCCGCAAAAAGCTGCAAGACGCCCAAGCCTTCGACAAAGCGAAGGAAGCCGCCCTCGAACACATTTCCGAAGCGTTGGCCCTGGCGGACGGACTTCCCGCAAAAGAGCAGATTTCCACATTGCACGAACTCATTTTTTCCATGACGGAACGGGGCAACTGAGCCTTTCGGAGGAATTCATGGCTTTAGAAATTTCCCAAGGGATTTTTTCCATCGGAGTGTCAGACCCCGATATGCGTTTCTTCGATGTCGTCGTCCCGACGGCGTTCGGCTCTTCCTACAACTCCTATCTGGTGCAAGGGAATTCCGCGACGGCAATCGTCGAAACCGTCCATGCGAAGAAAACGCCCGAATACATTTCGAATCTCCAAAAAGTCTGCGACATTTCCCAGGTCGATTACATCGTGATGAACCACACGGAGCCGGACCATTCCGGCTCCCTGCAAGCCCTTTTGTCCCTGGCCCCGAAAGCGAAGGTCGTCGGCAGCGCCAGCGCCATCAAGTTCTTGAAGAAAATCACGAACTCCGATTTTGAAAGCATCGCGGCGACGAATGCGTTGAAGCTCGACTTGGGCGGAAAGACCCTGCAATTCATCATTTCCCCCAACCTGCATTGGCCGGATTCCATGTTCACCTACGTTCCCGAGAACCGCACTCTGTTCACCTGCGACTTCTTGGGCGCACATTATTACGAAGAAAATCATCCGCTATTTTCAAAAATCTCCAAACCAGACGATTACGATACGGCCCTCAAAGTTTATTACGACTGCATCTTCAGCCCGTTCAAAAAATTCGTCTTGAGCGGTCTGCAAAAAATCGACGGTTTGGACATCTCCCTGATTTGCCCGAGCCACGGCCCGATTTTGGACGGCGACTTTTCGAAGGTGATGGAAAAATACAAGATCTGGAGCGAAGAACCCGACGCAGCCAATTCCGCAGTCATCGCCTACGCTTCGTCTTACGGATACACGAAATCCTTGGCGGAAGCGGCTGCAGAAGTTCTAAAGGAACACGCATACGCCGTCAAGATGTTCGACTTGGGAATCACTCCCGTCGAAGTGGCCGCAGCGGAAGCGGACAAGGCGAAGCTTCTCCTCATCGGCTCCCCGACGTTCAACCGGGACGCCATTCTCCCCGTCTGGGAATTCATCGCACGGCTTTCCGCCATTTCAAACGCCAAAAAGAAAGTCGGGGTTTTCGGCTCTTACGGCTGGAGCGGCGAAGCCGTCCCTCTCGTAGCCGGGCATTTGAAGCTTTTGAAATACGACGTCTGCGGAGACGGATTCCGCGCCGTCTTCAAACCGTCTTCTGAAGAAATCGGCGAAATGAAGGCTTACGTCGAATCCTGCCTGCGGTAATCCCCATGGGCATTTTGGACGCTCTGAACGAAGAACAGTTGCAGGCGGTCCAGACGACCGAAGGCCACATCCGCGTGATGGCGGGAGCGGGAACGGGAAAGACCAGGGCGTTGACGGCGCGTTACTGCTACTTGGTTTCCGAACTGGGAATCTCCCCGGCGAACATTTTGACGGTCACCTTCACGAACCGTGCGGCAAACGAGATGAAAAGCCGCGTCCGAGCGATTCTCGGCGATGCCGATTTGGGCTTCATCAGTACAATCCACGCCTTCTGCACGCGATTCTTGAAAGAGGAAATTCACCGGTTGGGCTACCCGAAAAAGTTCGTCATCCTGGACACCGACGACGAACGGGAAATGTTGAAGCGCATCTTTGCCGACATGAAGATTTCCCTCCGCGAAACGACCATGCAGCGGACGATAGACCAGGTTCTCGAAGCCGGGAAATTCACGACAGCCTATATCAGCGAATTTGTACGGATTTCCGCCGAAGAGCTGAAGCTCCGCATCGGGGAAGAAAAGGACGGCAATCGGCAAATCTTTTTGCGATACCTTTACGAGCAAAAAAAGAACTTCGGCCTGGACTTCAACGACTTGATCAACTTCGCCCTGTACATTCTGGAGAATTTCCCCGAAGCAAGGGAAAAGTGGCAAGCCCGGATGGAATACGTTTTAGTCGACGAATTCCAAGACGTGAGCGAAAAGCAGTATAAAATCGCCCGCATCTTATCCGAGAAGCACCGGAACCTTTTCATCGTCGGCGACAGCGACCAGACCATTTATTCTTGGCGCGGCTCTCACGTCAAGCTCTTCTTGGACTTCGACAAGAAATATCCCGACGCGAAGACCATCGTCTTCAAGGAAAACTACCGCAGCAGCCCTCAAATCTTAAAGGCTGCGGACACCCTGATTGCGCACAACGTTGTCCGATTCCCCAAAGAGCTTCACGCCCTCCGAAAGAACGGTCCAAAGCCGATTTACTTCCACGGGAAATCCCCAAAAGAAGAAACGGAATGGATTGCGGATTCCATCGAAAGGCTTTTGAAAAGCGGAGAAAGTCTCGGGGACATCGCCGTCCTGTATCGGGCGCACCACCTTTCCCGAGCCCTTGAAGAAGTTTTGATTCGGCGGAAAATCCCCTACCGCATCCTTTCGGGAGTTTCCTTTTACGGCAGACGCGAAATCAAGGATGTCGTCGCCTACCTGAGGATGCTCACTTCGCAAGACGACATCGCCTTTCTGCGCACCATCAACGTCCCCGGGCGAAAAATCGGGAAACAAAAACTCGCCTTTTTGCAAGAATACGCGGAATCGAACCGCCTCTCCCTTTGGCACGCGCTTCTCGAATCCCAAGACGACCCCATCTTCAAGAATACGGGAATCCGCCAATACATCGACGCCGTCCTGACGACACAGAAAGGCATCGAATCCAAGAAATTGGACGACGTCTTGGACGAAATCCTGGAACTTTCCGGCTTCACGGATTTCGCCCGCATGGATGCGGAACAAGAACGCCTCGACAACTTGGCG
Organism: uncultured Fibrobacter sp.; assembly: GCA_964501065.1. Classification (GTDB taxonomy): domain Bacteria; phylum Fibrobacterota; class Fibrobacteria; order Fibrobacterales; family Fibrobacteraceae; genus Hallerella. The sequence goes on along the minus strand of CAZCRF010000005.1, from coordinate 44,101 downwards.
GAATTCAAACAGAGCGTCGAGGCGGCAGCCAAAGACCCCGACGAAACCCTCGAATCCTTCCTGTCGCGCATCGCGCTTTACGGAAACATGGACAAGGAAGAGCGCAGGAACGCCGTGAAGCTGATGACCATCCATTCGGCCAAAGGGCTTGAATTCCGGAACGTCTTCATCTCCGGATTGAACGAAAGCATCTTCCCTTCCGCGCAAATCGAAACTCCGGAAGAGATGGAGGAGGAACGCCGAATCGCCTATGTCGCCTTCACGCGCGCCAAGGACAGGCTCTTCCTTTCCGAAAACGAGGGCGGCGGGAGTGCGAACTTGAGCAAGTTCCCGTCGAGATTCCTTTTTGACGCGGGCGAAGAGAACCTGGATTTCGCAAGGCCGCTGCCGGAAGACTTGCGCGCCAAGGCTCTCCAAAGCATCCGGGAGGACGCCGAACGTTTGGCGATGCCGCAAAATCTTTTCTTCGAAGGAGAACGCGTCCGACACGCCGTATTCGGCGACGGGACAATCCTAGCCGCCGACGCCAAGAATTCCTGCTACACGATTCAATTCGACAAGCTCCCGACGGTGCGCAGCTTGCAATTCCGCGCCAAGTTGGAAAGGCTTCCATGACAAAGCCGCTCGTCTGCCATCTTTCCGGGATTTACACGGGGCAAAGCTTTTGCAGCGGCGAGAACTTCGACCGATTCGAGCATTTGGATTGCACACAAATTCAAGGGACGGATTGTTATTTGGACGAAGATGCGGAAATCCAAATCCGGGAACTTTTCTCCAAACGGGCTTTGCAAAACATCCATTTCATCGATTCCGGGAATTTCCATCATCTTTCCAAGATTTGGACGGATTTCATCAAAAAGCCTTTCCATCTTCTCGTTTTTGACCATCATTCCGACATGCAAGAACCTGAATTCGGCGGGATGCTTTCCTGCGGGAGCTGGGTGAAAAAAGTCTTGGAAGAAAATCCGCGGCTTCAAAGCGTCACCCTCATCGGCGTCAAGGAAGACCTCGTTCGGGAATCCCGGAACATATCGTCCAAAGTCCGGTTCTTCTCGGAATCGGAAGCCGCCGCCGAATCCTTTGACGAAAACGCCCTTTTAAGCGCCATCCCGGAAGACGCCCCGATTTACATTTCCATCGACAAGGACGTCTTGCCCGAAGAGACCCTCCAAACGAACTGGGACGGCGGAAGACTGCCCCTTCCCAAATTGGAACGCCTCTTGCAAACCGTATGCGAAAGACGTCAAATCCTGGGCATCGACATTTGCGGGGAGCCGCCCGAATCGGACACCCTCCAAAATCCGCAGAACGTGGAAGCGAGCAGCCGCATCAACGCAGAACTGTCAAAAATTCAATTTGCCAGGGCGAAGCAGAAAAGCCCGGCGAGGATTCCGGCCATCGCCAAGAACTTCCCCCGCGACCGCCTCTCGTGAAAGAGCAAAAGTCCCCCGGCGAATCCAATCAGCACGTTGGAACGCCGGATGACCGTCACCACCGAAATCAGCGCATCCGGTTCGTGGACGGCCAAAAAATAGAGCCTGTCCGCAATCACCAGCAAGACTCCCACGGCAAGAATCACCGGGCGAAATTGAAACCGGACCCGACGCGAATCATCGCTTGCCCAAATCCGGCAAATCAAAACGCCCGCCCCTTGCAGACAAGCCATGTAAACGTTGAAGTAAAACTGGATGGCCAGCGGATGGATGTGCGCCCGTTGCAACAGGAACTTGTCGTAAACGCCGCTGACCGACCCGAGAAAAGTCCCGAAGAACATCGAAAGCACCCAGACGTTCGTGAAGAACTTCCCCGTCTCCTTCCGCGAAGCGACGCTCATCAAAAAATAGGCGAGCAGCGAAATCCCGATTCCCAGCCACTCCATTGCGGCGGGACGCTCCCCCATGAAAGCCACCGCCATCGCGACAGTAAAAATGGGAGCGCTCGCGCGAATCGGCGACGTGAGGCTCAGGGGAAGCCTCGAAACGGCGTTGAAAGTGAAAATCCAGCTGGCGGTGACGATTCCCGCCTTCAGCAAAAGCATCCCGTGTTCCGCAAGCGAAAGGCGCGGAATCTTCCCCAGAAAAAGGCACGGCGAAAGGAGGGCGGCACTGGTCAGGCTGACGCAAAAAAGCACGGGGAGCACCGCATTCCCCGTCAAGGCCTTCTTCTTCGAGATGTCGTAAAATCCCAGGAAAAAGGCGGATCCAATCGCATATGTGACCCAAAACATAGGGCAAAGATAGAAATCGTGCAAAATGGCAAAAAAAATTATCTTTATGGGGCGCTCTGCTGAGCCGAAACGCCGCGCCGAAGCGACCATCCCAACAGAGCTTCTCCACTTCCAAAAAAGGAGTCCACCATGGACATTAAAGGAAAGGCTTCGGGCCTACTCGCAGAATTCAAAGCGTTCGCGTTCAAAGGGAACATTGTCGACATGGCGATTGGCGTCATCATCGGCGGCGCATTCGGCAAAATCGTCACCTCTTTCGTGAACGACATCGTGATGCCGGGAGTCACGGCCATCATCGCGATGTTCGGGCAAAAGGATGCGGGAGAAGGCCTCAAGGCGCTTTCCTACACGACTTCAGCCGGAGTCGAAATTCCCTACGGAAGCTTCATCGGCGGCGTCATCGACTTTCTCATCGTCGCCTTGGTCGTCTTCCTCGTGATGAAGAAGTTCCTCGGATTCATGCAGAACATGCGCAAGCAGGAAGAGGAAAAACCGGCGGAACCGCCCGCTCCGCCCGCACCGTCCAAAGAAGAAGTCCTCCTCACGGAAATCCGCGACTTGCTCAAGAACAAATGACCTGGCTTTTCGCCAAAGGAAAATCCCCCGCAGAGCGGGGGATTTTTTCACGTATTCAGAATCAGAAGTTGTCCTTCATGATTTCGAAGAAGCTCTGCGGATGTCCACAGACCGGGCAGACGCCGGGAGCCTTCTTGCCGACGACAATGTGACCGCAGTTGGAGCACTGCCAAATCCTGTCCCCGTCGCGCGAAAAGACGAGGCCGTCTTCAATATTCTTCAACAGTTTCCGGTAGCGAGCCTCGTGCTCCTTTTCAATCTTGCCGACCATGGCGAACTTCGCCGCAATCTCGTTAAAGCCCTCTTCCCGGGCTTCCTTCGCCATCCGGTCATACATATCGGTCCATTCGAAATTTTCGCCGTCCGCGGCGTCTTTCAAGTTGACCGTCGTATCGGGAATTTCCCCACCGTGCAGATACTTGAACCAAATCTTGGCGTGTTCCTTTTCATTGTTCGCCGTCTCTTCGAAAAGATTCGCAATCTGGACAAAGCCGTCCTTGCGCGCCTTCGAAGCGTAATAGGTGTACTTGTTGCGCGCCTGGGATTCCCCGGCAAACGCTTCCATCAGGTTCTTTTCGGTTTTAGAGCCTTTGAGTTCCATAATTTGTCTCCTAGAAGATGTTGAACTTCCAAGGGCAAATTACATTTTTTTCAAGAACGGGCGTACTTTGCGGAGAATCTTTCCGACAAGTTCCTGCAAGATGATTCCGGCATCGTCCGACCCGATTGTTTTTTGGACGACAAGGCTCACGGGGAACAGCACAGCACCGACAATTCCGGAATAGACGACAAGAGAGAACAAGGACGTTTCGCGGACAAAGTCGTAGGAGATGTTTTCTATGGCAATGGCGACGACGACCATCGCGGCAAAGCTCGCCAGCGCGCGTCCGATATTCTGCAACGCATGCCGCATCCCTTCCGTCCCCGTATCCCGCGCCCAAAGGAAGACCATGGCGACGACTTGGCAAAACGCTCCCGAAGCGCCGACAATCGGCACGACGTAAATCCCGAAGTCCTTCGAAAGGAGCAGGTAAGCGGGAATCGTCAACAGGAAAATGCCCGTGTTGATGAGAGTCGGGGTCCACATCTTTTCCTTCGCGTAAAAGGCGCGCACCAAGACGGCCTGCAGGCAAAGCCCGAGGCTAGCCGGCAAATACCAATGCAACAGCTTCGCCACGAACTCCGTCGTCTCCCGGGAAAAAGCCCCGCGTTCAAAAAGAATCCGCACGATGGGGAACGATAACGCCCAAACCGTCACCACGGCCGGGACTAAAATGCAGAACATCCGCGACAGGCTAGACCAAATTTGACGGTTCAACTCGACAAACTTGTTCTCCTTGACAAGGCGCGCCATGTCGGGATAGCTCGAAACGCCGACCGAAAAGCCGAACACCGCAACGAGGGTGTACATCACGCGGTAAGCGTAGTTCAAGCTTGAAATCCCGCTCGCTTCGAACATCCCCCCAAAGCTGCGGATGACGAATTCGAAAGCGAACATGCTGCCCACGCCAAACGACATGGGAATCATCATTTTCACGTAACGGATGACGTCCGCATGACGAGGATTGAAGACGGGATAATAACGGACTCCGCCGCGATAAGCCCCGACAATCTGCAACACGAAAAAGCCGACGAACGCGCCGACAGGGACGCCCCATGCAAAGCCTTCGAGCCCATGGGATTTTCCCAAGATGCCTCCGACGATAATCGCCAAATTGTAGACAACCCCGGTGAGGGACGGAATGGCGAACTGCTTGCGCGTATGCTGCACGGCGACGAGGAAACTCCCCGCAAAGATGAAAAGCTGGGCCGGCAAGATGATGCGTCCGAAATAAGTCGCCCGGTCCAAAAGTTCAGCAGGCAAATCGGCCGCCGACGTAAATAGGGTGATCAACTCGCGCATCCAAATAAACGACGGAACGATAAGCGCAAGGAACAAAATTCCGAGAGTGTTCAAGATGTTGCTGAAAAATTTCCAGGCGCCGTCTTCATCGTTCTTCGCCTTGTAACCGAAAAAGATGGGGATGAAGATGATGGACAGGAATCCCGTACTCACGACATGGTTCAAGATGTCCGGAATCAAGAATGCCAAGTCCAGCGCATTCTTTTCCGCCGTGACGCCGGCCGCTCGCGCCAATAGCATTTCGCGAAAGATGCCGAGGACGCGGCTAGCCATCAGACTCGCAGCGATAATGAGGGTTGCCTTGTTCATTTCGCGAATGTAGAAAAACAATCGAAAGGCGGCATCCCCTTTTGGCGCAGCGCGTCTAAACGCAACGCACTCACTTCAACCAGAACGCCTTGCCGCCGTCGACTTTCAGCACCGCCGGGACTGTCGGCGTTTGAATTTTTCCACCGGATTCCAGACGCCCGCTCTTCAAAAGCACCCCGTTCACGGAAAACAGCTTGTACGCCATGCCCGATTTCGCGCCCGTGACGAGGAAGGTCCCCGAAGAAATTCTCCGGAAGCCCCAAACACCGGGAGATTTCGTCCAAAGTGCTCGAGCGGTCGCAAGTTCGGGGAGCAGCTCCAAAAGTTCGGAAGGAATGGACGACCCACCATAAATGGGAAACCCTTGACATAACATATAAGAGGAATCCGCGAGAAGCCCCCAAACACCATCCCCCGTATCGCAAGCCCTCCCATAATCGTATCGAATGCCGTTAAAACCTCCCATAATTTTACGCATTTTATCAATCAAAGTCGCCGCGCTGTCCGCCGATATGTCGATTATCCCCCATTCTTGGAATTTCAAGAATTCATGCTTCACCACGTCCGCAAGTGTCGTTTTGTATTGGTAAGAAGAATCCGAAAAAGAATACGTTTCCTGTACGCCCCAAATTTCAAATCCAAGCCCCCGAAGGAAAACGGCGTAATCGGAATCGAGAGTCGAATAATAAGCGACGTTTCCATCCTCAGAGCAGTGAACGACTTCCGCCAAGGAATCTTCCGCACAGATCCCCGATTTGTCAAAAGGCAAGAAGCCCTCTTCAAAGGAAATAGCCGTCCACGGACGAAACGGAGTTTGTTCCACTTCGACGGATTCCGCCCCAACCGCAGGCAACGCGAGCAACAACAATGCGAGAACTTGTTTCATCTTGGCCTCCTAACGCAAAACGACTTCCATGGTGGGGACTATCGGGTCGAAATCGACGCGATGGACTTGGGAATTTTGATGGATTGTGAGCGTGTTCGCGACGAAGCGCCCGTAAATCTGCTTCACCGTCTGCCCCATCACCAGCTTACGACTCTTTTCGTATTTCAAGAAATACCGCAACCGAACACCTTCCACCGTGTCCGCCCCACCGTTCACCACACGCAGACGCAGCGTCATTTGCCCGGGATTGCCGCCCTGCTCGTCAAAAGCCTCCACGGAAATAACATTTTGCGCCCAGAGCACTCCCGACAAAGTAAGCAGAATCCACGCATATGTTCTGATTTTGTCCATACCATCATCCTAAAAAGTAAAATTCTAGACATAAAACTACACTTCAAAAATCGTGACGTCAACCACGTTTGTAAAATTTTACAAACCTTGGCATTCTCACTTCAACCAGAACGCCTTGCCGCCGTCGACTTTCAGCACCGCCGGGACTGTCGGCGTTTGAATTTTTCCACCGGATTCCAGACGCCCGCTCTTCAAAAGCACCCCGTTCGCGGAAAAGAGCCTGTACGACGCGCCCGGTTTCGTGCCCGTGACGAGGAATGTCTTTTGCCCCAAAGAGATTACGTGGGAAACCCCTCGGCCTTTATTTTTTTGCGCAATCCCAGTCAGCTCCGGGAAATAGGAGAGCGCACTTGCAATCGTCGTTTTTTGGACGTAGGCGGTGTCCTTGTTTTCAAATTTTTCTGCATCGTAACGATACACCAAAAATTCAAAATCAGCCCCACTATCCAGCGCACTTTCCATCCGGGAAGAAACTACCTCCGCAATGGAATCCGCTTCCTCTGCTGAAATTTTCAGCACGCCTAGGGTTTGCAGACGAGACAACTCAAAAAGGAGAACCGCTTCCAAGTCCCAGTTGTGGGGACACGGCGAATCCTCCACAAAAGACGAGGAGTCTTCCGCCAAATGGACCGGGCATTCCGCTTTGTACTGCAACCCCTCCAACGTCATCAGCCTCGAAGAGAAGTCCAGAATGACTGCGACCATGCTGTCCAATTCCGAACGGTAAACGAATACGCCCTCATCATTCATATAGCTGCCGTCCAAAGCGACGTTTTGTGGGATATCCACCTTTACCCAAGGGTAATACATTCCCGTTTCAAAAATGAAGTCGGGGCCACAACACACTTCCATAGAGGAATCGTACATGTATATATTTTCGCCCACATCTACAGCCTTTGAATTCAAGACGAAAGCCGAATCCAAATCAACCGCCCAAATCGGCAACGCGAGCAACAACAATGCGAGAACTTGTTTCATTTTGACCTCCTAACGCCAAACGACTTTCCCAAAAGTCACTATTAAAATAACCTTATCCGCTCATGTTGTCAACGGATTTTCAAAGCTGTCCACCCCGTCAGCGGAATTGCGCCCGGTACTTCGCACCTGCCTGCGGAACGACAATCCTCGTCGCCGAAGTTTCGCCGTCCGACCAATTTTGGAATGTACAACCCGCGCCGTTTTCCGCCGAAAGCGGCACTGGAATTTCGGAGAACAGCTGCACGACCTTCTCGCCGCGGACGGGAATTCCATCCACGGAAACCGTACCGCATCCGTTTGCAGAAACCGTCACGTTTTGGACTTCGCCAAGCCCGAAAAATTCGCGCATCTCTTCAACGACTTTTGCCGGGCGTTCCCTTGCAAAATCCTTGATGACTTCCAACTGGTTCTCCATGTAATTCGCACTGAGATTCCAACGCTCCTGGTCACGCGAGACTTCCCCGTTGACTTCCGCCATCAAAGCGTTGATTCGCAAGAGCACCGAATCGGCAGAGAATTTCGTCGAGACCAAAGCGGAAAATCGGTTGATGAATCGCCTGCGGAAATTTTCATTTTTCAACAAGCTGCGGAACGGGACCGTGTATTCCGCGCCGTTCGGGTAGCCGCTCGCCGTCGAATCCGCAATAAAATGGAACATGTCTATCTTCGAATACTGGGAATGCCCGTTCGAAAATCCCCAATCCAAATCGTAAAGGGCCCACTTCCACTTGGTCAGCGGCGCCGTGGAACGCCACTTTTTCAAATTGTTCGCGGGCCAGTCCTGGTTCGCCACGAACATTTCCGTCTGCACGTAACTGATGTAGTTGTCAATGTCCATTTGCGACGCGACGTAGGCGTAAGCCGCGCTGTCGGAAAGGTCGTGACCTTCCATGTAGTCTTCTAGCGCGATGTAATCGGACGCCGAGCCGGAAGAGATGGAGTTGTCCGCCTTCAGCAAATCGATGGCGTTTCCGCTATAGCCGTAATTGCTTACAAAGTAATTTTCATTCAACCGTTCGCGAATCTCGTGAATTCCGTAATACTCTCCATTGTAAAAGACGACGGCGAAGCGGCTCTTCTGGTAATCGACTCCCAGCCCCTCGCTAATGCTCGAACTGAGATAATCGCGGATGTAATCCTGGTTGTAATTTCCGCCATTGTTGCGGAAGACGATATCCTTGAATTCCGTCACGTTCGGGAACTCGGGGAACATCCGATATTCCAGCTTGGATTTTCCAAAACGCTTGCGGAATTTGAGTGCAAAGGATTTTTTCGGATTGGCACGGCTGTAATTTCCGAAAATTTCATACCCGACATTCTCCATGAAAGCAGGCGCATTCACGCCCGGTTCAAAAAAGGTGATTTCTGCGGGAATGGTCTTGTCCTTCCAATAATTCGCCCCGTAATGCGGCTCTTCGGCACTCGCCTCCGGGCCTTCCATGTAGATTCCCGAATCCGGATCGAACAGCTGGTTCGGATCCGCCGTGATGAAGGCCGCGACGACGGACGGCTGCGATTCGAAAAGGTAGGTGCGCGTCGTCACCTCGCTCGGAAGCTCCCCCTCGCGGAACGTGGCGCAACGCAAGACTGTCGTCTCCGAGATTTCAATTTCCCCGGCGACGGCGGGGCTGGATTCCGTCGGAGATTTTCCTCCCACCTCGCAGCGAACGGTTCCCGTAGAATCGCTGCCGAACGAAACCGTGAAAGCTTCGGAATAGAATCCCGAATTCGGCAAACTGTAAGAATTTTCCGTTTGCGCCGCATAGGCGAAATTCCCGATGCCGAGAGGAGTCGGCGAAGCGAAGCCCCACCCGTCCCCCACAAAGGAATAGGACATTCCCTTGGGAACTTTCGGATAGGCGATGGAATCGCGAAGAACACCCGCGGAATCGAACAGGAATACTTCCCCGCCTTCTTTGGGAAGTTTGAAATTCACGTGGGGAAAGTGGCCCTGATTCCGCGCCACAATCGAGGAGAACTTGAACTGCACCGGATGATAATTTCCGCTGACGGCGGCAAACCTCGTCCCGTAAATGTTCTCCAAGTCCGGGAACTTCGTCCCTGTCGGCAACGTCACCGCATAAGTCGTCGTCGAATCGCCCGTCCCGACGATTTGCGCGGCCCAAGCCTTCCAATCGTCCAAATCGGGCTGCGTCAAACGAACTTCGAGAGGTTCCCCCTTCGTCAAGTATCCCGTGAGAAGCAACTGGTCTGCACTCCTCAAATCGTATGCGTCCGAAGAGGAACCGCTTCCGACTCCGACGAAAATGCACGCGCTGCTCCAACCGAGCTCCTCGTTCGACCCGAGCTGCATTTGCCCCGAAATGGAACGCTTGCCGTCTTCCACAAGAACATAACCGGGGAACGCCCACGGTTCTGCCGAACTGGTCCCGGCAACGGGAAAATTTTGCGCATCGCTCCAACCCCAAGCCCCCGACCCGATCATCTCCGTCGAATCCGAGGGCAAGACGTAATCCGGGCGGTCCTTTTTGGAAAAGAAGAGAATCAAAAAGCTTTGCGGCGGGACGACGACATTCCCGAACTTCCACATCCCGGGAGCTTCGATGGAATTGGAAAGGGAATACCCGGAAAGGTTCACTGCAGTGTCCGCCGGGTTGAAGATTTCCAGCCAATCGGACTTTTCTCCGTCCTCGTCTTCGTAATCCAGACTCTGCGGCGTCACTTCGGTGAAAATCACCGGAGCCGTCCGGCTGAACGGCACAGGCGAAGTCTCGGCATTCGGCGCGGAAGATTCCAAATCGTCGCTGCAACAGCAAAGCATCCAAACGGAACAAATGAAAACGGCAACGGGAATGCGCATAGTCCAAACATATATATTCTCCATCTCCGCAACTTCTTTTCAAATCGCTATGATTTCCGCACGACTCCCTGAACGCGGAATTCCTCCATTTGTTGTAGTACAGAAAAAGCCGCCCGGAGGGCGGCTTCCATTTTGAAGCTTCGGACTTACTTGAGTGTGCTGACTTGCACGTCCCAGCTCTGCCCGTTCAAGGCGACGCGGTAAGTGTTCGTCGCCTGGACTTTCATGCCGCTCGTGTTGACCGTAGCCGGGGCTGCCTTGGCTGCCGGAGCGGGAGCGTTCGGATCCTTCTTGGGGACGCCGATGTGGCGGTTGCCCTTGAGGAAGTCGATGCCCTTGTTGCCGCCCTTCGTCTGGAGGCAGCCTGTGATGAAGATGTTCTCGTCCGTGACGGGAAGGTTGTTCTCCTCGAGGAGTTTCTTCGCCTGGGGAATGCCCGGTTCGATGATTTCCGCGGCGCACTTGACTCCCGGATGAGCTTCGGCGAAGGGCTTCTTGCCCATCTGCTCCGCTGCGATTTTCACCAGTTCCGGATCCGGTTCGCAAGGAGTCTTGCCCAGATAACCTAGAATCATGTTGCCGTAGCCTTCCGTCATCTTGTGCCACGTGTCGAGACCCTTGCTCTTGTTCACCGTGTTCACATAGGCCTGCTGGAAGTAATACTGCGACACCGGCGTGACGGACGAGGCGAATCCGCCGCGGCGAACGCATTCGGACATGTTGGCGATGACCTGCGGATACAGATGGAAGGTCTTCGTTTCGCGCATCATGAGCGTGTTCGCCGTCAGAGCACCGCCCGGCATCGGGGAGAAAATCACGTCCGAAGAAATCTGACGGGATTCCGGCGGGAAATTGTAGTCCTTGAGGCATTCGACCGCGACATTGTTCGCCTCCATGAGCTTGGGAATGGCGTTGTCGTCGACAATGCCGTCCTCGCCCAAGGCCAGAGCGAAATCCGTCCCCTTGAGGGCGTGGTACATGCTGAACAGATCCGGTTGGGAAGTTCCGCCGGAAAGCGGCTTGCGCGCCAAATCGACACCGTCAGCACCGCCGTCAATCGCCGCCAAATATTGCCGAAGTCCCGTGCCGCAAGTTTCATGGGAATGGATGCGCAACTCGACCTTGTCGCCGAGGAGCTTGCGCGCGCGCTTGAACGTCTCATAGACCTTCATCGGGTTCGCCGTACCGGAGGCGTCCTTGAAGCAGACGGAATCGAACGGCACTCCCGCGTCGAGGATGCTCTTCAAAGTCTTTTCGTAAAATTCCGGGTCGTGCGCCCCCGTGCATCCGAGGGGAAGCTCCATCATCGTCACGACGACTTCATGTTCTAGACCGGCTTCCGTGATGCACTTCCCCGAATAAATCAGGTTGTTCACGTCGTTCAGAGCGTCGAAGTTGCGGATCCGCGTCATCCCGTGCTTCTTGAACATGTCCGCATGGAGCTTGATCATGTCATACGGTTGCGGGGCCAAGGCGACGACATTGATGCCGCGGGCGAGAGTCTGCAGACGGGCCTTGGGGCCGACAGTCTTCCGGAACGTGTCCATCATGTCAAAAGCGTCTTCGCCGCAGTTTTGGTACAGAGCCTGGAAACGCGCGCCTCCACCGGCTTCAAAATGGGTGATGCCCGCCGCCGCGGCCGCTTCCACCGCCGGCATAAAATCCTCCGTAAAAACTCGCGCGCCGAAAATGGACTGGAATCCATCGCGGAAAGACGTATCTTGGAAAAGAATCTTCTTCTTCATAAGTGTTCCTTTTGGGGGAATCACACCCCCTGTCTGAGGGTCAAAAACCGATTGGGTTCAATATAGAAAAACGGCACTCGGTTCATTTTGCCGTTTCCCGATTCAAAGTCCTATGGACGCGGCACGGGTTTCCGAATGCGACGGAATCCGACGGGATGTCCCGCGTCACGACGCTCCCCGCCCCGATGACAGTCCTGTCGCCGATTGTCACGCCCGGGCAAAGGATGACGCCACCGCCGAGCCACACGTCGTCCCCGACGGTCACCGGCTTCGCCAGGCAACGTTCCCGACGCTCCACCGCATCGACGGGATGCGTCGCCGCGTAAATTTGCACATTCGGCGCAATCCAGCAACGCTTGCCGATGGTCACGCGCTCCGTGTCGAGAATGGTGCAGTTGAAGTTCAAATACGTCCCTTCGCCAAGGAAGATGTTGAAGCCGCAGTCGCAAAAGAAGGGCGGTTCGATGTGGACGGTCGCGCTCCACCCGCCGAATAAATTTTGAAAGATTTCCCTTCGGAGTTCCACTTCTTCCGGGGATGAGGCGTTCAACAGTCTCAACAGTCTTTGGCAGCGGAGACGGGCTTCGAGCACTTCTGCGGAAGCCCCGTCAAAATGGGAACCGTAAATCTCGCGAAGACGGGATTCCCGCTCCGGAGTCATCCCAAATCCTCTTCGACCTGGCAATTCGGGGAACTCGGATTCTCCACGCATTCATCCGTCGAATCCTGCGCATCCGTCCCGCTAGAACTGGAGGAGCAAGCCGAAACAGAAAAGGCGAAAGTCAAAGCGGCGAAAAGACCGATGATGGGGAATTTTGATTTCATAGGCTTATTATAGATTTTTTTTGCCTTGAAAAGGCGGAATTTTAGACGAATCCTCCGACGGGAAGTGAAAAAGCGGATTCAAATTTGTCGCGCACGGATTCGAATCGTCCCAATACGGCAAAACAAAAGATGACCCGCGGAAACGGGCCATCTTTTCAAAAATCGCAAGAAATCACTTCTTGGCGACCTTGGACTTCTTGGCCGTGGCCTTGAGTTCGGACCCGACCTTGAAGGAGACGACCTTCGTCGCCTTGATCTTAATCTTTTCGCCGGTGAGCGGATTGCGACCCTGGCGAGCGGCGCGTTCCTTGACGCTGAAAGTGCCGAATCCGATGAGTTGCACCGGGCCGCCCTTCTTGATGCCTTCGGTGATGCCGTCGAGGACGGCGTTCACGGCTGCAGTCGCTGCAACTTTCGTTTCAATGCCGGCGGCCTTTTGTACGTATTCCACAAGTTCTTGCTTGTTCATGAATGTTCTCCTTGAAGAAATGAAATTCAATGCTTTTATTATACCTTTTTTTCCGCATAAAACAAGGGATTCTCAATAAAAAAACGCCTAGAGGCCTTATTTTGTGGGGATTCTCACAGATTTCAGAAATCGTCGGTGAAGAATTTTGCGGAAATTTCCGATGAAACTACGCACCACCATCCAAACCATCGCCCCCCTTAGGAGTCTTTTGCCGATGCGGAAAAATCTTGTGTTCGAAGTATTCTTGGAAAACGGCGATGACGATGCACGTGAACGGAATTGCGCAGACAAGCCCGATGAATCCGAGGAGCTTCCCCCACACGGAGATGGAGAGCAGAATCAGCACGGGCGGCAAATTCATTTCCGTCCCGACAATCCGCGGGATGATGAGCATGTCCTCGATGATTTGGACGACCAGATAAATGCCCGCGACGATGAGGAGGACTTGCCAAAAGGGAAGCCCGGTGTCGAACGAGTAGATGATTCCGAGGAAAAAGGCTATCGGCATGCTGGCAATCTGCAGGTAGGGCACCATGTTCAGCAGACCGATGAACAGCCCGAACACGATTCCCATGGGAAACCCGATGACGCCGAAGAAAAAGGAATAGAGGATGCCGACAATCAGGGCGACAAGGCTCTGGCTCCGGAAATAGGCCTTCATCAAAAGATTCGTCTTGCGGAGAAGATCCGGTTTGTCTTCCGTCTTCAGCGGAATCAAGTTGCGGATTCGGTCGGCAATCTTCGGCATGTCCATCATCAGGAACGTCGTGTACATGGCGATGAAAATGACGCTCACCAGAGTCACGATGACGGAAATCGTCCCCGAAAAGACTCCCACGGCACCGGGCAGGAGCTTGCCGAGCATGGACTGGACCGTCTGCCAAAAATTGATGTCCTTGAGGGATTCCAGGAGCTTCGAACTCTCCGTGAAATCCAACAGGCTCGATCGCCAATCCGAGGGAATCAGCGCCAGGAAGTTCTGAATCCATTCGCTGTCCGCCATGAACTTGCCGACGAGAGTGCCGAAGCGGGAAAATTCATTGCTGATTTGAGGGATGAAAATGAGGCAGACCAACGTGATGGCGGCAATCATCAGCATCAAGGTGACGGCCGTCGCCGCCACCCGCGCAAGGCTCTTGGGGACTTTGCGGAACTTGACTTTCCGGAACAGCAAACGGAAGCGGTGCTCCAAGAAGTCGACGAATGGGTTGACGATGTAGGCGATGAGGAACGCCCCGACGAACGGGAAGAGGACCCCGCGCAAATAATAGAGCAGCCCGACGCCGCAGCCCAAAAGGAGAATCCCCGTGAAATACTTGAGTCGGAGTTTCGTGTTGGCGGTAAAGCTACTTGCAATGACCGAGTTGTCGTTCTTTGTTCCGTTTTCCATAAGAGTGCACCAACCCCCAGAAAAATAGCCCGGTGGCAAGAATCAATATAAATAGACAAGCGCGCTTGACGATTCGATTCGAGCCAAAAAATTCCCATTTCAAGATTTCCACTTCCGTCGGGAGACCGAGAAGAGTCCCCTTCCCGGATTCGATGGCGACGGCGACAGCCCGGTCGATGTAATAGGCGGAATCCGGCTCGACTCCCTGGATGTCGAACCAGACGGGGACAGTCCGGACGTTCGAAAGGGGGAGCCTGTGCGCCGCGTAATGCCGCGTGGCGGGGATGTCCATGCGGAGGGGGCGCAGGGAAAGAGGGTCGCCGAGCTTCGAAACATTCGGGTCCGCCGTGAGGACGACCAGGGCGACATCCGAACTCGCGCGGAACGTGATGGCGACGGAATCCGCGAAAGAAAGGTCCACGCCGCGGAGGGAAAGCTTTTCCCGGCCGGAGACCAGCGGAAACCGGATTCCCGCATATGGGTGGTAAATTCCGGAATTCAAGACGGCGCGGAACGCCACAGCACTGTCGCTTTCCAAAAATTCCACTTGGGAAAAGCCGCCTTCGCGCGCATCCGAGTAGAGTTGCGGTCCAAAGTCTCCCCGAATCGGCGGCCAAATGGAAATTTTCTTGGGGTAAAAGGCGAAGAAGACCGCCGCGAGAATCGAGAGGCTAAAAATGTAAAGGAGGCAAAGCTTGACGGGAACGTTCTTCATGTCTTTTTCTTGATGAAGCCCAAAGCGACCACCAGGATGACGACGCAGCAAGAAAGGAAGACGGCCATTTCCATGGACCCGATTCCCTTGGCCGCGATCCGTGTAAAGCGGAAATGCAGCCGCTCCCCGCGGACGGACTCCCACCCAGGAGTGATTTCAAACCTAGCGACATGCTCCTTGTGGCGTTGCACCAAATCCTTGTCCGCGTGATTTTCGCGAAACCAGAAGTCGGGGACGTAAAAATCCTCGAACGGGATGGCGATGTGGTTTTCGCCCTTCCGCAAGGAAATCTCCTTCAACATCTGCCGAAAAGTCCGCAGGGAATCCCGGTTCGTCACGTCCGGATCGAAAGTCCAGACCTTCGCGATGATTTCCGCATCCCTCTCCGAAAAGACGTCCATCACGATGGAATCGACAAGGCTCCAATTTTCATAGCGTCCGAATTCATTGTCCTCGGCGGACAGATTCCAGATGAGTCCGCACCACGCGGACTTCGACGTGTCCCTGTCGAGAGTGCAATAAAAGTCCAGCAGGGAGTCGGAAAGCGCCATCCGGGAAGCGGAAGTCCCGCCGTCGGCCTTGTCGTCATAGGCAAAGAGGATTTCGTTCGAACGCAACGGGAATATGGAAATGGAAAACTCCCGTTTGGGAATGAAAACGTAAGCGACGAACATGCAGACAAGCGCGATGCTCAGGATGGCGACTCGCTTGACCATCAAGTCTCCGAGGGCTTTTCGAGGACGTCTTTGAACTTCAAGTGATATTGGAGGGAGTCAAGGCCGTCGTCGCCGGAATCGCCCGTGCCCAAGAGCTTGTCGACAATCTTGCTGAAAAGGACAATGATGGCGAAGTGGTGCTTTTTCGAGGATTTCGGTTCAACGGGCGCGCCACCCATCCGCTGCAAAAGGACGTGCATGGTGGAAGCCGGAAGTTGGAACATTTCACAGCAAGTGGCCACTTTGCCGGGCAAGCCGTAATCCGGGAGCTTGCCGTCGACGAGTTTCTGCCCATGGTCGATGCAGCGGACATCTTCACCCGGTTCCACCCAATCTTCCCGGCGACGCTCAAGCGCGGAAAGCCAACGGGAACGCGTCTCTTCCACGACCTCCCGACGGAAGGCCATCGTCTTGTCGCTCGGAAAAAACGTCGCGAGGCAATGTGGGCAAATGCGGAGATCCAGACGGGGAAGGTCGATTCTCCGCGTTTCGGATTGACAGAACGGGCAAATGGAATTCATCGTTTTTGAAAATAGTAAATTTTGGAACATGGCAAAAGTCATCCCCATTACAACAGAGAATTTTCAATCCGAACTGATGCGGGAAGCGGAGACGCGTCCCGTCGTCCTGACATTCGCCTCTTCCCAAATGCCGGAATGCGAAAGCTTCAACGCCGATTTGGACGCCCTTTCCTCCGAATTGGACTTCACCCTCGGCACGGCCAGCCTCGACGATCCCGAGAACATGGCGTTCGGGCAAATGTTCCGAATCCATACGCTCCCGTTCGCCGTGGTGCTTTCCAAGGGGGAAGTCATCGATGCTTTCCAAGGGGCGGCTTCGAAAGACGCGCTGAAGAAACGGCTGGAATCCTACTTCATTTCGGACGAGGAACGTTCAAGGCGCGCCATGGAAAGCGCCGTCGAAAGCGGAAACTTCAAGGAGGCGCTCGAAGCCGTCGAACGGGAACAGGCCAAGAATCCGGCGGACGACCATCTTAAAATACTCGAAGCCAAATGCCGCCTCGGACTCGGGGACGGCGAATCGGCGAAGGGAATCCTCTCGGGGATTTCGCAAAACAGCGCGGAATACGCCTCGGCCAAGAACCTTTTGGATTTGATGGAACTTCTCGTCGAAGCGGCGAAAAAGGACCCGGTCGAAGGCGACGCGGCGGATTTCCGCGAAGCCTGCCGCATGGCGGCCGGGAAGGATTACCGATCCGCATTGGAGCTCCTTTACCGCTTGACCCTTTCAAATCCGGGATTCCGGGACGGCGCGGCAAAGAAAGCGATGGTCGCCCTATTCGGCGTCATCGGCCCGAAAGACCCGCTGACCTGGGAATTCCGGGGAAAATTGAACACGACTCTTTTCATTTGAGGGAATCTTGAATCGACTGCGAAAAATCCGCGCCCTCTTGGCCGGCTTGCTCCTCTCCTCGACGGCATCCTTCGCCTGGGAATTCCCCATCCACAAGGAAGTCCTCGACAACGGGCTGACCGTGCTGCTTTACCCGAACGGACAAGCCCCCACGGTGAGCTGCCGCCTGTTTTACGTGACCGGCTCCGTGAACGAAATCCCGGGAAGCTCCGGTCTTGCGCACATCCTGGAGCATGAACTTTTCAAGGGGACGAAAACGGTCGGGGTGACGGACTTCGGCAAGGATTCCGTGCTGATGGCGAAGGAAGATTCCGTGATGGCTCTTTCGAGAGCGGCGGCGGTCTCCGGGGATTCCGCTTCGGCCAAAAAGTTCCGCGGGGAATACGATTCCCTGGTGGAAGTGCAGCGGAAGTACATGGTGAAGGAGGAGCTTTGGGGAGCTTACCAGCAGGCCGGTGGGACGGGACTGAACGCCTTCACGACGGACTTGATGACCGCCTACATCGTGACCCTCCCCAAGAACCGCGTGGAACTGTTCCTCTACCTGGAAGCGGACAGGATGCAAAACGCCATTCTCCGGGAATTCTACTCGGAACGGGACGTCGTCCGGGAAGAACGCCGCATGCGGTACGACGACAGACCGACGGGAAGGTATTTCGAAACTCTGAACGGGATGATTTACGAAGCGTTCCCCTACCGCATCCCGACCATCGGTTGGCCATCGGACATCATGAACTTGACCAGGGAGCAGGCCGCCGAGCATTACCGGAAATACTACAAGCCGCGCAACGCCATTCTCGTGTTGGCGGGAGACTTGGACACAGCCGAAACGATGCGCCTCATCAAAAAGTACTTTGCAAAAATCCCTCCCGGAGAAACGTTTTCGCCCATCACGGTCCGCGACCCGGAACAGGCAGGGGAAAAGCGCCTGAAGATTCTCCGCCCGGATGCGCCGAACCGCATGGACATCGTGTTCAAGACCCCGGCAGTCGGGGACAGCTCCCTGTATGCGCTAGACATCGTCGAAGGCGTCCTCAACGGGCGTTCGGGCAGGCTTTACAAGAAGCTCGTCGAAGAAAAGAACTGGGCGGTGTCCGTCCGCGCGGCAAACAGCGTGAACAAATACGTCTCCGAATTCTCCGTGAGCGTCGTGATGCAACCGGAAGCGGACCCGGACAGCGTGGAAGCGGCCGTCTGGGGAGAACTTGAAAAATTGAAAAGGGAACCCGTCTCGGCGAAGGAACTTCAAAAAGTCAAGAACCGCTCCGTGATGTCGCTGGTAGAAAGCTTCCAAGACATGGAAAACGTCGCGACGCAGCTCGCTTGGTATGAAATGTTCGGCGATTATCGGATTTTGCTCGAATGGCCGTCCGAACTCGAAAAAGTCTCCGCAGACGCCGTACAGCGCGCCGCACAAAAAACGTTCCTGCACAAGAAAGCGACCGTCGGGCTTTTGTTGAAAGGAGAGGATGCCGAATGAACTTGAGATTCCCCATTTTGGCTTTTGCCGCCGCAGGATTTCTCTTCGCCTGTTCCGGAGCGTCTTCCCAAGTGAAGGGAAACGCCGAAGCAGCGAGAATCCCCGCAGACTCGACAAGTTCAAAAGTCTCGGAGAGTTCCGCTTCGACAAACGACGAGATTCCCGCCTCCTACAAGGAAATCGTCTACCCGGAATTTCAATACAAGGCCCCGTATCCGGCAGATTCCAGAGTCCGAATTTCGGACAGCGTCACGGGCTACGTCATCGAAGACAAGACTCTCCCGCTCATCCACTTCAACATATTCTTCAAGGAGAACTTCGTCACGGACAGCCTCGCGGACGAAGCCGCCCACGAACTGCTCTCGTCCATGTTCCGCCGAGGCGGCTCTTCCAAGATTTCGCCGGAGGCCTTGGACGACTCCCTCGAATTTATCGCGGCATCGCTCGCGGGTTCCATCGGGACTTTCACAAGCCTCATCAGCATCGAATGCCTGTCCAAGGATTTCCCGAAACTTCTCTCGCTCGCCAAGGATGTCTTTTTGGATCCGGGGTTCGACGCAAAGGCCCTCGAAATTCAAAAAACGGCTGCGGCAAACGCCTACGAACATCGTTTCGACACGCCGTCCGCCATCCTCTCCGCACTAGAACGCCACGTCGCCTACGAACCGAATCCTCGGCTGTGGACGGCGACCTCGGAAGAATTCCGCAAAGTCTCCCGGGACGACTTGAAAAGACTCGCCAAGGGCCGTTTCCGCAGCGGTCGAATCGTCTTCGCCTTGGCCGGGGATTTTTCCCGGGACTCCATGATTTCCGAAATCAAGCCCTACCTTGAATCCTGGCCTTCCGATTTCAAGGGCGAAGCCGAAGTTCCGCAGCTCTCCCAACGGAAAACTCCGGGAATTTACGTCGTCGACAAGGACGTCTCCCAGGCGAACATCTCCATGACAGCCCCGTTCGTCAAACGCCCCGACCCGGAATATTATCCCGCCGCAGTCGCGAGCTTCATCTTGGGCGGCGGAAGCTTCTCCTCGCGCCTGATGGCGCGCGTCCGCTCGGACAACGGTCTCGCCTACAGCATCCACAGCCACGTCGACAACGACTACAGGGACAGCGGACTGGTCTCCATCCGCCTCCAGACAAAGGTGGAAAGTGCCGCCGAGGCCATCCGGCTCATCCGGGAGGAAATCCAAAAGCTCTCGAAAGAGGGCCCATCCGAAAGCGAGCTTTCCCAAGCGAAGAAGACCTTGGTGGAAAGCCTCCCGAGCCTATTCGACTCGCCGGCGAGCACCACAGTCCTTTTCGCTCAAGGCGAGCTTTTGGGCAAAAAGGATTCCCACTACATCGACTATGTAAACGAAATCGAAGCCGTTTCCGGGGAACAGGTGAAGCAGATGATTGCCAAGTACTTCAATCCCGACAGCTTGACGATTTCCATCGTGGGCCCCGCGGACAAATTGGGGGACGTCGGGAAGTTCACCCTAGTCCCCATCGACAGCCTGGACTTTAGAAAGTGAATTTGTCCATAAAAAAGCTTCTCGGCATCACTTGCCTCTTCGCGGGATTCTCCCAGGCGGCCCAGTCGACGGCGGAATTGCACGCCCACGCCTGTTCCGCCGCCAAAAAATGCCTGGGCGAGGTTCTGTCGGGATGTTCCGAAAAGGATTTGGAACCCGATGCGTCGATTGAATACGACGACAAATTCTGCGCACCGTTCGTCGACTTGAAAAATCGCGGAATCGACTTGAAAAGCCCGGTGACGAAAGAAATGTTCGGGCATTTGGGAAGCCGCTACCGCGTCATCTATACAAACGAAGGGGAGCTTCCCGTCACGGGCGACATGATGAGCTACCTGTTCGACCACTTGCCGTTCACGACAGTTCTCGTGAACGTCTTCCAAAAGACGGAATACTCCATCCATTACAATTCGCGGGACAGGAGGCTTTTCAGCGGCGACAACGGCGGGAACCTCTACGGGGATTTTTACTGGGCGCTGCAAGACAGCGCGGGAGTGGGGAAAGGTTTCCACAGCGTCTTTTACGGAAGCGGCAGGTGCAAGATTCTCCGCTGGAACTTGCACGGAATCGCCGTCGCCATTTTGGACATGCATCCCGAAGGGGAAAAGGTCAAGTATAGATTCAGCGCGATTGTCTTCCCGGCGAACGCCGTCCTCAACTCCATCATGAAAATGGGATTTTTCAGGGACGTCGTCAATTCCAAAATCGGGGAAATCATCGGCAACATTTCCGAATCTTCCGAGAGTTACGTCGCCGGGAACCACATGCCGGTTGACACGTCATCCGTCCTCAAGAAGCGTCACGCCGAAGAACTGGCCGAATTCCGCAAGGTGGCCGCCGGACAATTGAAATGGACGGTCGGGAACGCCGTCGAAAAGGAGCGCCAAAAGCTCTCGAGGAAATCTCCCGTCTTCGTCACGGAAACGCCGATGATATTCAAACAGGAAATGCCCGTTCAAAAATAATTATGGAAAACTACTCCTTCTCTTCTCCGGAAATGCAGGCAAAGCTCGAACCGTTGCTTTCTAGGCTCACGGAACACCGTCGGGATTTGCTGCTGAAAGTCGTACAGAATCGCACGAGACACTTCTGCATGGTTCTAGAAGACCTTTTCGACCCGCACAACATTTCCGCCGTCATCCGCACGGCAGAGGTCTTCGGCATCGAGGATGTCCACGTCATCGAAGAGGTGAATCCGTACAAAGTAAACCGCTCCATTTTGAAGGGCTCCATCAAGTGGATGAGCGTTTACTTGCACAAAAGGCGCAAGGCCTGCATGGAACATCTCCGTTCAAAGGGCTACCGAATCGCCGTCGCGAGCACCAACACGGAAAATTCCGTCCTGGATTTGGATCTTTCCCGACCGACGGCTTTTTACCTGGGAAGCGAATTCACCGGGAATCACCCCGACACGCTCTCCTCCGCCGACGCCGAGTTCAAACTTCCGCAATACGGCATCACGGAATCCATGAACGTTTCCGTGGCGGGAGGCGTCTTGATGTGCTACCTGGATCATTTCATGCAGTCTCACGGGCGCACGCATTACACCCTTTCGCCGAAAGACCGCGACGCGCTTCTCCTCGAATGGGTGGAAAGGCACTTAAACGGCGATTCCGCGGCAAGTTCCGTCATCCGCTTGGATGGCGAATAAACTAAATTTCCCTTGAGATGAAAAAGAATACCGGTTTATATCTCGCTGTCGGACTAGTCGTCCTCTTGACCATCATCGTGCTGATTTTTGGACTGTTCTTTTTGAACGACAAGGATCCGCGTGAGGTCTTCAACTCCTACAACCTGCGTTTTCCGCAAGTCAGCACGCTCACCTTGGACGACCCGGTGAAAATCAACGGAGTCAAGTTGGGGAAAGTCGAGAGCATCCACCTCACCGGAAACCGCGTATTGGTCTCGGCGCGCATCCGGAATGACGTGAAAATCCCCATCGGTTCCGAAATCCGCGTCCAGAACATCGGCATCATGGGCGAGCGTCAGGTGGGAATCATCTTGAAGGACACGAACGTTTACTACGCACCGGGCGACACCATCGACGGACAGTTCGACGCCGGGATTGCCGAAGCCTTGGGCCTCGCCGGGGAAATCATCGATTCGACGAAGATTCTGCTCACGTCCGTGCACCAGGTGATGGACTCCACGATTGCGAACCCGGAATTCCGCGAAAAGTTCCGCACGATGATGGAAAAGGCGGAAAAGCTGGAAGACAGGCTCGCCCGGATGCTCTCCGACACGGATCCCCAGTTGAAGAAAAGCCTTTCGAACTTGAACGACGCGACCGTCAAGGTGAACGCCTTGCTCGATTCCGTTTCCGCACCCGTCGGCGGCCTCCTTTCCGACGCGGGGAACTTGATGAACGACGCGGGCGGAGTCGTTTCCAAGTTGGATTCCGTCACGGACCGTTTGACGGCCATCGCGGCAAAGCTCCAATCGACGGACAACACCGCCGGAATCTTGCTGAACGACAGGAAGCTCCACGACGATTTGGTGAACACTCTCCATTCCGCCGACAGCCTCTTCCAAACGATTCTCCAAGACGGCTTGGACGTGAATCTCGATTTCTTCTAATTCCGGGAGATGTAATGCTAAGCAAAGAAATTGTCGTGACAAACAAGCTGGGAGTCCATGCGCGACCCGCCGGGATGATCGTCGACATCACGGGGAAATCAAAGAGCGACGTGACTCTCGAATACGACGGCAACCGGGTCAACGCCAAAAGCATCTTGAACGTGATGATGCTGGCCATCACGCCGGGTTCCAAAGTCAAGTTCATTGCAGACGGCGAAGACGAGGCTCAAGTATTGGAGCAGCTCGAAACGCTCTTCCGCGAAAATTTCCATGAAGACGGCGATGACTAAGGGGCAAAGAACTCGCACAGTACTTATCGGCGTCGCCGCATCGCCGGGTTACGCATACGGCCCCGTCAGAAAAATCGAAAGTCGGAAATTCTCCCTGGACGCCTCCCCGCTCCCCGAAGACTCCCTCCCCGCAGAAGAAAAACGCTTCCGGGACGCAGTGGCCGCAGCCGAGCGGGACATTGAACGGCTAAAGCAAAAAACGAAGAACAGCTTGAGCGAAACAGAGGCCCGCGTCTTCGACTCCCATTTGATGATGCTCAAGGACTCCACTCTTCTGGAGCCCGTGATTTCCAGCATCCGCAAGGACGGCCACAATGCCCGTTGGGCAGTCCACAGTACATTTTCCGCCCTGATTGTACAATTCGAAAGCAGCAAGAGCGAAGTCCTGAGGGAACGCGCCGCGGATTTGAGGGAACTTTGCAACCAGCTCTTGCAAGCCTTGGACGGAACGTCGGCAAAACCGGAAAAGAAGGGGAACAGGGAACCCGCCCTAATCATCGCCCACGAACTGACTCCCGGTGAATTGATGTCGATGAAGAAAGAGGAAATCCTGGGATTCGCTTCCGACGTCGGCGGACGCACTAGCCACATATCCATCTTGGCGCGGGCCATGCAGTTGCCCGCAGTCTCCGGTCTCAGAACCGTTTCAAGCGTCACTCAAGAAGGCGACACGCTGTTCATCGACGGCACCGGCGGCATGGTGATTGTCAACCCGAACGAAGACGACTTGAACCGCTTTCGCGAAAAACTGGCCGTCTACAACCAGCAAAAGCAAGAGCTGTTCACGATGCGGCAGCTCGAACCCATCACCCTCGACGGAAAATACATCACATTGCACGCAAATGTCGAACTCCCGGCAGAAGCGGATTCCGTCTTGGATTTCGGTGCGACGGGAATCGGGCTTTACCGCTCCGAATTCCTGTTCTTTCGGCAAGGGACGCCTTCGTGCGAAGAGCAAAGCGAAGCCTACTCGTACATTTTGAAAAAGCTGAACCCCTACCCGGTGGTCATCCGGACTCTCGACGCAGGCGGGGACAAGCTTGTCTCGGAGATTTCCGCAACGGACGAGGCGAATCCGTTCATGGGATGGCGTTCCATCCGGGTGTGCCTGTCGCGAAAGGATCTGTTCAAGGAACAGCTCAAGGCTCTCCTTTTGGCAAGCCGCAACGGACATCTGCGAATCATGTTCCCGATGATCAGCAGTCTGGACGAATTGCGGGAATCCAAGAGGCTTTACCAAGAATGCCGGACGGAACTCCTGGACAAGGGCGTAGACCTTCCGGAAATCAAGATCGGCTGCATGATAGAAGTCCCGGCCGCAGTCGTCATGGTCGAAGCTCTCGCGAAGGAAGTCGACTTCTTCAGCATCGGTACAAACGATTTGATTCAATTTTCATTGGCGGTCGACCGGACGAATGAACTCATCGCGAACCTTTTCGAACCGCATCATCCCGCCATATTGAACATGATCGACCGCACCGTCCGGGCGGCGCACCGCGAAGGAATTCCCGTCTGCGTCTGTGGGGAAATGAGCGCAGACCCGCTTTCAACTCTCGTGCTCGTGGGACTCGGCGTCGATGAACTCTCCATGACGCCGTGGAGCATCATGGAATGCAAAAAAATCATCCGCTCGGTGAATTACGAAGACGTGAAGGCGACGGCGCGCGCCGTCCTCAAGATGGATACTGCGGAAAACGTCAACCGCTTCTTGCGGCAGAAGTACTTGCAGATGATTATCGATTTGGGCATCTCCAGTTTCATCACGACGCACAACGTCAAAAATCCGTTGGACAAAAATGCGTAAAACATTTCTCTTTGGCGTTTTCATTTGCTCGGCAGCCTTCGGCATATCGAATGGTAGCGAACCCGCAGAGTTCATCCCAGGCCATGAATTTCAAGACAAGGTCGTCCGTTACGAAAGGAACCGGCGGAACTGCGACACGCTCAACGCCGGCGCGGAAAAGGATTTCGCCTGTGCCGCAGCCGCCTATTATACGGGGGATTACGAAAAAGCCCTGTCCATGTACAAATCCCTGATGGGAAAAGACTCCGCCTTGGACAAGAGCATCCTATCGAGAATCGCCCGTTCCCAATTCGAAGGGAAGCAATACAAGAAGGCCCGCAAGACTTTGGCCGAAGGGGACGCCCGTTTCCCGGAAGACACTGAATGGAAGGAATTCGCCGACCGCATCCGACTCGACCTGACCCTGTCGGACGACGCCATCAAGCCGAAGGCCAAGGCGGACTCCATTGACGCATTCCTCAAGAACTACGGCGACGACGAACGCGTTCCGCGCCTGCGTTACCGGAAGGCCGTTTTGTTGGAACAGGCCCATTGGTACAAGGCTGCGAAAAAGGCCTATCTCTACGTCATCGCCCATCCATCGGAATACGGCGACCAAGCCTGGGACGCCCTTCGCCGTCTCCGGGGAAGTTCCGCAGCGGAGACTCTCGACGAAAAGGTCACCTATGCAAGCAGGCTGTGCGCCAAAGGCTTCCATGAAGAATGCGCGGCCATCGTCGATTCCATTTTCGCCATGGACGCATCGAAAGCCCCCGCCCGGGACAGCGCTGCAAAACCGAAGCTCAAAACCGCCGAAGATTCCGTCAATTGGCGACTTCCGCCCAGCACCCTTTCCCTCAAGACGAGAATCTCCCTGTGGGAAAAGCGCGCAGCAGCCTACAAAGGTCTGAAGAAAGATGCCGAGGCCATCCGGGCCTACCGTTTCCTGACGGACAGCGTGGAGGCGCGCCCTTCTTGGCTGCAATCCCTCGTCCGCCTTTACCGCGCAAACAAGATGGACTCCTCGGCGGTGCAAGTCGATTCCCTGTTCCAGGAAAAATTCCGGTTCACCCTACAGAACGCGAACAACATTTGGGTCCGCGCTTTCGAATACGAACAAAAGAAGATGTTCGACAAGGCGATAGCGAGCTACGATTCCCTGACGGATCCCCATTTCAAATCCAGCGACAAGGTGAAGTGGGTGCGATTCCGAATCGCCCTTTGCCATTTGAAGCAGGGGAATGTCGACTCGGCCATCTCCGCGTTCCAAAAGACGAAGGAAGAAGGCCACCTTTGGAGTTCCAGCGGAGCGAGGATGTTCCTCGGCGACATTTACCTTTCGAAAGGGAATGCGGAAGAAGCGAAGGCCGCCTACCTGGACTGCATCCGGGACTTTCCCGTTGGCTATTACGCCCACCGCTCCCGGGTGAAACTGCTCGAGAACAAGCTGCTCGATTCGTCAAGCGTCCCATGGCTCGCCCCGAAAGACCTGTCGGAAAAGGAGACTCTCGACTGGATCCACTCCATCCAAGGAAGCCCGGCAGACTCGTCCCACAGCGAAGGTCGTCTCCAAATGGTCAGACGGCTTCTGGATTTGGGGTTTGCCGAAGAAGCCTACGACAGATTCCAATTCGCCAAGAAGAAGAACAAGGGACGCCTGGATTTTGAATATTCCTACGGGACTCTCTTCCTTTCCCACGGGGAACTCATCCAAGGTTACGCCTTGGCGCGGCAATTCCAAAACAACATCCCGAGAAGACATCTCGCGGAAGCGCCTCGGAACGTGATGAAGTTCCTCTACCCGATGCCGTTCAAGGACAGCGTTTACGCCGCGGCGGGAGACGCCATCGACCCGTTCTTCATCTACAGCGTGATGCGCCAGGAGTCGACGTTCAACTATCTCATCACCAGTCCGGCGAACGCCTGTGGGCTGCTCCAAATCATCCCACCGACGGCAAAGAAACTGGCGAAGGCCGAAGGCATCCGAAACTTTTCGCAAAAACTTTTATACAACCCTTACATGAACATCCGCCTGGGAGTCCGTTACTTGAAAGACCTTCTCGTTGAATACAAAAACGACCCGATGTACGTGTTGGCCAATTACAACGCGGGGCCGCGCCCCGCCAAACGTTGGCAAGAAGCGGGAAAAGATTTGCCGTGGGACCTGCGCGCCGAAGAAATCAGCTACTGGGAAACTCGCGATTACGTAAAACGCTGCCTCGGAAATTACTGGGTCTACCTTGAAGTCTGGAACCGTTGAATGCTCTTTTTCGCACTGACTCTTGGCGCAGCAGTCTGCTTTGCCTTCGGGAACGTCCTCTCCAAATCGGGAGTGGCGAAATCGGGGACGCCCGCCGACATCCGACATCCATTCCGCTTCATCGTCGGCTTCTTGACGTCAAAGCGCTGGTGGACGGGATTCGCCCTTTCCGCCTTCGGAAACGTGGGGAACTACACGGCCATGGCCCTTTACAACCTGAGCCTGGTCAAGCCCATTTCCGCTTTGAACCCCGTTCTCACGGCCATCTTCGGGCGCATCTTTTTAAAAGAACCGATAAACCGCCGAGTCGTCGTCGCCATCGTCTTCGTCCTCGGCGGCCTTTTGTGTGCGGCTTTTGAAATCGGCGAAGAAGCCGGGTCCCAAAACGTCCCCGCTCTCTGGACATTCGTCGGGGCGTTGATTGTCTTCGCCGTCGCAAGCCACTTCATCTTCCACCGCGCCGAAGTCGGCGACTCCCTTGTCATGGGAATCGGGTATGGACTTTCCGACGTCTTGTACAAAAGCTTGGCGATAGATGCGACAGCCCGCGGCATCGAACTTTCGGCAAACGAACTCTTCTCCTGGATTTCGGACATTCGCCTTTGGGCTTTTGTCATTCTCTACGTGACCGCATTCGTCTTCACGCAAGTGGCGTTTTCCCGCGGAAGGGCGCTGTTCGTGATTCCGTTCAGCGCGGCCGTCGGAGCTGTCGTCCCCATCTTGGCCGGGGCCATCGTCTTCGGGGAACCGTTCCCTCCCGCAAAAATCGTGAGCATCGCACTGGTAATCGCCGGGTCGAGCCTCTTCATCGCAAGCCCCAGACAGTTGATTCAAAAAATGGGGAAGGGGATTTCACAGAAATGAATGAAATTTGGTACAAAGTCACCGGGCACTGCAATCCGGAAGATTACGAACTCGCGGCATACTTCTTGATGGAAGCCGGAGTCGGAGCTTTGGAGGAATTGCCGTCATCGACATCGGACAAGACATATTTCCGCTTTTACACGGGGCAGAAATCCGATGCAGAAGCCGTCATGCAAAAATTTCCCCAATACCGCCTGACTCTCGAAGAGGAACCCGCCAAAGATTGGGACCGCTGGTGGAGAGACCGCGCAACGCCGGTGCACGTGTCCGACAAAATTTGGGTGCGGCCGCCATGGGTGAAATTCTCTCCGCCGGAAAAAGATTCCATCTGCCTCGAACTGGAAGCCAAAAGCGCATTCGGCACGGGAGACCATGCGACGACAGCCTTGATTTCCGGAATGATGGAGACCGTCGACTGGAAAGGAAAGACTCTCCTCGACATCGGGACGGGCACGGGAATCCTCTCGATGATTGCGGACAAATTGGGAGCGAGGAAAGCCGTCGGTACGGAAATCGACAAACTGGCCATCCCCTGCATCGTGGAAAACTTTGAACGAAACGCATGCCGAAACTCGCGCGCGGTCTTCGGATTCTTGGACGTGTTCCGCCAAGGCGTCCAATTCGACAACATCGTCTGCAACATGATCCGTTCGGAATTCTGGCCGATGCGAAATGACGTCGAAAGATTGCTTCGCCGAGGCGGACACTTTCTCCTGACCGGGCAGCTCTCTGCGGAAAAGGACATTGTCCTCGACTGGTTCCGAACAGCCGATTTTCAAGTCGTCCGCGAACAAGAGCGCGACGAATGGTGGTGCGTCGATGCCGTGCGCATGTAACGGAGGCCGCTGATGGATTCCCTGTTCCTCCGAGCTGCAAAAGGGAAGACGAAAGAAAAGCCCGTCTGGATGATGCGGCAGGCAGGCCGCTACCTTCCGGAATACCGGAAGCTCCGCGAGAAATTTCCCGATTTCATTTCTTTTGTACAAAATTTTGAAGCGGCGGCGGAGGCGACCCTCCAACCGATTCGGCGATTCGACTTGGACGCAGCCATCCTCTTCAGCGACATTCTGGTGACTCTCCCTCCGATGGGTTTCGATTTGAAATTCCTTCCCGGAAAGGGACCCGTCGTGCAAAATCCCGTACAATCCGCATCGGACCTTCCCCGACTCCACCCCGTCGACATCCCGCGCCATTTCGACTTCACGCGAAAAGCCTTGCAAAGGGTGCGGCGCGAACTTTCGCAAGAGAAGACCCTTCTCGGATTCGTCGGCGGGCCGCTCACGATAGCCTCTTACGCCATCGAAGGGGGAACGTCAAAAGATTTGCACAAGACGAAAGCCCTTTATTACAAAGACTCCTCGGCCTATTTCGCATTTTTAAAACATGTCGCAATCGCCACAGGCGAATACTTGGCATGCCAAGCGGAATGGGGAGCGGACGCCTTGGTCATCATGGATTCTTGGGCGGGGCACTTGTCCAAATCCGACTACATGCAAATGGCTTTCCCGTTCACCGAGTCCGTCATTGAATTTGTACGCAGCCGCACGGACGCTCCCATCATCCATTACGCCAATGGGGCGGCACACCTCACGGAATGCTTTGCCGGCCTCGGCGCAGACGTCATCGGAGTCGATTCCCGAACGGAACTCCCGAAACTCTTTGCCGAGCATCCGCAAAGAATCTTCCAGGGGAACTTGGATCCGGCCGTACTGTTTGCAAACCCGGAGACGATTAAACTCAAAACGGATGAAATCTTGAATGCTGCCGAAGACAGACCGCACATCATGAACCTGGGGCACGGAGTCTTGCCGGAAACTCCCGTCGAAGGAGTCCGTGCGTTCGTCAACGCCATTCGTCAACGGTGATTCTTCACCGCAGAGAGTTTCCATCGAAATTTGTAGAACTTGAATCGAACCGCGTCCCGGACTTTTTCAAGTGCCGTCTTGGGAGGTTCCAAAAGCCATCGCGGGTCAAAGTCGCTGTCCGGGGCGCCGCATTCCCGGATAAACCTTTCATAATCGAGCAGCAACGCATCGGACGCCCCATGTTCCAAAAAGTGGCAAGCCTCCGCCCGGTTCCACCGTTTTTGCAAGAGCTTCCGTTTGACGAAACCGCACCCCCGGCGAATCAAATCCGGATAGGAGAAGATGACTGGATGTTCCGTACAAATTAACGAAGAAAGTCCCATGCCGCGACTTCGCAAAAAAACGCTGGTCCCCACTTCCAACCGGTTCACCGTATCGTAAAAATCCTTCCCTTCCGGTTCGGAAAGCAGAAATTCGCAGAACGGCCCGATGGATTTTTTCTTCAAATACAAAAAGAACGATTGCAAGTGCGGCGCAATTTCATCATTCGCCGTGAGCGAGACGACATCTGCGGAATTCTCCTCCGCCTCTTCGAATATCTTCACGAAACGGTTTTGAAAATAGACGATGGAATCGTTCAACAGCACAAGGCGTTCCCAGGATTCCCGGCGGAACTTGGCCGTGTATAAGACGTAACGCCGCCACATGCCAAAGTCGTAACCGCGATTTTGGGTGAAGAAAAGCTCGATTCCATGGGATTCCAAGAAGGCGTGCGAAGACGCATCCAAGTCGCGTTCATTCGTCAAATAGACGACCGAGAATCCCGTCTGGCAAAGACCTTCAAGCGCATAGCGCACATAGCCGGGGAGAGCTTCCCCTTGTTGGAACGACGCATAGAGAACCTTTCGAATCGGGGGAGAACTTTCCGGCATCTCTTATCGCTTTTTCGAATGGATTTTTCCGGAATCCCGACGGGAATTCCCAAAAGACGAAGTCTTCTTCTTTCGGGCGGGGCCTTTTGAGCGACGGGCGTATTTCCGTTCCTCCCGCTCTAAAAAATCGTCCCCGGATTTCCTGGAGCTTCTCCCCGCGCGTCGCTTGCGCTCGGAAAAGTCTTCCCTTTTGGAACTGCGCTTTTTCGCTTTGGCGTCTTCCCCGTAAGCTTCCCGAACTTTGCGCCTCTCTCGCGGCCGCAGGGACTCGAGTTCCCGCTCGTCGGGCTGCGTCACAAGCCCAAGCTCTTCGGCGACATCCGCGCGGTCGCGCTTTTCCATTTTGGAAACCTTCCCGTCTCCGATTTTCGAAAGGATGGCAAAGTCGGCTTCCCCGCGTACGGGATTCGCCCGAAGCAACCGGACACGAACCTTGTCGCCGCGGGCGAAAGTCTTGTGACTGCGCTTGCCGTAGACGATTCCCTTGTCCGGATTGAAGATGTAAAAATCCGAACCGGCGATGTCCCGGAAGCGTACAAGCCCCTCCGCCTGCGGGTCGTCGACCCCGACGTAAATTCCCCATTCCTGAATCCCCGTCACCGAAGCGTCGAATTCCTCGCCCAAATGCTTGCGGAGAAGCCACGTCGCACAGACCTTGAGAGACATCCGCTCGGTCTTCTGGTTCTTCACTTCGTTCGCGGAAATTTCGGAACAGACGGCGACGACGTCCCAAGCGCGCTTCGCATCGGTTTCGTCTTGCGTCTTGCGGGAAAGCTCCCGATGGCACCAAAGATCCGCGTAACGGCGGATGGGACTGGTGAAGTGCGCGTAATCCTGCCAATTCAGTGCAAAATGCCCGAAGCAGTTGCTGTCGTAATGCGCCTTTTGCATGCTGCGGAGAATGCGCATGATGATTTCTTCGTCCCCATTCGCCCGGGATATCAAGTGCTGATACAATTTAAAAACGGCGGGGTTCAAGTTCGTATCGCCGCGACGCGGCTTGCCGAGTTCCCGAAGGGAGATGGGGCTGTCCTTGAAGAGGTCGGGCATCTGGTAATAAAGCTCCATGATGTCCTTCGTATCCGGAGCTTCGTGGATGCGGAAAACGCCTTGCAGATGACGGCGTTCGAGTTCCTTGGCGCAGCACTGGTTCGCAATCAGCATGCATTCTTCAATCCAATGGTCGGATTCGTTCTCTTCGCGCGGGACGATTTTCTCCGGTTCGCCATTCGCGTCGAATTTGCAGCAGAGTTCGGTGCTGCCGAGTTCCAAGATTCCCGTCCCCCGGCGATTCGCGCGGAGCAAATCCGCCACTTCCTGCAAAGCCTTGACGTGTCCGTCGCCCGCTTCGAGTCGTTTCACGGCTTCCCCGTAAGTGATGCCCGCCGTGATGTTCACCATGGTCTTTTTGAATTCGAACGATTCCACGTTGGCATTTTTGTCGAGCTTCATCAGGCAGCTGAACGCCAAACGGTCAACGCCCTGGTGCAAGGAACACAGATCGCTGGAAAGCCTGTCCGGCAGCATGGGGACAGCCGTCCACGGCAAATATTGAGTAAAGCTACGGGTCAAGGCCTCATCGTCGAGTTCCGACGCCTCGGGAACGTAATGGCTGACATCGGCGATGTGCACTCCCAAATGGAATCCGCCGTCGGGGAGCTTCTCCACGGAAATGGCATCGTCATGGTCCATCGCACCGTCCGGGTCGATGCAAAGAATGTACGTCTTCCGCAAATCGAGGCGCCCGTCTTTCAAATCGGCTTCGGAAGGCTCCTCCTGCTTGTTCACGAATTCCATGATGGAATCGGAAAACTTCCCGGGGAGAGAAGCGTCCTTCATGAACTGCGCCTTGACGCTGTCCCACGAAAGCTCCCCCTCCATCGCGGCGCGGTCCACTTTGGCGAGCATCGAATGCTTGAGCTTCGGATGCGGGTAAAGGGTGAAGGCAATCGTCTCGCCGTCCTTCCCGGGAGCCTTGCTGCGATGCGCCATCGGATAGACCTTTCCCGACGAGGAATCCGTCACTTGCCACCAATCGTCTCCGTCCGGGCTTAAAACGCCGCGGTGGACGCGGCTCTCGTCGTCATCGTAAGTGGCCTTTCTGCGACTGGTGGCGGCCGGTCTGCGGTTGTCCTTTTTGACATCGACGGTCTCCAAGTCGCCCGTCCCCGGCGTATATTCCTTTGAACTCGTGCGCGCAAGAATCCCTTCGTTCACCATTTCCGCAAGCAACTGCTTGAACGCCAATTTTTTATGCTTCGTGATGCCCAAGGCGCGGCGAAGTTCGCTTCCGACCATCGGCTCGTCCCGCACGGCGGCGACTATTTGTTCTTTCGACGGCAATTCTTGCATAAAATCTCCTATTGACCCTTAGAAAATAGGTAAATCGGGGCTGAAAAGCTCAATCCCTGGCAAAAATCAGCGTCTAGCGGAGCGCCCCTCCGAGTTTCCCAAATTTATCATATCCCATTGAAAAGCTTCAAAAACCTTCTGCCGGAGCTGAAATGTCGCGAAAGGCCCAGATAACTTTCCACGCGAGCTTTCTGCCTCTCCACGTCCGGGTCGGGGAGCACGACGCACTCCGCGAAATTTTTTCAATATCCGCCGACCGGCATAGACGCGCCACGGGAGAATGAACGCGCCTAAAAACGGGACTCCATTCACGACCGGCTGGAGCGAAAACTTTTTCGGGTGAAGCCGAAGCGCAAGCACGTAGCGGCTTGACGCCGCCCGGGCGGGGAGGTGACGGGGAAGCCGGTGACCGCACGGCGGTCTCCGGCTCGCTAGACGGTCGCTTCGCGCCCGCCTAGTTGGAGTCCTTGAGACAACGGACGGAGAACGCGTAGTTCTTGAGGTTGACGTACAAGTACGCGTCGCCGCTGCTATAGAGCAAATACATGCTGCGCGCGATGCTCGTGCCGCGCTCAGTGGCACTCCAAAAGTACGCGAGGTAGCCCGCGTAGTAGAAGTCACCGTCCGAGCTGCGGTCGCCCGCCGGCAAAGCCGAAAAGCCGTAATCGTCCGAGCCGTTTCCATCGCCGTCCCAACCGCTCGCCGACTTGAGCTTTACACCCGCCCCGCTTTCTCCGCCCACGGCGGCAATCAGCGTTTCGAACTCTGCATACGTCGGCAAGTGCCATCCCGCCGGGCAGACGCCGCGCACGGGCTCCGTCGCCGTGCAAGTCACGCCGTAACCGCAACCCTCGCCATTTTTGCTGAAGACCGCCGCCGAGTCCATCGCCGCGGACCACGTGTAAAGGCGGCCGTACTTTGTGCAATTACTCGTATCGTCGCTGTAGCAATAGCTGGTTGCCGTCCCCTCGTTGTAGGCATAGTTCAGATTCTGCGCCATCCAGGTCTGCGTGCCGATGACGACAAAATTGTAAACAGTCCCGTCTCGGCTGTCACAAAAACTTTCCGCCGGGTCGTATGGCGTCGTTCCGCACACGGCCTTGTAGAGCGCGACGGTATCGTTTTCACATTGCACGAGTACGACGCCGTTCCCGCTGTCCGCCACGGTGCAACTTTCGCCGTCGTCACCCTTTTCCCCTTTTTCTCCGTTGATTCCATTCGTACCGTCGATGCCGTTCAGCACCACTCCGACGGAATCGTCACCGCAAAGAATTTTGTAGCCCGAACTGTCTTCGAGCACCTCCGCCGTGCAGCTCTCGCCGTTCAAGCCGACCAAAGTATCCCGAATGATGAGGGTGTCCACGTTCGAAAGAACCAGGGTGTCCTTGAGAACGACCGTGTCGACGGAACTTTCCCCGTCCTTGCCGTTGAGGGTCGCCCAAGCCTTGCCCGTGCAGTGGTAGACCGCGCCCGAGTCCGCCGCATAGAGCATCTCGCCCGCGGCGGAAGAATCGCATTCCGGGAACGCTTCACCCTTCGCGAGCTGCGAGATTCCCGTATCTTCGACGACGGTCGTCTTGGTCACGTCGTCGCCGCAACCGGCAAGCAACAAAAAAGCGCCCACGGCAAACGGGAGCGCGACTGCGTTCTTCTTCATAAAGTCCCCTTTGGAGATGTGTCGTTCAACTTTTTTACTGCACAAAAGTGCAGCCCCCCCCCCGACGGGAAAGACGTCCGGAGTTCCGGGACGGGCTCTTTGCAATGTCGGCGGCGGTGGGCATGCTGCAAATTTAAATAACATTTTCTTCAAATGCGATTGTTTTCGAACAGGATTTTTAATCCAGGAACAGTAAAGGGATGCTTCGCTCTCGCTCAGCACGACTGCTCTCTTGCCAACGTCATTCCGAGCACCACCAACGTCATTCTGAGGGAGCGTGCGACCGAAGAATCTCGCTACAGCAAGGAAATGCACAAAATGCCTCCGGACTGCGAAATTGGCTAAATTGACGCAAGAGGAGTCGGCCATGTTCGCAGCCGAAATGCCAATAGACAAAATCGTTCGATAAACAATGCGCAGTCGATGCAATAACGCATTCAACGCAAGGTCTTGACCGGCAGATTTCGAAAGAGTATCTTTTTCCCAAAATCCACATCGCCCTTTAACCATTCGACACTCATGAACGACGAAAAGAAAATTGCGCTGATTATCGACTGCGACAACGCCAAGGCGGACGCCATCTACGGCATCATGGAGGAACTTTCCAAATACGGGGAAACCAACATCCGACGGGCTTACGGGAACTTCGCCCAAAAAAGCTCCTGGGGAAAGGAAATCCTGCACGATTACGCCATCTGCCCCGTGCAACAGTTCCCCTACACCAAGGGGAAGAATGCGACGGATTTGGCAATGACGATCGACGTGATGGAAATCCTCTACAAGGAAGACGTCGACATCTTCGCCATCGTGAGCAGCGATTCCGACTTCACTCCGCTCTCGATGAAGCTCCGCGCCAAGGCGAAGTACGTCATCGGTTTCGGCGAAGAAAAGACGCCGTCGCCGTTCATCGATTCCTGCAACAGCTTCATCTACATAGACAAGTTCAAGAAGCCGACTCAAAAGGAAACCGCGACGAACTCCATCGAAAAATGGGACAAGAACAGGCTCCGCGGGCACACAAAAATCATGAACGCCATCCGAAAGGCGATTTCCGAGGAAATGGATGACGACGGATTCGCCGAAGCGTCCCGCGTCAGCAACCAGATCAACCGCCTGATTTCCCTCAGCCCCAAGAACTTCGGCTACAGCAAATGGCTTTCGCTGATTCGCGCCACGGAATACTTCGAAGAGGGGAAGAACGCCGAAGGGCGGCCGGCCTTCCGAATCAAAAAGTGACGCTTCGACTTTTGCGAGCCATCAGAAATCGATAATCCTGACGATTCACGCAAAAAGGGATTGCCGCCAGGGCAATCCCGCTTCGTTTCAAAAATCCGGCGGAATCAACGCTTCTTTTTGCCGGAGGCGTCAATCGTCACCTGGACGGTCTTTTCCCCTTCGACCTTCACCATCTTTTCCGCAGAGCGGCCGTTGTTGCACTCCGCGCGCACCATGTGGTCGCCGGCATCCAAATTGTGCACGGTGAGCGGCGCGCCGTCGGTCTTGTCCGCATTGTCACCGTCCACATAGATGATGCACTTGCCGGGAATGGTCGTCACTTCGATGTGCCCCTTGGGGATGACCGTGCCGAAGTTGAAGTTGTTCGGCTTGTTCGGCCAAATGTTGACCCTCTTGTTGACAAGCTCATAGCCCTGGTCCACGACGATCAACGTTTGACGCCCGGATTGGACGTCGCGGTTCTCGATGGGGCTTTTCCCCAAAAGCTCGCCGCCGAGATACACTTCGCTGTTGGGCGGTTCGGTGATAATCGTCACCTTGGCGGGCTGCCCGCGGGGGGGCGGTTCCTCGGCCATGGCGGACAAGGCGCAAAATGAAATCAACGTGGCGCTCAAGGCAAAAAGTCTTTGGCAAAAAGTCATGAAGAATCTCCTTCTGAATCGGTATTAAGATACAAAGAAAATGACCCGGTCGGAGCCCCCGAATCCAAAAAAAGCCCTTGCAAATTATACTTTTGTCGAGAAATGAAAGAACTTTATCAAAAATTGCGCACCTTCACCGGCAAAAGCTACGGGCTATACAAGAGCCTCGCCGGGAAAACTTGGAACTTCGGCGATTTCGATCTGGAATTCATCCACGTGCAAGGCGACCCTTACGCGCCGGCGTCCAGGCTCAAGTTCAAGGCCCCGATAGAAGCCTTGGGAATCCCCGCGGAATGGGGGAACTTCCCCACGAAACGCCTCGCCTTGGCGGACCACCTGCTGAGGCGGCTCCATGCGGAAGTGGAATCGCATGCGGACGAGAAATTCCCCGTGAGCGTGATGACTCCGGGAAGCGAAATCCTGGTGCGCAACTCCCTTTGGGTGGGCGGACCCTCGGAAAACGGCGGGAAGGCGGTCGTCGAAGCGACGCTCTCCGTCGAGCTTCCGGGAGAAAAACGGCAAATCGATTCGGCGGCGGCCATCGAGCTTTTGACATCGACAATCCCGGACTTGCTGCTTTCGCTCTACCTGAATACGGAAAAGGATCGCGTCGGAGCGGCGGCGGCCATCGAATCTTTGGAAATCCGGGAGTCGCTCCTTGCACAAATGCGGGAACGCGGACTTGTCGCCTTCGTCCCGAACGGAGCCATTCTCCCCCGCGAATCGGGACAGAGCGACTCGCCCAAAAAGAACGCCGTGCCGTTCGAATCTCCGAAAGAACTGTTGCAAACCTTCGAAGCCTGCGGAAAGAGCATTCCGGGCATGGCCGTTCCGGCGGGAATCACTTTAATCGCGGGCGGCGCCTACCACGGGAAGTCGACCCTCCTCGACGCCTTGGAAAGCGCTACAGTTCCGCATGTACTCGGGGACGGACGCGAGTGGGTGGTGACAGACCCTTCGGCAGTCCGCATCGCCGCAGAACCGGGGCGAGTCGTGAACGGGACGCGCATCTCGCCATTCGTCAAGAACCTCCCCTTCGGAGTCTCCACGGAATCCTTCCGCACCAAGGCGGCATCAGGCTCCACCAGCGAAGCGGCGAACTTCTTGGAAGCGTTGGAGTTCGGCGCAAAGACGCTCTACATCGACGAAGACGCCTCTGCCGTGAATTTTTTAATCCGCGACAAGCGGATGCGCGCCCTAGTCGGAGAAAAGGACGAACCCCTGATTCCCTTGGCGGACCGGGCGGAAGAGCTGAAAAAGCTGGGAGTGAACCTGGTCATCGTCGTCGGGGCCTGCGGGGATTACCTGAACGTCGCGGACACGGTTCTGGTCATGCGAAATTACAGACCGTGCTGCGAAACGGAAAGGGCGAAGGAAATCTCCGCGGAAGCCCCCCGCGAAAATCCTCCGACCGGCCTCCCCGCGTTCGGGAAATTTTCATGCCGCCCCTTGACCGCCCTTTCAAAAGCCTTGACTCCAGGATTGAAGGTGCGAAGCCCCCAGGAACGGCAAGTCAAGGTGCGCCTCCGAGGCCAGGAACTTTCCATCGGATTCATCCGCGCGAACCTCCGGGCGGTCTTCCCCACGGGCCGCACTCCCGCCCTCAGCGGAACCGGACTTTTTCTCCTCAACCTATTGCAGAACGCGGAAAACGTCCCCGCTGACGAAGCGATTCGAAAACTCTCCGGGCAAATCCAAAACGTGGGCTTTCGCCGACTGCCCCAAGGTTTTTCCAAAGACGCGGAACTCCCAAGCGGGCAGAAACTCGCAGCGGCACTACTCCGCTTCGAAAATCCGGAAGAAGACTGACTAGCCGAATCCAGGAAAAAGTCCGCGCAACGAACTCCGCACAATTTGAGAACAAACGAAACAGAAGACCTTTCGGCTTAATGTAAAATTTTCTTTGCAACGTTTTGAAAATTTCGAATTTTAGCCACTTTCTCTCAAATTCACCTTATTTTAGAAAATTCCTCTCGCTTTTCCTTCAAAGAAATCTTAATTTGAATGCAGAATTTTTTGAGAACATTCTCAAAAAAGGAATGGGTGATCATGAAACTGAAAAAAGCGACTCTGTTTGCCGCGGCCTTCGCCGCAACCTCTTTTGCAGCCATCGCGCCAGACTTGCCCATCGCGGGCTGGGCGACCCAAAACGGGGGGACCACCGGCGGCGCCGGGAAAACCGTTGTCACGGTCAGCACGACAAGCGACCTGCGGAAATACGCAGAAGCGGGCAATTACACGATTTACGTCAAACCGGGCACTTACACAGTCGCCTCCAAGAGCGCCATCGAAGTCGCATCGAACGTCACCATTTACGGCTACCGCGGCGCGATTCTAAAACAGACCTACACGGGGACCACCAACGAAGACAATACCGTCTTGAACATCACGGGCGACAACGTCATCATCCGGAACATCATCGTCGAAGGTGCGGGGGCCATCGACAAGGACGCGGGGGATTGCATGCACGTAAAGGGCGGAACGCGCGTCTGGATAGACCACGTGGAAGTCTATGACGGCGAAGACGGGAACTTGGACGTCATCAACGGGGCGAACTACGTCACCATCTCCTGGAGCAAATTCCACTACACGAGCGCATCCTCGGAGCACCAGTTTTCCAACTTGATCGGGAACAGCGACAGCAAGACGACGGACTCCGGCAAACTGAAAACGACCCTTCACCACAACTGGTGGGCGGACGGCTCCAAGGAGCGCATGCCCCGCGTCCGGTTCGGGCAAGTCCACGTGGCGAACAACCTCTTCGACAGTGACGACGCAAGCCACTGCGTCCGGGCAGCCTACAAGGCGGATCTCCGCGTCGAAGGGAACGTCTTCATCGGCGTGAAGAAGCCCATCGACCTTTACGACGGTGATTACACGGCCGTCTATTCAAACGGCAATTACACGGAAGGCACGAGCGGGAACTCCGGCAGCGGAACGAACTCGGCGGCCTTTTCCCCAAGCTATTCCATGGGCATCACGGACGTGAGCACCCAGGCGAAAGCGTACGCCCTCCGCGACTCCATCCAACTTTACGCGGGCGCGAACCTCCCGGATCCGGAAACTTCGACCACAGTCACCCCCGTATCCTCATCGGCGGCGGCAAGTTCCTCCTCAAAAGCAAGCGCATCTTCATCAAGCATTTCCGCCAATGTTTCAAGTTCTTCGAGCCTTTCGGGCGCGGCCTCCCTGACCAAGCACGGAGCGGGTTCTTCCACGCAAACAGTCTCACAAGGCGAAGAGATTGCGAGCTTCTACTACACCATCGAGAACGCATCCGGCGCGACGGTCGAAGGACTTCCCGACGGAATTTCCGGAACACAGAACGGGAACGATTTCGTGATTTCGGGGGCGGCTTCGAGTACGGCCTCGCCCGGGACCTACACGTTCACCGTAACGACAGTCGGGGCGGCGTCGAACGCGACGAAGACGGGAAGCATCACAGTGACAGCATCGGGAGGCGGCCAGAGCAGTTCGAGCGAAGCTTCCCCGGAAAGCTCCAGCTCTTCAAAAGCGGGAAGTTCCTCTTCCGCAGCCGAAACCGTCTCTTCCAACAGCAACGCGGGCAGCTCCTCCCCCGAAGGGACCGAATCGATATTTTCAAAAAGCCGGCGGTTGGAAATTTCCTCGGCGGTCATCACTTCCGCAGAAACGGCCCGATTCACGGCACCCCGGTCTGGCTCCGTAAAAGTGACGCTCTACAGCGCAACGGGCATCGTCGCAGAATCCCAAACCGTCCACGTGGAAGCCGGGGAAAATTCCTTGACCGTTTCCAAGGGGAACTTGGCCCCGGGATTCTACATCTTGAACGTCCGGGGCGGCGGCGCGAATCTCTCTCGGCGGGTGAAAATCCAATAGACAGTCCCTCTCCAAAACCAAGGAAGTCCTCCCGACCGGGAGGCCTTCCCTTTGCAAAACTGCCGATTACTTCCCGATGCAGAATCCGCTGAAAATCGTCTGGAGGACGTCCTCGGAGGAAATCTCCCCGGTGATGGACGCGAGCGCATTCATCGCGCCACGCATTTCAAAAGCGACAAGTTCCACGGCGGGGTTTTCCCCCAACAGTTTTTGAATCCGCCCGAGACAGGCATCCGCCTCTTGCAAGGACGCACAGGCGCGCTCGCTCGTAATCCAATATTCGTCGCTTTCCGCGCCTCGGGGGAAAAGCTCCGAGTCCAACCTTTTGATGAATTCGGAAAGACCCGCATTCCTTTTCGCCGAGACCCCCATCGCCCATTCCGGCACTGGCAAGTTCTCCGCCAAGTCCATCTTCGAATAAACGACCCAACGTCCCCTGCCGCGCGCCTCCTCCACTTCCTTCCGGACCGCTTCCGAGCACAAATCCGTCGCATCGACGAGGAGAACTCCCAAGTCCGCAGATTCCAACGCTTCCTCGCTCTTTTCCATGGAAAGCCTGTCCAAATCGCTCTGCGCCGCATCCGCGATGCCCGCCGTATCGACAAGAGTGACGTCTCCGGACGGAAGCGTCAGGGGAACTTCGACGAAATCCCTCGTCGTCCCCGGGATGTCGCTCACCAAGACGCGGTTTTCCCGCAACAAGGCGTTCAAGAGACTCGACTTCCCGGCGTTCGGCAGTCCGTACAAAACGACCCGGGGACGCCTGTCGAGCGAGCCTCCGCTTTTGAACCGGGAAATCAAATTCCGGACGCGGCTGCGGATTTCCTCCACGGACGCGCTCCAACCTTCCACATCGGGCTCCGCCTCCTCTTCCACGAAGTCCACATCCAATTCTATCCGCGCGGACAGCTGCTTCAACTTTTCCGCCAAATCGCGAATTTCCCGGGAGAATTTTCCGGAGAGCATCTTTTGCGCATTTTCGACAGCGGACTGCGTCCGGCCGTGGATGATGTCGGCGACGGATTCCGCCTGCACCAAGTCCATCTTGCCGTTCAAAAAGGCGCGCTTTGTGAATTCTCCGCGGTGAGCGACGCGCACGTTCGGAATTTTGCAAAGGGCTGCCACCAGCCGCCGGACAATCAGCGGATTCCCGTGAGGGAACATTTCCGCGGAATCTTCCCCCGTGTAAGAATTCGGCCCTTCGTAAAAAAGATACACCAGCGAATCGAGAGGCTTTTTCGTCTCCGGGTCCCTGGCCGTCGCGAGAGCGGCATGGCGCGACTTCGGGGCATCGCAAGAGAATATTTTTTGCAAAACGGTTCGAGTGTCCGGTCCGCTGATGCGGATGACGGCAAGGGCGGACGTGCCGTTTGGCGTCGCGGGAGCTACGATTGTCTGTTCCACGGGCGAAATATAGCTTTTGAAAGGGCTGGATTCCAGACGAAACGATTGACTTTGGCCAAAGTCTCGCATCGCGTCCGCGGCAAAGTTTCGCGAAATTTGAAATCGTCGACTTGGTTGTTTTGGCGGAAACAGCCGCAACGCTGTCCGCTTGTCCGTAGTCAAATTCCGCATTCTTGCCAATGGAGAAATTCATCCCCGAACACATCGCCGATTCCGTAAGCGGACAGGTTATTTTGTCCAAGCTTCATGATGCGGAAAGCCTTCTCCCCCTCTTTCGTCCCGCGCATCCTTCACGATT
Source organism: uncultured Fibrobacter sp. (assembly GCA_964501065.1). Classification (GTDB taxonomy): domain Bacteria; phylum Fibrobacterota; class Fibrobacteria; order Fibrobacterales; family Fibrobacteraceae; genus Hallerella. Next base: position 1,865 of record CAZCRF010000005.1, on the reverse strand, counting down.
TTCGCCAGTTTGGTTTGCGCTGTTTCGTTTCGGCGGTAATTGCGCATCACGGATTTCACGTCCAGTTGGATGCCGATGATTTGATGATAGGGCTTTGAACCGTCCGTCCAATCGGCGACGGCTGTTCCCAGATAAGTCATTCCGTACGGAATCGCATTTTCGGGGCTTGTTCCACAGCGGCTCGGCAGAAGGAACACGTTGAAAATTTTGTCGCCCTCTGCCAATCCCTTCTTTTCCGCAAATTCCGCATACACGATTTGCTTGCCGATGGAACTTGACGTGGGAAGATTGTTGTTCGTGTAGAATTTCGCGTCGATTACAAGAAGCTCCTCCCCATATCGCAAAATGGTGTCCGGACGCATGGCGAACTTTTTATCATCGGCATCTCTTTTGCTGCCGTTCGGGAAAATCCAGCCGCAATGAGGATTGAAGCCTTCCTTGTTTTCGTTTTCGCCAATATTGCCGAAGATGCGATCCAACATTTTTTCCCACACCGGGGCGAAGCTGGACACGCCGTAACAGGAATCGCCGAGAGTCCCGTCAACCCGATTTCCTTGCAGGTATTCCACAATTGCTTTCATGGAATGAAAAAGGCGGAGCTTGCTATCGTTGAAAGTTTTGGTGCACTTCTCATTGAGCACGGTGGAAAAAAGTTCGTAGTCAAAATCTAGAGTCGATTCGACATTGGTTTCAATGCCATAAAGCGGTCCGACAAGCCTTTGCGCCTGCGCCACGCAGAACTCATGAATCCAGGTGACCAGCTGATTTTCGCCTTGTGAATTGCAACTTGAAATCGTACTCAAGTAAACGATTCCCGGACCGTTCCCGTTTTCAAAAACTTGTGGGCGAACATTTTTTATGGTTCGTCCCCAGTTGATTTTGCCGCGAGCCCCTCGCTTGTAAATCTTTTCGGTTTCCTTGAACAAGCCGAAGTTCAGATAATAATCCAATACGTACAAAAATTCTTGGAACGGGAAATCCAGCTCGGCTTCAAATTCGAAAGAAGAGGCGTAATTCGAATCCTCCGCAGCGCTTATCAAATTCTTGTCCGAAAGAACATCCATCAAATGTGAAAAAACTTGACGAAGTTCATCCTCGGCAGCGGTTTCAAAATTTTGAAAACATCCGTAAGGGAAATAGATTTGCGGCTTGCCTCCGGAAAATTTTATCCCGACGAATCGTTCGCGTGCATCCGACAAATCATCTTGCGGAATGCAAAATTTTTTGAATCCGCCATCGTCCATTTCAGTTTTCTTGAAAATTTTTGAACACAGCAGAAAGGCCTCCGGCGGCAAAGTTTTCGATGAGCGATTCAACCGAATTGCAATCCTCTTGGAAGACATCGTTGCGCTTGTATTTGAACGCGTCGTCCCAAAGATATTGCAAAACTTTCTCGCCGAAAAGCTTCTTTGATATTTCTCGGTAGGTTTTGCCGTCCGCAGACTTTTCTTCGCCCACGATGAAATAAGCGCCGAGGCGTTTGTCTTCGGAGCTTGTCATGGCGGAATGCTTTTCCAGAATCAACTTGTTGATTTTCTCCCAGAATTCACCCCAAGCGACATTTGTACCTTCAATCTTTGTCTCGCGCTGCGCCCTATGCTCTTCGCCTTCCAAGGAATTCTTGATGAGCTCAAAATCAAAGCGACGCTTGAAGGCATTGTCCAAAGTGAACACATTCTGGTCGCCGGTGTTCATGGTCGCGTAAATGGAAAGATTGGGCGGGAGGCGGATGGCGGTGTTCTCCGTGAATTTGACGGTCGGCTTCTCAGCTTCCGTTTCATACGATGTCTTCGAAATTTCCCTGCGGACAAATCGATTAGGCAAGTCCTTTTCTGTAAATTCATGCGCAAAAAGTGGGCTTTTCC
>CAZCRF010000004.1:0-79981 GCA_964501065.1 uncultured Fibrobacter sp. | reverse complement strand
TCAGCACGACGAAGCTCCCTTTCTCAATCAACTAACTTCTAACCACTAATCCCTAATCCCTATTCCCTAACCCCTAGCCCCTAGCCCCTGACCCCTACTCCCTATTCAGTCCGTTTTGACGTCATTTCCTTGCGAAAACGGCGGAGGGATATTTGTAAACTCCCCAAAAATGGATTTGGACGCGGCGCAAACGTTTGTAAACGCCCCAAAAGCAGACTCAAATGCGGCGCAAACGTTTGTAAACTCCCCAAAAACAGACTCAAATGCGGCGCAAACGTTTGTAAACTCCCCAAAAACAGACTCAAATGCGGCGCAAACATTTGTAAACGCCCCGAAAACGGATTCGAACGAGCCGTTGCCGCAACTGGATGTTTCGCTCTAGCCTTGCGGCCCGCTCAACACGACACAGCAACGTCGTCATTCTGCGCCGAACAACGTCACTCTGCACTTGCTAACGTCATTCGCCGAAGGCGTTAATCTCGCTGCAGCAACGGCATGTTTCGCTCCTGCCCTTCGCCCGCCTGCTCTACCTGTCGGCAGACTGGCGGCCGGCAGGGCAGGCGGGTCGCTCAGTATGACGAAGCTCCCTTTGTCTGTCAACTAACCACTAAGCTCTGACCACTAATTCCTCATTCCTAACTACTAACCCCTAGCCCCTAATCCCTATCCAGTCCGGTTCAACGCCCATCCTTGCGCAAGCCTCAGTTTCCTCAAAAGCTCCAAGTTCTGTCTTTGCAGTTCGGTGACATCCCGTCCCCCTGATTCTTGTCGTTTTTGCTACATTTGCAGCACCTTTTCAAGGAGTTCACAATCATGATGACACTGAAGCAAGAAGATCCGGCGATTTACGACCTCATTCAAGAAGAGGCTGATCGCCAGGAATACGGAATCGAACTCATCGCGTCCGAGAACTACGTATCCAAGGCGGTGATGGAAGCCATGGGATCCGTACTCACCAACAAGTACAGCGAAGGCTATATCGGCAAGCGTTACTACGGCGGAAATCAGGTCATCGACAAGATCGAGCAGCTGGCGATTGACCGCTGCAAGCAACTTTTCGGTTGTGATCATGTGAACGTACAACCCCTCTCCGGCTCTCCGGCGAACGCCGCAGTCTATTTCGCCGTGCTCAAACCGGGCGACAAGGTTCTGGGCTTGAAGCTCGACCACGGGGGACACCTTTCCCACGGGCATCCGGTGAACTTCTCCGGCATGCTCTACAATTTCGTGCAATACGAAGTCGACAAGGAAACGGGCATTATCGATATGGACAAAGTCCGTGAAATCGCCCTTCGCGAAAAGCCGAAGCTCATCTTGGCGGGTTTCTCCGCTTACAGCCGGAATCTGGATTGGAAGCGTTTCAAGGAAATCGCGGATGAAGTCGGTGCGCTCACCATGGCGGACATCGCACACATCGCGGGGTTAGTCGCCGGGAAACAGCTCGAAAGCCCCGTCCCGTATTTCGACATCGTGACCACCACCACCCACAAGACCCTCCGCGGCCCGCGGTCCGCCATCATCATGTGCAAGGACCGGATGATAAAGAAAATGGTCAAGGGAGAACTCAAGGAAGTTTCCCTGGCGAAGGAAATCGACAAGGGAGTCTTCCCGGGGATGCAGGGCGGTCCGCACGACCACATCACGGCGGCGAAGGCCGTCGCGTTCGGCGAAGCTCTGAAACCCGAATTCCAAGTTTATGCGAAGAACGTCATCTTGAATGCGAAGGCGATGGCCGATGAATTGATGAAGCTCGGTTACAAGATTATCACGGGCGGCACGGACAACCATCTGATGGTCGTCGACATGACGTCAAAGGGCGTCTCCGGGAAAGAAGCCGAAGTGGCTATGGAAAAGGTCGGCATTTCTTCGAGTCGCTCCACGATTCCGTTTGACACGCGCAAACCTTTCGACCCGTCGGGAGTCCGTCTCGGCACGGCGGCCATCACGACTCGCGGCTTTGATGAAGAGGATTCCCGCGAAGTGGCACGCATCATCGACAGGACCATCCAGGCGAGAGAAGATGAAGCTGCCCTTTCGAAGATTCGCGAGGAAATCGTCGCCCTCTGCAAGAAGCATCCGCTTTACAAGTGATTTCCCCAAATCTCCTGTGAACGGGGCGTCCTTTACGGACGCCCTTTTTGCATTTTTCACAAGCAGACGGGGACTGGCCGCATTCCGCGAAAAGATATTTTTGCTATCGTTTTTGCTGAAGATTCATCCAGGAGATTTCGAAGATGAAGAAAATTGTGAAATTGTCGGTTTTGTCGGGATTCGCGGCCGCTCTGTGCTTTTTCGCTTGTACGGACGGGAGCGCGGGGCTAGAGAACGTCGGCGGCATCGGGAACTCGCCGCCAAAGGGTGAAGTGGCGGAGACTGTGGACGGGATGCTTTTAGTCTTGGCTTCCGGCGACACTGTCCGGCTGGGGACGAACAAGTCCGGAGCGAAGGAGAGCGAATCTCCGGAGATGCGGACGATTCTGGATTATGATTATTTCATGGGCATCCACGAGGTGACCTGTGGGGAATTCAACGGGACGATGGGGAAGCTCAAGAAGGCCTTTTCCGCAGCTTGCGAAAGCGACAGCCTCCCGGTGTCGGACGTCACCTTTTTCGACGCGGTCCTCTTTGCGAACGAGAGGAGCAAGTCTTTGAGCTACGACACGGTTTACGAGTACTCCGGAATCGTTTACGATGAAGAGAACCGCGTCTCGCGGCTTTCCGGATTCTCTTCCCACCTCGAACGGAAAGGCTTCCGTCTGCCGACCGAAGCGGAGTGGGTGAAGGCGGCTAAGAAAGGCTTTGGTGGGGACAGCACCCGTTCCGAATTCAAGCCGCATGCCGTGTGTTCCGCCGGGGCGGATTCGGCAGGTTTCTGCGATTTTTCGGGGAACGTGACGGAATGGGCGAACGATTACCTCGGACGGTTCTTGGACACTCTCATTTTAAATTATTGCGGTGCGCCCAATGCGAATTCCCTCGAAGAACGCGTCGTCAAGGGAGGGAACTTCATGTCGGACGCGAGCGGTGCCACTCTCTATTCCCGCGGGGACGTCTATTCCGTCACTTCGGCGACGCATGCGGATTACGTCGGGTTCAGGCTCGCGCTCGGCGCAGTTCCAAATGCGACCTTTCTCGACGACAAGGGGAATGTAGCGTCGTCTCCAGTCACGGTTCTGGCCGTGACTGCGGACATTTGGAAATTCGCAAAGACTTCCGACGTCAAGCTGGTCTTCCGGAACGACGTCACGGGAAATCTGCAGTTCATCGACTATGCGGAAGACGCCGCGTTGACGGAAATCGCGGACACGATCGACTCTTACCACCCGGATATTTCCCCGGACGGAAATCGCGTCGCCTTCTGCACGGGGGTCGAGGGCATTTCCACGGCTTCAAAAGTCTATGTGCGCAATTTGGACAGCGAGGGTTCGGGGCTTGTGAAACTCGATGTGGAAAGCGCGGCGATTCCCAGATGGCGCGTCTTGGACGGGGACACGGTCATCGTCTATGTGAGCGACGCCGGTGACAATTCAAACGAAGCTTCGTTCAAGGGGAAGAGTACGTGGCAAGTCCCCTTCTCGGGTGGAAAATTCGGCGTGCCCGAAAAAATTTTCGACGGAGCGTACCATGCGGGCATCAGCGAAGACGGGACTCTTGCCGTCGGGTCTTCGAAGCTCCTCCGGGCAAATATCGGCGGCAAGGACACTGTCTGGCTTTCTGGCGAACAGGCCTGCAACGCTTCGCTTTCGCAGGATTACGGCAAGCGGACGGCTTTCCTCGACTTCGGCAGCAAAACGGGACGGGAGTTCGCGGGCAAGAGCTACGCCGCGCACGAAATGTTGCTGGTCGCGGATAGCGTGGGGGACTTGACTGCGGCAGTCCCCGCGCCCACGGGATACGCGTTCGACCATTCGGAATGGGTGCGGGGCAAGGTGAACGGGAATCTCGTTTCGACTCTCACGAATGCGGACGGCGCGCATGCGAAAATCGCCCTGGTGCACGTGGAAGACAGCTCGCTCACGGAACTGGCGGAAGGCTCGGAGCTGTGGCATCCTTGCCTGTGGATTCGAGGCTCTGTCGAACGCCCCGTGACGGAAATTTCCAGCTCTAGCGAGACTTTCGCTTCTTCCTCCTCGGCTTCGGCGGAATCCTCGAGCTCCGTGTTCGTATTGGATCCGGACAGCGCGGGACAGTATTACAACACTTCCGGGGCGCATCAATATGCAGCGCAGTGGCGAAGCAAAATGGAACTTCTGTGGAAATACAGGGATTCCGCGAATGTCGCCGTCATCGGCTCATCAAGATTGCGCCATGGAATCAATCCCTTGAACTTTGGCTCGCAAGTTTTTGCCGTCAATTTTTCCGTTTCGGGGAATCCCTTTTTAGGTGCTGCGACCTTTTTCGAAACTTATCTCATCCATCACCTTTCCAAACTGAAAGTGCTCATCGTGGACGTGGGCTTTGACAGGTGGTGGATGAATTCTCGCAGTATTTTTGAATCGGCCTACAAATCTTACGCTGGATATGTCTATGACGAAAATCACAATTACTGGCAAGATGGATATCCCGAGAGCTTGGACTCCTTGACTTCCAATTCCCCTCCCGGCTCGAAATCGTTGAATAAAATCGAGCAATCCAACTTGGGGCATGCGCCGCAGACGGGTTCCGCGTGGGGAACGCCGACTTTCAGCCATACAGTCACTTGGTATTCCACAAATCCAGAATTGTTTGACGAAAGCTTCGACATGTTGCGGGAAATCATCGAAATCTGCGCAGCGAAAGGAATCTTGGTGATAGGAGTCATTACGCCTTTAAATCCGGGCTACAGGGATACGGAGGCTTTCGGAACGCACGGAATCTTGAGAACTGAAGCTCCCGCTTTGATTCAGCGCATTGCAGACCTGCACGAAACATACCCCAACTTCACCCTGATGGACGAGAACAAGATGGGCGACCACGACTACACGGACGAAATGGCGAAAGATTCTCAACATCTCGCAAGCAAAGGCGCGGAGCTGCTCACCGCCCGGCTCGATTCCCTGTTGCAGACTCTCGACATCGACTGGGGAACGGGCGATTGACCGACGACCGAACGGCCACGTCCCATTGCAAAAATCCATGCAAGGCGTTTTGAATCGGCGGATTCCCTCGAAAGCCCTTTTTGTATAAATTTGAAGGGAACAGGATTTCTATGGAAAGCTTTTCCCCTTTAGATTTTTTGGATTACCGCGAATACCTTTCCGCTTATTTTGAACGGCGCAAGGCTATCTCCCCCTGGTATTCCTACAAAATATTCGGGGATGGCGTCGGGCTTGACCAAAGCCAGGTCTTCCGCATCTTGCAGAAACAGCTCCACATTTCCAAAAAGGCCTTGCCGCGGTTTCTCGATTATTTGAAGCTCGAAGGCCTTGAAGCGGAGTATTTTTCAAAGCTCGTGGATTTGGGCCGTTCCCGCCGCGAGTCGGACACCCGTCGACTCTTTGCCGAGATTCTTTCTCTCCGCGGATCCGGCAGTCGGAAGCTGGAACAGGATCAGTACAGGCTCTACTCCAAATGGTATCACAGCGTCGTGCGGACACTTCTCGGATTTGTCCGCGTCAAGGACGATTACGAAGCCTTGGGGAAAATGGTCTCCCCGCCGATATCCGCCGAACAGGCGAAAAAGTCCGTGACGCTCTTGGAAAGGCTGGGACTTGCGAAACGGGACGCGGACGGCTTTTGGACACTGACGGATTTGAAGCTCACCACGGGGGATGCCTACCGCTCCATGCAAATTCGGGCCTACCAGTCGGAGTCGATGAAACTCGCCATGCAGAGCCTCGACCTCCATGCGAAGGAGCTGCGGGACGTCAATGTCATCAACATGGCGCTCGATGCGGACGCTTTCCGCGATTGTCTTGCTATCTTGAGTACGGCGCGGGAAGAAATTCGCGCAAGAGTCGAAAAGGTGGAATCCCCGGATCGCGTGATGCGGCTCGCCTCCGCCTTTTTCCCTGTCGCATTTTCCCGGAGTGAGGAAAAATGAAAAGACTCGATTGGCTTCCGCTGTTTTTGGGAATGCTCGGCGCGTTCGGGTTTTGCGGCTGTGCGGAAGATTCCACGGCAGGGCGCGGAATCTGGGACGAGACGGAAAACGCTCTGGCAGTCCGGATTCACAATGAGTCGGGGCGTCCCGTCATCGGGGCGGAACTTCGCCTGGTCGGCGGAACGGACGTCGTTTTGGCGGAGGCTGTCACGGATTCGGAGGGAATGGCCCGATTGAATCGCCCGGAAAGCTCCGGACATGTAGAAGTGTCTTCTAGCGAAGGCGTCGCCCGATCTGCCTTTTCGCCTAGCGACACGGCGCTTTGGGAAACAGTCCGTGCGGCGGCCGCCCTTTCGGGAAGGATGCCGTCCGCAAATGGAGTTCCCGGGGAACTTTATCTTTACGGGACTTCGTACAAGACATCCGTCGGCGAAGACGGAACGTTCCGCTTTGAAAATATCCCCGAGGGGGAGTATGCCGTACTTTCGGGCGAGGACGGTTCCTTTGAATGGTGGGATTCGTTCCGCCTCACTTCCGGCGAGGAAGCCGTTGTCGCAGTCGAAGCCCCGTCGAAGGACAGCGTCTTGGTGGAAGATTTTGAATCGGGACGCGGCACGAACCGTTTCCACTCTTTGACGGATGGAGGGTGGTGGTTCACTTTCGGCCCGTCTTTTGAAATTTCCCCGGAATTGCCGGAGAAAGGCCACGAGGAGAATGCGTGGAACGGGACTCGGAGTTTGCACGAAAAGTTCGTTCGCGACACCCTTTCGGAAAGCCCTTACGCCTTGGTCGGCTTCAACATCGGGTCGCCGCCGTCTGCGGACAGCGTCTTCGGGTATGACGTTTCCGGGATGGACAGCGTGACATTCTTCGCCAAGGGCTTCGGGCACGTCTGGGTGCAATTCGCCGGATACACTTCGGCGGCGAAATCCGAAATTTGGAATTTCGAGTTCGACATTCCCTCCGATTCTGTATGGACGCGCATCACGGTCGTCCCCGACGGCGGTGAACTTTGGAATTCCATCGCCTCGGAAATGAAAACGGTCAATTTCTTGGTGAAGGACGATGCGGAGCTTTGGCTCGACCAGATTGTATTCCACGGCGTTTCCGCTTCCGAAATTTTCCATCGGGAACTGGCTCGATAGAAATCCATTCCCCCGAATTTCCACGGCGGCTGCCGCGTCAAATTTCAATGCTGTGGTCTTTGAGCTTTCTCCAAAGGGTGGCCCGGCTGATGCCGAGCCTTTCGGCGACTTCGGTCTTGTTGCCCTTGCAGACATCGAGAGCGTGGAGAATGTGCCTTTTCTCAAGTTCGTCCAAGGTGAGGATGCTGTCGGGGGAGCCGTATTCCAAGGCTGCCGGATGCCGGTGATTTTCCTCGGCGTTGTGGGGATTCTTGGGCGCGGGGAGTAACTCCCGTCCGCCGACGCGGGTCGGCATGTTCAATTCCTCTGGGAGATCCTCCAGGCGGATTGTCCCGTTCTCGGAGAGGACGACGGCGTGCTCGATGATGTTTTCAAGTTCGCGGACGTTGCCCGGATATTGGTAAGAAGCCAACGCCATTTGCGCCGCGGGGTCAATCTTTTGGATGACCTTGTGCTGCTCCTTTTCAAAGCGCAGTACAAAATACTTGACGAGATTCGGGATGGTGGAACGCCGTTCCCTGAGAGGGGGGACTTCGATGTGGAAGGTGTTCAACCGGTAATAGAGGTCTTCGCGGAATTTCTTCTCGGCCATTTCTTCCGACAAGTCCGCGTTTGTCGCGGCGATGATGCGCGTGTCGATGTAGCGCGTTTCCGTTTCGCCGACGCGGCGGATTTCGTGGCTTTGCAAGAAGCGCAACAGCTTGACTTGGGTCGCGGGGGAGAGTTCCCCGATTTCGTCGAGGAAGAGAGTCCCGCCAGCGGCTTCTTCGAACAACCCCTTCTTGTCGGATGTCGCGCCCGTGAAGGCGCCTTTTTTGCTGCCGAAAAGTTCGCTTTCGACCAGGTTCTCCGGGATCGCGCTGCAGTTGACGGCGATGAACGGCTCGCTCGCGCGCTTTGAAAGGCGATGTACGATGCGCGCGAGGAATTCCTTGCCCGAACCGGATTCCCCGGTTATCAGCACGGAACTTGTCGTCGGGGCGACCTTGTGGAGCATCCGCAGAATCTTCTGCATGCCGGGAGTGTCGCCGAGGAGGTTCTCGAGAAGATGGTCCTGGAGCTCGCGGTAATTGTCCGAGTCCTTCAGCCCTTTCGAGTGTTTCTTCACGACATCTTCCAAAGTCCGCGTCTCGACCGGCTTCACCAAGTAGGAGGAGGCCCCGTGGGACAGCGCGTTTTCCGCATCCTTTGCATTTGGCGGCGTGCACAGGAGGACGATTTCCACGTCGGGGTTGTGCGACTTCAGGAAGCTGATGACGTCGACGTCCTTGTGCAGCAGGAGGGACGTGTCGATGAAGGCGAAGTCCACCGGATTCTCTTCGATTGTGTGGAAGAGGGACGTCGAATCGGAAACGGCGAAGAGGGGCACATCGGAAAGAGACCAGGTGCGCGTCACCAGGTCTAGAGCTTTCCTGTCTGCATCTGCCAACAGGACGTTCATCGCCTTGTTTTAACCTTTTTGCTGGTGCGACTTGACGATTTCGTCAACCTTGGCCATCAGTTCCTTGTAGTTGGGCGGTTTGGAAAAGATGGAGGAGACTCCGAAATGGTTCGCAATGCTCAGGTAATCTTCCGAAGAAGTGCGTCTTCCGCCGCTGATCGCGATGACGCGGTCGAGCTGGTTCTTGTTGCGAAAGTCCAGGATGACTTCGAAGCCGTCCTGTTCCGGCATGATGATGTCGGTGATGATGGCGTCGTAATCCGTCTTGTCGTAGAATTCCTTGGCCTGTTTCCCGTTCTCCGCCGAGTCGACTTCGTAACCGGACATGTTGAGCATATCTTTCAAAACGGAACGGATATCTTCTTCGTCATCGATGATGAGCACTTTGGGCATAGGCACAAACCTCCTATTTGTTTCGAGCCGTGGGCCAATACAGTTCAAAAGTAGTTCCTTTTCCGATGGTTGTCTTCAGATTGATGAACGCTTTGGCCATTTTTATCAGTTTCAAGGCGACGGAAAGCCCGAGTCCCATCCCCTCTCCCGGGGCGCGAGTCGTGAAATAGGGAGTGAAAATGTGGGAAACGATGTCCGGCGACATGCCGGATCCCGTGTCCGCCACTGTGATGAAGAGGTAGTTTCCGGCGGGGATGTTCGAAAACTGCGTGATTTTTTGTTCCGAAATTTCGACGGGACGGCAGGCGTAGGTGAGGGTTCCGCCGCCCTTCATCGCCAAGATGGCGTTCTTCCCCATGTTCAGCATGATGCGGTGGAAGTCGGTCTGGTTTCCGAAGGCGACCATGTCGTCGCTAGAATCCTTGACGATTCGGATGTTCGAGGGCACGGTGGCGGAAAGGGCGTTCTTCACTTCGTCAAAGACCAACCCGACGTTGAAGTTTTCCGCCTCCGTCGTCTGGGACGCCCGCTGTTCGTTCAATTGGTCGTAAGTGCGCTTGACCAGCTTCGCCGCATTGTCCGAGGACTTCCGCACGTTTTCCAAGTATTTGCGGGCCTTTCCGCAATCCTCCGTCTGCGGAATCGTAGCTTGGGCGAGTTCGCAGTAGCCGATGATGCCCGAAAGGATGTTGTTGAAGTCGTGGGCGAGTCCTCCGGTCACGCTGCTCAAATCCTCGATGTTGGATGCCTTGAGCAAGTTTTCGCGGAGTTGGTTTCTCTCTTCTTCGAGTTCGTGGAATGCGCTCGTGTCCTCCATCAAGTTCAGCACGCCCTTGACGTGATGGTTCTCGTCGTAAAGGGGGATGACCGTGTATTTGAGCCAGAGCCTTTTGCCGTCCGAGTCGGATTCGGATTCGAGCGAGGAGACGATTCTCCCCGGACCTTCCATCGCCTGGATTTCGAGCGGGGTGAAGGCGGGGCTGTCGATGCGGCTGAGCCTGTCTCCGCGGAATTGGACATCCTTTTCGTTTTGCTGGGTGTACGCCCCGGTCAGGTTCTTCGCCCAGAGCCTTGCGGGAAGGTTGTTCAGCAGGGAACGCAAAAAAATCTGCTGTTGGCCGTAGAGTCGCTGAAGCTTCATGATTTTCAGACGGATGGAGTCCCGCTCGTCGTTGAACTCCGCTTGGAGTCTGGAGAATTTCCGGCGGAACGCCTCGTCTTGGTTGGAATCTTTCAGCAAAGCCTTGTAGCCGAACGGGATTCCGTTTGCATAAAGAGGAAAAACGGAAACGGTCACGGGGGCTTCCTTGCCGTTCGCCTTCAAAGGTCTGTTTGCAAAAGGACCCAGCAGTTTCAAGTCGGGGAGAAAGGCGGATATTTGCCTGTGCAGGACGGGCCCTTCGCCGTGACTCAAAATCTCGCTCGCCGCCGCGTTCGAAAATTCAATCCTTCCCGAAGGGTTCATCACCAAGACCCCCTCGTCCAAATTCTTGACGATTCCCGCGAGCGTACTGTTGAGGTCTATCCCCCTTTGGGAAATCGCCGAGTTCGCCCGGTAAAGCACGATGGAGACGAAGAACATGAAGACGGATGCGCTTTCGCTGTAAAAGAAGATGTGCAAAGCCGGGAGGATGGAGTCGAAGGTCAACCCGCCCACGATGGAGGTCACCAGTGTGATGAAGATTGCCTTGTGGATTTTCGCGGTCGCCGAATGGAACGATTGGAAGGAAACTGCCGCAGCGCAAATGGCCGGGAAAATGAAGAAGACTAGAATCGCCACTGTCGCAAAGATGGTGTTCGTCGTCGTGAATCCGAACCAGGTCTTGAACGGTTCGCTGTAAAAATTGTTCTCGAAGAATCCGAAAAAGAGGATGTAGGCGATTCCGAGAAAGTTCAGGGCTTTGAACGCGGGGAGAAGCTTTTCCCAGAAAGGCCGGGCGGATTCCCCGGCGATTCCCGCTACGGAACGGAAAACCGCGTAGCCGTATTGCACCCAGCAAAGCGCACCGCTGATGTAGATGATGTGACGGTTCTTATCGGAAATGATTTCAGAGGGCAACTCCTGGATGAAAGCCAGGATGTTCCAACAGATGTCCAAGGTCAAAAGGTAAACGAGGTTCTTTTGAAGCCTTTTCGCCAAGGAACTCGACAGGATTGCCGAAAGAATCAGCGGGAGTTGTACGATGCAGAAGAGGAGGGAGACAATCCCGTGGAAATTGAGGTTGAGGGAATCCATCGGGAGATTTTCCATCACTTGACGCGGCGGATGCCGAAAGTTTGCGCTTTGGTGAAGCTGTCCTTCGAGGAGAATCGCCGCATCGTTTCCGCATCGACGTCCTGGTTCGGGGTGAAGCGCGTCTTGATGCTGATTTTGGCGATGTAGGCCCCCGTCCCGACGGCGCGGCCGCTTTCCGATTCCGGACCTTTTCCGCAACGTGACGCCCATTCCAGGCGGAGCACCATCTGGTTGTCGCTGGAAAGGTACCGGGTGTCCAAAAGAAGCCCTTGCGCGTAGCGGTTGACGAAGCTGCCCGTGTTGGTGTAGAAGGGGAACTCCATGTCCAGATAGAGGGACGTCCACGCGGGGGATTCTCCGAAGGCCGTTCCGCGAGGCACTCCCAAATCGATGTCGTAGAGCATCCCCTCGAAAGTGTGCCCGGCGGAATCGACGCTCGAAATCAAGAGGCCGTTCTCGTAGATGTCCCACTTTCGCGTCTCTTGGTTCAGGGCGGCAAGGCGGAACGGTTCGCCGCTTTCGCTGCAAGTTTCGGGAGAGGGCTGTGAAATGTCGGAAACGGGAACGTCCGGGTGCACGTCGAACGTGATTTTCGGCTTTCCCGCACCGGTGACTGTCGCCCAGGGATTTTCCGCCGCGGGGCGGTTGCCGTTCTTGTCGAGGAAGAAACTGGCATCCAGGGGCGTGAGACGGATGCGGTCGCCCTCTTGCACGGCGGTCTCGGCGTCGGCCTTGTAGAGCAAGGTGAAGACGCTGTTGCTTGCCGCCCAATTTTCCGGGATGACGTCGATTGGCCCTTTGCGTTCCCGTTGGACTTGGGAGCGCGAGGAATCGCCGATTTCAAGAGGCTCGCTCGTTTCGACGCGGAGGGAGACGAAAGAACCCGCGTTTTGGATGCTCGCCTGCACGATGACGGGACCCGCCAAGTCTTCCGCCAAGGTGGAGTCGCTTTCGTAATTGGCCCCGCTTCCCTTGTGCTGTTTCAAAAGCCCCGCGCCGACCAGTTCGCCGCCCTTGGAGGAGAATCCGGAATATGTCCCGTTCGTGTTGCCCAGCTTGAAGGGCGTTTGCAAGTCGATGACCGCTTCCGTGCCGTCCGCATTCCAATTGAAAGAAGCCGTCCAGAGCGTTTCGGGGACTGCGCTCCCAAAGACGATGGATACACTGTCCGGGGCGTGCTTTGCATCCACGGGCGAAGAGAATTCGGCGAGGACGCGTTCTGCAAGACCGTCCCCGTCATAGTCGGAAATGCTCGCGTAGCGCAGCGGAACGGGCAGAATCTTCAGTTCGAACGGCAAAATGGGCGCGGCGCAAATCTGGGAAACCCCGTTGCCCGACTTGTCCGTTATCGTGGAAGTTGCGAGGAGCTGCCCGCGCATCCCCTCCGAGACGAGGGAGTTCCCGTTCGCATCGAACGAAACGGTGAATTCCCAGATGTGGAGCGATTCGTTGTAAATCTTGGAGCCGGTCACGGTAGGCACTGTTCCCGTAGCGTTTCCGTTCTTGTCGAACAAGGTGAGCGGGAAGGAAAGCCCCGGTGCTGAAATCGGTTCCGAGAACTGGATGTAAATTCTGTCGGCCGTCGCCGTGTCGAGGCGTTCTAGTACCGAGAGCGAGAGAATCGCGGGGGAAATCGCATCGCTGTAGAAGTCCGTGCTGGATTTGATTTCCGTGCCGATGCGGCTGTTCAGGGTGACGAATCCCGTGGGCGCGGTGAAAACTTCCGCCTCTTTGGGGGAGAAGTCGATTTGGACCAGGGAATCGACGACGGCCGCCGAGGAGACGGAAATCGTGTCGCCCCTGTATTCGAATGCGGCGGATTCAAAGCTCTGGCCTTCTTGATAGGGGGCGGTCAAGAAGATTTTCAGCCGGTCCGGGATGTTGTCGCAGTCCGAGTCGAGCATCTCCGCCCGGTCGATGATGGGCCACGGCGGAAGTTCCTCGATGAGGAGGACGGCCTTTGCCGACGTATAATTGTACTTGGAGCTGGAACTGACCGCACTCGCGTAGAGGAGGGTTTCTAGAGGCGTGTCGCTCGTGACGAAGAATGTCGCCGTACCGTTCGACAGGGTGAGGGTCGTCGTCGCGAGATTCGCCGTCGCCGAGGTGTAGAAGAAGGCGGAACCTTCTTGGACGGAGAGTCTGATGGTGATGTCGTCGTCCGAGATGACCGCTCCCGTGGAGTCGTAAAGGGTCACGGTCACTTGGGCGCGTTTCCCGACGTAAGCCTTGGCCGTATCGACGTTGAATATCAGATAACGCTTTTCGAGTGGCGTCGTGATGGAATCCCATTCGACATTGGAACGGACGACCTTGCACGCGCAATCGTAACTTCCTTTTGCGTTCGCCCCGTGGTTGTGCCAAGAGACCCAGTCAATCATGTTGTTCCCGTAGGCCAAGTCTTTGGGGACGGAGAACGTGAAGTCGTCATATTTCTTCACGTATTGCGTGTTTGCGAAGTATGAAATGCCGTTGCCTTCGAAGTCGTCGAGGAATCCGGAGGGCGAAACGGTGCTCTCCCCGGTGTAGACGACCGCGTTCACCGTATCTTCGACGGATGTGGCCGGCGTTTCAAAGGGAGTGAGAAAGTCTAGGGTGAGAGTCCGCGCAATGGAAAGCTCGCTAGACGTCGGGTCGTAATCCGGGGAATATCCGTAAATGTGCGTGCCGTGGTAGAATATGGCGACGTAGGGGTCTTCCCTGTAGGCCTCTTCCTTCTGGCCGTTGTATTCTTCGAGCCAGGTCGATTCCGAACCCGTGTAATACGGGCCTCGCGTGAGGTCGATGCCGTTGAACTTGACGGGATCCGAAGATTCCGCGTGGGCGCGCAGGGACCAGGAGCCGTCGATGTCCCCGTAGGTGGCGTTCGTCAATTGCATCTCGAACTGGAAACTGCTCGAAACTCCGATTGTCCCCTCGAGGGTGACGGGGAGGTAGTAGCCGCCGCTCGCCGCATCGGGCTGTGCGTTCCCGAAGGAAAGGGTCATGTTGAACCCGTTGTCGTAAGAGACGTTGAGGAGCTGCCCCCAACCCGTCGCCCCGACGCTCTTGTTCAGATAAAAGCGAAGTTCCACGTCGGAGTAGGGAATCGTGTCGTTGTTCGTGACCGTGACGAAGAAAGTGTTGCAGGATTTCCAATCGGAGCAGTTGGAATTTTTGCTCGCCGGTTTGACGTGGACGCGGAAATCGACGAATGTCGCTTCGGAAGAAGTCGTGAAGCTGTAGTGGCGGCCGGAGTTGTTGTCGGTCGTCGCACCGGACTGCACGTCGAAGTAATAAGTCTGCCCGGCGGAAAGCCCCGAAAGCACCGCTTCATGGAAACGCACAGCCTTGCCGGAGTCCGAGACTGCCGTGTATTCGAGGGCGGCGGAAGAGGTTCCGTAGGAGACCATCCCGTTCATCGCGACATCGCCCGTCCACCAATAAATTTTTGCGCTGTTGTTCGTCACCTGGCAAATGGTGACTCCGGAAATTTGCACGGCGGAAGCCGTTTGCACCCAGGAATACCACTGCCCGTGGTTGTCGTCCGTCGTGTAGTTTTGCCGCACGTCGTGCCCGACCAGGTAGAAGTAATAAGTTTGTCCCGGAGTGAGGCCACCGATTGTCACGGAACCGCCGACTCCGGCGACAGCCGCAACCGAGTCCATCTTCGCCGCATCCGGGGATGTTGCGTAGTAAACGGTCACGGCGGCGCGTTCGTCCGAATTCCAGCTGATGACGGCGGATGTGTCCGAGATGGCCGTTCCGGCGATGTTCGAAAATACGGGTCCGTCCACGTCTTCCGGTACTTTCTTCGAAAGGCTCAACCCGGGAATGACGAACTGGGAAGAGAAGTCGATGCATGTTTCCGTCGCGGTGTAGTCGTTCCAATCGTCCTTCAGGGTCTGGTGCGGCGCGGCTCCGCCCATCAGGGCGCCCTTGGGACATTTGTATTGGTAGGGAATGCCGCCCGCGTTGTAGCCGTCGGGGTTTGACGCGCGGTTGTGCGGATGATTTTCGTTCCGCGTCCCCGTCCCCATGATGAAGGACAGTCCCCAGGGATTCGCTCCCATGTTGTAGTAGAAATTGTCCAAGGCGACGTTCAAGTATTGTTCGTCGCCCGTCATGTCGTAGAGCATGAAGACGGCGTTCGCCGCGCCCATGTTGTAGCGGTTGAAGCCCCAGTCGCTAGAAGTCCAGACAAGATTATACGGGGGGACGACCGTGAAGGAGCCGTAAGGGTTCGTGCTGACCGTGGAATCTCCTTGAGTGCCGTCGTCCGTGAGGCGCGTCATCGTCGCGACGACGCGCGAGAGAAGCGTGTCGCGCTCTTCGCTCGAAATCCCGTAGCTCTGCGCCTTGGCGACTGTCGAAAGAATCAACTTGTCAAAAGCGAAGAGGACGTAGGCGTGGATGTTCTCGTAGTCCGTCATCCAGCCGCCCGGGTAGAATCCGCTCCGATGGCCCATGTAGCCGCCCCGGAAGTAGGGGAGGTTGTATCTGTAGTTGTCCGCATTGTCGTTTATCGCCGTATTCTTGTAAAGGTCGTACGCATACGAAGTGTCCTTTGTCGCATACCAAAGGGCGAGAGCGGCGGCGGCCGCGTCGTCGTAAAGCGGTCCCGCTCCCGTGTAGAATCCCTGGAGATTGTCCGTCGCCTTGCCGTCCGGTGCGTATTTGGCGATGATGTTCTTGTAGATGTCCTTGGCGGCGGCAATCAGCGAGTCGGAATAGTTGTCCGTCTGGTACATTTCCCAACCGACGGCGAAGAACGCCATGGCGGCGGCATACATCCCCGCTGCGTTCGTCCCGATTCCCGCAGCCACGGGTCGCGGCGCACCGCCTTTGGACGGGCTTTGCACATCTTGATGTTCGGGAACGTCCCAGAATTGATGGTCTTCGGAACCGACTCCAATCGAGTGATACATGTCCCCCTGTTCAATCAATCCGTCCGCCTTGGACGCCTTGTACATTTTGTAAATCCAATCGACGCCGACTTTCGCCTCCCACAGGATGTCCGGGATTCCGTCCGTCGTCACGGTGTCGTCGTAAGACGCCCCATACCGGTCTTCCGCCCGTTCGGAATAGACGTTGTAGGCAATCGAGAGGACGAACGCCGCATAGCCTAAGGTCTGGCTGACCTTGAAATGGTCGCCGCAGTCATGCCAACCGCCCGTGAGGTCATGGCCGACCGCAGAGCCGTCCTTCATGTGGCATGCCCCGTGAAGTTGGGAATTCGTGTTGCCGCAGCGTTGGATGCCGAAGAACTTGAGCGTCGTTTCGAAAACCGCATTGAAAAGATACTCGTCGATGATGAACGGGAAGGACGTGTCGCTGCCGACAACCAGGAAGTAGGTGCCGGGGGCGGTCAGGTCAGAGAAGTCGGCCGTGTAGAGATTTTCCGTTTGCGCGGAAACGGAATCCGCCGTTCCGAATTCATAAAGGGTGTTGATGGAGTTGAACGCGCCGTTCACCCACATGTTCGGCCGCGGCCAATTGCCGATGGGGGAAAGGGATCCTTCCCAAACAGATGCGCCGCTCGAAGCGTCGATGACCTTGAAGGTCGTTGCGGATGGGTCTGCGATGAAGGCGAACTTGTGCTTGTCGGCGGGGCGAAATCCGATTTGGTTTCCGCGAATCGCGGGGCGGTCGTAAACGTTCAGACTGTCCAATAGGCGGCGCGTACAGGTGTCGCAGGTGAAGTCGATGTTCGGGATGCGGTCGTCGGCGAAGAGCATTCCGGCGAGACAGAAGAGTATCCAAAGAATGCGAACCATCAAAACTCCTTTTCTGTTTTTTCGGCTTTCGGCTAAAAATAGTTTTTGAAAATGCGCAGAAACTTTCCATTCGTATGAAAAGCGTCCATTTTGACGATGGGCGGAAGTTGTGGGCGGCTAGTGAAAAGCGATGGGTGAAAAGTTGGGTTTACGTCGGGATGTGGCCACGCACGACCCGTGCTGCGGAACAGACCGCGAACGGCTAATCCGCCGGGTAGGCGCAGCAGCGGAATGAAATGGACGGGTCGGTGTAAAAGGCGGCCGCCGGTTTGTAGGAGACTTCTTCCCCGGTGAAAAAGACCGCCTCGGTGCGGAGAGGTTCATAGACAAGATTCCCGGCCAAGGTCTTGAGCCATTCGTCTCCGCCCTTTTGGAATTCTTGCAAGGGGGCGTAATCCTCGCCGAGGGAATCCCCGTCGGCAGAGGAGACCTTGAAAACCTGAATCGAATCCGTAAAATCTTTTTGGGTGACGATGCGGAATAACGTTCGGGAAGTGTCCTGGGTGTAGCTCGTGTCGACCTTGGAGCCTTCGCGGTAAAGGTAAACCGTGTCTTGCGTGTAACCGGCACGGGAGCGGTGCGGGATGAAATACGTCGTACATTTGGAAAGGGATTCGCGGGAATCCCCCGTGTAGTAAACGTAGCTGGAACCCCGGAGGACGTAGGGGAGGGTGTCCGGCCCCATGACCCATTCTTGGAATCCCCCGGAGAGGTTGCGAATGCCGTCCGGGCTTGTGCAAAGCGCGTTCCGACTAAAAAAGTCCAACGCCGAAAGGGAATCGTCCGAGCCGACTCCGCAGTAGCGGTAGAGGAATTCCGCAGCGGAGAATCCGTCCTCTTCGATGACGCCGTAAGAAGACCGTCCCTGCGCCATGCAGGCCGCTTTCCAATCTCCCGAACGGCAAAGGGAGACGTCGAAGCCGTCCGCCGAGATTCCTTCGCAGGCCTTGACTGCCTCACCGTAAAGGACGTTGTGGGCGAACGTGGAGTCCGAGTCCATGTGCTCGAACCTTTCGATGCAGAATCGCGTCGTGTCGCTCGTGCGGACGGGGACGAATCCGTCCGGGCATCCGAGGTCGGCTTCCGGGCCTTCGGAGACGACGACAGTGTCTATCAGAGGAACGGAATAGTAGCCCGAAGAATCCATGGAGCGGATGCGGAGAACCAGAGTGTCCCCGGGAACGACCCAACGGATGGTGTCTGCGACGTAAGCCCCTGTCGCAGAGACTTTCATCGTATCGGAATCGACTGTGTAGGAATCGGCGTACTTCTCCGCAGAATTTCCGCCCGCCCCTGTTGCCGTTTGCCATGCGGAACCGTCCCAAAGCTCCACGGTGTAACTTTGTACGTGCCTGTAGCAAAGGCTTTCGAAACAGCCGCCCGGAATGTGAATCAGAGAGTCCGCCGTGATGCCGCTTGAATCGGATAGGGGGTCGACGCTGCGAGGCCAATAAATCAGAACGCGGTTCGAATCCAGAAAGGCCGCGGAAGAATCCGTCGTGTCCGCGCGCACCCAAAGCCTGTTCGCCATCAACGGGGCGATGTCGTCCGTCGTCATGAAAAGCTGGTTCGTCTCGACGGACCCCGAACCGGAGGCGTTCCCGGCGGAATCCCAGGCGATGATGCCGATCGTGTAACGGCTTTCCGGGAAAAGCCCTTCGACGACCATGCGGTAGCGGTTCGCGCTGTCGGATGAAAAGTCGAAACCTTTCCCGTCCGTCACGGCGATGCGCAGGTAATTCTTCGCGGAAGACGATGTCGAATCGATCCAGATGGAATCGTTCGTGTAGCGGAAGCGGCGATGCCGTTGCCAAAAGTCGTTCCCGGTGGAATCCGTCTTTCCGTCGTGGGTGATTTTCACTTTTGCGTTTCGGATGTCCTGATTCTCGTTTTCCGCCCAGAGCAGGATGTTGTAGCCGGCGATGGGGCCGGAGAGGCTTTCGGGCATGTAGTAATCCCGCTGGTCGGTGGGACGCGACCAGTCGATGGCGACGCCCGTCGTCCAGACGGAATCGGAAATGGTCACTAGCGACGGGGGGAGGTCGTCCCCGAAGTGGACGAAAACGTGCTGGATGTCGCCGGATTCGCTTCCGTCCCCGTATTCGCTCCAGATGGAGACCGCCAAACTGTCCCTGTCCAAGAACTCCGCGACGTATTCCGTCAAGTCCAGAGTGTCGTAGAGCTTCTCTTCGCTTTCGAACGGAATCTGGATGGAATGCTCCTTGGCCCCGTTTGGCACGCTGGTCGCGGAGTCCCCGACGTAGGTGGTGTCAATCCAGACGTGAAACCGGAGCAGGGATTCCGTCTCGATGGGTATTCGCCAGCGCATTTGGTAACAGTGCTTCGCCGTGTCGCTTTGGCTCGCACAGCGGCGCAAAATGGACAAGTCCTGGACGGCGCGTTCGAATCGGTAATCGTCTCCCGCCGAGGAATCGGAGCAAGAGGAGAGAAGGGCGAATGCCGCTGCGGCCAAAATCCAGAACGGCGACCGGAGAAGAGTCTGCGCGGGAATTTTCATTTGCCCCAAGATATAAAATTTCGATTGGGGAAAATTCCGCTTCAAAACGAAAAACGCCCACAGGAAGTGGGCGCAAAGGAGAAAATTCCTTTTCTCAACGGGAATAGTATTCGACCACGAGCTGTTCCTGGAGTTGGACGGGAATTTGCTCGCGGAGCGGAGTCGCGACGAGCTTGCCTTCCATCTTGTCCTTGTCGACGGTCAAGTATTCCGGTGCGGCGGGAGCGTTGTCGATCGCTTCCTTGATTTGCACGTGGTTCTTGGAACGTTCGCAAACGGAAATGACGTCCCCCGCCTTGACCAGACGGCTCGGAGAATGGCTGCGGACGCCATTCACGGCGAAGTGGCCGTGGGCGACATATTGACGCGCGGCGAAAATCGTGCGGGCGAACCCCATGCGGAAGACCAGGGCGTCGAGGCGCGTCTCGAGAAGGATCATCAGGTTGTCGCCTGCGGAACCTTCACGACGGTTGGCTTCGGCATAGGTCTTCGACATTTGCGCTTCGGAAATGTTGTACGTAAAGCGGAGACGCTGCTTTTCCACAAGCTGTTGCTTGTAAACGGAAGCGGACTTCTTGCGGTCTTGGCCGTGTTGTCCGGGTCCGAAATTGCGGCGATCCAGCACCTTTTGGGTTTTGGGAGTGGTGGCGAGCCCGAGGGAACGGGCGACCTTGGCTTTGGGTCCACGATAGGACATGATTACCTCGAAAGGAAGCTCTTTAGTTGAACCGGTGATGCTGGCAGAGCTTGGCGCGGCATTCCGGGGTTTCAAATTTAGTAAAAAATTTATCGTTCGCTGATGTACACTTGGAGAGTGTCCCTCTGGCGCGGGTCTGCCGTGCTCTGGGCTATCAGACGGATGATTTCCCCGGCGTTGTCCGCATTGTCCGAGATGACGACGTTCGTCGCCCCCCAGGCCTGCTCCGTGCCGTAATTCTTGCAGGAACTTTCCGTGTAGACCGTGGCGATATACGGGAGGTCGCCGCACGGGATGAAGTAGAGCGCGCGGTTGCTCACGTCGGACGGTTCCGCCCGGAGGTAGAGGCTCGACAGGCGGAGAGTGTCTCCGACGGCGACGGTCTTCGAGGCCAAGTCCGTTTCGCGCTCCTCGTCGAAGAAGCTGAACCGGGTGACGTAGTTCAACCGTTGGACTGCGGTCTTTAGCGTGAGCGTCTGCGCGTCCGTCGTCGGGGGAGAGTTGAGGCGGATGTAGTGCAGGTAGTGTGCCCCCTTCGACTTGGCGACGAACTGCATTCTTTCCATGTGGACCGTATCGCCCGCTGCGTCGAGGATTTGGTACGTCGCCGGGTAGGCCGCCCCCGCCATGTAGCCTTCAATCCCGTGATAGACGTTCACCGTGTCGCCTTTCTCCAAATCGGACAACCACACGTACTGTTCCTGCCTCAAGTAGTACTTGGCCGCATCGTTCCTTTCGCGGACAATCGTCAGCGTGTCGCCGACTTTTTCAATGGAGTCCGGGTTGGCGAAGTATTCGCCTTGGATCAGGTCGCGGGAAGAAGTCTTGACGTCGAAGTAGGCGTAAGGTCCCGTCGTGTAATCCGGGAAGCTTCTCGGCGTGATGACCAGGGAATATTCGGAAGAGGCTTCCGGCAGGATTTGCTCGTCGATGGATGCGCCCGAAGCCATCTCGGTCTTCCCGTTGAAGAGTTCGATTCCGCTCAGGGATTTGCCGGACGCGTTGACGTTGATGCTCTTGCCTTCGGCGGCGGTGAACCGGATGACGGCTTGCTTCGTCCCGTTCCCGAGGAAGAAGACTCCGCGGACCGTATCCCCCAAGTTCAAGGTGAGCTCGCTCGAATCCCCGGTGTAGGCGAAATGGGCGGGGGAGATTTCGGCCGCAATCCGGATGGAGAACGGGGAGTCCTCGGCAACTCGCGGAAAGTCCACATAATAGAATCCCGATACCGACGTCGTGACGAATGCCGTCGAGGTGTATCCGGAAGAATCCCCCAAGCGGGCGTAAAGGTTTTGCGTGTTGAAGACTTCGTCGCCGTCTTCCATCGTCGTGTATTCCGGAATGAGGATTTCCCCCTTTTCCTCTTTCACGAAAAAGGAGTCCAGGTGGGAGCCTGCGTTTTTTTGCCCATAAATGCGGATAAGAGTCCCCTTGGGATATTCCCCCAGGAAGAATTTGTATGCAAAAACGGAATCCTTTCCGGAAAAGCGCAGCGTGTCGCTTGAAAGCGTGTCCGCGTAGTCGGCGTCGAGGCGGTTGGAGTACGAGGAGCTGGACGGTTCTTCGGCAGCGACGGAAGAGGAGGATTCCTCCGTCGCCGAGGACGAGCTGTCGCTTCCGCAAGCGGCGAACAGGGAGAGGGACAGGATCGGAAAAAGTTTGGCAGAGCAGTGCTTCATGAGAGACCTAGTTCAAGATGTAGAATTTTTCTTCGCGGGAGAAGGATTCCCCGGAAACTTTCAAGGTGTACTTTCCGGTGGGGAAGTCGCGCGCCTTGAATTTGAAGGTGTACTTCTTTTCGCTTTCGAGCTCGCGACCGCAGAGCTGTTGGATGAACTTGCCGGATTCGTTGAAAATTTCGATTTTCACGAATTGCGGCTCGCCAATCGTAAGGTCAAAGTTGCAGTCTAGCGAAACGATGTTGATGTTCACCTTGGATAGCTGGATGGCGGATTCCGTCGCGACGCCGCTCACCGTCCTGTTCGAATCGAAATAACTGATGTAAAGCGCCGGGGCTAGGGCCTTCCCCGCATCCCGCGAGTAGACGAAATAGTTGGAATCGCTCGGGGCGACGGCGGAGAGGATGAACGTGAACAATTTGGACTTGTGCTTGCGTTTGACGAAATCCGTGAGGGCGGAACTCTTGAGGAACGGCCCGATGGGGGCGTCCGGGGACGGCTCGATGGTGCCCAGGTAACTGGTGTAACGAGGGTCGATTCCGCCTCCGCGGCTTTTTTTCGGCACGTAGGCGCCGCCCGGAGCGTCTTGGTTCGCCGGTGCATTGTACCAGTTCAATTCGGACTCCTGCCAATCGGCCGGTGCGATGCCGTCGCCGAAATCCTTTCCCGGCTCTTCCAAAAGTCCGAAGACGTTCCATTTGACGGGGTTCTTCTTGTTCCGGTAGCGAGGGTCGTCCGGGACGAAGAGCTGGAGGGCTGCGTCCGACACTGGCCCCGGAATGGCGGAGAGGTCGAACTTCAGATAAATCTTGGCACTGGAGCCTTCGCGGTTGTAGCCGATTTGCAGCAGGGAATCCTCCCCGTGGGGGGCGTAAGATTCGAATTGCGAAACCCAAGTGTCCATGCCGCGTCCGGAAGCGACCCCGTTCCCACTGTGATCCTTGGTTGTCGTCCGCAGGTCGAAGACGTAGATGCGCGTCGTGTCGGAAGCCTTGAGCTCGCCGTCGTCCGCCGTGAAAGTGATGTTGTAGCGGCCGCTGTAAGAGAAGCTCACGTCCGTCTCGGTCTCCCGTTCGTCGGAAAAGACGACCCGCCCCGGCCCGGAGAGCTTCTTCCATTCGACGGGGTCGCTGCAGTAGCCCTTCTTGCCGCGTCCGTCGTCGTAGACCTTCCCGGAAAGTTTCGCCTTTTCCGTTTGCAGAAGAATCATGTCGGGCGCGCCTTCGACTTCGGGCTTTTCGTTTTGGCCGGTCTTCGGGACGTATCCGACGAAGAGCGTCATCATCGTCCCCCCGGTCGGGTTCTTGAGCAATCCTTCGGATTCGAGAGTCTTCGTCTCGCCGCCACGGGTCTCTTCGGCGATTTTCGGGAACGCGTTCCCCTGCAAAAGGGTTTCGCGGAGCCCTTCGACGGAAAGGCTTGCCGAATCGTTGATGAACATGGGTCTGGTTTTCGCCTTGCGGCTGGCGATGACGTGCACCCCGAGCAGCTCCACTTCGCCCCGGTCGCGGTTGTGCAGCACCGTGTTGCCGTTCTCCGCCGTGAGGCCTAGAATCCAGACCGTTCCGCCGTTGTTTTCAATTTTCGTCTTGCGGTCGTTCTCCATGTAGAGGCTGCGCGCCCAGACGTGCTGCAAGTTGATTTCCATGTGGCTTATCGCGACGTCTTCCATGTAAAGGTCCCCGGCGCCCTTCGGGGAACTTTCGTAGTTCTTCGTCTTCATGTTCTTGAGAATCAGGGTCTGGGGCGCGTTGTGGACTATCCCCGCGCCGAATTCCGCGAACCGTTCGATGGTGATTTCCTTGAACGCGCTCCCCTCGATGATGAATTTTCCCGTGCCGTCTATGGTCGCCTCCGTCCCGATGACGCGGCGTACGCGGTTGCGGATGTGGACGTCCCGGTTGATGGTGTAACGGCCGCCCGGCGTGAAGTAAATCGTTTCCGCACCGTCGTCAATCGCCTGTTGGATGGCCTTGGAGTCGTCGCTGCCCGTTCCCGCCGTTCCGCCGTAATCCCCTTGGATGCCCACCCACTGGTCGGGAGTCTGTTCCGACGGGATGAGCGTCTCGGCGATGGAAAGCTTGAAGGAGTATTGCGGGGAGTGGCAAAGGTTTGTCGGGATGTCCGAGGAGTATTCGATGATTTCCGGCCCCGGAAGGCCTTCCCCGCTTGCGGGACCGCGTTCCTCGATGGCTTTTTGAAAGCGGCTCGTGGCGATGTCCCGCGCAAAAAGATAGCCTTCGTTGTAGATGGCCGGAACCTTCGCCTTTTTTTTGCCCGTGTATTCGAGTGCGCCGCCTATCATCGTGAGGAGGGCGTTCTCCCCGAAATTCGCGACGGCCGTGACTTCCCCGTGAGTCCTCAGATTGCGGACGGTCAGGACTTGGTCGTGGTTCTCGACGCCGTATTTTTTTTGATTGTAGAGAGTGACGTGTTCGAGGGTCATGCCGTACGTGGGGAATCCGGTGAGGATGCCCACGTCGAATCCGCGGATCTCGACGTTCTTGATGAAGAGCGGCCCGATGCCCTCCGTGTAGCTCATGTCGATGCCGGCCACTCCCGAACCGTCGTCGGAGAATATCTTGACGTTGAGAATCGTCCCTTGGTAGTTGGCGTTGAAGCGGATGCCGATGATTCCCGGATTCCCCTTTCCCGTGTGCAGGGTGACGTTGCGGACGGCGTTCCTGTCGTGCGGGTAGCTGCCCATGCCCGTGTAGAGCATGGCGCGCGGAGCGTCCGGGTTGTCGTAGCCGTAGGCGTTGTCCTGCATGATGATGTGCGTTCCGCCCATGCTTTCCCCTTGCAAGATTGTCCGCCTGTAGGAGTCCTCGTCCTTTGCGCCCTGCGGCCAGCTAATCTGGCGGGAAATCCGGTAAGTGCCGTTCGGCAGGTAGATGACGTAGTTTCCGTTCGGATGGTCGTCTAACGCCTGTTGGATGATTTCCGTGACGTCGGACTTGCCGTCCGTCTTGGCGTTGTAGGGGGGCTTGGTGATGTCGACGACGCCCGAACCGTTCGGAAACTGTACTTGTGCAAACAAGGCTGACACGGACAGGAATAGGGGAAGTGCAAAACGGGCTGCAATGCGAATCAAGAAAACCTCACCGAGAAATCCAGAGCCATCTCCGACCCGGGGAATGCCCGGAATCGAGAACTGTCGAGGATACAATATAAACATTTTTAGGGAAATCTTGCACGTTCGCGACTCCTCGGCGCGCATCCCCGGCGTTCCCCATTTTCGCCGTTTGTGACGCGTTGCACGTTGCAAAAAGCGGCCAAAGTGGCTATATTTTCTGCGCTTTTAACTTTCAATCAAGGAAACGCAATGAAAAAGATTTTTGGATTGGCCCTGCTTTCTGTTGCGGCGGCCTTCGCCCAATCCGGTCTAGAAGGGGGGACCGACGGTCTGCACCAGATGACCTCGCACACCCTTGGAAAGGGAAATTTCTCCGTCGGCGCGGGGGGGAGCCTCTCAATCGATTCCTGGGGGCTTTCGCGCGGGGGCAATTTTCGCTTGAACGGAAACCAGCACGCCTACAATGAATACGACGCTTCCCTTTCGGGGAATGTCTTCGCGGGGGTGGGGCTTCTGGAATTTTTGGATATGGGGATTTCGCTGCCCCTTTATTATGAGCACGCAAACGACGATGCCGATGGCGTCGCCGGGACCATCAACCAGTGGACGACCAGTCGCGGCGATTTGGACGTCTGGCTCAAAATCCGGAATCCGTTCGACACGGCGCACGTCTTCGACGCGGCTCTGCTGTTGAACCTCTATCTGCCGACGGGGGAAGAGGGCGCG
This sequence comes from uncultured Fibrobacter sp., assembly GCA_964501065.1. Lineage (GTDB taxonomy): Bacteria > Fibrobacterota > Fibrobacteria > Fibrobacterales > Fibrobacteraceae > Hallerella. The sequence goes on along the minus strand of CAZCRF010000004.1, from coordinate 54,292 downwards.
GGAGTGCGTCCCCGTCACGCTTGGTATTTGAAGTCGAACGGCTACACGCACCCGTTCACTTCGGTCTCCGGGGCTTTTGCCGCGGGAATCATCGGGACTGTCGACCTTTCGAAAGTCGACGTGCCGCTCCGCTTCAATCTCCAGGCGAGCTACGTCTTCCCCTACGACAAGGGGCAGTCCAGCGTTCTCGTCTACAGCGCGGGCGTGAACTGGCTTCCGCTCGACTGGATGGATGTCTTCGTGGAATACTCGGGAGAAATGCTTCTCCAGGAGAAGGGGACTTATGAAGTGGATCCGCTCAGCGACCCGATGGTACTCACCCCGGGCCTTCGCTTCCACTTTCCACACGGAATCGACTTTGCCGTCGGCGTCGATGTCGCCGTTCGCGCGTTCAAGAACCTGGGATACGATTACGACGACGAAATGGACGGATGCGAAAAGAGGATGCTGAACTATTTGGATGAAGATGGCGGCTCGGCCTCTTATTGCTACGCCCCGACGCCCCTCTTCGCCGGGGTTGCCGTGTTGACTTGGAATTTCGGCATCTTGGGCGAAGCTGACGAAGACGGGGATGGAATCCTCGACGATGCGGACAAGTGCCCGCACACCCCGAAGGGAGTGGCCGTCGACGCAAACGGTTGCCCGATGGATTCCGACAAGGACAAGATTCCCGATTATCTCGACAAATGCCCGAATACGCCGGAAGGCATGCCTGTCGACAGTGTCGGCTGCCCGACGGACTCCGCGCTCAAGGCGATGGCCGCTGCGGATTCTGCGAGCAAGGCTCTCCAAGACTCCGCGCTCAAGGCTGCGCTGGATTCCGCCTACAAGGCCGGTTTTGACTCCGCAGCAAAAGCTTGCTCCGTTGTGGATTCGGACAGTGACGGCATTGCCGATTTGCAGGACAAGTGCCCGAACACGCCGAAGGGTGTGGCCGTCGACAGTGTCGGTTGCCCGCTCGACTTCGACAAGGACGGTGTCCCCGATCTGCAGGACAAGTGCCCGAACACGCCGAAGGGAGTGGCCGTCGACAGCGTCGGTTGCCCGCTCGACTTTGACAAGGACGGCGTTCCCGATGTCCTGGACAAATGCCCGAACACGCCGCAAGGGGTGGAAGTGGACACGACTGGCTGCACTCTGGTCCGCGACTCGGACGGCGACGGCGTTCCCGACGAAAAGGACAAATGCCCGAACACCCTCAAGGGAACGGAAATCGACAGCGTCGGCTGCCCCCTCAACAAAAAAGAGGACTTGAACCAATTGCGCAAGGGAATCGCCTTCAAGACGAATTCAGCGGAGCTCACGAAAAACAGTTACGGCACTCTAGACGATATCGCCGCATTGATGAAAAAATTCGACAAGGCGAATCTCGAAGTGCAAGGGCACACTGACGACACCGGATCTGAGCGCAGAAATGAAAAGCTCAGCCAGGACCGTGCCAATGCAGTCGTCGATTACCTGCAAAAGAAGGGTGTCGCCAAGGAGCGTCTCCGCGCCAAGGGATACGGTGCGACAAAGCCCGTCGCTTCGAACAAGACCAAGAAGGGCCGCGCCCAAAATCGCCGCGTGGAACTAGTCCCCTTTGAATAATTGCGGATTCGTTTGAAAGGAATCGCCGGGCAAAGCCCGGCGATTTTCGTTTGCGGAAAATGCAATCCGTCCTCCAAAGCCTTTTGACGGTTGCAGAAAGTGGGGAAGTCAGGTCTCTTCCTTTTCGGAATGGATTCCTTGCAATGCTTGGTGCAGAGCGCGGATCGCCGCCCCCCGGTGGCTGATGAGTTTCTTTTCGGAGAGTTCCATTTCGGCAAATGTGCGGCTTTCTCCATCCGGGATGAACAGCGGGTCGTAGCCGAAGCCTTTGTCTCCGATGGGGGAGAATCCTATCCGCCCGCGGCATTCCCCTTCAAAAACCATCGGTGTCGAAATTTCAAGATTCCCCGAAGCATTCCGGGAAACTGTCTGGTAGGAAAGTGCGCAAAAATATCTGGCGGCACGGTCCGTCTTGCCCTGCAACTTCGAGAGGAGCTTCCTGTTGTTCGCGCCGTCGTCGCCGTGGCCGCCCGCGTAGCGTGCGCTGTAAATGCCCGGTTCGCCGCCCAGCGCAAAGACTTCTAGTCCGGAATCGTCCGCGAGGACGGATGCTTCGACGCCTTTTTCCCAAAGCCACTCGGCCGTTTCGGCGGATTTGATCCGGGCGTTTTCGGCAAAGCTCTTGCCGTTTTCGACGATGTCCCTGTCAAAGCCGATTTCTCCGAGAGTCTTGAAGTCGTTGGATTCCGTTCCGAGGATGGCGGAAAAGTCCCGAACCTTGCCCGGGTTTCCCGTCGCGATGATGAACAAGCGTTTCATTTTTTCCATTCGACGACCTCGCCGATTTTGGGAATGACGATGTCGAAGCCTTGTCTTGAAAGTTCCTTTTCGTTTTCGAGCGGCTCGTTCCACGGATGGGTGGAGAGTTTGAACTTGGAATGGTGGACGGTCATGTAGCGTTTCGCGCCCAAGTCCGCCGCCACTTGGGAAAGCTCTTCCGGGAGGGTGTGGATGTTCGCCCAGTCCTTGCTGTATTGCCCGTTTTCCAAAATGGCGAAGTCCAAGTCGGGGACTTCTTTACCGATGCGCGCAAAGTGCTTGTCGTAGCCGGAATCGCCGCCGATGTAAATTTTCCCAGCCGGAGTCTCAATGACGAAGGATGCCCAAAGCGTTTTGGTTTGGAAAAGGCTTCTGCCGGAAAAATGCCTGGTCGGGAAGCAGCGGACTTTGAATCCTTTCCCCAAGTCCAAGGTGTCGCCCCAATCCATTTCGTGGATTTTCCCCGCCGGATAGCCCCAATATTCCAAATGGGAACCGACGCCGAGAGCCGTGACGACTTTTTTCACCTTGCTTTCGATTGCGGGAACGGTCTTGTAGTCCAAATGGTCGTAATGGTCGTGGGTGATGAGGAGCGCATCGACTTCCGGCATGTCATCCGGCTTGTAAACGTCCGTCCCCGGAAACGGTTTGTTGATGAATTGGAATGGCGCTCCGGCGTAAAAGACGGGATCCACCAGGAATCGCTTGCCCGCAGCCTGGATGAGGTAAGAGGAATGCCCGAACCAGACGATCCAATTTCCGCTCCGGTCGAGCTCTGAAAGATCCGTTTTGATGACGGGGATCTCGCCCGAATCCGGGACCGTGTTCGGATAATCCTTGAAGAGGAAGTCCCACATGGATTCCATCATGCCCTTTTTCCCGGTCATGGTCGTCGTCTCGCTTTCGTTCTGGAAATGGCCGTCCTTGTAATGGGGGGATTTTTCAATGCGTTCAAGGCGTTCGCCGCTTGGAATCTTCCCAAATTGAGGCTGGTTCAAGATGCCGACTCCCGCGATTCCGATGACGCCGACGACAGAGAGGATGACGAATAACATGGGCAAAATATACAACTTGGAGCAATCTCTAAGTCAAGGGGAAATCATTGAAGGTGGGCGGCCCAGATGTCGATAATCGTCGAAAGCAGCTCTTCTCTCGCCCGGTCGACGAACTTCGCGCGTTCTTCCGGCAGGATTCTGCGCTTTTCATCCACGTGGAAGGGGACGGGCGCGCCGTCTTCGGACAAGGAAAATTCCAAGTCCCCGACGATGCGAAGCGTGTCCGTCGAAAGAATCTTCAGCAAGTTCGGCCCGATTTGAATCTTCGCCGCCAAGGGAATTTCGGAATTCCCGGGGGAAATGGCCACTGCGGAATCCTTTTTTGAAACGGGAACGGCGAAGACCGAGTCGAAGTGGACGATTCCTTCTGCGGAGCGGAGCCAGAGCGTGTCTTCCGAAGCGTTGTGAATCTGGCTTAGAATTTCAAGATGCAAAGTCCCGAGGCTGTCGGGGATTTTTCCCTTGGCGATGTTCTGGACCAGCAGCACGAGACCGGCGTTCGGCAGCGGGGAAGTCTTGGCCGTCGCGAAACGGGACGCGTCGATTTCCGCGGAGATGAGGCTCGCCCCCAAGATTTCCACGCGGCATTTTTGAAGAACGGATGCCGCCTTGAGTTTTCTCGACGCAGAACATCCAGAAAAAGAACAGAAAAGAAGAAGCGCGGCCAGCAAAAGGGCGAATGATTTTTTGTTCGGTAGGAAAAAAGCCATTGCTCAAATTTAGAATTTCCAAAATCAGTCTTGTCCCACACAAAGATTTATCGCCCTTCAAGGTCGACGTTTCCCTTTCTGCAGCGCAAAGCTAAGGAAGGTTGTCGGCGAATTTCGAAGCGGCCTTTGAAAAACGGCCATTTACACTTTTTCGACAGAATGAAAAACATTCGCGAAAACGATGGATTTCGCCGCCAAACAAGAAGAAGAACGAAAGAAACGGAAGGGCTCAAATGCCCGATAATGCCCATTATGTAAACTAAACGCGTAAAAAAACGGGAAGGTTCAGCCTTCCCGTTTTGATTCTGCGGAGAAAATCTCACTCCAACAGATTGGATATTTTCTCACTCGAATCATCAACTTTTCTCGATCGATTAACTCCACGTGATTGCATTCTGCAAGAGTTTTGGCGTCCTGATTGAATGTCCCCGTGGTCAAGACAATTGGAGAATATTTCTTGGAATCTTTTTGGGAGTAAAACGGAATGCCCGCGACAACTTCGCGAATCGCGTCTGCGTTGACCGATGAAGTCGTTCGTTTGCATTGAATGGCAAAATTCGAATTTTCCTTGCGAGCAAGTACATCCACTCCCTTGTCGCCGGAGTTGGGCGTGAGAGTGCAGTCGTAACCCATTTTCGTGTAAAGAGCGAAAACGAAAGCTTCGAAGAAATGCCCTTCCATTTCATAGACGTCTTTTTCCGAAACAGACTCCGGTTTATGGTCTCTTCCCTTTCTAAAGAGTTTTTCGTCGATTTCCTGCGTACTGATTTCAATCTGTTCGGTGGGAAAAAGGGCCGCTGTCGCGAGGTTCATCTTGTTTTTCAGAAGGGCGTCCAGAACGACATCAAAGGAATCAAATCCATCGCAGATGGCCATCGGGATATGCACAAAGACGTCTTTCGTTTGCCCGATCCGGTAAACGCGGTCTGTCGCCTGCATTTCCTTTGCCGGATTCCAATGCCGCATGTAGTGAATCACATGATTCGCCCCGACGATATTCAATCCGACTCCAGCCGCAAGGGGCGACATGAGGATGACGTTGAAACCTGATGTTTCTTGGAACAAATCAATCGCCTTTTGTCTGGAAATGGAATGGTAGTCGTTCCCCGTCGGCGTTTCCCCATTGATGATGCTCGCTTCAATCCCGTATTGATGAAACAGGACTTGTTGCAGCATTCTCTGCATTTTGTGAAGTTCTGCGAATACAATCGCCTTCTCCCCCCTTTCTTTGATTTCATCCAAGATTTCAATCGTCGCCTGCATTTTGGCGGAGCTTTGGATCAAACTGTCGGTGGGGATGTTCTCGAAAGACTTGAACAAATAAGGATGGGCGCTGATTTCCTTTAAACGGTTGATGCGGGCGAGCGGATTCATCTTCTTTTGCGATTCGTCCACTCCCGATTGAACGGCATCCATGTAGATTTTCAATTGTTCGTCCGGCATGGGAATCATCTTGTGGATGATTTCTTTTTTGGGCAGCTCGTCGCGGATTTCCGACTTGAGCCTTCTCAAAAAATGATTTCCGACTCTTTGCCTAAGTTTTGCGCCCAGTTCTTGGACATTGGTTCCCGATATTTTCAGCGGAGTTTGAAATTCGCGCGCGAACGCTTTGGCGCAGCCCAAAAGCCCGGGAACGGAAAAATCCATGATGCACCAAAGGTTCATGTAGGAATTTTCAACGGGCGTCCCCGTCAGGGATATGCGCAAATCGCTTTTGAGAGCTTTGGCCGCATTCGTCACCATTGTTCCGGGTTCCTTGATTTTTTGGGCTTCGTCCAAGATTATGATGGCGAAGTCGATTCGGCCCAGCACCATTTGACCTCGCCGCATCGTTTCATACCCGACAACCATGATGTGTTTTCGGGTATGCTGTTCGATAAAAGTTTTGCCGTCTGGTGGAATTTTCCGGATGATTTCGACGGGCATCCCGTCCGGGAAAAATTTCTTGTATTCGTTTTCCCAATTCTCCAAGAGAATCTTCGGAGCGACCACTAGATAGGGCTTGTCGGATTTCGGTTGCCGGGAGTGCCAATCCAAAAGATAAAGCACCTGCAACGTTTTTCCAAGACCCATGTCGTCTGCGAGCAAACCGCCTTTTGAATTGAGGGATAAATTTTGCAGCCAGGCAATCCCTTCTTCTTGGTGCCGTTTCAACTGAAAACGCTTGTCAAGATGCGGATCTTCATGCAGCACGAGTTTCTTGGGAAGTTGGGCTTTTTGGGAAACGACATATCCCAAATTTTCGATGTTTTCTTCAATGATGAGAATTTCCGTCTTCTTCTTTTGAACGGAGCCTTCGCCGTTTTCCCTGACGCGTTCTTTCTTTTGCAGTTGCTCTTTCGCGGAATTGTAAAACCTTTCGGCTTCTTCTATGGTAAAATTCGCCCCTTTGTATTCAAAAAACGGCTTTTGTTCCCGCTTGGCGATTTCCAAGGATTCATGGAATTCCACGAGTTCTTTTTCATTGTGGATAAAAATATGCGTCGTTCCGTTTGTACGGTCTTCCACTTGGACGCCGGGAATCCACTGCGATTTGTACGGCGAAAGAAACGGGATGACTTTGGGCTCATAAAATCCTTTTCCCAAGACCCGGTCACTGTAAAACTCGGACAAATCGGCGATTTCCGGATTGAAAAATTCTTCGGGGTGATTGACGATTTGCTTGATCTTTTCGGGGCTCGCCTCTCGGCGAAGTTTCTTGACTTTTTTCAATTCTTCCCTAACGGGAGAGTCCAGGGCGATGAAGATTTTTTTTTGCGGATTTCGAAATTGATACCGTTCGGGAACTTCTTCGTTTTGGTCGAATTTTTCCGCAAATTCCTCGTTGTATTCTTCACCGATTTGCGGCGTGATTTCCAGTTGTCCACCGGACAGGGAGATGTCCAGCTTGACCCTTTCCGGCAGCAAGACTTCCCTGTTGTTCAGAGTCGTGTCCAGAATCGCCGCCGATTCGGCGGAAAGCGTTTTGATTTGGGCGAAACTTTTGCAATTTTCCAAAGGGCTCTTTTCGACTGCGGCATGGAAATCTTCAATGGCGCGAAGCAATTTGAATTGTTCCTTCGAAAGCAGATATGTCGTTTCGAGATTGTCGATTTTTAAGGTGACGATGGGTCCGTCCAAACGGGTTTTGGGCAAAATTTGCCCACCCGGAGCGAAAGTTCTGAACGAAATGTCGTATCGAAAGGATTCTTGTAGAAAGATGCCGTGATGCTCGATATAAATTTCAAAGGGATAAAGCTCCGGCAAATCCAGGAGTCCCCTATCGATTTCGTCCAACTCGTAAACATTTTCGAAAGGGACTTCCACATCCCCGCTTTCTAGAACTTCCGCTTGTCCGTTGTCGGTCAAGATTTTCAGATAATTCGAGTCGGAACTGTCGAAAAGGAAACATTTCTCTAAAATCCTATAAGACATATTTTTCCATCCATTCATTTAAATCCATTTGCCAGGAGCTGCCGTGAATCAATCTACAGCTAAAAGGCGTGTTGTTGGCGTTAAGAGGTATCAGCTTTGGCGGCTTTAGTTTTCCCGTGTTGTAAAGGACGCCGTCCAACGAGGCTAAAAAACTTTCTTTAAAGGCTTTGTCATTGATGTAAAAGATGTAAAGGGCGTTCCCCTTGCTTGAATATTCGATGAAAAAATGATTGCGGATTTGCATGATGAACGCATAGGCGTTTGAAGAGGGATTGTAGCTGGAGGCAGTCTCTTTGTAATAGACGTCGAGGGAATCCTTGATGGCTTCCACTCGGGAAAGACTGTATTTCCCGAAAGAATCTCCCACCACTTTGACCGAAGAAATCAAAGGGCATTTTTCCATCCAAAAATTTTTGCGCTCGGAATCCTGAAATAACTTATCGAACACTTCACTGACGTAATCCTTGATCAGCCACTGCTTTAGTTGGGCGCGGGCCTCTTTTACAAATTCTTTATTTTCCGAACGTTCGTTTGGATTCAAGATCCAAATCCCCGTCTTTTCTGGATGCCCAATCATCCGCAGGGAAAGCGACTGTATGGCAATTCTTTCCTCTTCCGAAAGATTCGGGCGCTGGATGAAATCGGAAAGGACCAGCAGGCGGGTGTCCGCGTCGCCGTGCTTTTCAAGGTCGCTTTCTAGAACTTCTTGAATACCCAAAATGGAATCGGCTTTGTAATAGGAGCGAATCACCCGTTGGAAATAGGAAGCATGGAACCATTCTTCGGGGACGTCCAAAATCTTTTGAAATTCGGCGAGGCGCATCTTCTTGGAGCGGAGCTCTTTCGCCAATTGAATGTCGCCGTTCGGAAACGACAAGAAACGCCGATTTTCTTGCCAATTCTTCGGGCGGCTTTGATGCCCGGAATAAGCTTCCAATTTCTCGAGGAACAAGTCGTCCAATTCGCACATTGCATTCCGTTCCGAAGTCCTTTTCATTTCACTCAATTCAAGCCAATGGTACAAATGAAACCGAAGCAACGGGCGTAAAAATCGGTCGTTCCAATTTTCGCGGGCAATTTCGGCGATACGCCCGTATGTGATTTCTCCGCCGGATTCTTTCACTAGATCCGAAGCGTAAAGGCAAATTCGCCGGCAGTCTTTAGACGTGAGAACTCCCTTTTCCAAGATTTTTTTCTTCAACTCCTCGAGGACATCCGTTGGGGGGTTGTCCGAATCATCCAAACCGTCCCGCAGTTGCTTCAATTTTTCCAGATTCGCCTCCAGAATTTTTCGCGTCGCCGGATCGAGGGCGAAAGCGGTTGAAAATCTGGAAATCGTGGTGCGGAGAATGTCAAAATGCGCCGGGAGTGACATCGGACTTCTCCTTGTTGATGGCTTTGAGGATTTCCTGAATTTTGTCTTCGGCGTTTGTCTTGACGCTGAATTCCACGCGACGGGATTCGGCGGAAGTCGCCTTGCCGTGGCTGAACGAATACCCCGTCGCACTCACGAATTTTTGGGCGAATTCCAATAAAGAGTCATTCGTCGCGATTCCCGTTTTCGTCAGGCCGTAAAGAAGGACGTTCCGGCTTCTTTCTTGGGAAAGGTTCATATTGCACAGGAAATTTCCATATCGGCAGCCCAAGATGACCGTCGAATCCGTATGCCCTTCGATGCGAATTTCCGCAATGGACTTTTCAAACGGGAGCAGGATGCTCAAATATCTTTGGAAAAAACGTTGCATCACGCTTTCGAATTTTGGCGAAAGATTGCTGCTTCCCGGAGAAAAGGCGACCTCATCGCTGAACCGGATTGTCAAAGAAGAATCCAAAACGGCGTTCCAGGAGATTAGGGAGTCCGCCAATCCGATTTTCAACGCCGTGTAAATGGAATCCCGGGTCTCTTGGTAATCCCTCACGATTTGCTTCTTGGAATTTTCCGCTTCCGTGATTTTCAGCATCAACGCCATCATGACCAAGACGAAAATGAACATCAATGCCGACATCAAGTCGCCGGTGGACATCGCAAACGGATTTTCGTCCCCCGTGTCCGCTTCCGGAATTTGCCGCACGCTCATGCTTCACCCCGGCCGGTCTTGAGCGCACTTTCTAAACTATTCACCGTGATGCTCAATTCCGAACAGGCGCTCCTCAAGCTAACCGAAATGTCTTTTACATTTTTAGAATAGCTCTCCAGATATTTGTTCGTATCTTCTTTCACCGTTTGGGCGTATTGTTGCAACGCTTCGTTCATGCTCGTGAAAACGCCGTCGAGGCTTTTTTGAATTTGTTCGCAATCTCTCCCGAACTGTTTGTTGTTTTCGCTGGATTTTTGCAAAGAGGACTGGATGTTTTCAAAAGCTTCGCCCGTCTTCGCCATGGAACTGTCGATGGTTTTCACCAACGTCTCTTGCACTTGGCACATTGTCGAAGAGGAGCTTTCCATGGAGGTGGAAACTTTTTCCAATGCGGACGTGGACTCAGAAAGACCTCTCTGAATATTCTCGAATCCAGGCAAAGTATCGTTGATTTTTTGAACTAATTCTGCAGTATTCTTCAGGCTTTCTTGAAGAGACTTTTGGACATTTCCCATCATCTCTTCGAATTGCCCGTTCAACTGGGATTGCATTTTCAGGCTGTTCTTTTGTGAGTCGTTCGTGCGCGACTGGAGGGTCTCCATCATTTTTCCGAGCGCGAGGATATTGGTTTGGACTGTCTCCGTCATGGAATTCATCGTGGTCGGCAATTGCGTGAGCGTTGAAGTCGTTTTTTCCAGATGAGTGGAAAGCGTGTCCAACTTTGCTGTTGTCGCCTGGGAAATGGTGCTTTTCAATTCGGAGACGATCGATGAGAGCGTTTCGGAAAGATTCGCACCGATATTGTTCGCCATGCTCGCTGCCGGATTCTTCAATGCTTTTTCCAGAGAGTCCAATTTTTCGATTAGCTGCGGCATGGTCTTTTGATTGAAGACGTCCGCAATCTGATTGCAAACGTCTTCCGCCAAACTTTCGAGATGGTCGGTCTGTTTCGCCGCCTCTGTATGAATGTCCCGCAGCAAATTCCCCACCGTCAAGATGTTGCCGTTTCCGTCTTGGGATTCCAATGCATTTAAAAGACCTTTCCAATTTTTTCTCTGTTCCCTAAAAATTTCTTCGCGCCGTCGTAAATCGGAAATGTGATAATCGCTGTCGAGCCAGTCGGAAATCTTGCTGCAAACGCGCGAAGTTTTGTGCAGGGCGTATTTTTCGAAAAGGATGAAAGCCGTAGAAAAGAACATCCCGAAAATGGAGGTCCAAAAGGCGGTGTTCATTCCGCCGAGCAAGTTCTGGATTCCCGCAGACAGCCTCTCTGAATCCGAAATGTCGATTCCGCCAATCCCGATTGTCAACCCGATGAACGTTCCAAGGACACCGATGCCGACAAGGATTCCGGCGGCGGCGCCCATCGCGTGCGAATTGATTTTGGCCGCATTCAAGACGGATTTGGGATTGAAATACGACGAAGCGAAGTCGGGAGTCTTCTTCTTTCCGTCCTCGCTTTCGTAGCAAATGGAATCTTCGTATTCTTTGGCGATGAAGTGGACAGCCTTGTCATTCTTCAACGCTTCCAACAGATTGTCTTTGGGGTATTTTCCCATCCGGCGGGAAAGCCAAACGATGCGGGCGACGCTTGTACCGAAATAGAGAAATAAAAACAGCACAATGATGACGATTGCACAGGTGCAGTAATCATGCATTGCACTCGATAACGACTCGATGAATTTAACCAGGATGTTCATCTTCGTTCCTTGTGCTTCAATTGTAATTCAAACGGAATGTCGCCAAGGATTTTGGCGACATTCCGAATTAAAAGATAGATTTTTTCATCCCCTCAACCGCTTCACTCCCCGAGGCAAGCGTCGAGCTTTCGGCAAATGTCCTTCTTGTCCATCTTTTGCCCGATGAACACCAGGCGGTCTTCGCGGTCCCCGTATTTTTCGTCCCATTCCTTTTGCATTTCCGGCTCGTCTTCCAAGGCGCGTTTCTGTTCGGAGGCGTTCAACGAGGCAATCCAACGGCCGAGGCAGCGCGCGCTCGCGTCCCTGCCCGCCTGTTCAAAGATGTAGGAATACGTGCGGTCGTCTTCGAACCAGAGGATTCCCTTCGAACGGATGATGCTCGGCGGGAAATGGTCGAGGAACGCTTCGAGTTTTTCCCGATTGAACGGGCGGCGCGCCTTGTAGACGAACGTACCGATGCCGTATTCGAGAGCTTCTCCTTCCTCTTCTTCTTCCGGATTCTCCAACTGTTTGATCCAAGCGGCAGAAGAGGAGACTTTTTCGAAGTTGAACAGATGCGTGTCCAGGACGTCCTTCATGTCGACATTCCCGAAGGTCGTTTCAATCATCTTCGCTTCCGGCTGCAAGGCGCGGACGACGGCTTTCACGTGCTTCAGGTCTTCCGCCGAAACCTTGTCCACCTTGTTCAGCACAATCGTGTTGCAGAATTCAATCTGCTGGACCAGCAAGCTTGCGACATCCTCTTCGTCCATGTTTTCGTCCAGGAGCTTTTCTCCCCCGCCGAATTCCGTGGCGAGGCGCAGCACGTCGACGACCGAGATGATGCCGTCCAAATGGCAAGGCAGCGGTTTTCCGCCCTTGCTTTGGAGTTTAGAGCCCATGAGGGTGATTGTTTGGGCTATCGGGAGCGGTTCGCAGATGCCGCTCGCTTCGATGAGGATGTAGTCGAACTTCCCCTGTTCCAGGATTTGCGCAATCTGTTCGAGCAAGTCCGTCTTGAGGGTGCAACAGATGCAGCCGTTCGAAAGGGGCACGACGGAATCCTTCTGCGTGACGTTGCCGCCCTTTTCGATGAGAGTCTGGTCGATGTTGACTTCGCCGATGTCGTTCACGATGACGGCGACATGGTATCCTTGCTGGTTGTTCAACACGTGGTTCAAGAGGGTCGTCTTGCCGGCTCCGAGGTAACCGGCGAGGAGCGTGACGGGAACGGATTTCATGTTCATATCTCCTATTATTTTCCGACGGGAATTTACAAATTACGGGGAACTTCGACCATCCGACGCGAGGGGATCGGAAAGATTCGAAATCGGAAGCGGAAGGTTTCCTTCCGGAAGTTCCGTGTTGCAGAGGCTCGCCTCGCCCACCGTTTTTTCAAAGAGTGTCTGCAAATTCGAAAGGGTGAAGTCGGGAATCTTCACCTTGAGGCGGTGACGTTCCGCCAGGGAGTCCGAATAGGCGGCGAGCGGGACCGCGCGATAGGCTCCCACTTCTTGCTGCGTCACGGAGCCATCGAAAGTCGCCGAGGAAATTTCAAGCTTGGCGCTGTCCCCATTCTCGACCTTGCGAACCGTAAACTTGGCCACGCCCCCCAAGTTCGTCGGAAGGTCTTGCTGGTTCGACACGAAATTGCCCAGGGACCAATAGACAAGGGCCTTGTTTCCCGCTTTCGTCGTGAAGATTCCATAAGGCTCGATCTCGTGGGGATGTGCACAGACCAAAATGTCCGCCCCGGCGTCAATCGCCCTCTCCACCGTTTCCATCGCCTCTTTCGTCGGCAGGGATTTGTATTCCGTCCCGATGTGCAAAAAGGCGACGGTGACCTCTGCTGCGGATTCCGCCTTGCGAATCATGGAAAGCCACTTCCCCGCGCTGTCGATGACGTCGACGAGATAAGGCCTGTCTTCCGGCAGCTTTTGCCCGTTCAGGCCGTAGGTGAAGTTCACGAACCCGAAGCGGATGCCGTTCTTCGTCAAAGTGAATGGCTCTTCCGCGTCTTCACGGGTCGGGTGGATGCCGAGGGCTTTCGCCGATTTGCCATTCCAAAAGTCCAGCGTGTAATCGACGGCTTTCGCTCGGCGGTCGATGGTGTGGTTCGTCGCATGCGTCACGATGTCGAAACCGGCGGAAATTTCCGCGAGGCCGACCTCTTCCGGAGTGCCGAAGTTCGGGTAAGACGTGTAGCCGTCCCGCCGCGGAACGAAAATCGTCTCTTGGTTGACGACCGCGATGTCCGCCGCCCGGATGTCCTTAGCCCAAGGTTCGAAGAGATAGTCGAAACGGCAACGGGATGTGTCTTCTTCGCACTGTTTGAATAGTGCCGCATGGAAGAGGACGTCTCCGATGACGAAGAAAGAGACTTCCGAAACGGATGAGTCCGGCATTACATCCGCTTCCGGCTTGGAAGGGACGGAGTCCGAAGCTTCTTTCGCCGATGGGAGTGCACTTGCTTCCTGCAACTTCGGAGAGTGCGGTTCGACGAAAACCTTCGGACTGTCGCTGCACGAAAACAGGAAGAAGGTCAAGGAAAAAAACAAGGGAATCGGCCGGAGGCGTCTCTGCATCTTCACCCCAACGAGGTTTCCACGAATTTGAGAGTCGGGTAGTTTTTCACGGCGAGGCTCAGGCGGTATTCGTTCGGGAACAGGCACACCGGGCGGTTCTCCTTGTCCCGCATGCAGTCTCCGCCGTTTTCATCCACGAATTTGTCCGTATCCGCCTGCTCCCCCACAATCCATCGGACACCGAAGGAGGGGATGCGGTCGAGCGAGACGTCTGCACCGTATTCCGCCATCAAGCGGTATTTGAGCACGTCGAACTGGAGTTCCCCGACGACGCCGATAACCGGGATGGCCGACTTGAACGGCTGGTAAAGCTGCGTCGCCCCCTCTTCCGTCAACTCCTTCAGCCCCTTGGAAAGTTGCTTGGACTTGAGCGGATTCAAAAGGGTCACGCGGGCGAAAAACTCCGGGGCGAAGTCGGGAATCCCCGAAAAATTCATTTTTTCCCCCTTGGTCAGCGTATCGCCGATGTGGAAAAGCCCGGGGTCGTTGATGCCCACGATGTCGCCCGCCCACGCCGTGTCGATGACTTCCTTGTCTTTGGCGAGGAATGCGGTCGGGGCCGCTAGACGGATTTCCCTTCCGGAACGGACGTGGTAGACCTTGTCTCCGCGCTGGAATTCCCCGGAGCAGATGCGGAGGAACGCCGTGCGGTCGCGGTGCTTGGGATCCATGTTCGCTTGAATTTTGAAGACGAATCCCGAAAAGTCCGGCTCTTCCGGGGAGACCGTGCGCTTGTCCGTCTCGCGGGGCATCGGGGCGGGGGCCAAGTCCGCAAAGGCGTTCAACAGTTGTCGGACGCCGAAATTGTTCACTGCGCTGCCGAAGAAAACGGGGCACATCTCCCCCTTGAGGAACGAATCGTGGTCGAACGCGTCCATTCCGCCCGTCACCATGTCGTATTCTTCGCGGAACTGGTTCACCCAACTTTCGCCGCAGAGTTCCACGAGTTTCGGGTCGAAAGGACCTTCCATCTGCAAGATTTCCTGATGCCCGGACTTTTCGTCATAGACGTTGAAGGAGTCGTCCGCGATGCAGTAAACACCCTTGAACAGTTTCCCCACGCCAATCGGCAGAGTGAACGGAATCGCCTTGATTTTCAAGACGGATTCGATTTGGTCGAGCAAGTCGAGTACGGGGCGCCCGTCCAAATCCATCTTGTTGATGAACGTGATGATGGGCGTGTGCCTCATGCGGCAGACTTCCATCAGCTTGACGGTCTGCTTCTCGACGCCGTTCACGCTGTCTATCAGTACCAGCGCGGAATCCACGGCGGTCAAGGCGCGGTAAGTGTCTTCGCAAAAATCCTGGTGCCCCGGAGTGTCGACCAAGTTGAACCAACAGCCTTCGAAGGGGAAGTTCAACACGGAACTCGAAACGGAAATCCCGCGGTCCTGCTCGATCTTCATCCAGTCGCTGACCGTGTAGCTCCTGTTCGACTTGGCGCGGACATGCCCCGCTTCCCGGATGACTTTGCCGAACCAGAGAAACTTTTCGGTGATGGTGGTCTTCCCCGCGTCCGGGTGGCTGACGATGGCGAATGTGCGCCTCTTCGAAATTTCTGGATTCAATGGCAAAATGACCTCGTTCGTTGACGAGGCCAAATATAGAAAAGCCTTTTAGGCGTGGCGTTCCAAATCGAGAATCATGGATTGGAGAGCCTCTTCGACGTTGTCGCGGAACTCCCCGCTGCCGAGGCTGCAACTCTTCACGGGGCGTTCCGTGTCCGTCCCTTGGAAAATTCGGATGACCGGGAATCCGCCCTCTTCTGAAAATTGCACGGAAAAGCCTTTTTTCAACAGTTTCTCTAGCAAGTCGCGCATGGAAAAAACTCCTGTAGCTGAGGTTCAAACGACCGTCGAAACGGAAATCCCCGATAATGTAATCTATTTTCGCTAAAAAGCAAGTTTTATCCGGGCGAAGATTTTCGCGATTCTGCAGCCGCGCTGACAAATTCTTCAAAGATGCGGGAAGACGCCGGGTCTTTTCTATACAGGAACTCCGGATGCCATTGCACGGCCAGCACGAACCTTTTCCCCGGCATTTCGACCGCTTCGACGATGCCGTCTTCCGAGATGGCCGTGGCGCAGAGTTCCGGGGAAAGCCTTTTGACGGCTTGGTGGTGGTAGCTGTTCACCGCATAACGGGCGTTCCCCACGATTTCCCGTACGCGGCTCCCCTCCTCCAATTCGACAAAGTGCACCCGCCTGTCGTAAGGGGGCTTCATGTGATGTTCTATCGGCGAAGGATGTTCCGACGGCAAGTCTTCAAAGAGGGTTCCGCCTAAATGGGCGTTTAAAATTTGGATGCCACGGCAAATGCCGAGGATGGGCTTGTCGAGGCGGAGCATCCTGTCTATCAGGCCGCATTCAAGGGAATCCCGCATCTTGCACGGATGACCGCATTCGGGTTTGGGAGCTTCCCCGTAAAGTTCCGGGGAGACGTCATGCCCTCCCGTGAGAAGCAGGGCGTCGCAAGTCTTGGAAAAGTAATCCAGCGTTTCCGGAGACGCGTCCATCGGCAGCATGAGCGTTATCGCCCCGAAACGTTCGAGCGCTTTCATGTAATCCGGCAGCATCCAGTAACTGTCCAACCTGTCGTCGTAAAGCGGCGAGACGGCGATGATGGGTTTCATTTCAAAACCTCCCGGATTGAAAAATTAGGCTTTCCCTGTTCGGGAGGCAAGATTCCGGCGAAAATTCAGCCGACAAATATGTAAGCCCGGGAGCGTCGTCCCTCGTCGCAAGGCGGATGGCTTACGCCTTCGTTTCCAACCCACCAGTCGGCGCCAGCCTTTTGGCCAAGTCGGGTCTTCCGTTCTTTTCGAGATAGGCCGCCGCCATTTCGAGATCTTCCGGCTTCATTTGGGGAATCGAGTCTTCATGCGCGTCCAAATAGCGGGAGATTCTGTCGAATTCTTCCAAGTCCACCAGAGTCTGGACGTATGCCGTGTTCAGGGAATCGCCCAGACGGAATTTCTCGTGCTCGTCGAGAAGTTCCTTTCTGCGTTCCGGGGAGACAATCGAGCAAAGGTTCGCCAAGTAAAATGTCGACGGGTATTTTTCGTAGAGGAGTTCCGCCGTTTGAATCCCCTCGCGCCGCTTCCCTTCGGCAAGCAGGATGGCCACTTTCAAATCCAGGTAATCCTGTTCCCATTTTTCGGGATCGCGGATTTCGTCGAGCAGCGCGTGCGCCCTTTCCACTTGATTGGCGCAGTAGTATGCGTTCGCCACGTCGATTTTCGAAAGGACGGAGAAATCGGGGTCTTTCAGGCGCGTGAGCCGTTCCACCAGCTCCGGGTCGTCGAGCGGAACGGTCATTTCGATGAGAGTTTCGCAAATGCGCTCTGCGTTTTCCAAATCCCGCTCCCGGACTGTGCCCACGACCTCATCCACCAATTCCCGGAGTTCCTTTTCGGATAGGAACGCGTGCGCGGAATAGAGGACGCATTCCCGGAAATCCCCCTCTTTGACATGCACGGCCAAGTCGTGCAACAGGTCCACGAGGAATTTCCGGTCGCTCACGAGCTTCGCCCTTTTTGCAAAAGCGTCGGCGACGTCGTCGTAAAAATAGTCCAAACTCGAATAGGTCTCGCTCCGATTCTCTTCGGCAAAGGCATCCCCGCAGACAATCAAATATCCGAGCGACGTCAACGCATCCTTGTTGTCGTTCAAGGCGCAAATCCGTTCGAAGACGTCGTCTAGAATGTCGTAGAGTTCTTCGCAGTCGTCGAATTCGGCGTCTTCATTTTTCATAATACGGGCGAGGATGTCGAGAATTTGCAAAGATTCGCTCTGCTCCACACTTTTCAGCGAATCAGACTGCCAGCTTTTTTTCTTTTTGGTCATTTTTTCCCCATGATGCGTTGGTGAATTTCTTGAAACTTTCCCTCGTCCCCCGCATTGTAATAAGCGTTGGCGACATTTTCCGCGCCGATCCGACCTTGCGCGTTTCCGAGTTTCCAGGCGTTCATAAAGTTTTCCAGGGCTTCTTCGTAGCGGTTTTGTGAAAAGTAAATCTGCCCCAGGTCCACGTAAATCAAGTCTCGACCCTTGGGAAAGCGAAGTCCCTCTTCCAAGGTGAAAATGGCCATCCACGGAGACGAGTCGTTCAAATACATCTGCGCGAGATAACGCCTGGCCGAAGTGTTCTGCGGATCCGTCAAAAGTCCACTTTCCATTTCTCGAATCGCCTTTTTCGAAGAATCCATTTGGCTGTAATAGTGCGAAAGCGTGTAATGGATGTCCGCCCCCGCATTCACGGCGTTGTCGACGGCGCGTTTGAGGGTCTTGACGGCGTATTCGTAGTCCCCGAGCTTTTCGTAGACTTCCGCAAGGCCGTACCAAGCGTCAATCCGGTCTGGGTTCAGGCGCGTCGCCGCTTCAAAATGCTTTTGCGCCATGGCGAAGCTGTGCGCCTTGATGAAACATTCCCCGAGCGCGTAATGGATGTGGTCCGAATTTTCCCCGAGTTCCAAGGCTCTCTTGTAAGAGACCACGGAAAGTCCGTAATCCCCGCCGAGGTAGTAGAGGTCGCCGAGAAGCACCCAAGCCTTTGAAAAGTCCGGCATCAGTTCCACGGTCCGCTTGTAGGCGACCATCGCCACGTTGTTCTTGCCGAGTTGCACCAAGGTGTTGCCCAGATTGAACCATGCAAACGGCTCGTAACGGCCGTCTTGAATCGCGGCGCGGTACATCTTCACCGCTTTTTTGAACTCGCCCTTGTCGTAAAGTTCGTTCGCCTCTTTGAAGTAATCCTCGGCGGCGAAAACGCCCGTGCAGAGGCACAGGAGAATCAGGGAAAAGACTTTCCACCGGAACTTTCGAAATGCCGAACTTCTAGGGAACAAACTTGAACTCCTTCGTCGCCTTCTGCGCCACCGGGTAATGCCCGAGTTTCGCCGGTTCGAACTTCCAAGAGCGCACGGCCTTGAGCACTTCCGTTTCAAAGCCGTATCCCGGAGGGTCCACGGAGAGCGTCTTCAGATTGGTCACGTTGCCGTAGACGTCGATGACCATGTAGACCTTTACGAATCCGGAAATGCCGAGCTTCTTCGCCCGTTCCGGGTAAACGGGGTTCACGGTCTTGAGCGCCTGGGCTTCTTCATCGACGTCCCCCGCCTCGTAGACGAAATTTTGCATGCCGCCGCCCGAACCGACTTCGACGCCGTCGCCCGCACCGTCCCCCCTCGCCAGGGAAAGGTCCATGGAGAAATTCGACTGCGACCTGGAGCCGTTCGCCGTCTGCGCGTTCACCTTGAACTTGTTCGGCTGGACAATCTTGTGGATCAGCTTCTGGGGGCGTTCCTTCTTCTTCTCTCGGACGAGCGTTTCGACTTCCGTCAAGTTTTCGAATTGGGATTTCTTCGGAGGAACGTCCGAACGGAAGAAGAGTACGTTCAAAACGGGGACGGCCAAAAAGAAGACCGTGTTCACGATGACGGCGAAGAGCGCGGCGAAAAACCAGCGGGAACGGTAATGGATGCCGAAGAGCCTTCGCAAGCGTCACTCCTTCGCGGCCGAGATGGAAACCTTCCGAACATGGGCCAGGTTGCATTCGTCGAGGACGTCGACAATCTTCCCGGACGGTGCGTCGCGGTCCGAAACGATGATGACCGGCCTGTCCGGGGATTCGTGCATCATTTGCCGCAGAATCGTCTGGAGGGAAGAAAGGTTCACCTGCGTCTCGTTGATGTGGATTGTCCCTTGCCGCGTGATGCCGATGAGGATGCTCTCTTTGGAAAGTTCCTTGACCGTGTTCGCCTTCGGCTTGGAAACGTCGATGCCCGTTTCGCGCGTGAAGGTCGACGTCACGATGAAGAATATCAGGAGGATGAACGTCATGTCCATCATCGGGGAAATGTCGATGCCGCCGAAATGGCGACGCCCCTTGCGAATGAAACTCATACACCCTCCGGTGAAAAATATTTCCCCTTGAGCCGCGCGGCGGACCTCCAAGTCTTGGCCTTGAGCGCGTCGATTCGGGATAAGAGCCAGTTGTTGGCGAGTACAATCGGAAAGGCGACCAGCAATCCGGCCTGTGTCGTGAGCATGGCTTCCGAAATGCCGTCGGCTATTAGAACGGGATTTCCAAATCCGAAGACCTGGATTGTCCCGAAAACGTGGACCATCCCCGAGACCGTCCCCAAAAGACCCAGCATCGGGGCCAGCGTGGCGCAGACGGAAATGGTCGGGAAGGATTTTGAAAACTCGACGTCGACGGAGTGCTGCAATTCTTCCACCTTGTAATCGACAGCCTTTGCTCCCAGGGGAGCGTTCTTTTCAATGGATTCTCCGAGGGCGAAGAGAAGGCCGTCGCGCCCCTTCCCCATCGCCCGCAAATAGACGAAGAAGCGTTCGAACAGGAGAATCCACGCCAAAAGCCCGAGGAGGAAAATCGGGAGCATCACCCAGCCGCCTTGTACAAGCAGGGCGCGGATTTCTTCTAGCGCGGAAAGCGAGGACATTTCACCCCTTGATCCAACGGGAGTTCAAAACGGCCAGGGCGGCCTTTTCCATACGGGAGCGGATGGCGTCGGAACGGTTCGAAAGGAAGGTGAGCAGGAATTGGAGCGGAATTGCGACGATCAGCCCGACCTCTGTCGTAATCAGCGCAACGGAAATGCCCCCGGCGAGGAGTTTCGGGTCGGAAGTGCCGTGCATCGTGATGACTTGGAAGAGTTGAATCATGCCCATGACGGTTCCGAGAAGCCCGAGGAGCGGGGCCGTCGTCGCGATGACGGAAATCGTCGAAAGCCCCCGTTCCAAAGAGGGGACTTCCCCGGCGAAGACTTCCTCCATGGCCTTTTCCGCCGAAGCCCTGTCCGCATAATCGTTCAAAATCCCGGTGCGTACAACTCGTCCGACGGAACCGCGCAGCCTTTGCGCCGCAATTTTCGCCTCGTCCATCTTGCCTTCGCCGGCCAGGGAGACCGCTTTTTTCCAACGGGGGGAAAATCCCTTGAAGAGCAATACGGCGAAACGTTCCAAAACGACCAAGATTCCGAACAGGAACAGGGCGACAATCGGATACATCAGGATGCCGCCGTCGTGGAAGGTCTGCTTGCACGTATCCCAAAAGGACTTTTCCTCGGAATTGGCCAGTTCCGTCGAAAGCGCCGTGCTCAAAAGTGCATCGACAGGGACCATGGCAAAGGCGGAATCCCGCGCCATCAAGAAGGCTTCACTCACTTCCGTCCGAGGCTCCGCCGCAGCCATGTCCTGCCACGAGAACTTTCTCCCCTTGTCCCCGGCGACGGGGAGCATCATCGAAACGGAGCTGTCACTGCCGGAGGACGCGCGCATCGCATAGATGCCGCCGAGCCGCAGCTCTTCGCCAAAGACGACCGCGCTGCCGAAGACAAGCTCTCCCTTGCCCCATTCCACTTCCCTGCTGAACTCCAATTCCTTTTTTGCCAAGTTCAAGACGCTTTCCGCGCCCTTGATGGGATTGTCCCGATACAAGGACAGCCCTTTTTCCACCCGGTTGAACTCTTCTATCCGCTGCGGAAGCTTGTAGGGAATCCCCTGGTCTTTCACCTGCGAAAGCGGTTCCAAAATTCCCTTGTCCGGGGCGAGTGCCGTGAATTCGGCGCGCTTGCTTTCCGTGTTCGCCTTGACCTGGGCCAAGTCTTCCCGGGCGACGCGGACATTTTCCTCGAGGCGGACGCGCTCTTCCATCAGGCGGTCCAAATCCTCTTTCGCCTCTTCGTATTTCTGGTTGAACAGTTCCCGTTCCTGATTCGCCTTTTCGCGGTCGTTCCAACGGGCGGCGACTTCCATGTCGCGCTTTTGGCGGGCTTCCTCCAATTCGGCCTTCGCCTTGTTCAACTCCGCGCGTTCCCGGACCAGGGCGTCACCGGAAGCATCGCCGAGGGGCTGTTGCGCGCAAACGATTTTTAGGGAGAGGAATGCGGCGAGCAAGATTTTCCACGCGTTGAGACCCTTCATTTCGAACCCTCCACTGCCGGGGCTTCTTTCCGGGCGTTCCCCGCCGGAACGGGAATGCGGACGATATGCGGCGCGGCTTTCCCCTCCGCCACCCGGAACGCGTCCTTCACTTGGGCGCGGATTTCAATCGACGCGGGGACTTTCACCCAACGGTAAACTCCCCCCGCCCTATCCAGCCAATAATATTCATTTTGGTCCGAACTTTCGAAAAGGGCGGCCACCGCCCCGAATCGGAAAAATTTCCCCTGCATTTGCTTCGACGTCTCCGGATCGCTCAAGAAACCGTCCCAGGTCTCCGTGGTGTAGCCCATCCGGATGCGTTCCATGAAAACCTCCAAAGTGCGCCCGAGCGCGTCGTCCGGGGAGACAAGCCCCTTGCGAAGCTCCGCAGCCAATTCCTTCAGGCTTTCCGCCGCTTCGCTTTCCCGGTAGGGAAAGTCCGCTTCAAAATACGGGACAAGCTCTTCGATGACGCGTGAAAGGTCCTGGGCGTATTTCTGCTTGCGTCCCTCGTACCAACGCGCCACTCCCGCGGACTTGTTCCGCGCATCGTTCAGACGGTTCAGTTCCGCCTTCATCGAATCGATTTCCGCCCGGAGGGCCTTCTTCTGGTTGTTCAGCGAAACGACCTTTTCACGCCCGGACTTGACGAAATCCTCGTGGCGTTTCTTTTCTTCCGCATGGAGCTTCTTTTCTCGGGAGGTCTCGTCGTTCACCGACTGGATTTGCCTCCGGACGCCGTCGACGGTTTCCGCCGCAAAGGAAAATCCGATGCAGATTGAAAATAACAGGAATAGCCAAATCTTCATAGGCGAAAAAGATACAAAAAAACGCCCGGACAAAGCCAAGCGTTTTTTTCGTGATTCGAGAGAATTACCTGCCGAACTCCTTGATGTAAGCGGGAGTGTTCTTCGCCCCGTGCTTCTGCAGATACTTGATGAGGCGCGTGTAGCCTTCGTTCTTCGCCCAGTCGAGCACGGAGTAGCCTTGGCCGCACTTGACGTTCACGTCGACCCCTTTCGAAATCAGGTAGACCATGGCGTCGTAATTTCCGCCCTTCACCGCCAAGTGGATGGGGTAATAAGTGTCCGCGCCGCGAACTTCGAGAGGTGCGCCGGCGTCCCCCAGGACTTGGAGGATTTCCGCATCGCCGGATTTGGCCGCCATGGCGACAGCTGGGGCCGCCTGTTCGAGAGTCCCGGCTTCCTTCATCTTGGAAACGAGGAACTCCACGATGTCCTTGTGCCTGTTTTCAACGGCGTCTTCAAGGTAGGTCTTGCCGTTGCTGTTCGTCCCGGAAAGGTTCGCTCCGTGTTCCGCCAAATACTTCACCATGCCGAGCTTCCCCTTGTTCACGGCAATCGCCATGGCGCTGTTCCCGTTCGCATCCGCCTGGTTGATGTCGTAGGCGGCGGAAAGGAAGAGCGACATGCTGGCCGTGTCCTCCTTGCCGATGTAGGAGTTGAACTGGTTCGGCGTGAGCGGGATGCCCTGTTTGGTCAAGCTCTTGCGGACGGAAGCCGGGTCGTTCGGGTCCACTTCTTCGGAACAAGCCGAAGCGAAAGCGATAGCCAAGGCGCAAACGCCGATGCGGAAGAGAAATCTGTTTTTCATTTTTGAAACTCCAAATGATGCTGGTGCCCTTGAAAATACACAAAAAACGGAATTTTGGCCGAGTATTTGCAAAAATTTTCGGATGGGGGATTTTTTTTTGTCCATCGGGGGCAAAAAATTGTAAACTTGAGCTGTATGCGCTTTTTCTTCGCCCGAACCTTTTCCACGGCCGTGATGGCTTTTTTCTGCGTCGGCCTCGGGACTTCATTCGCCCAAAGCGACACGGCATCCGTTTCACAGGCCGGGCAAGAGAGGGCAGCAGACTCTTCTTCCGTCTTTTTCAAAAAACATCCCTACGGCTTCGGTCTGATTTTCGAAATCGCCGATCTCAAGGCGAAGAACTTGGCGAGCGAAATGACCAAAGCGGGCAAACGTTACGATGTCGACGTCGACGTTTCGAATCTGCTCGGCATTACGGGGCAATACAGCTTGAACGAGTGGATTTCCCTGTTCGGCGTCTTGGGCTTTCAAAAGTTCAGTGTGGATTACGCGCCGCGGGACAAGTCCAAGGAAGAGGAATGCATCGACATCTACAATGCCCATCTCCAAGTGGGGCTTGAAATCGGATTTTCCTTTTTGCAGGCGAAGAATTACCAAATCCGCGCCTTGGGATTTTTCGGCGGAACGGTCGGATTCTCCCACATCGGGACATCCTATTACAACGACACTCCCCTTTTCGGCTATGTTCGCGGCATCGGGTTGCAGTTGAACGTCCACAAGATTGCCCTGCTCGCCGGATTCCGCTCTTCGCACGTTTATTTCCACACTTACCATGACGACCATTGGAAAGACGACGACTATTCGTTCATGCTCGATTTCGACACGATGTCTTCCCCGTTCTTTTCCATCGGGATAGGATTTTGATATGAAGATTTTAGTCACGGGGGCTGCCGGGTTCATCGGATGCGAAACGGTTCTATCCTTTCTCAAGGACGGCCATGAAGTTTTCGGCATCGACAATTTGAACTCTTATTATTCCCCGAAGTTGAAAGAAGACAGGCTTTCCCGCATCCCGACGGGAAAGTTTCACTTCGCCAAGGTCGACTTGACGGACAAAACGGCACTGCTTTCGCTTTTTGAAAGACATTCCTTCGACATCGTGGTGAATTTGGCCGCCCAAGCGGGAGTCCGCTACAGTTTGATCAATCCGCAAAGTTATGTCGATTCGAACATCACCGGATTCTTGAACGTCTTGGAATGCGCGCGCGCCTGTCCGCCGAAGCATCTCGTTTACGCATCCTCTTCGAGCGTTTACGGGCGAAACAGGGAAACTCCCTTCCGCACCACGGATCCGGTGGAAAAGCCGTCGAGCCTTTATGCGGCGACCAAACGGTCCAACGAGTTGATGGCGGAGACGTATCATCATCTGTTCGGCTTGAATCTGACGGGGCTGCGTTTTTTCACGGTTTACGGCCCGTGGGGACGCCCCGACATGTCTCCCTGGCTTTTCGCCGACGCCATCACGCACGACAGACCCATTAAAGTGTTCAACAACGGCGACATGATGCGGGACTTCACCTACATCGACGACATCGTGGAGGGAATCCGGCTGGTCGCCTACAAGGGCGCGAAATCCGCAGAACCGCAGAACAGACTTTACAACATCGGGCGCGGGAAGCCCATCAAGCTGATGGACTTCATCGCCACTTTGGAAAGGAATTTCGGGAAATCCGCGGAAAAGCAGTTCTTGCCGATGCAGCCCGGCGACGTGGAAATCACGTGGGCGGACACGGAAGCCTTGGAAAAGGATGTCGGATACAAGCCCTCCGTCGATTTGGAAACGGGCATTTCCCGCTTTGCCGAATGGTTCAAGGAATACGCGCTTTGATTTTGACGGGGAAGCGTTGAATTGCATCGAAATTTGCGCAGGCGCGGGCGGCCAGGCGTTGGGGCTTTCCGATGCGGGTTTTGAACACGTCGCGCTTGTGGAATACGAAAAAGATTACTGCACGGTCTTGAAGCAGAACCGCCCGGATTGGAATGTCGTCTGCGCAGATGTGAAGGATTTTTCCGGCGTTCCCTACAAGAATCAAATCGACCTGCTGGCGGGCGGCGTGCCGTGTCCGCCCTTTTCCGTGGCGGGAAAGCAGTTGGGAAAATTGGATGAACGCGACTTGTTTCCGGAAGCGTTGCGTCTTGTCTCGGAAATCAATCCTAAAGCCGTGATGTTTGAAAACGTGCGCGGATTCCTGGACTCCAAATTTGACGATTATCGGAATAAAATTTTAGACGAGATGGAGTCGCTCGCGGCTATCACGTCCACATAAAACTTTTGAACGCCAGCGATTATGGCGTTCCACAGCTGCGTCCGAGAATCGTGATTGTGGCAATCCGGAAGGATTTTGCGGACGATTTCCGCTATCCGTCTCCCGTTGAAAAGCAAATCACCGTAGGCTCCGTTTTAGGCGATTTGATGAAAGCGAACGATTGGAATGGCGCAGACGAATGGATTTCAAAAGCGGATGGAATTGCGCCCACAATAGTCGGCGGTTCCAAGAAGCACGGAGGGCCCGATTTGGGTCCCGTGAGGGCGCGAATGGCTTGGGCAAAGCTCGGAGTTGACGGAAAGGGAATCGCGGATTTTGCGCCATCCGCCGATTTCGGGGGAATGCCGCGCCTCACTCCAAGAATGCTGGCGCGCTTGCAAGGATTTCCCGACAGCTGGACGTTCGGAAAGACAAAGGCGTGCCGGATGATTGGCAACGCATTCCCCCCGCCTGTAGCGAAATCCATAGGGAAACAGATAAAGGAGGTTTTGGGAAATGGAAGCCTTACTGACGGGCGAACGGAAAAGATATCATAAATCCCTGCTAGAAAGGGAATCCTCACGATAAACGGCAGCGGCGTCCCGAGCAACGCGGACAAATCTTCAAAGCTTTCCATCTCCATAGCAAAAGGTATCGCCGACACGCTCATGGCGGAAACAGCCGAAAAAGCCGTCGGACAAACTTCCGGAGCGGGGTTCGAGCAGGTGAATTTGGAGTTTCTGGCAAACACGTTCCCTAAACTTCAGGGCATCCGACCCGGAGGCTGGCACATCGTCAAGCTCGGAAACAGGAATGCGCTAAAGACTAGCGGTTTTGCCCAATACGAGCATCTGGAATATCTAAGCAGGCTCACGGCAATGGATGCGCGACTTGCCGCGAGCATAGGAAACGACTATATGGTCGCACCGGATCTCGTCGTTTACCGAGAGCCGCTCGGCGATTTCGAAATCAACCAAACTCAAGTGATTGTGGACGACGATTCAGCAAAATTGACATATCTTCGCAAGAAAAACGGAGGGCTTCCAATTCTCCACGCTTCGGTTTCCGCCAAGTGGACAATGAGAAGCGACAGGGCACAGAACAGCAGGACAGAGGCTCTAGGTTTAATCAGAAATCGCAAAGGAAATCTTCCCCATATAGTCGTTGTCTCAGGAGAACCGCTTCCTTCAAGGCTCGCTTCGCTGGCTCTCGGGACGGGAGACATCGACTGCATGTATCATTTCGCTCTGTACGAGTTGATAGACGCCGTGAAAGCGGCTGGCGCGGAGGATTCCATCGAAATGCTGGATGTGCTGATACAGGGAAAGCGCCTGAAAGACATCAGCGACTTGCCGCTGGACTTGGCTGTGTAAATTGGGGAGAAAAAGAAAAAAGACCCGTCGCGAAGACGGGTCTTTTGGAAATTTTGGAAAGATTACTTCTGAGCGTCCGCAGCCGGGGCAGCATCTGCCGCGGGAGCGGACGCAGCCGGGGCGGGAACTGCCGCTTCGGCGATGATGGCGTCTTCCGCAGCTTCAATCTTCGCAGCCTTCGCCTTCGTCGAAATCGTGAAGATGACAGTCCGGGCGGGAGAAGCCAATTCGACACCGTCGAGCTTCAGGGAAGATGCGTAGAAGGTCGTGCCGGCGTGGAATGCGGAAATGTCGAGGGAGACGTTCGCCGGAATCTTTTCGGGGACGGCCTTGAGCTTGATGAAACGCGAAATTTGGGAGAAAAGACCACCTTCGTTCTTGACGCCGACGGGAAGCCCGTTCAAGACGACGGGCACGCGAACCGTAATCGGCGTGCTTTCGTCAATTTTCAAGAAGTCGATGTGTTCAATCTTCATCGTGATGGAGTCTTTCTGGTAGGCGTAGATGACCGCAGGATTCCCCGCCTTTCCATCGATTTCAAGATCCAAAAGCGTATAACGCTTGCCCGGGGCGAGGACTTTCGCCACATCCTGGGCATTCACGCTGATGCTTACAGACTCTTGACCCTTACCATAATAGACCGCCGGAACTTGGCCTTCCTTGCGAAGACGGCCAGTTGCACGGGAGGATCCCGCTACTCTCGAGGTTGCTTTGAGTGTTGTCAGCTGCATTTTTTCTCCAAATAAAAAAACTATTGGGGTAGCTGGACTCGAACCAACGAATAACAGAATCAAAATCTGTTGTCTTACCAACTTGACGATACCCCAAAGGGTGCACCAAAGATAACAATTAATCGGAAAAACTCAAGGGGTCATTTCAAAGATTGTTCAAAAATCCCGGGAAAAAGTCCGTGACGGCGGAAAATCGGCAAGCATCCCCCGTCTTCCTGCGCGCGTTTTCCGCCAAGGCGCGGCTTTCAAAGACGCCGAAAACGGAAGCACCGGAGCCGGACATCAGGGCGAATTCCGCACCGCATTCGACAAAAGCCTCTTTCATTCGGGCGATTTCCGGATACAGCGAAAGGACGGTCTCTTCGAATTTGTTGAACGCCCCCCGCTTGAAATCGCGAAAGTCCGAATTCTTGTAAGCTTCCCAACGAGCCGTCCCCGAAGGCTTGCAGCCCGCATAGGCCGCTTTCGTCGGAACGGCGCATTTAGGCGTCCCGATGAGAAGGGCGGCCCCCCGGGGAAGAGAGAGCGGCGAGAGATGGGTCAAGGCGTCGCCGATTCCCTCGGCGAGGGCGCTTCCGCCGCGCACGAGGAACGGCACATCCGCTCCGAGCTTCGCGCCCAGCCGTTCCAAATCTTCCGCCGGCAACTCCAAGCCCCAGAGCCTGTTCAACAAGCGGAGGGCCGCCGCCGCATCCGCGCTTCCGCCGCCGAGTCCCGCTCCCAGCGGCAAGTTCTTTTCCAGATAAAAGTCCGCGCCGAAGCGCACGCCCAGTTCCCGCTGCAAGAGTTTTGCCGCCTTGAAGACAAGGTCGCTTTCCAACGGGTATTCTTGGGGAACGTCGTATCGGACGGATACTTCCCCGGAGTCGTTGCGGCTTCCCGAAAGGCGATCCCCGACATCGACTGTCTGGAAAAGCGTCCCCAAATCATGGTAGCCGTCCGGGCGTTTGGAAAGGATGTCCAAGAAAAGGTTGATCTTGGCCGGAGCGTATTCTTGCATCATGGATTTTCCCCCGCAGAAGAATCCGCCGCAGCGTCCCGGATGTAAATCGTGTCGCGGACCCACAGCGTATCGTGGATGAACAAGGTGTCGTGGACAAATTTCGTGATGGTCGTGGTGACGAAGACGGAATCCGTCCGCGCTTCGCAGGCAACGGCGGAAGAGCTGGCCGCGGAAGAGGACGAAATGAGTTTCGGCGACTCGCTCGAAGAAAGCTTTTGCTCGGAGGAAATGCTTTGTTCCGATGAAGAAGTTCCCTTTTCAATCAACGTTTCCAAGGAATCCCGCGAAGCCCGTAAGGCGATCAAATGCAAGCGGTAGTTGTTTTTGCGAACAGCCCGCGTCTCACGGGTGTAACGCCACTGGGTGTCTTGAATTTCATTTTCCAATTCCGCGAGCTGTCGGTACAAATCGCCCTCCCCCTTCGGTTCCGGCTTGGAGCTGAAAAAACCGGTGAACGATTCCCAGAGGGATTTTTTGTGCGCCGTGGAGTCCGCGGCGAGAGAAAGTGTCGGCAGAAGGGCGAGCGCGGCGAAGAGCAGAACTTTGGCAAAAGCGTTCATGCTTCAACGATAAAAAAATTCCGGATGGCCGGAAACTTGTGAAAGAAAAATCCCCGGCGCAAAACGTCGGGGATGATTTTGTCTGCGGAAGATTATTTTCGCGGCGGATTGTTTCCGCGATTGCCGCCGCTCGGGTTACCCGTCTTGGACGGCCAATTCGGATTTGTCGGCATACAGCCTCCTTTGAATTCTGTCAGAGGGAAATCTCCAACGATAAATAAGTAAAAAAAAAAAACTTGTCAAGAGGAAATGTCATTAAATCGAAAAAGCCCCGAATTTGGGCGAAAACGAGAGATTCCAACGAACAGTTTTGGCACGGCAAGATTTGGGAATTTATTTGCCTATCTCTTCATTTCGGGGAATTTTTTCCATTTCGCCATCAAAATAAGGCAACGGATTCCTCTTGCTTTCCTTGGCTCCGAGCAGCGTCAGTTTCCGGCAAGTCTGGAGGATGCTCTGCCCCGACGGGGAAAGCTTCTTTTGCGCATCGTCGAAAGCCCTTTGCGCCGAGTCCAGGGAATCGCCGATGGTTTTGAACTTTTTCATGAATTGCCCGACGCGATCCAGCATTTCGCTCGCCAAGTCGAACACTTTTTGTTGATTTTGCACCTGTGCGATGCGCGTCCACGTCAACTCGATGATGCGGAGTGCTGCGTAAAGGGTTTGCTCATCCGCGATGTAGACGTTCTTTTTCATGGCTTCGCGCCAAAGGGTGGGTTCTTCGCGGAGGGCCGCCCAGAGAGCCGCCGAATGGGGAACGAACATGATGACGTAATCCATCCGCTCTTTCGGCGGGCGAATGTATTCCGAATAGTCCTTTTTCGAAAGCTCTTCCACGTGCTTCCGGAGACTTTCCAGGTGTTCTTTCAAAAATCTTTGCCGTTCCCCGTCGGACTCCGCGTTGACGTATCGGATGTAAGCGGAGATTGAAACTTTCGAGTCGATGACGACGTCCCGTTTCTCGTCCAAGTGCAGAATGACGTCCGGGCGAAGGGTCGCCCCGCTGTCGCTCTTGACGGCGTTTCCCGATGCGTCGCGGAGAATTTTCTGGGTGTCGTAATGGACCCCCTCCTGAAGGCCTTGCGATTCCAAAAGCTCGTTCAGGACGGTTTCTCCCCAATCGCCTTGTACTTTGGACTCGTGCTTGAAGACTCGCGAAAGCTCGTCCGCGCTGGATTTGGCAAGTTCGCTCATCTGCAGGGCCTTTTCCAGTTGATTCTTGAGTTCCCCGTTCAACGCTCCCTGTTTTAATACGTTTTCGGTCATCTCCCGTTTCGACTTTTCGATGAAATCCCGCAGAGGCTTGACGATTCCCTCCATATTTTCCGCATTCGACTTGGAAAAGTCTTCGGAACGTTCCTTCAACATTTCCGCTGAAGCGTTCTTCATCTGCAACACGACCTTTTGCGTCGTTTCATCAAAAAGCCTTTCCCGTTCTTCCTCCGCCCGCTTCCAATTCGCCCTGTCCTCTTCCCGATTCCTTTTCTCCCCGGCCAGCTCCGCTTCGAGATTTCCACAGCGGAGGTTCAAAGATTGGATTTCCTTTTGAAGAGAGGCGTTCTCCGCCGAAAGCTTTTCGTTTTCCATCAAAATCCGGGAATTTTCCGTCTCCAACCGGATTTTATCATTCAATGTCTCCCCACCAAGGGAAAACTTCTTCCAGGCGAACGCCATGACGACAATCGTCAGAATCAAAAATGCCAGCGAGATGAAAACGCTCATACAATTCCTCTTTTATAAAATAGGAATACGATTTGACAACTTTTGACAATCCCACCGAATGCCAAAAAAAGTTCCCGCCGAAACGGGAACTTTTGGACTTTCGCTTTTTCGATTACACGACTGCGTCCTTCGCCATTTCCTCGTAGAAGGCGTAACGGGCGTCCACTTCCCGTTGCAGGTCTTCGGCGAGCTTCGCCGCCACTTCGGGTTTCGTCCGCGTCAGAGCCTTGTAGCGGTTTTCCGTGTAGATGTATTCCTTCACGGGAATCGTCGGCTTTTTCGAGTCGAGAATCAGCGGAGCCTTTCCTTCGGCGGCGAGTTCCGGGTTGTAGCGCAAGAGCGTCCAGTAACCGGAATCCACGGCCATCTTCTGGTGAGCGAGCTGGTTGTTCAAATCGAATCCGTGGTTGATGCACGGGCAGTAGGCGATGATGAGGGACGGACCGTCGTGAGCTTCCGCTTCTTGGAACACCTTGAGCGCCTGGGTGTCGTTCGCGCCGATGGCGACGCGCCCGACGTAGACGTTCTTGTAGCTCATGGCGATGAGTCCCAAGTCCTTCTTGCCGGCGCGCTTCCCCGCTGCGGCAAAGAGAGCGACCGCGCCACGGTTCGTCGCCTTCGAAGCCTGTCCGCCCGTATTGGAATAGACTTCCGTGTCGAGCACCAGGATGTTCACGTTCTCGCCCGTCGCCATCACATGGTCCAGTCCGCCGTAGCCGATGTCGTAGGCCCAGCCGTCACCGCCGATAATCCAGACGGACTTCTTCACCAGATAATCCGCATATTCCTCGGCGAGGGACTTCGCGTCTTCCCCGTCGACTCCCTTCAGGGCTTCCTTCAGCTTGGCGACATTCGCCCGCTGGGAGGCGATGCCCGCTTCGTCCTTCTGCTCTTGCGTCTTCAAGGCGTTGACCAGTTCCGGGTCGAGCTTTTCCGAGAGGGAGTCCAAAAGATCCACGGCCTTCATCGCGTGCTTTGAAATGGCCAGGCGCATTCCCAGCCCGAATTCCGCATTGTCTTCGAACAGGCTGTTCGCCCAGGCGGGACCGCGACCTTCCTTGTTCTTTGCCCACGGAGTCGTCGGCAGGTTGCCGCCGTAAATGGACGAACATCCCGTCGCATTCGCCACGACCATCCTGTCGCCGAAGAGCTGGCTGACCAAGCGGACGTAAGCCGTTTCGCCGCAGCCCGCACAGCTTCCGCTGAATTCGAACAGCGGTTCGAGGAGCATCGCCTGCTTGACAATCCCCTTGTTGACTTTTGTACGGTCGAATTCCGGCAAGTCGACGAAGAAGTCCCAGCATTTTCCTTCCTGTTCCTTGACGGGTTCCTGCGGAACCATGTTGATGGCCTTTTTCGAAGGATCCGCCTTGTCCTTTGCCGGGCAAGCTTGGGTGCAGACGCCGCAGCCCGTGCAGTCGTAGCTCGAAACGGAAATGGCGAAGACCGGTTTCGCGGAACCTTCGAGTTTGATCCCCTTCGCCGGGGTGAACTTGAAGCCTTCCGGTGCAGACGCTACAGCCGCTTCATCGACCACCTTCAAGCGGATGGCCGCATGAGGGCAGACCATGGCGCATTTTCCGCATTGGATGCACACTTCCGGATTCCAGGAAGGAATGGCGAGGGCCAAGTCGCGCTTTTCGTATTTTGTCGTACCGGTCGGGAAGACTCCGTCGACGGGCATCTTGGAAACGGGCAGCTTTTCGCCGTTCCCACGGATGATTTCAGCCGTCACCTCGTTCACGAAAGCCGGAGCGTCGCCGTGAATCGCCGGGCGGAACTCCTTGGCGCTCGAAACGGCTGCGGGAATTTCGACTTCATGCAAGTTCGCGAGGGATGCGTCGATGGCGTCCCAGTTCTTCTGCACGACTTCCATGCCCTTCTTGGCGTAAGTCTTTTCCGCGTACTTTTTGATGTACTTGATGGCCGTGTCCGCATCGAGAACGTTGCCGAGCTTCGAGAAGAAGCAGGTCTGCATGACCGTGTTGATGCGCCGTCCCATGCCCGTTTTGGCAGCAACGGCGTAAGCGTCGATGACGTAGACCTTCAAATGCTTCCGGATGACGGCCTCTTGTACGGGGCGCGGGAACGTGTCCCAGACCTTGTCAGCGGGATGCGGCGTGTTGACCAGGAAGGTCGCGCCGTCCTTTGCAAATTTCAGCATGTCGACGGATTCGAGATGCGGCGTATGGTGGCACGCCACGAAATCCGCTTGATTCTCTTCAATCAGGTATGGAGCGTCGATGACGTTCTTGCCGAAGCGCAGATGCGAAGTGGTCATGGAACCGGACTTCTTGGAGTCATACACAAAATATCCCTGTGCGTAATTGTCCGTCTCGTTCCCGATGATTTTGATTGAATTCTTGTTTGCGCCGACAGTTCCGTCGGAACCGAGTCCGAAGAACATCGCCTGGAAGAAGTCACTTTCCAAATGGAAGTTCGGATCGACGTCCAAACTCAAATGAGTCACGTCGTCCGTGATGCCGACCGTGAAACGGGGCTTCGGGGAATCCTTCGACAGTTCGTCGTAAACGGCCTTCACCATGGCCGGGGTGAATTCCTTCGAAGAAAGCCCATAGCGGCCACCGATAATCTTCGGCAGGCTGATTTTCCCGTCCATTGCTGCGGAAGAAACGGCCGTGATGACGTCTTCGAGGAGCGGTTCGCCCGCGGATCCGGGTTCCTTGGAACGGTCGAGAACCGCAATCTTTTTCACGGTCTTCGGCAGTGCCGCGACCAAATACTCCGAGGGGAACGGCCTGTAAAGGCGCACAATCAGCACGCCGAGCTTTTCGCCCTTCCGGTTCAAATAAGCAATCGTATCCTTGATGGTCGAAGCTGCAGACCCCATCACGACGATTACGCGCTCCGCATCGGGCGCGCCGACGTAATCCACGAGATGGTATGCGCGCCCCGTGAAAGAGGCGACCTTGTCCATGTATTTTTGGACGATTTCCGGATATGCGTTGTAAAAGCGGTTGACCGTTTCGCGGCCTTGGAAATACACGTCCGGGTTCTGCGCCGTGCCGCGCATCGTCGGGCGGTCCGGCGTCAAGGCGCGTTCCCGGCAAGCCTTGACAAATTTTTCTTCGACGACTTGGCGGATGACGCCGTCTTCGAGGGCTTCGATTTTCATCACTTCATGGGAAGTCCGGAATCCATCGAAGAAGTGCATGGTCGGGATGCGGCCTTCGAGAGTCGAAGCGTGCGCGACAAGTGCCAAGTCTTGGCATTCCTGGACAGAGGAAGAACTCAGCATGGCGAAGCCTGTTTGGCGGCAAGCCATCACGTCGGAATGGTCTCCGAAAATGGAAAGTCCCTGAGCGGCGAGCGAGCGTGCCGTCACGTGGAATACGGTCGGTGTCAGCTCCCCGGCGATTTTGTACATATTCGGAATCATCAGCAGGAGACCCTGGGAGGC
This sequence comes from uncultured Fibrobacter sp., assembly GCA_964501065.1. Classification (GTDB taxonomy): domain Bacteria; phylum Fibrobacterota; class Fibrobacteria; order Fibrobacterales; family Fibrobacteraceae; genus Hallerella. Next base: position 19,806 of record CAZCRF010000004.1, on the reverse strand, counting down.
GGTGAACGTCGTCGTCAAGGCCCCGGCCTGGAGGGAACCGTGCACCGTACCGGCGGCCCCGCCCTCGGATTGCATTTCGAATACGCGCGGGACTTGCCCCCAGAGGTTCTTTTTCCCGGCGGCGCTCCAGTTGTCCGCGTGTTCCGCCATCGGGCTAGAAGGTGTGATTGGGTATATCGCGGCGACTTCGCTCAATTGAAACGCAACGTTTGCGGTCGCCTCGTTGCCATCGACCGCTATCATCTTTTTTGCCATAGAGTTCTCCAAAAATGAAAATTTCCGAACAAAAACGGAAAATTCTGAATCCAAAAGTATATAAATCCAAGGTCAAAATGGCGAAAAATAATGAAAAAAAGCAATCTGTCGATTTTTTTCGTCGACCAAATTTTCAAAACGATTTGTATATTCTGCAAAGAGGCTTCCATGAAGGATTTTGCCAAGGAATTTCATTCAAGACATTTGGGCAATTGCGCCATGGCCGTTTCCGCCGCATGGGCGAACGAACACGGACTGGACTCCACGGAAATCGAACAGTTCAAGGGCTGCGGGGCGGGTCGTGCGGACGGTGGACTTTGCGGTGCGCTCTACACGGCCATCCACTACAGGCCGGACAAACGGGAATATCTCGTTTCCGAATTCGCCAAGCGATGCGGGGGGACGCTTTGCAAGGAGATTCGCCCCAAGACGGATTTGACGTGCAGCGACCGCGTGGGAATCGCCGCAGAATTGCTCGACGGCATCGAAAACGGGTGAACGCTTGCTCGATTTCCACGTCCATCTTGCGCGGTTCCCGCACCCGGAAGAACTTTGCCGCGAGCTGGAGGCGCTCGGTTATGAAGCAGTCCTCGTCGCCTGCGAGCCTTGGGAATGGGAAGCGGCCGAGGGCTTGCTCGAAAAGTTTCCCCGGTCGCTATCGCCTTGCTTCGGCATCCACCCGATGATAGCTCCACGAATCTCCGGGCGCGAGTTGCAAAAATTGGAAGAGCTGTTGGGACGGCATCCGTCCGCTTTTGTCGGGGAATGTGGACTGGACAGGCGGTTCGAAGGGTACGCTCCCGGCGACGTCCAAGAGGAAATCTTCCGCTTTCAGGCGAAGCTTTCCGTCAAATTCAGGCACTCCCTGGTGCTCCACGTCGTCGGGGATTACAGGCGAATCTTGAAAATTCTCGAGGAGACTCCGGAAGCCCGTCCCGTATTCCACCGGTTCGGCGGCGACCGGGAAATCGTCTCCCGTGCGGAGAAGTGGCGTCCCATCTATTCCGTTCACCGCGATAGTTTGAAAAAGAAATCCACCCGGGCGGCCTTGCCGGGCATTCCGCCCCAAAACATCCGATTCGAAACCGATGCGGACGAAAATTTTCCCACCAAAGATGCCGAAGGAAACGACAAAAGCGCAAGAGAAACGGCGATGAGCATCGTCGGCGAACTTTGGGAAACGAAGAGGGCCTTCGAAGCGGTATTTGGTCAATTAGCAATGAGCAATTCGTAATGCGTAATGCATAATTAGGAATTAGTGAATAGTGACCAGTGTGCGGTAAAGTGGGCTGTGTCGTGCAGAGCGGGCAGCAAGGCTAAAGCAAAACATCCCTTTGCTGTAAAGAGATTATAGGCAGCCGCACGCTCCCTCGGAATGACGTTGCGACTGTTCCTGGATTCTTCGGCTACGCCTCAGAATGACAGTTTGCAGGAGTGCAGTCGTCATGTTGAGCGACCCGCCTGCCGAATGGCAGGAGCGAAACATCCAGTTGCTGTGAATGTTCGACGAGATTCTTCGCGTCGCTCAGAATGACATTAGCAAGTGCAGAATGACGGTGATGTCGCTCAGAATGACAATTTATGCCCAGCCCTAGTCCTTGAGGCAACGGACGGAGAACGCAAAGTCCTTGCTGCCGTAGCTCAAGAGCGCGCCGTCGTAGTTATAGACCAAATTCATGTAGCGCGCGTAGTACGTGCCGCCCTCAGTGGCACTCCAAAAGTACGCGTAGCTGCCCGCGTCGTAGAAGTCCCCGACCGAGAAGCGGTAGCCCGCCGACAAAGCCGAAAAGCCGTAATCGTCCGTGCCGTTTCCATCGTCCTCCCAACCGCTCCCCGATTTGAGCTTTTTACCGGCCACTTCATCGCCGCCCACGGCGGCAATCAGCGTTTCGAACTCTGCATTCGTCGGCAAGTGCCAGCCCGCCGGGCAGACGCCGCGCACGGGCTCCGTCGTCGTGCAAGTTTTCCCGTAGCCGCAACCGGAACCGTTCGCCGAGAAAACCGCCGCCGAGTCCATCGCCGCGGACCACGTGTAAAGGCGGCCGTACTTTGTGCAATTACTCGTATCGTCGCTGTAGCAATAGCTGGTTGCCGTCCCCTCGTTGTAGGCATAGTTCAGATTCTGCGCCATCCAGGTCTGCGAGCCGATGACGACAAAATTGTAAACAGTCCCGTCTCGGCTGTCACAAAAACTTTTCTCCGGATCGTATGGCGTCGTTCCGCACACGGCCTTGTAGAGCGCGACGGTATCGCTTTCGCACTGAACGTACACAATACCGTTCCCGCTGTCCGCCACGGTGCAACTTTCGCCGTCGTCACCCTTTTCCCCTTTTTCTCCGTTGATTCCATTCGTACCGTCGAAGCCGTTCAAGACGACTCCGACGGAATCCGTGCCGCACACAATCTTGTATCCGGAGGAATCCTCGAGCATCTCCGCCGTGCAGCTCTCGCCGTTCAAGCCGACCAAAGTATCTCGAATGATGAGGGTGTCCACGTTCGAAAGGATCAGAGTGTCCTTGAGAACGACCGTATCGATTTGCGAAAGGAAGACGGAATCCTTTTGCAGCAAAGTGTCCCTGACGACGACCGTGTCGACATTCGAAAGCACGACCGTGTCCGCGGAAGACTCGCCGGTAAGCGGCGTCCAAGCCTTCCCGGTGCAGATGTAGGCCTTGCCCGAGTCCGCGGCATAGAGCATCTCGCCAGCGTTCTCCTTGGTGCATTCCGGGAGAGTGTCGCCCTTCGCGAGCTGCGCGATTCCCGTATCTTCGACGACGGTCGTCTTGGTCACGTCGTCGCCGCAACCGGCGGCCAACAAAAAAGCGCCCACGGCAAACGGGAGCGCGACTGCGTTCTTCTTCATAAAGTCCCCTTTGGAGATGTGTCGTTCAACTTGTGCTGCACAGAAGTGCCCCCCCCCGACGGGAAGGACGTCCGGAGTTCCGGGACGGGCTTTTTGTAATGTCGGCGGCGGTGGGCATACTGCAAATTTAAACTTTCCGTTACGATTCGGGGACTGTCGGCAGGAAATTTTACGTTCCGGACGGAACTGTTACAGCGGCAATGATTTCGGACGCGCCTTTACTGCAACGGGATGTTTCGCTCTAGCCTTGCGGCCCGCTCAACATGACGGCCGCCTTGACTCTAAACACTCCACACTTCACCCTAAACACTGACCACTGGCTACTGACCACTAATTCCTCATCCCGAATTGTACTTTGCACATTGCCAATTAAATCAAAGCATTCCGAGTTCACAGAACATCTTTCGGTACGCCTCGACTTTCTTTTCAAAGGCGAGCGGATAAGCGCGGCTCGTGCTGGGCGTCCGATACAGCTGAAGAGACCTTTCCCCGACGCGGAACGGAGATTTTCCGCCGACAGGGGGCGCGGCCGCCCCGAGAATGCCGCTCAAGGTTTCCGTCGCAAGAGTCCCCGTCGTATCGACGGCGCGGCAGTCCGGCAAGAGCCTTAAAATTCCGGGAATGTCCGCAGTTTTTAAAATCCGCAGGAAGGCGTCCGAAGCGTTCCCCTTCAACCGCTCCACTTCGACGGCGACGTCATAGATGCCGATCCCCCGTTCCCTCAAAAAGGCGACAATCCTCTCCTTATCGAAGCATTTCTTCCCCGGAAGGACAAAACGCTCCCGGTCTTGAAAGAAGGCCGCGCCCAAGACTCGCCACATGTCGTTGTTGAAATTCGGGTAGTAGAAATGCATGCACCAGCGGCTTTGCGGTGGCGGAAAGCAGCCGAGCATCAAGAGCTTCGCACTCGGCGGCAAGAACGGTTCGAGGGGATGCCTTTCCGCCCCCATCAAAATTCCCGGGCGAATTCGCCGAGAGACAGTCTCTTGCCGTGGCGCGGACTCGGTCCCCCGCGTTCCGGGTCCGCATAGCCCAAATCCAACAAGCAGACCAAGTTCCAATTCTCCGGAAGTCCCATGGTCTTGGAAATTTCCGCCGCGTTGAAGCCCCTGGCCCAGAGGCTCTCTATCCCCCGCTCCTTCGCCTCGAGCATCATATGCGTCGTCACGATGGACGCGTCTTCCACTCCGCAGTCGTGGCTGTCCCCGTGCGCCGTCGCCTTGTAGCTCTTGGCCGCGTCGTAGCAGACCATCAAGACGACCGGTGCGTTGTAGGCCATCCGGGTCGCTTCGCGGATTTTCGAAAGGGACTCGGCGGATTTGAGGACGAGGACGCGGACGGGGCACGCATTCGTCGCCGTCGGGGCGAGCCTCCCCGCTTCCAAAATCGCCTGGAGTTTTTCTTCTTCAACCGGTTTTTCTTGAAACGCCCGGCAACTGTAGCGGCTTTCGGCCAATTGTAAAAAATTCATAGAAACCTCGGATAAAAAAAATAGAAACTTCGGGGCTCGCGGGAAAAGATTTTATCTCCTCTTTCAGATTTTGATTTTGAGAACATTTTTTTTTGAGAATTTTGTGAATTATTTTAAAATTCAAACGTTTTTGTTTGAAAAGTTTTATATTTTTTGAGAACATACTCAAAAAAGGATTGGTGTCGTATGAATCGAAAATCTTTGCCCTTTTCCGCGGCGATTCTGGGAATTTTCCTGGGAAACGCGCAAGCTTTGACCTTGAGCGATTCCGGCGGCTGGTTCGAATCCGCCTATGCCGAATGGTCTCCCGTGAACGGCGCGATGAGTTACAACGTCTATTGCGACGGCGTCAAAATAGACGACCCGCTCATTCGCACGTACGCTTCATCCGTCCGGGCGGACATCCCGGGGCTTGCCGCGGGCGCCCACAGCATCAAGGTGGCTGCGGTCACGTCTTCCGGCGAAAGCTCCTCGGAAACGGCGACGGCGGACGTCACGGTCAAGGCGCACGACCGTTCTGGCTTTGCTTTTGACGGGGGGCGCGTTCCCGGCGCCTACAAGGCGGACGGCACGCTCAAAAGCGGCGCGGTGGTCATCTACGTTTCCGAAAATTCCAAGGAAACGGTATCCCTCGACGTGACGACGAACGCCAAGGGCTCGACGACTTCGTGCAAGACCTTCCAAGGCATCTTGAACTGCCTCAAGAAGGGCTACGAATCCCGTCCGATAGATTTCCGCCTCATCGGGAACGTGACCGATTCCGATTCCCTCGTCGACGGCGACGTCGTGGTGGATTTGGGGAGCAGCGAAAACGCTTACGTGACCCTCGAAGGCATCGGCGAGGACGCGACGGCGAACGGTTGGGGCATCCGCCTGAAAAATGCGCAAAACGTCGAAATCCGGAATCTGGGCATTATGAACGTGAACAGCGGAGAGGGCGACAACATCGGGTTGCAGCAGAACAACGCCTACATTTGGGTGCACCACAACGACTTCTTTTACGGCGACGCGGGCTCCGACGCGGATCAGGCCAAGGGGGACGGCGCCCTCGATTGCAAAAAATCCTCCTACGTCACGTTCAGCTACAACCATTTCTGGGACAACGGGAAGAGCAATTTGCTCGGCCTCAGCGAAAAGGTCTACAGTTACGACGCCACCGATTACTACATCACCTACCACCACAACTGGTACGATCATTCCGACAGCCGCCATCCGCGCGTCCGTTATTACAACGCCCACGTTTACAACAATTACTACGACGGGAACGCCAAATACGGCGCGGGGAGCACTTTGGGCTCTTCCGTCTTCATGGAGGGCAATTACTTCCGCAACTGCAAATACCCGATGCTCACTTCGATGCAGGGCTCCGACCTTTACGCGGGGACGTCGACCAGCAGCACGGCGAACGGTACGTTCTCCGGCGAGGACGGGGGCGTGGTCAAGGCTTTCGACAATTACATGGAAGGCGATTACACGTTCATCCCCTACGGCGCGTCCTCTTACGTGAATAAAGGCGTAGAGGTCACCGCGTCTTCCATGGGCGTGAACACTTCGGCGGATTTCGACGCCTATGTCGTAAACAGCCGGAGCGCGACCGTGCCTAGTTCCGTGACGTCCAAACAGGGCGGTCACCGCTACAGCAACTTTGACACGGGCTCTAAAATGTATTCCTACACGGCGGAAGCCCCCGAAGCGGCCAAAGTGACCGTGGAGACTTACGCGGGGCGCATGAACGGAGGGGATTTTTCATGGACCTTCGACAATGACGCGGACGACGCTTCTTATGCGGTCAACGCGGCCTTGAAAAGAGCGCTCTCCTCTTACACGGGAAGCGTGAAGAGCATTCAGGGGGACGGGGCGATTGTCGTCACCAGCTCCGCATCCTCCGTTTCTTCGAGTTCAGCCGGAAGTTCTTCCTCTAGCGGAAAATCTTCCAGCAGCGCGCAAGGTTCGTCCGCATCCGCAGGTTCAAGCGACGCCACTCTCCCGATTTCTGCGGACACGGAACACGATTTCACGGAAGACGCCCTTTCGAGTGATTACTTCGCCTTTTTGGGAAACCTCTCCACGGCGAAGGGGACGATCACCGTCGGCGGAAAGGAATTTTCCCGTTGTCTCAAAATGGAATCTTCGACAAGCGTCGACTTCACCCTGGCGGTTCCCGCGACGGTCTCGCTCTACTTCAACGCGGATTTCGAGAAAAACGTCAAAGTGAACGGAATATCCTACACGGCAAGCGCGGGTGTCGTCTCGATCCGCCTCGAAGCCGAGGATTACACCATCACCAAGGGCGATGCGGCCAATTTGTATTGGATTGTGGTCGATGTGGAAGGAATTGCGATTTCAAGCTCTTCCCTTTCTGCCGAAAGTTCGAGTTCCTCGCAGGATTTGCCGTCGAGTTCTTCGGAATCGGTGGAACCGTCCAGTTCTTCCGTTTTGGAAAGCTCCTCTTCGGCAGACGACAAGACGGGGATTTTCCAAACGGTGACGGCGGAAACAGTCGTGAAGTTCGACCGGGCGGCAAAGCGTCTCGTCGTGAACGGTCTCGCCCGGCAAGTGGAGCTCTTCAGCGCGAACGGCAACAAGATTGTGAAATCCACGGCCAATATTCTGGAACTTTCGAATCTGCCGAGCGGCGTCTACTTGGTCCGAGCGTACACCGGGAAAGGCTTCGTGCAAATGAAAATCGAAATGGACTGACATGCTGATTCGATTTGGAGGGGAAGGCGGCGCGGCGTTTGCCAAAACGTCCGCGTTCGGCTTTACTACATTTGGAGTGCCAAACAAAAGAGGTTCATTCATGAGCAAGACATACAAAGTCGCAGTTCTCCCCGGCGACGGAATCGGTCCGGAAGTGATGCGAGAAGCCGTCCGCGTTCTCGACGCCGTAGCGGACAAATTCGGATTTTCCACGGAAAAGGAATGGGCGGATGTCGGCGGAATCGCCTACGACCATTTTCAAAATCCGCTGCCGGAAAGCACACTCAAGACGGGTGAAGCGGCGGACGCGATTCTCTTCGGCTCGGTCGGCGGACCCAAGTGGGAAAACCTCCCCCCGAACCTGCAACCGGAACGCGGCGCGCTCCTCCCCCTCCGCAAGCACTTCAAGCTTTTCTGCAACCTCCGCCCGGCCCGCGTTTACAAGGAACTGGCTCCCGCTTGCCCGCTTCGCGCAGACATCGTGGGCGACGGCTTCAACATCCTCACGGTCCGCGAATTGACCGGCGACGTCTATTTCGGCGAGCCGAAAGGCCGCGAAGGCTCGGGCAAGGACGAAATCGGCTACGACACCATGAAATACAGCCGCTATGAAATCGAGCGCATCGCCCGGTTCGCCTTTGAAGCGGCCAAGCTCCGCAGCGGCAAGGTGACGAGCATCGACAAGGCGAATGTCCTCACGACCAGCGTCTTCTGGCGGGAAGTCGTCAAGGAAATTCACGAGAAGGAGTTCCCGGAAATCCAGCTTGAACATCTCTACGTCGACAACGCCACGATGCAGCTTCTCCGCCGCCCGCGCGAATTCGACGTTCTCCTCTGCCCGAACCTGTTCGGCGACATCTTGACGGACGAATGCGCGATGCTCACCGGCTCCATGGGGCTTCTCCCCTCCGCATCGATTGCCGAAGGTTCCTTCGGACTTTACGAACCCGCTGGCGGTTCCGCTCCGGACATCGCCGGGAAAGGAATCGCGAACCCCTTGGCGCAAATTCTCTCAGTAGCCCTCATGCTCCGCTACTCCTTCAAGGAGGAAGCCGCCGCCAAGGCGATTGAAGCGGCCGTCGAAAAGACGATTACCGCCGGATTCCGCACGGGTGAAATTTGGAAGGAAGGCGACACCAAGGTCGGGACAGTCGGTATGGGCGACGCAGTCCTCTCTTTCCTCAAATAACATTCTCCATTTTGTCAAGAATCCCGTCGACCACTCTCGGCGGGTTTTCTTTTTCGCCAAAGAAAAAGCCTCCTTGCGGAGGCTTCCATTTTTGTCCAAGTGGAATTTTTAGCCGATGAAGAACATCTCTCCGTAACCGGGGACAGGCCACTCCGATTCCGGCACAATCTGCTCGAGAGCGTCGACGTAGCGGCGCACTCCGGACATGCCGTCAAGTTCCGCCTTCGAATCCCCCGATTCCACCGCCTTTTCGAGCTTCCCGATTTCTTGGGTCAGGAATTCGACATTTTCCGCGGCGGACTTCGCGAGGGACGAGACTCCGGAATGGACGTAGTCTGTGAGTGAGGCGCAGGAATCCGCGAGGGAGGCCGCATAGGAGATTCCCGCCGGCAAGTACATCGTCTTCGCCATCGTGAGGGCGCAATTCGCCTCTAGCGTGATGACCGTTTCGTACTTTTCCTTTTCGATGACGTAACGGCTTTCGAGTTCCACCTCCGAAAGGACTCCGTACTTCTTGTAAAGCTCCACCACCTTCGGGTCGCGGTAAGCTTCAATCGCTTCGAGGGTCGTCTTGAGGTTCGGAAGTCCGCGGCGGGCGGCTTCCGCTTTCCATTCGTCGCTGTAGCCGTTCCCGTCGAAGAGAACCCGCTTGTGCGCCTTGATTTCCTTCTGGAGAACGTTTTGCACGGCGACGTTGAAGTCCGTCCCCTTCGAGGTCAATTCTTCGACTTGGTTCATCACGTCGTCGAGAGCCCATGCGACAATCGTATTCAAAGCCGTGTTCGGCGTGGAGCAGCTCTGTTCGCTGCCGACAGCGCGAAATTCGAACTTGTTCCCGGTGAAAGCGAACGGGCTTGTACGGTTCCGATCCGTGGCGTCCTTCGGGAGAGGCGGGAGCATCGAAACGCCGATTTCCATTTCAGAGCCCTTCTTCGTGGAAGTCGGAGTGCCCTTTTCCAACTGGTTGATGATGTCGGTGAGCTGCTCTCCGAGGAAGATGGAAATGATGGCCGGAGGAGCTTCGTTCGCACCGAGGCGATGGTCGTTCCCGGCGCTGGCGACGCTCGCCCGGAGGAGCGGGGCGAAGGAATCGACGCCCTTGATGATGGAAACGAGAACCATGAGGAACTTGGCATTCTCGTGCGGTGTCTTTCCAGGAGAAAGCCAATTCTTGCCGTCCGGGCCGGTTATCGACCAGTTGTTGTGCTTGCCGGATCCGTTCACGCCGTCAAAGGGCTTTTCATGGAGAAGGCAGACCATGCCATAACGTTCCGCCACGTTCTGGAGGATTTCCATCGCCAGCATGTTGTGGTCGGAGGAGAGGTTCTGGTCTTCGAAGACCGGGGCCAGTTCAAATTGGGCGGGGCTGACTTCATTGTGGCGCGTCTTGGCCGGAACGCCCAGTCTCCAAAGCTCCTTGTCCACTTCCGCCATGAAGGAGAGCACACGGTTCTTGATCTTGCCGAAGTAATGGTCTTCGAGCTGCTGGTGGCGCGCCGGGCGGACTCCGAAGAGGGTGCGGCCGGTTTCCACCAAGTCCGGGCGTTCGCGGTAAAGGTCCGCGTCGACCAAAAAGTATTCCTGTTCCGGGCCGAGAGTGGCGAATGGACGCTTGTTCCCTTCGACGCCGAAGAGCTTGGCCACGCGGTCCACCTGCTTCGCCAAGGCGGCTTGGGAACGGAGGAGCGGAGTCTTCTTGTCCAAGGCTTCCCCGTGGTAGCCGTAAAAGACGGTCGGGATGCAGAGAACGGCGACACCGTCGTTGTTCTCCTTGATGAACGCCGGGCTGGAGGGATCCCACGCCGTGTAACCGCGGGCTTCAAAAGTCGCGCGAAGTCCGCCGGAAGGGAAGCTCGATGCGTCCGGTTCGCCCTGGATCAATTCCTTGCCGCTAAAAGAGGCGACGATGCCGCCCTTGAAGTCCGGGTTGAAAAAGGCGTCGTGCTTTTCCGCCGTCGCTCCTGTCAAGGGCTGAAACCAGTGGGTATAGTGAGTCGCCCCGTGTTCGATTGCCCAAGTTTTCATGCCGGACGCGACTTCGTCGGCAATCGTCGCATCAAGGGCCGTTCCGTTCTCCATCGTTTCGAGGAGGCTGTCATAGGTCTTGTGCGAGAGGTACTTGCTCATCGTCTTCTGGTTGAAGACAAGGCTTCCAAATTCTTCTTGAATACTCACGATGTACTCCTTATGGTTTGTGCTCTACTTTTTGCAAAAACCGTGCCATGAAGATTTTGGCGTTTTCCGACGATTTTAACAGAAGTCCAGCCCAAGAAAACAACTTTTTTGTCGTTTTCGGTGAACAAATATAGCAAAAGTGTCCCATTCGACGAAAAGAGCCGCGCGTCAGGTGAATTTACGAAAAGGGCATGCCCGGAGTGCGTTCAGAAATGTCCTTTTTGATGACAAAATTGTCAAAGATGGTTGTCCAGGTAGGACTGCAAAATGTGCTGGGCGGCCAGTCTGTCGACAATCCCCTTGTCTTTCTGCTTTTTCTTCTTCTTCAAATGCCTGGTCTCTTCGAGGGCGGCGACCGACGTGTAGGCCTCGTCCTCCGTCTCCACGGGAATTCCGGGAAAGCGGGCGGAGAGTTCCTTCACGAAAGCCTCGACGACGACATTCTTCCCGTCCATCCGGCCGTCGGGGCGGTAAGGCATGCCGACGACGAGGACGTCTATCCGATTTTCCCGCACAAGCTCTTCGAGGCGCGGCATCAAATCGACCTTTTTCCGGTCGATCGTCTCCCGGGCGAACGCCCAGCGCAATTCGGAGTCCGCGAAGGCGATGCCCACGCGGTGTTCGCCGTAATCGATTCCCAAATAATTCATGGGGCAAATATAATTTCCCCAAGCTCCCATGCAAAAGGGACCGCTTTCGCAGTCCCTGAAGTTTTTGCAGTCTCGGCTATTTTTGCACCTTGCCCGCCGTCTGGGGGGCGGTCCACTCGCTGTAATCCGTCACGCCGTTCACGTCCTTCCAGACGATGCGGAGCTGCCCGTAGAGATTGACGTTGCCGTTGCCGTTCACGGGCAAGTGTCCGGAAATGTTCGTATACTTCGTCGCGAGCCGCGTGTTTTCGATGGTTTCCGAAACGGTCGAACCGTCGTCTTCCGTGTACCAGCGGACTTCGTAGGAAACTTCTTCCGTGTATTCCGAATTCAAGATGTTCTTGTTCGTGAAGTCCGATTCGATGGAAAGAGCGTAATCGATGGTGTCCGTGACGTCCCCGGTTGTCTGGGTGATCGGAGAGACTGTGACGGACGGAGTCGTGAGTTTCAAATCCCCGCGATAGGGAATGTCGGCCGTGTTCGACACGATTTGCAATGCTGCGGTGAACGCCGTCGTATCTTCGTTGTCGTACGCGGCCACCCGGAAGAACTTCTCCAGGTTGCCGTTTCCGCTTGCGTGGTAATAGAGAATCCCGGGCGAAACCGTGGAAACTTCCGACCAGCTCGCGCTGCCGTCCGCTGAACCTTGCACGAGGAATCCGGATTCCTTGCGAAGGGAATTTCTCGAATAGTCCCAGGTGAGTTCCCAAACGCTCGGGGCGATGCGCGTCGCGGAAATGTTCGTGGGGACGGCCAGCATCTCCGCCGGGACCGTGTAGGTCGCCGAAGCGAGTGTGTCCGTCTCGTTCACCGCCAAGACTCGGAAATAGCGGTCTTCGATGGACAGGCCTATCTGGAAGCGGTTCGTCGAAGCGTCGACGACTCCTTGGAGCACCCATTCGTTCGTCTCCAGATCCAACTTTTCAACTTGGAATTTAGTCGCCGCGAACACGGAAGATTCGGCAAAGCTCCAGTTGAGCACCCGGCTTGTCGAATCCGTCGAAACGGAAGCTCCGCTGATGACGGGAGCGGAAACGCTCGTCTGGGAGACGTTCACCAGATACACGTTTGAATATTCCGAACGTTCCCCGGCGGCATTTTCCGCGGCGACCCGGAAATAGAAGTAGGCATACGGCAATTTCCCCAAACTGAAGACGGTCAAATCCGGAGTGACGTTCGCCAAATCGGACCACGAGGGGTTCGCGCTTTCCAAATTGAGCTTTTGGATGACGAACTTCGCCGCCGGATTGCTAGCATTGTCCGAGTGGCTCCAGGAAAGCACCCAGCTGCCGCCGATGAGCGAAGCGGAAAGCCCCGTCGGGGCGCTGACGGGGGCATCCGCGCTCGAACTGCTCTCCACGACCTCTTCCGCGCCCACTTCGATGAGGACGTCGTCCGAGCATTCGGAACGCAAACCGTCCGCATTTTCCGCAGCGACGCAGTAATAGAGATAAGTGCTGGAGAGAGACCCGACGCGGTAGCGCGTCAATTCCAAATCCACCGAGGCCAAATCCTTCCAAGCCGCGCTGTCGGCGTTCAAATCCAGAACGCGGACGACGAACTTCGACGCCGGATTCGCCGCATCGTTCTCGTAACTCCAGGAGAGGATCCAGTTGCCGTCGATTTCCGAAGCGGAAAGCCCTGTCGGGGCGCTGACGAGGGCATCCGCGCTCGAACTGCTCTCCACGACCTCTTCCGCGCTCACCTCGATGAGGACGTCGTCCGAAAAGGCGGAACGGGCCCCGTCCGCATTCAACGCGGCGACGCGATAATAAAGATAAGTCGACGGCAGTTTGCCTATCCGGTAGCGATAGACGTCGGACATGGTCTGCGCCAAATTCTTCCAGGCCGGAACGCCCTCCACTTCCAAATCCAAGACCTGGACGACAAAGGCCGCCGCCGGGCTTCCTTCCGATTCTTCATAGGACCAATCCAAGACCCAGTTGCCGTCGATTTCCGTCGCGGAAAGCCCCGTCGGGGCGTTCATGGATGAATCGTATTCTCCGGGTTCCGCTTCGGGAAAGTCGCTCCCCTTTTGGCTCGAACTGCTTTCCGCACCGGAAGAGCTTGACTTTTTGACGGTCGCCGCCGAGGAACTCGAATCGTCGATGTAGTCGTCTGTCGAACTGGTCGTTTCGCTGCAAGCTGCAAGCAGAACGGCTGCACAGAGGCTGAACGCCCACCGGAATCCACTGAATTTCAACATAATTCTCCTTTGAAAGGTCTTTTGTCCTAATCTAATCATTTTCTTCCGCAAAGCGTCCTTTTCGATTTCGAACGACACCCTTTTCCGATCCACGAATCCCTTTGCGCCATTTTCGCGAGGCCTCCTACGCTTTCCGCTTCCGCCGTTGCCGGATTTCCTCGACCGTATTCAAAATATACTCAGGCATTCAAAACGGAGAATCCTCGCAAGCAGCAGGTAAAATCCCGCCCCGACGAGAATCAGCACGGGCAGTTTCAGCCAAATGGCCAAGGCTAAAAATCCCAAGGCGTTGATTGCGACAAATCAATCACCAATTCGCGGAGGTTTCTGTAGAGCGTGTCGATGACTGCGGACGCGAGCAGCTTCCAGCCGAACGAAAACAGCCAGCGGAACCGGGAAAAGGCGGAAAGTTCGGATAAAAAAGCCCTCCTTCCCGAATCGACAATCTTTGACAAATCAAATTATCTATCTTTGTAAAAAAAAGGTGCAAAAATGCAACGGAAGAGTACAAAGTGGAAAACGGTCGTCCTGTGTGCGCTTGGAATTTTCTGCGCAACAGTCTTTTCGGGCTGCTCCAATTGGGATTCGGAGGAGACCGTCTTGGTTCCCGGCACAGACATCGCTGTCGTCGACGCCTATCTTTCGAACAACACTTATTCGTATTCGAATTCCGCGGTCATCGTATTCCGCAACAACCTGAACTGGGAGTTGCCCTACATCCAGATGGATTATCGCCTGGAATGCGACGCCGGCGAAAAGAAATACGGGACGACGAACTTCCAATTTGATTCAAACGCCCAAGAGCAGGTTTCCTATTCGGTTGATGCGGACGCGACTGTCTGCCAGTACAACATTTTGGCCATTCGCCCCTCCTCCTATGACAACGAAAGAGGATACGGCGATTGGACGGGGACTTACACGATTGTCATCCGCTAGGCGGATCCCCTGTCGAAGACTTCCGCATAAAGCCTTTGCACGGCGGACTCGAATGTTTCCGGAGCGGCGAGCAGACTCACGACCACCCAGCCGTCCTCGTCGAAGTCGAAGAGGAATCCCGGTTGCACGAGGACTTTCGCCTTTTCCAGCAGCCGGAGAGTCAACTTTTCGTCGTCCTCCCCGTCGAAGTGGAGTGCCGCGTACCAGCCCCCCCGGACATCGGGGAGAATGTCCTTTTTCGGAAACCGGCTGCGGAGTGTCTTAAAATTCCGAGAAAGCCGCTCGCGCAAAGTCGTTTCGTATCCGAGGGATTTTTCGAGCATCGGGGCTGCCAAAGCCAGAGCCGGCGAAGCGGCGCTCAGATAGGCATCCGCCGCATATTCCAAGGCGCACTTCAAGCGGTCCCCTAAAGTTCCGGGCCTGACCGCCATCCAACCGAGCTTCAACTGCGGGGAGCCGACCGACTTTGAAAGCCCGCCGAGAAAGAAAACGGGGACGCCTTTCGAATCCCAAGTCCAAGGGCGCGCCGTGCCGTCATAAATGAAATCCCCGAAGACTTCGTCGACGACAATCGCCATGTCCGCGCGCGCGGCAAAATCCACGGCGGCTGCCCATTCCCCTTCCGAAAGGACATGCCCCGTCGGATTGCCCGGGGAAACGAGAGTGAGAATCTTCGCATTCGGCGGAAAGGCGTAGAGGGAATCCGAGTCGAGAGACCACGCTCCGTTTCGCAGGGAAAGGAAATAGGGGGAAGTCTCCAGGCATTCCAAGGCGGCCAGGGAATCCAAAAGGGGATATCCGGGCTGCGGAACGAGCACCGAGTCCCCCGGATTGCAAAAGACCTTGAAGAGAATGGCGTAAGCTTCGCTCGTACTCGCAGTCAAGAAAATGTCTTCCGGGGAAAAGTCCCCGCCGCGGTCGGCAAAGTACTTCGCCACGGCCTTTCTCGATTCTTCCGGGCCGCAGGCATCGGGATTCCAAGTGGAAAAATTCTTCTCGGCGAGCGGCAGGACGGATTCCAAGTCGAAGGGAAGCCCCGTCCGAAGAGGAGTCGAGACGGTCAAATCGGCGAACTCCCCCACCTTCCGTTTGAGCTTTGAAAGCTTTGAAAAGAACGGCGAGTCGGAAAGTTCTTCCGGGAGTCTCCGGGAAAGATTCATTTCGACGACCTTTTCCAAAAGACCAGCAAGACCGTCGAAAGGGCGATTCCCGCGGGGACGGCCACGACCAAGACGGCAATCAGGAGCTTTTGCCACTTGGAAAGTCCGCGGACTTTCGTGTGAAAGTCCCGAATCCTTTGGCGGGCGGCTTGAAAGATTTCCATAGCTGGCGGCAGATTCCGCGGACACTCACTTCAGGCGGGCGGAAAGCCAGCTCGAAAGTTCTTCGATTTTCACGTGTTCCTGCTTCATGGAATCCCGTTCGCGGACGGTGACCATCCCCTTGAATTCCGGATTCACGTCGTCGCCCTCGCCAATCGTGTCGAAATCGACCGTGATGCAGAAAGGCGTCCCGAGTTCGTCTTGGCGGCGGTAACGCTTGCCAATCGACTGCGTCTCGTCGTATTCCACGTTGAAATCCTGGATGAGATTCTTGTAGATCCCTTCCGCGACTTCCTTGACTTTGCCCTTCTTCACGAGCGGCAAGACGGCAGCCTTGACCGGCGCGACCTTCGGGCTGAAGTGCAGGACGACGCGCTCTTCGCCGTTTTCGAGCTTTTCCACGTCGTAAGCGTCGCAAAGGAGCACGAGCAGGAGCCTGTCGACACCCAGGGACGGCTCCACCACGTAGGGGATGTAGCGTTTGCCCGCCACGGCGTCGAAGTATTCCATCTTGACCTTGGACTCTTTCTGGTGCTGCGTCAGGTCGAAGTCAGTGCGGGAAGCGATTCCCCAGAGTTCCCCCCAGCCGAACGGGAAGTTGTATTCGATGTCGGAAGTCCCGTTCGAATAATGGGAAAGCTCTTCGGCGGCATGTTCGCGGAGGCGGAGCTTCTCCTTGTTCACCCCGAGACCTTCCACGAATTCCATGCAGAACTTCCGCCAGTAATCATACCATTCCTTTTCCGTCCCCGGTTCGCAGAAGAATTCCAACTCCATCTGTTCGAACTCGCGCGTGCGGAAGATGAAGTTCCCCGGCGTGATTTCGTTGCGGAAGGATTTTCCGATCTGGCCGACGCCGAACGGAATCTTGGGGCGGACGTTGTCGATGATGTTCTTGAAGTTGATGAAGATTCCCTGCGCGGTCTCCGGGCGAAGATAGACCTTGTTGCCCGTGCCTTCGAGGACGCCGAGCTGCGTCTGGAACATGAGGTTGAACGCGCGCGGTTCCGTGAAATCCTTCTTGCCGCACTTGGGGCATTCAATCTGGTTGTCGACCATCATCTGGTGAATTTCGGGGAAGGTCTTCCCGGCGCAGCAGCCCTCGCCGAGCTTTTCTTCGAGGAGCTGGTCGGCGCGGAACCGTTCATGGCAAGCCTTGCAATCGACGAGCGGATCCGAGAAATTCGAAACGTGCCCCGAAGCCTGCCAAACCCGCGGATTCAAGAGTATCGAGGAGTCGAGGCCGACGACGTCCGGGCGGCTGGTGACGAAAGTGCGCCACCAGAGGTTCTTGATGTTCCTCTTCAATTCGATGCCGTACGGGCCGTAGTCCCAAGTGTTCGCGAGTCCGTCGTAAATTTCGGAACCGGGGAAAATGAAGCCGCGTCTTTTGCAGAGGGAAATCAAATCCTTGAGAGCATTCTGTACAGTTTTGGCCATGGCGAATCCTTTTTGAAAATTTTGCAGGGTAAATATAAAAAGAAAATCCGCCGGGCTTATGCAACCGGCGAAGCCTTCGTCCATATTTCCCCTCCCGGGCATCTACCGGTTCCTTCTCGCCGAAGAAGCCAGAAAGTCGCTCAAATAGAGCGCGAAGTCGGTGTATTCCACATCGTCGCAGCCCGAACTTGTCGCCGAGAAACAATTGACCACATTGGCGCCGAGATATTCGATGGATCCATAGTACCAATATTTGCCTTGCGCATAGAAAAATTTCCAGAAAGTGGATTTCCCACCGTCTATCTCAATAATCAGGTTTCCCTCCTTGCCGAAACGCTTCCCATAATAGCGGGCGTAAAAGCCGCCGTAGGATTCAATAAATTCAAGATCCCGAAAGGCACGATACACCGCGTTGCAATCCACTTGCCAGACTCTCGTTTTTGAATCGTAGGAGCTCCGCCGGGTTTGGAAGTAACAACCCTCGGCAAACGCCATGGCGCAAAACGCAAGAACGACACACAATGCGATTTTCCTCATTTTTCTCCTTTCCTTTGGGGAGTGGCGACGCCAGATTTAAATAATTCGAAAATTTTCCGTGTCGCCCGACAGGCGACATTTCAAGTTCCCCGATTTAGGGAGTTTGCGCCGGGACATTCGAAATTCCGATTCCGGGGAATTTTTATATTGCCCACATCCATGATTAAAGCACTTTTTCTTTTTGCCGGAATTTTCGCCACAACGGGCCTCGCCCAAGAAACGTACCGTTTCGAGGAAATTCTCGGAACGGAGAACGCCTTCCGCGAAATTGTGCAAAGCGACAAGTCCGCGGAGGATGCGGTTTTGGACGCTCCTCGCGTTCCCTTCCTATCCCAGGCGGCCGCGTTCCCCGAGGCGTCCGAACCGGACGACCTTCTCGAGAGTTCCCCTTTCGATTATGCGGAAACGGATTCCGAAGCCCTTGCCAAAGAAAATTCCGAAACGCTCTTCGTCGACATGGGAAAGTCCGCCTTGCCCATCGAGAGCCGCCGGATTACGTCGCCATACGGTTTTCGGCACATCCGAATCCACAAGGGATTGGACATCGGGCTGAAAAAGGGGGACACGGTCCGGGCGGCGTTCCCGGGGACTGTCGCAAGGGTCCGCTACGAACGTCGGGGCTACGGGCATTACGTCGTGTTGAAGCACGAGGGTTGCGGAGTGACGCGGACGGTCTATGCGCACCTTTCGAAAGCAATCGTCAAAGTCGGAGACGCTGTGGCGGCAGGGACCCCGATCGGACTAGGCGGCAGCACGGGTCGTTCCTCGGGACCGCACCTGCATTTTGAAATGCGCCTCGGCGACATGCCGCTCGACCCGACCCGTTTTTTCGACTTCAAGAACGGCAATCCCGTTGCGGAAAAGATTTCCATCCCACGGGAGGATTTGCAAAATGAATACGCCGCCCTGGAGAAGGAGGCGAGCAAACACCGCTACCACCGCGTGCGCCCCGGGGACACTCTCGGCAAAATCGCGCGCCGCTATCACACGAGCGTTAAACGTTTGCAGCAGTTGAACGGGCTGAAAAAGAACTCCATCCTCCGCATCGGTCGCTTGCTCCGTTGTTCATAGCAATTCGACGGCTTCTTTTAATATCTTTTACCCGTGAACAAAATCCTTACTACAGCGCTCGCTTTCCTCCTCGCCCTTTCTTCCGGGGCGTTCGCCCTGGACCGCATCTGGGACACGCGCTACACCTTCGGACCGGAATTCATGACCCGCGACCGGATTTCCGTCGGGGCGGGATTCTATACGAACTACGAAGAGGACGGCTACCTCCCCATCAACGCCCAACTGGCCATCAACGATTACTGGGAAATCGGCGGAAAAATCCTGTTCGACACGGAAGACAATCTCGAAAGCGTCCAGACTTACGTGGATTTGGGCGGAAAATTCCGGATTTTCGAATACTCCACCATTGAAGCGGACATTCTCTTCGGCATCGGAAACGACCGGGGGGCGGGGCTTGTCTTCTCATACGCCAAGCTGCAACCGCTTTCGAGGATTTTTTCCACCCTTTACGAAGTGCGGCTGGGCTTTTTGGACCGCATCGTCAGCGACGGGGGAATTTCCGAATTCGCATTGGGGGCCACTCCACAGTTCAAGTTCACGAAGGCAGTCCTCGCCATGGTCGGCATCGAAACTTCCGGGAGCCTCGGGAACATCAAGGACGACTTTATGGTCGATTTGATTCCCCGCGTCCAGTTGGGCATTCTCCCGAACTTCCAAGTCCAAGGCGAACTTTCCATCGGAATCATCCAGGAAAAGAACAACGACCGCATCCGGCTCGGCTGTTACGGAATCGTCGGGTTCTGAAAGGTTTGTCTGCAACAAGAGCCGCTCTTGCCGTGGCTCGGAGGCTATTGTCCGTCGAACGGACTGTTTTGCCGTTGGCACGGGCGGCTTGTGTCCGTCGAACGAACCGTTTGGTCGCCAAGCGACCTGTTTCGCCTTCCCGGCGTGGGGCAAGATAGGGGGAGGGTTCAGAGTTGCGGCAGGATTGCACGAGGTTCTAGATTTGCTAAAGCAAAAAGAACCACGGCAACTTGCACAATTCGGCGAA
>CAZCRF010000003.1:0-126032 GCA_964501065.1 uncultured Fibrobacter sp. | reverse complement strand
AACGGCGAGTTCTCCGGACCCTTTTGATTTTACAGAAAGAAATTTACACATTCCCGAAAAAGTTCCCTTTTGTAAATTGGCATCCATGAAAGACCGCATCGCGAAAACGAAAATTCTCTTCGTCTGCCACGGGAACATCTGCCGAAGCCCGATGGCGGAATTCGTCATGAAGGATTTACTGCAAAAATCGCACAGGGAACACCTTTTCCACATTGAAAGTGCGGCGACCAGCACGGAAGAAATCGGCAATCCCATCTACCCGCCGGCGCAAGGAATCCTACGCGAACACGGAATTTTCCCCTACGGCAAAACGGCGCGGCAAATCACGCGTTCCGACTTTGAATCCTTCGACCATATCGTCCTGATGGACAAGAACAACTTGCGAAATCTAGAACGCCTCCTGGAAAGCGCATACCCGTGGGACGAAGCGAAGCTCCCCTTTCAAGAACGGCGATTGAAAAAAGTCTCCTTCCTGATGGATTACACGGACTCGCCGCACGACGTCGCGGACCCTTGGTATTCGGGAGATTTCACGGCGACGTGGGACGACGTCTCTCGCGGATGCTCGGGAATGCTCAATATTTTGAGCGACTCCTCGGACGCCCGTTGAAAGGATTCGGGGATTTTTTGCGACGCTCGTTCCGGTCCAGCTTCACCCGCTCGCGCTCCCGCGCGCGTTCAAGGCTAGGCTCGTAAGTGCGCCCCTCCTTGTAAGACGAACGGGAAAGCAGCAAACGGGAAATTTTGCCGAGCTTCAGACGTTCCAGCGTCTTTTGAATCCAAACGCGATTCTCCGGAACATACCAGAAGAAGAACCGTTTTTGGTTCGCCTTCTGTTCCGGGGTCTTGGCGACATAGAGCGGCTTCCCGTCCGGATAGATTTCCGCATAATACATTTCGGACGCAATCGTCATCGGCGTGGGCGTGAAATCTTGAACTTGCTCCAATCGAAAGCCCAACTGTTTCGTCTCTAAAGCAAGCTCCGCCATGTCCTTTTCGGTACACCCCGGATGGCTGGAAATGAAATAAGGGATGATTTGCTGCGTTTTCCCGGCGGCAGCGCTTTCCCTGTCGAAAATTTCCTTGAAACGGTAGAACAAACTGAAGGACGGTTTGCGGATAAGGCTCAAGACTCCGTCCGACGTATGCTCCGGCGCGACCTTCAAACGCCCGCTCACATGATGGCGTATCAACTCCCTCGCATATTCCAAATGATCCTCTTCCAAGGACTTGTCCGTCGTACTCTGCAAAAGCAAGTCGTAACGGACGCCGCTCCCGATGAAGAGATGCTTCACCTTCGGATTCTTCGAAACTTCCTTGTAAAGTTCCGTGAGTTCATGGTGACGCGTATCCATGTTGTCGCAAATCCGCGGAAAAACGCAACTGGGCCTCGCGCATTTTTCGCAACGGGAAAAATCCTTGCCGCGCATTTTGTACATATTCGCACTGGGACCGCCCAAATCCGAAATGGTTCCGGCGAATCCGGGCATTTGCGTCACCGCATCCACTTCGCGGAGAATGCTCTCCCTGGAACGGCTGGCGATGCGCTTCCCCTGGTGCGCGTTGATGGCGCAGAAACTGCAACCGCCGAAACAACCCCGATGCGTCGTAATCGAGAACTTGATCATTTCGAACGCCGGGACAGGTCCGCGCTTCCGGTAATGCGGATGAGGAGCGCGGGCATAAGGGTATTCGAAGCTCTCGTCGAGTTCCCCGTCACCAAGGGGCGGATACGGCGGGTTGATGACGACCGTCTGTTCCCCGACATCCTGCAAAATGCGCTTCGCATGGATTCGGTTGGATTCCGTCTCCATTTTGCGGAACGCTTCAAACTGCGTTCTTTTGCTTTCGAGACAGTCTTCGTAACTCGGCAAGACCAAGTCCTGGACGTTCCGGTTCTTGGGCACGCGCCCCCTCGGGGCGAGATAGGCCGTTTGCAAGATGGAATTCATGTTCGAGAAGGGGACGCCTTTCTTCAAAAGGTGCAACAGCTCCTTCATCGGTTTTTCGCCCATCCCGTAAATCAGCAGATCCGCCTGCGTCGTCGCCAAAATGGAAGGGAAGAGCTTGTCGTCCCAATAATCGTAATGGCTAATCCGCCGCAAACTGGATTCCAGCCCGCCGATGACGACCGGGACGTCGGGATAGAGCCGCTTCAATATTTTGCAATAAACCGTCGTCGCCCTGTCGGGCCGAAAGCCCGCCTTGCCGCCAGCCGTGAACGCATCGTCGCTGCGGAGCCTTTTCGCCGCCGTGTAATGGTTCACCATGCTGTCCATACCGCTTGAAATTGCGAAGAAAAGCCGGGGGCGACCGAGCTTCTTGAAATCCCTCAAGTCGTCGCGCCAATTGGGCTGCGGCAAAACCGCCACGCGAAACCCTTCATGCTCCACGAGACGCGCCATGACGGCATGTCCAAAAGCCGGATGATCCACATAAGCGTCGGCGGATACGACGATGACATCGACGAAGTCCCACCCGCGAGCCTCCAAATCTTCCTTGGAAATGGGCAAAAAACGATTCGGCAGAAATTCCATATTGGGGAAAAGATAGTTAATCGCGGGAAAGCGATGATTGGAATTTGAACGCAAGCCATCCTCGCCACATTATTCTACCTTTATGCCCCCGATTTTGTCGGGGAAGATTTTTAAATTTGCCATCGAACCCCATTTTTGAGGAACAGGAAATATGAATTTTTCGCAAGTCATCTCCGAAGAACTGAACTTGGAAGAATGGCGCGTCGCCAAAGCCCTGGAACTGATGGAGCAAGGCGGGACCATCCCGTTCATCGCGCGCTACCGCAAGGATCAGACAGGGACTCTCAACGAAATCGAACTCCGCGACATTTCGCACCGCCGGGAATACCTGCAAGAAATCGAAGAACGCAAAACGACCATTCTGAAATCCATCGAGGAACAGGGAAAGCTCACTCCGGAACTCAAGGCCCAGATCGAAGCCTGCAAGGACAAGACTCTCCTCGAAGACCTTTATGCGCCATACAAGCCCAAAAAACGTACGCGTGCGACCGTCGCCAGGGAATGCGGACTCGAACCGCTGGCCAAAATCATCTTGGCGCAAGAAGCGACAACCAACACGGCGGAAGAAATCGGGCGGATTTACCTTTCCGAAGAAAAGGGGCTCGCCGACCCGAAGGCGGCAATCGCCGGCGCATGCGACATTTTGGCGGAAGAAGTCGCAGACAACGCCACCTATCGGCAATACCTGCGTTCGCAGATTGAAAAGCAGGGCGTGATGGAGGCGAAAGTTCGCAAGGAATTCGAAAAGCAAGATACGAAATTCAAGAATTACTACGCTTACGCCGAACCTGTCTCCAAGATTCCCAGCCACCGGATGCTCGCCCTCCGCCGCGGGGAAAAGGAAAAGGTTCTCCGCCTTTCCGTGCAAATGCCGGATGAAGAACTGGTCGGCTACTTGAAGAACCAGGTCATCAAGGGCGACAGCATCTGGAAGCCCTACCTCGAGGAAATGTGCAAGGACGCCTGGGAACGCCTGCTCAAGGCCAGTCTCGAAAGCGAAGTCCGCCTGCTGCTCAAGGACAAAGCGGAAGAAGAAGCGTTCAAGGTGTTCAGCAAGAACCTTCAAGACGTCCTGCTCGCCCCGCCGGCAGGGCACAAGGCGGTCTTGGCGTTGGACCCGGGATTCCGCACGGGCTGCAAGGTGGCGGTTCTCGACAAGAACGGCAAATTCATCGACCACGGCGTCATCTTCCCGCACGAACCGCAAAAGAGAGTCGCGGAAGCCGGCGACTACATCGCATCCCTCGTCGAAAAATACGACATCGACCTGATTGCCATCGGGAACGGGACGGCCAGCCGCGAAACGGACGCATTCGTCGCCGGAATGTCGCACAAATTCAAGGGGAAGAAACCCGCACGCGTCATCGTGTCGGAAGCGGGAGCGTCCGTCTATTCCGCAAGCCCCATCGCCATCCAGGAATTCCCGAACGAAGATGTCACCACACGTGGGGCCATCTCCATCGGCCGCCGTCTGCAAGACCCCCTCGCAGAATTGGTGAAAGTGGATCCGCAGTCGATAGGCGTCGGGCAATACCAGCACGACGTCAACCAGCGCGAACTCAAGAAACGCCTCGACGAAGTGGTGGAAAGCTGCGTGAACATGGTCGGGGTCGATTTGAACAGTGCAAGCGCGCCTCTCCTCACCCATGTCGCCGGAGTCTCTTCGACTCTCGCGGAGAACGTCGTCAAATACCGCGAAGAGAACGGCGCGTTCAAAAGCCGCCAAGACGTCTTGAAGGTCAAGGGCTTCGGGCCGAAGGCTTTCGAACAGTCCGCCGGATTCCTGCGGATTCCCGGAGCGGAAAACCCGCTCGATTGCAGTGCAGTCCACCCGGAAAACTACGCACTCGTGGAGCGCATGGCGGAAAAGGCCGGAGTCGCCGTCAAGGACTTGGTCGGCAACGCCAGCGCCATCAAGTCGCTTTCCCCGGAAGAATTCCTTTCGGACACGGTCGGGAAGCACACGTTGGAAGACATCTTCGCAGAACTCGAGAAGCCTAGCCGCGATCCGCGCAAGGAATTCCGTTATGCGAAATTCAACGACAACATCAAGAGCATCAACGATTTGGTCACGGGCAGCTGGATGGAAGGAGTCGTCACGAACGTGGCGAACTTCGGCGCGTTCGTCGACATCGGCGTCCACCAGGACGGCCTCGTTCACGTCTCCGAAATCAGCGACAAATTCGTCGATGACGCGAAAAAGGCCTTGACTGTCGGCGACGTGGTGAAGGTCCGCGTCCTCGGAGTCGATGCCGCCCAAAAACGCATCAGCCTTTCGATGAAGTCCGAGCAAGTGGACGGAGTCGCGGGAGCCGGCCGCGGTCCGCGGAACCAAAAGGGCCGTCCCCACCGCGAAGGAGGCATCAAGCCGCATGCGACCATCGCCGACTTGAAAGCCCGTCTCGGCGGAGCACAGCCGAGCTTCGCCCGCAAGGGGAACGCCCAGCCGAACAAGCTCCCCTCGATGCTCAAAAAATTCAAAAAAGGCCTGTAAGCAGATTCGAAAACTCCAAAGTCCCGGCTTTCGCCGGGACTTTTCTACATTTGCCGCAAAGACAAATTCACCAAGGAATTCAAAATGGCAATTTCTGCAGTCCTCATTTTCGGCGCACCGGGTTCGGGCAAGGGAACCGTCGGTGCAAAGCTCGCCGCGACAACGGCACTCAAACACCTTTCGACCGGAGACATCTTCCGCGGCATCGCCCCTTCGAGCGAAAGCGGCAAGCTCCTCGCTTCCTACTCGAGCAAGGGACTTCTCGTCCCCGACGAAGCGACCGTGAGCATTTTCGGACGCTACGTGGAAGGCCTAGTCAACACGAACCGTTTGAACCCGGACAAGGACACTCTCCTCCTCGACGGCATTCCCCGCACCGTGGCGCAGGTCGACTTGATTCGCCCGATTGTCGATGTCAAGCACATCTTCGTTTTGGACATCCGGGACGAAGCGACGATTGTCGCCCGCCTCCTGAACCGCGCCAAAATCGAAGGCCGCAAGGACGACGCCGATGAAAACGTCATCAAGAACCGCCTCCAGGTTTACAAGGATTCCACGGCAAAAGTCCTCGAGAAATACGACCCGGCGATTATCAGCCACATCACCGGGGACAACACTCCGGACGAAGTCTTCTTGGACGTGCTCAAGGCTTACGTCGAATTCACCCAAGCCGCCAAGTAATTTCCCAGATAATTAGAAAGGCCTCTCGGAAAAACGAGAGGCTTTTTTCAGACCCCAATTCCAAAGTCTCCCAATCAAAAAGGACTCCCCGTTGCGGAGAGTCCCTTTGATTTCAATCGGAATTCGGGCGATTAAGCCTTGTTCAAACGATCCTGAATCATATCGATGATTTCGGAAAGTTCCTTCGGAAGGTGCTTGCCGAACTTCGGATAGTGATTTTCCTTCACGTCGGCGAGTTCCTTCTTCCAGCCTTCGACATCCACGGAAGTGATAGCCGGGAGAGTCTTCTTGTAGCAGTCGGCGAGGCCTTCCGTATTGATGGCGCCATCCTTCGGCATGTAACCAATCGGAGTTTCCTTCGCATTGTCCACGCCGTCGCAGCGATCGAAGATCCAAGCGAGGACGCGGCTGTTGTCGCCGTAACCCGGCCACATGAATCCGCCCGGGAGATCCGGATTTTCGGCATCCTTGCGGAACCAGTTCACGTAGAAGATCTTCGGGAGCTTGTCTTCCGAAGAAGCCTTGCCGATGTCGATCCAGTGCTTGAAGTAGTCGCCCATGTTGTAGCCGCAGAACGGGAGAATGGCGAACGGGTCGCGGCGAATCTTGCCGACCTGGGAAGCGTCGATCGTGGAAGCCGCCGTGATTTCGGAACCGACGATGGAGCCGAGGAACACGCCGTGATTCCAGCTGAGGGACTGGTGGACGAGAGGAATCGTCGAAGGACGGCGACCGCCGAAGAGAATCGCACTGATGGGGACGCCAGCGGGATCTTCCCATTCCGGAGCGATGCAGGGGCACTGTTTGGCCGGAGCGGTGAAACGGGCGTTCGGGTGAGCCATTTCTTCGCCCTTCGGAGCCTTGTCCTTCGGGAGAGCGTCACGAGTCTTGCCCTTCCAGTCGACGAGCTTGCCCTTGGCCGGGTATCCGATGCCTTCCCACCAGACGTCTCCGTCTTCCGTGAGGGCGCAGTTGGTGTAAATCGTGTTCTTTTCCGCAGAAATGAGAGCGTTCTTGTTGGATTCCGCAGAAGTCCCCGGAGCGACGCCGAAGAATCCGGCTTCCGGGTTGATGGCGTAAAGACGGCCGTCCTTGCCGAACTTCATCCATGCGATATCGTCACCGATGGTCTCGACCTTCCAGCCCGGAATGGTCGGGATGAGCATCGCCAAGTTCGTCTTGCCGCAAGCGGACGGGAACGCGCCCGTCACATACTTGACTTCACCCTTCGGGTTGGTGAGCTTGAGGATGAGCATATGTTCCGCGAGCCAGCCTTCGTCGCGGGCGAGAACGGTCGCGATGCGGAGGGCGAAGCACTTCTTGCCGAGGAGGGCGTTTCCACCGTAACCCGAACCGTAAGACCAAATGAGGCGTTCTTCCGGGAACTGGGTGATGTACTTGTATTCGACGTCTGCGCAGGGCCACACGCCGTTGTCCTTTTCGCACTTGCGGAGGGGCTTGCCGACGGAGTGGAGGCACGGGACGAAGTCGGCGTTCGGGTCGGCATTGAAAATGTCGAGGACCTTCTTGCCGGCGCGGGTCATGATGTCCATGTTGAGCACGACGTATTCGGAGTCCGTGACTTCGATACCGTTCTTGGAAATGGCGGAGCCGAGCGGGCCCATGCAGAACGGGATGATGTACATGGTGCGGCCGTGCATACAGCCCTTGTAGAGTTCGCGCATCGTCTGCTTGAGTTCGGACGGGTCGATCCAGTGGTTCGTCGGACCCGCGTCCTCTTCCTTCACGGAAGAGATGAACGTGCGGGATTCCACGCGCGCCACGTCGGACGGGAGGGAGCGGAACAGGTAGCAGTTTTCCTTCTTCGCGAGCTTGGTGGCGAGGCCCGCGTCAACGCACTTCTGCATCAAGCGGTCGTATTCTTCTTTGGAACCGTCCACGACAACGACGTCGTCAGGTTCGCACATGGCGATCATTTCATTCACCCAAGTGCTGATTCTCGGGTGCTTGATATCGTTCAAAGTAAGACTCATAT
This sequence comes from uncultured Fibrobacter sp., assembly GCA_964501065.1. GTDB lineage: Bacteria > Fibrobacterota > Fibrobacteria > Fibrobacterales > Fibrobacteraceae > Hallerella. The sequence goes on along the minus strand of CAZCRF010000003.1, from coordinate 118,324 downwards.
AGGTGACTCCTATTTGGTTTGATGTTTCGATTGAAAATTTTCGAACGGTCAAAATTTATAAAAATTCCACCGGGACAACCGACAAAACATCGGATAAACGGCAATTTGCGGCATCGCAACGCATCGAAGAGTCTGAGCCGCTGCGTCGGTCAAAAGCGTTAATCTCGTTGCAGGTAACGTCATTCTGAGCAAAGCGAAGAAAAGCGTGCAAGCCGAATTCTGCGGCCGAAAGCTCGCTTTCGGACATTGGTAAGGCGCAGCCGCTAACGCCGAAGGCGTTAATCTCGATACAGCAAAGGGATGTTTCGTGCAAACACACTCAACACGACTGCTTCTTTACAATCAACTAACTCCTAAATCCGAATTGCTTCGCCCTCAGCTCTGCCCACTCATCGCCAATTGTCCACCGACTACTTGCCGAGATTTTGGATCAAGGCTTTTTTCACGACTGCGGGAAGCGCGACAGCATTGGCGGACTCTTCCGAACAATCCCCTTCCATGTCCGTCGAAGAATAGATGCCGTCGTCAATTTTTCCACGTTCCAAATTTTCAACCGTGCACAGGTCTTCGGAAAGAATCTTCATCGTGGTGGTCATCGTGCATTCCTGGCTCACGTCCAAGTCTGGAATTTCCACTTTATAGACGACCGAGAAGGAATTTTTCGCCATCGTGGCGGAAACTTCCGTGACGAAGGAAATCCCCGAATAGTCCGTCGAGTAGGAGAAGTGGTTGCAATCCTTGCGGTCGACTTTCACCGTTTCGGAATCGCCATCGTCCCCTTCCAATTCGCTTAGGACTGCATCGGCAAGGCAAAGCTCGCTGAAATCGAAGTCCGGTTTGACGGCAGTCGGGGAGATTTCCATTCCGACGGATGCGCCCGGAAGTTCTTCATCCAAAGCCATTGTCCAAGTGCCGAACAGAGAGCCGCCGTTACCCCCCGTGAAGACGGACACGTCCGTGTCCTCGTCGTCCTCCTCGGTCCACAGAAGCGAATCCCCGGAAAGCGCGTAAGAGGCGTTCACCGTGTCCCCGACCGGCTCGAAGACAGCCGCACCGCCGACCAACTTGCAAGTCGGAACGTAATAAGTGACCGTGCGCGCCACCGTATCGACGCTGGCAGAGAACGCTCCCAAAGCCGCCTCGGCAGAAGACGAGACAGGGGAAACATCCCCGGCAGCAGAAGAACTCGACAACCCCTCCTCCAAGGCGGACGCACTCGAACCCGAATCGCAAGCAGTGAAAAACGCAGCGCACAAACCGCCACAGAAAACGGAAATTCCCTTTATATTCATCAAAACTCCTCGAACGCAACCCAGGCGTTACCGGTGAACTCAAAATATAGCTTCTGCAGGATTGCCGGGCGTCAGGCCTTGATGACCGTATCCTTCGCCAGCACGACTATTCCCGAAGGCGTCACGTGGAACATCTTGCGGTCGCGCTCCAAATCGTAGCCGATTTCAAATCCGGCGGGAATGTGCAAGCCCTTTTCGATAATCGCGCGACGCACCTTCGCCCCGGGCCCGATGGTCACGTCGGGGAAAAGAATCGACTCTTCGACCTGGGCATCCTTTTGGATGGACACAGCCGGGGAGAGGACGCTCTTGATGACGCGACCTCCGCCGATGACGCACCCTGCGGAAACGACGGAATCAATGGCCGCGCCCGGATGCTCCGAATCCCCCGCGCTGAAAAATCTGGCGGGAGGCTGATTCCAGTTGAACGTGCGAATGGGCCAGTAGTTATTGTAAAGGTCGAACGGCGGATTTTCCGCACAAATGTCCATATTGGCGTCGAAGAAAGCGTCAAGAGTCCCCACGTCGCGCCAGTAGCCTTTGGTTTCCGCACGTTCCCCGCGGACGATGTTCGTGTTGAAATCGTAGACGTAAACGGGGTAATTCGGGTAAAGGGCCGGGATGATGTCCTTGCCGAAATCCGTCGCCCCTTCGCTCGAATGCTTCAAAAGCTCCCGCACCAGGAACTTGCTCGTGAAAATGTAATTTCCCATGCTCGCGAGGCAGTAGCCGGGACGGCCGGGCATTTGCTTCGGCTCCTTGGGCTTTTCCTCGAATCCGATCATCCGGTTGTCGGCATCGACTTCGATGATTCCGAATTCGCTGGCCTCTTCGACGGGAACGGGAATCGCGGCAATCGTCAGCAGGGCCGCACGCGAGAGGTGGAAGTCAATCATCTGGTTCACGTCCATCTTGTAAATGTGGTCGCCGCCGAAAATGGCGACGATATCCGGGCGTTCATCCGTAATGAGGTTGATGTTCTGGAAAATCGCGTCCGCCGTCCCCTTGTACCAATCTCCGCCGGTGCGCATTTGCGCCGGGACCAAGTCCACATACTGGTCAAGGCTCGCGTTCAAGTTCCAGGCTGCGGAAATGTGCTTGTTCAGGGAATCCGACTTGAACTGCGTCAGCACCTTGATTTTGAAAATCCCGGAATTGATGAAGTTGTTCAACACGAAGTCGATGATGCGGTAAGTTCCGCCGAAATGGACTGCGGGTTTTGCGCGGTCGCGCGTAAGAGGTTGCAAGCGGCTTCCTTGGCCGCCCGCCATAATCATGCAAAGCGTACTTTTATTGTGTTCGCGATAAGACCAGTTCATAAAGCTCCTAATGGGACATTCTTTCACCGTTAATTTATCTTATTTTTTCAAGATTTTGCTCCCAAGGCCGCCATTCCTTGAAAAAATTTCCCGAAGAAGGAGCGGCTTTTCGAAAATTTCACGATTTTTGTTACATTTTTTGCATTCTTTGGGAGGTATGATGAGACTTTTCATCCGGCAAAAAGCTTTCCTTTCGCTGACAATCGTCCTTTGCCTATTTAGCGGCTGCGTCACCTCCACCGGGGGCGTTTCCGTCTTGAATTACCAAAAGACGGAAGTCTTGCCGGGGCCCGACTCCCGAGGGGCGAACTCCTATTTAAAGCCCCGCAAAGGGCTATGGCGGCTGCGCGGAGGCGTCACCTTGGACAAGCCTTCGACGAATCATCGCCTGGAAAAGGGGAAAGCATCTTCTTTCGGGGATTGCCAAAATTGCACGGTCGCCGTACACGAATTCACGAAATCCGCCGGGAAGGTCGAAGTGGATTACAAAAGTTCGAGCGTGCCGTTTTACGGCGTCGCAGACTATGTACACAAGAGCAGAGACGGCATTCTCCTTGCAGTCAGCTTCGGCTTCGACCAGTTCCTTTACGGTTCGTTCGGGCTCGGATACAACTCGGACAACTTTGAATGGGGAGCATTCGCGTACAACGGATTTTCATTATTCGACAGATTCCGCAGTTCCACGAAGCTGTATTGCTACGAGAACGGCAGCACAAGCCAATCAACGGAAGAGGACGACAGCGACGCCTTCGTCATGAACTTCGGCGCGGGACTTTTCGCATCCGCCTATTTTGACCGTTATTCCCTGAGTTATTCGCTCAGCGGCTACATCTGGTCGGACGCCGAATACATCGATTTGCCGGCAATCGTGACGCAGAGAGCGAGCGTCGGCGTCCTCCTTTGGGAAAAACGCTTTGAAATCCGCTTCGGCGCAATGCTCGTTTCGGAAAACATCGACGGGCATTTCTTCGGCGGATTCGGAGACGTCGGCATTAGACTTTAGCGAAGCCGGGGAGAGGTCAGCGGAATGGATAGTTGACCTTAAACAGAACGGTTGTTCACTGTCGCTCAGAATGACGGTTTACAGGAGAGCATCGTCATGCTGAGCAAGCCGCAAGGCAAAAGCGAAGCATCCCTTTGCCGTAAAGAGACTCCTCCCGCCAGCCACCCTCAGAATGACGATGTCACTGCGTCATATTGAGCACAAACCATCCGTGCCGACGAAAATCGTCACAGAACGCACGTGTACAAGGACACGCTGTCGAGCACGAAACCATTTTCCCTCTCCGACTTCCGCATGTATTTGATGTTTCCACAAAATTCAAAGCAATCCAGCGACTCCATGCACCTTAGGCTCGCTTCGTTCTTTGAGTAAATCACGGCACTCAAAAGTTTCACGGGAAGAGGCTCCGGCTTCACCCCGTAGACAAGCAGCGGGTTGTTTCGGTAAACGAAAACCTTCTCGTTTCGCAACGCATCGACAAAGGCAATGCAAGCCGCCTTCGCCAAACCCTTTCTGCGGCTAGCGGGAATGATATAATATTCAAAATTGTATGAATTAGGTCCACGGTCCAATGAGATAAACGACCAGTTGGATAGACCGATGCCGCCGACGATTTTCCCGTTGTCGTCCAAAATGGCAAAATAAGGATGATCTCCTTGGCATTGATTCCCCTCCTGAAAGGCATCGCCAAATACCGTCAACTCTTGCCGCAATTCTTCATCGGAAACGTTCTCACCATCCAATTCTTTCCTAACCTCTTCGCAAAGGAATTCCCGATGACTGTTGTCCAGCGGGACTAGTGTCCCTTGACTAAACGGAATCGGTTCTGTACAATTGTAATCGTTCCCATTGACATGCAACCGTTCCTGAATGACTCGATTCCTTTCATCCATCAGCATCCGGGCTTTCCCGTCAAAGGGGTAGTCCCGAGGGTCGAGTTTGGGAAAGGACTTCCAAACGGCATCTATCACGTCCTCTTTGGCCAAGAGGAAATTCCACAACTTGTTCAATTTCTCCGCATCGTAAACGGCAAAGACATAATTCACCAGCACGGATGTTGATTGTGAATCGACAGCAATAGAGTCTCCGAACAATTCCTTAACAGCGGAATGAATGTCCTCAGCCACAGCCGAACTACCAAATATTGGCATAATAGAATTCCTTTTGAATAGTCCCTATTGAAAATTCCCGTCTTCGAGGCTCAAAGCCGGGAATTCGGACAACGGATTTTCCATTGCCCTCCCTTTTCAAACTTATCCCAAGATTTCCCGGACCTCTTCCGCCAAGTTCTCGACAACTCCCCACTTCCCTTTCCGCTGCAAATAGCCGGGATGATAAGTCCTGAAGAATCGGCAGCCGTTCCATTCAAAAGAGGCCACGTCATTTTCCGAGTCGGGAAGTTCCGCAAGGTCCAAAAAGCGTTTCACGACGAAATCGTAATTCGGCCCCGTGAACAGGACGCAGACCCTCGGCTTCAAGACGCCGAACTCCCCGAGGAACTTTTTCTTGGAAAATTCGACAAAGGCTTCTCCCTCCGACGCGGAAAGCTTGCCGATGAACGAGTCTTTTTCGAAATCCGCAGCCATCAGGTTCGACCACAGGACGGGGGCGGTGGAAACTTCTTGCTTGCATTTGACACCGGCGACAGTTTGGAGTCCTTTCCAAAAAGGCTTCTCCCCCAGGCGGTTCTCGCCGACGAACTCCGAATAAGCCTCTAGCAGCCCCTCGATCCCGTTCTCCGCAACGGCAAAATCCTTGAAATTCCAAAATTCGGGTTTGAAACTTCCCCAACCGTGCGTCTCCTGCCCGAGGACCAGCAGCCGTTTGCCGGGATTGTTTTCGTAGGCGGCGTTTGCGGAAACGAGCAGCGGCGCGGAAAGTTTTTCCTTCGTGGCTTCGGAAACATCCAGATTTTTGATTGTAGAAGTATAAAATTTGAACAATTCGGAATTCATGGTCACCTCATGGTTGAATAATGTGTTTTCTAAAATACTGTAAAAAAAAAATAAGATTCGAGTTTTGTGTAAAAACATTTTTACACTCAACCAAGGCTCGGCCTGTGACGCTCGTCACTCCCCTCGTTTCCCCAAAAACGCCCAAATTTTGCAAATTTCAGCATCTTTCGGGAAAAAGTCCGACCGCCCCCGGAGGTTCAGTTCCGCCATTTCGGATTTGGTAAATTTGATTTCAAATAAAGATTGAGGTGTTAGATGACGATTTACGACGAATCCCTAGACGGCAATTTGGAAATCGACGCTCCGCAGATTTACATCATGAAGCGTTCCGGCGAACGCGTCCCCTTCGACGGGGAAAAGATTGCAAACGCCATCCGCAAGGCGAACAAGGAAGAGGGAATCCTTTCCGACAAACTGACCGACGCTCAAATCGCGGACATCGTCCTCGGCATCGAAAAGGACGCGCGGAACGCCGGGCGCGACCTCTCCGTGGAAGAAATCCAGGACAAGGTCGAGAACTCGCTGATGGCGACTTCCAAGTTCAACGTGGCGCGCCTCTACATCACGTACCGCTACAAGCACAACGAATTGCGGAAGATGAGCCACATCGACCAAAAGATTTCGGGCATCGTGGAACGCGACAACGAAGAAGTCAAGCAGGAAAATTCCAACAAGAATCCGACGGTGCTCTCCGTGCAACGGGACTACATGGCGGGCGAATGGAGCCGTTACTACACCAGCCGCTACCTGCTCCCGGAAGAGGTCGTCTCGGCGCACAAGGAAGGCCTCATCCACTTTCACGACGCGGATTATTTCGCCCAGCATATGCACAATTGCTGCCTGGTGAACTTGGAAGACATGCTCGACAACGGCACGTGCATCAGCGGCACGCACATCGATACGCCGAAGAGCTTCAACACGGCGTGCACCGTCGCGTCGCAGATTGTGGCCCAGGTCGCGTCCAGCCAATACGGCGGGCAGACCATCACCATGTCGCACCTCGCGAAATACGTCGACATCAGCCGTCAAAAGATTTCCAAGCGGCTGAAACGGGAGTTCGCCGACGTGGGGGTTTCCCTGTCGGACGAGAAGTTGCAGAAAATCGTGGAAGACGAGGTCCGCCGCGAAGTGGAATCCGGCTGCCAAACGATCCAGTATCAGCTGATCACCCTCCAATCGACAAATGGCCAAGCCCCGTTCGTGACGGTCTTCCTGTACCTGCACGAAGTCCCGGAAGGCAGAATCCGCGACGACCTCGCGCTCATCATCGAAGTCATGCTGCGCCAAAGAATCTTGGGTGTGAAGGACAATCGCGGCTATTACATCACCCCCGCGTTCCCGAAGCTCATCTACGTTCTCCAAGACGACAACATCGATTCGAATTCCAAGTATTTTTACTTGACGGAACTCGCCGCGGAATGCACGGCGAAGCGGATGGTCCCCGACTACATCTCCGAAAAGATTGCGATTCAATTGAAGGGCGACTGTTACCCTTGCATGGGCTGCCGTTCGTTCCTCACCCCGGACCGTTTCACGGATGCGCACAAGGGCAATCTCGGCAACGCGAAGAACTTCACCGAAGACAAGCACAAGTATTACGGGCGCTTCAACCAGGGAGTCGTGACCATCAACCTGGTCGACGCCGCCTGCTCTTCCGGCGGGGATGAAGCCAAATTCTGGGACATCATGAATTCCCGGCTGGAACTCTGCCACAGGGCTCTGAGGCTTCGCCACGAACGGCTCTTGGGGACTCCTTCGGACGTCGCCCCCATCCTTTGGCAAGACGGAGCGCTGGCGCGGCTCAAACCGGGCGAAGTCATCGACCGCCTGCTCTTCGACGGCTATTCGACCCTTTCCCTCGGATACGCGGGACTTGCAGAATGCGTCTATTACATGAAAGGCGTTTCGCACACGACCCCGGAGGGGGAGGTCTTCGGGCTCAAGGTGATGCAGCTCCTGAACGACAGCTGCGCCAAATGGAAAGCTGCGGAAAACATCGACTACTCCGTCTACGGGACGCCTCTCGAAAGCACGACTTACAAATTCGCCAAGTCCCTGCAGAAAAGGTTCGGGGTGATTCCCCACGTGACGGACAAGAACTACATCACGAACAGCTACCACATCCACGTGACGGAAGAGATCGACGCCTTCGCCAAGCTCTCCAAGGAAGCGGAATTCCAACGCCTTTCGCCGGGAGGCGCCATCAGCTACGTGGAAGTGCCGAACATGCAGGGGAACTTGCCCGCCGTCCTCGCCATCATGAAGCACATCTACAACTCGATTCTTTACGCCGAGCTGAACACGAAGTCCGACCTTTGCGACGCCTGCGGCTACAACGGGGAAATCCGCGTCGTGAAGGATTCCACGGGGAAGCTCGTCTGGGAATGCCCGAACTGCGGAAACCGCGACCAGACGAAGATGCACATCGCCCGGAGAACCTGCGGCTACATCGGCACGCAATACTGGAACCAAGGACGGACGGCAGAAATCGCGGACAGGGTGCTGCACATCGGCATCGGGGAAATCCAGGCGGCGGAATTGAACGCAAACGCGGCGGCGCATTAGCGAAATGCACGTCGGTCAAATTTACAAGGTCGACACGGCGAACGGGCCGGGCATCCGTATTTCGCTGTTCGTCTCCGGTTGCACCATCCACTGCAAGGGATGCTTCAACTCCCAAACTTGGGACTTCGGCTTCGGCGAACCCTACGACGCCCGAATGGAAGACCTTGTACTCGGAGAGCTTTCGAAGGACTTCTACGAGGGTCTGACGATTCTCGGCGGGGAGCCGTTCGAACCTTCGAACCAACGGGAAATAGTGAAGCTCCTGCGGCGGATTCGGAAGGAACTGCCGACCAAGAACATCTGGATGTTTTCCGGTTACGTCTACGACCGGGATTTGGTCCCCGGCGGAAAGCGTCACGTCGAATGCACCGATGAAATTCTGGATTCCATAGACGTCCTTGTCGACGGTCCTTTCATGCTCGAGAAGAAGAACATCTCGCTGCGGTTCCGCGGATCCGAAAACCAGCGCATCATCGACATGAAAAAGACAAGGGCTACAGGGCGCGTGATTCTTTCTACAGAAATGAGCCGCTCTTAGCCGCCAACGCCGAAGGCGTCAATCTCGCTGGACTTTACTGCCACTGGATGCTTCGCTCTAGCCTTGCGGCCCGCTCAGCATGACGATGCCCCCTTGACTGTCAACGCCCCACCGACCACCACCCCCTCTTCCTCAATCTTCAGAAAAAGAAAAAATCCCGACGGCAATCGAGATTTTCCTTTTATCGGGCTGATTGGATTCGAACCAACGACCTCTTGAACCCCATTCAAGCGCTCTACCAGACTGAGCTACAGCCCGCAATTTTGCAAGCGTTCCAAATTTACATAAACTTGGAGATTTTTGCAAGTTGCCCGATGAATTTATTTCCAATATCCGACGATAAGAACCTCCGGCGTCGCCTTGGGAAACGCCGCGCTCCGGAACGAGACGATTTTTGAAAGGCTCTTTTGCGAACCGGCGCGAGAAAGTCCCTTTGTCCGCAGCGTCACTTTCAGTCCGGGCACTTTCCCACCCTCCTTGACTGCGTCCGGCTTTTGAAGGTTGAGCTTCACGTTCTTCGTCTCCGCCGAAAACTCTTCGGAGCTTTCCGCAGAAAGGGTCAAATCCGGCAAGGTCTTCCCGTCTGCATTCCACACGTAAAAAGTCCATTCGCGTTTATCGCCCGACTTGTAATAACCCGCGTCAAAGAGCTTCTCGCTAAAGAGGAACGGAGCCTTGACCGAGCCTTGGAACGCCACCGGGTGCGGCGTACCGTTCGGTTCCACGAGTACGACGACATTTGAGAATGCGCCTTCCAACGATTCCGACGAGAAATCGAATTCGACATTCACCGGGTCGCGCGGTTTGACCGCCTTGGGAAAGCGGAAGTTCGAGCAACCGACACCCTGGCAATGGACACTTTCAATTTCGACGACCTTCGCCGAGACGTTCGCCCCGCCGAGATTCACGTGGCGCACGTCGCCCTGGGAGATTTCCCCCACTTCATAGGGATCCGGCATGAACTGGAGAACCTCATCGGCAAAAGAAGCCGCTGCGGCAAGGAGGACGCTCGCAAAAAATATTTTCATTTCAATCCTTTGAAGCCCGAATCGTCGAAACTTCCCCGGAGAATATAGGAAATTAATCCTCTTCCAAAAAGGCGCGGAAATTCCTGTAGGGGTCGGCAATCCTTTCCGGGGCGGCGGGAGATTTTCCCGAGACATTCGCCAAAACCAGCTCCCGCAGCCGGGTGAACCTTTTTTGCATCCGATTGTTCCGAATCGCTTCCGCGAAAGCCCCGTTGCCGGAAAGAATCCAAACGTGCCCCTTGGCGCGCGTGATTCCCGTGTAAAGCAGGTTCCTCTGCAACATCCGAAAGTGCGAAGAGTCCAGAACCAAAATGACCGCGGCGTATTCGCTGCCCTGGCTCTTGTGAATCGTGCAAGCGTAAGCGAGGGAAAGTTCGTTCAGTTCCTCGCCTTCGTACCCGACTAGATGCCCGTCGAAATCGACCGTCAACTTCTTGTCGCCCTTGACGACTGCAATAATCTTCCCCGTGTCGCCGTTGAAAACGTTCTTTTCGTAATTGTTCTTGAGCTGCATCACGCGATCGCCGCACCTCCATTCGCATCCACAAGCGGAAAACGCCTTGGGAGAGCGGTTCAGCAGCCCTTGCAGAAAATCGTTGAGGGCAAGGGTTCCGAGAGACCCCTTGTGCATGGGGACGAGAACTTGCAAATCCCCCTTCGGTTGAATTTCCGGGACAATTCGCGTCACAAGCGTCTCCAAGGATTGCAAGGCCTCATCCGGCGATTCAAAGGGGACGTAGTGAAAATGCCTACCATCGACAGGCGACGGACAACGCCCCTGGTTGATGAGGGACGCCTTTTCCGCGATGTCGTTTCCGCCCTCCTGTCGAAAGATGCGCGTCAGGCGGATGCTCGGAACTTCCGGAATGGAAAGCAGGTCGCAAAGGACGTTTCCCGGACCGATGCTCGGCAATTGGTCCTTGTCGCCCACGAGAATCAAGTTCGCCCGTTCCGGGATGGCGCGCATCAACCCCGCACAAAGCCAGGAATCGACCATGGAAAATTCATCGACGATGACAAGTCCCGTTTCTAGCGGAAAGTTGTCATCCCGCAAGAACCGTTTCGTCTCCGGATTGATTTCAAGGAGGCGGTGAAGAGTCTTGGCTTCGTGTCCCGTGACCTCCTGCATGCGGCGTGCTGCGCGGCCGGTGGGAGCGGCGAGAGTCACGTCGATTTCCTTCGCATCGGCCAAAGCCAGAATGCCTTGGAGAAGAGTCGTCTTGCCCGTCCCGGGACCGCCCGTGATGACGAAGATTCTGCTTTGAAACGCTTGGACGATTCCCTGCTTTTGAAGAGGGTCGTAGGCGAAACCCCGTTCCTTCTCCGACTCGGAAAGAAGAGCCTCCAACTCCTGAGCATCGCATTCGACGGGACTTCCCAAACGTCCGCCGACAAATTCCGCGATGAAAGCCTCGGCGCGGAAAAGTCCGGGGACAGCCACCTTCCCGCCGTCCTCGAAGAGCTTCCCCGATTGGATGATTCGCCCCAAGGCGTAAGACAGGTTCTCATAGGCTTCCTGCCCGTCCATCGTGAGGCGAAGTTCCTTGGCGGCGTTTTCCAAAAGAATTTCCCGTGGCAAGTAAGTGTGCCCTTCGCCCGAAGACGCCTTGGCCATCGCATAGCAGATGCCCGCTTCGACGCGAGCACGGCTCCATTCCGGGATGCCGACCTTGCGGGCGATTTCGTCCGCCTTGACAAATCCAATGCCCCAGACCTCTTCGCAAAGGATATAAGGATTTTCGGAAAGGATTTTGACCGTTTGTTCGCCGTATTGCCGCCACAGACGGATGGCGACGCTCCCCGTGATGCCGTGGCCATAAAGGAACAGCATCGTTTCGCGGCTTTCCCGCATCTGCTTCCAATCGTTCAAAAATTGCGTGACCTTTTTTCCGGAAAAGCCTTTAATCTTCTTCTTGAAAAGGGCGTCGCCGCCGCCGTCCAGAACATTCACCAAATCCCCCCCGAACGCATCGACCAGGCGTTTTGCAGTCGCTTCGCCAATCCCCTTGAAGAATCCTCCGGAAAGGTAAGCGACAAGCCCCGCGCCGGATTCCGGAAAGAACGTCTCGCTCTGCGTACAAAGAAACTGCCTCCCGTATTTGGGATGCCTTGTCCATTCTCCCTGCATCCGTACAGACTCCCCGACGGAAAGCTCCGGAAAAGTCCCGGTGACCGCAACGGGGCGCGCCTCGCCCTCCACGACGAACTTGAGGACGGAAAACCCATTGGCCGCGTTTCGGTAGGTAATGGTCTTGAGTGTACCTTCGAGCTGCATGGGGCAAAGGTAGAAATTCAAAGAGTCCCGAGTTCCGCCTACCAGTCCTTTTCCGGACGGGACATCCCCCTCGCGGGTTTCCACGGCTTGCGCTCGCCCTGTTCCTCGTCAAAATCCTTCAGCAGCTGCGACGCTTCCTGCTTGCTCATCTGCCCGGGCTGCTCTTCCGGAGCGGCAGATTCTTCCGAAGCGCTGGACGCCTCCGAACCGGAATCCGATGCATTTTGACCGCCTTGCGAATCGCTCGAATTCTCCCCGGAAACGCTGGACATGCCGTCTGAATTTTCCGACGCACTGGAATTTCCCGCATCATTTGAACCGTTCGAACTTCCGGAATCCCGTTCCGGATTCTTTTCCGAATCTTGTCCTTGGCCGTTTTGGTTGTCTTGCCCGGAATCGTCTTGATCTTTCTGTTCTTGATTTTCCCCGTTCGGGTTGTTTTCACGGTTTTGTTTTTGCTGCTCATCCTTGGACTCTTCAATCCTGTCCTTGAGCATTTGCAACTTGGCGTCGTCCGGGTAATGCGAAAGCCCTTCGCTGCAAGTGATTTCCGCCGTCGGGAGGCGATTTTCGATATACTGGAACGCCGCGTCGGAATAATATTCCGCAGCCGATTTCGGGGCCTTCGGGGCGGCAAGGGAAAAGCTGAACGCAAGGCCGAGAGCCAACAAGAAAATTCCGAAACGCATCAAATCACCCCCAAGTCGTTGTCCGCATTGGACTGGTCGATTTTGCTCTTTGGCTTTCGCCCCGCCTTGATGTCGACGACGTCTTCAATCCGCTGGATATACGGGGCGAAGCTGGTCGCCGTCGAATCGGAAGACATCGTGTTTTCCAAAAGCTCCTTGGCAGACGTATATTGACCGTCCTTGCACATTTGGAGAGCGCGCGCCAAGATTTGTTTGGCGGATTCCGAAAGTTCCGGCTGATTTTGGTCGCTGTCGGAATTCTGCGGGTTCTGCTCCTTCTGCTTGTCGATTTCCTCCTTCAGTTTGCGTTGGACGATTTCCACATTGCGCTTCGCGTTCTCGTAATCCGGATTCAATTCGACCGCCTTTTTCAAATAAGCGACGGATTCTCGCCACTTGGCAATCCGCTCCGACGGTTCGGAAGACTTTTCCCCCTGCCGAAAATAAGTGTTCGCCAAGTTGAAGGCCGCCTTCGACGCCAAAGAGGAATCCGGCATCCGGGCTGCGGCGGACAACTCCTTTTCCGCTTCCGCATAATTTCCGAGCTGATACTGGCACGTCCCGATATTGTAGAAAAGCAACGGACTAGAAGGTTCATCCTTGCGCGCCTCTTCATACTTTTGGAGCGCACCGGGAAAATCCCCCTTCCGAAAAAGCGCATTGCCGTCGTTCACTAGCCCCGCGAATGCAGCCATGGCACAGACCATATTCAAAATGAAAATCCTTTTCATCGCCAAAACCTCATCAGCTAAAACGCCCGGCAGTTTGCTTCCGATTCTTCCCGCGCTCCGAAATCAAAGCTTCCGCGAGAAAGAGGAGAGCCGCCATCGCCAAAAAGATTTGATACCTGTCTTGGTAATTTTCCATCTGATCCGAAGACGTGTTCCGCCGCTCCATGCTCTCGATTTCCGAGAGCACCTTCTGCAGCTGGAATTCTCCCGGACTTGCGTAAAAGTACCTGGCGCCCGTGACGGCGGCGACGTCTTGCAGCGTCTTTTCCTCCAAATGGGTGGTCACCACGTTTCCAAAGCGGTCTTTGTGGTAAGAGACTTGGCCGTCTTTCGACGGTTCCGGGATGGGCACGCCTTCCCGTGAGCCGATGCCGACCGTATAAATGCGGATGCCCTCCTTTGCCGCTTCCCGAGCCTTTTCCACCGCCTTCGGATCCTGTTCCTCGCCGTCGCTCATCAAAACCATCACGGCGTACTTCGACGGTACGCGAGAACGCCGGAACATTTGCAATCCCTTCTCGATCGCCGCCGCCAAATCCGTCCCCGGAAAAAGCCACCCGGGCTCCAAATCCTTCATGATCAACTGCACCGTCCCGTAGTCCAAGGTCAGCGGCACGAGCGTCTGCGCTTCGCCGGCAAAGGCGACAAGTCCCACGCGGTCACCGGAAAGGGTGTCCAGGAACGCGGAAATTTCATGTCGGGAACGCACCAGCCTGTTCGGCTTCACGTCTTCCGCGAGCATCGAAAGGGAAACATCTTGCAAAAGCACGATGTCAAGCCCCTTGCGTTCGATGTGCTCCATTTGGCGTCCCCACTGCGGCCGCGAAAGGGCGACAATCAAAAAGGCAAGACCGAGCAGCAGCAAGGTCGTTTTGGCAGCGCGACGCCACGGGGAATGCGAAGACGCAATCTTCGGGAACATGCTCAAGGAGGCAAAGCGCGCAGCGAGCTTCTTCCTGCGCCGATAGGCATACAGGAACAGCAGCAAAAAGAACGGGAGGGTGAACAGGCACCACAAAAAATTCGGTTCGGCAAATCTCATGGAATCCTCACAAACCGCGTATTCGAAAGCAGCATTTCCAGCAAAATCAAAAGGGCGCCGGCGAGCAGCCACGGGTAGAATTTTTCCCGATAGCGCGCATAGGCAATCGTCTGGATTTCCGTCTTCTCCAACTCATCGATTTCGCCGTAAATCTTTTCCAAATCCTCCTCGCTTTCCGCCCGGTAAAAACGGCCGCCCGTACTCGATGCGATTTGGGTCAAGGTCTTTTCATCGAGGGCGTTCTCCGCGGGGATGGGAACATCCGCCCAAGAAATGTCCCCCGTCCACGGATTCTGCTGGAATCCCAAGAAGGAACCCTTCTTTTTGCCGACGCCCACCGTGTAGACCTTCACGCCCAAAGCCTTCGCCACCTCCGCGGCATGGAGCGGCGGGACAAGGCTCGCATTGTCGATTCCGTCGGTCAAAAGAATCACCACCTTCGACTTGGCGTCCGACTTTTCGAGCCGCGAAAGGGAAGTCATCAGCCCGTCGCCGATTGCCGTCCCGTTCCCCGAAGCCGAAGAATCCGTCACCGATTCCAAGATTTCAAGAAGCGCGCCATAATCCAGGGTCAGCGGCACCAAGGTGTAAGAACGCCCGGCAAAGACCGAAAGCCCGATCCGGTCGCTTTCCCTCTTGCCGATGAAGTCCTCCATCACCTTTTTCGCATAGCCCAATCGGGAATAATTCCAAAAACGGCCGCTTTTCAAGACCTTTTCCGCATTCATCGTCTTCAGCTTGATTTGATCCGTCCGCGTCAACATGTCCAAAGTCGCCATCGAACCGGAAACGTCCAAGGAAAGCATGATGTCCACCCCTTCCGTCGACGTGTATTCCACTTCCGTCGCATTCTGCGGACGGGCGAGAGCCACGACAAAACAAGAAAGCGCGGCCAGCCGAAGCGCGGGCACTATGTAACGGGCACGCACGCGGGAACCCTTCGCCGCCTTCTTCGCAATCGAAAGCGCGGGAAACTTGATGGTGCTCTTCCGCCGCCGGGAATGCCACCACCAATCCGCGACCAAAAGCGGCAATAGCAAGAGCAACAGGAACGCTTCGGGATTCTGAAAGTGCAGACTACCGAGATCCATTCACCCCCTCCTTGCCGGACTTCTTTTCTTCCGGGACGGGCTTCGTATCTTCCAAAAGGCGATTCGCCCACTCCTCCCAAAAAAGCCCCCTGTCGTCGCCGATGCGCATCTTGGCGAATTTCACGGGATAAGTCTCCTTTTCAAGCTCCACGAGCGACTGCTTGTAAGCCTCCTGCAAACCGGGAATCTGGGAAACGCGCGCTTTCAGCTGGGAAAGCGTCGCATCGAGAATTCCTCCGACAGGATTCTCCCCGAAAAAGCGGCGTTGGACGTAACGGCGCACGATAAAGCTCAACTCCGTGTAATAATCCGCCTGGTTCCCCGCGGCAAGCCACTGCTTGCCCCGAAGCTCCTTCAACGCCAAGACTGCCTCTTCATAGGGTGGGAGCCGCGAGGCGGTCTTCCCCCCGCGCAACTTCCTGTGCAGGAACCACCCCAAGGACACGAGCAAAACCGCCGCGACGACCGCGAGCAGAATCCAAACCCATGCCGGAAGCCGCGTATCGTCAAGCGGTGCCTCCGCCTCCAAGATATCTTCCTCCGAACCGTCCGTCCGCGTCACCACCTTGAGCGCCACGGGATCCGTTTTCGAAGTCACCGTGTCGCCCCCCAAGACAGCCTGCACTTCCTGCCCCGCAATAAAAAAATCCCCGGCGACAAACGTATTCAAGGTCGCTTGCCAGATGGACTTCTTTTGACCGGGCAAAACGCCTTCCCGAACTTCATCGTGCAGCAAATCCTTGACTTCGAAGTTCCCCAAGTTCCCGACAAAGCTCGGCAACTCCACGAAAGCGCTCTCCGGGGCCGTCACTTCGATCCTGTAGCCGAAACGGTCGCCCACGAACACCTGCGAAGCCGTCGTCGAAGATTTGACGGAAATGGAAAAGGCGAAAGACTCCGAAACGAGCATTCCGATCAAAACGAAAATCCAATAGCGCATCATCTTCCCCGCCGCCGTTGCAACATTCTAAAGTGTTCCACCAAGGGCGAAACCGTATTCCGGAAATCGTCCCGAATTTTGCACTCCACATAATCCACGTTCATCTTCTGGAATCCTCCGCGAATCGCCCGTGATGCCTTTTTCGCCTCATGCAAAAAGGCTTCCCGGAAAGCGGCGTCTCCCGTATCCACGAGCATCGTCTCGCCGGTCTCCGGGTCTTCAAATTCCACAAGTCCCACGGGCGGAAGTTCCGACTCCCGCGGATCCGTCACCGCAACAGCCAGCATATCGTGCCTCTTCGCCAAAACCTTGAACGCCGTCTCGTATCCGGAATCCAAGAAGTCCGACAAGACGACCACCATCGAACGGCGGTTCAGCACGCCGCCGGCGTATTCCAAGGCCTTCTGCAAATTCGTCCCGTGCTTCTTCGGCTTAAAGTAAAGGATTTCCCGAATCAGCCGCAGCACGTGCTTCCGACCCTTGGCCGGCGGAATGAAAAGCTCCACGTCATCCGTAAAGACCAATAACCCCACCTTGTCCCCGGTCCGCACGGCGGCAAAGGCGAGCAAAGCGGCAATCGTCGCCATCACTTCGCCCTTCATCTCCTTCCCGGAGCCGAATTCCGAACTGGAGCTGGCGTCGACCATCAGCATCAAGGTCAGCTCACGCTCTTCCACGAACTTCTTGATGTAGGGCGTCCCCATTCGGGCGGTCACGTTCCAATCAATCGTGCGCACGTCGTCGCCCGGGACATATTCGCGAACCTCGCTGAACTCCACGCCGTTCCCCTTGAACGAGCTGTGGTAAGCACCGGCCATCATCGAATCGAGCGGGCCGCGCACCGAAAGTTCTATCCGCCGAACGGTCTTGAGAATATCCTTCGAAAGCATATTACGGAACTTCGACCGAATCCAGAATCTTTTGCACGACGACTTCCGGGGAAACCTCTTCCGCTTCCGCCTCGTAACTCAAAATCACGCGGTGACGGAGCACTTCCATCGCAACGGCCTTCACGTCTTCCGGAGTCACGTATCCGCGCAGCTCCATGAAGGCGTGCGCCTTTGCCGCAGAAGCGAGCCCGATCGAAGCGCGCGGGGACGCCCCCACCGAAATGAAGTTCGAAAGTTCCGCCTTCTTGATGGTCGCCGGGTCGCGCGTCGCAAGGACCAGGTTCACGATGTATTCCCGGATGCGTTCATCGACGTAAATCTCCCGCACGAGGCAGCGCGCCCTGAGGATGTCGTCCTTGTTCGCCACGACCTGCGGAGTCTTCAACCCGCCGCCGCTCACCGCTTCCAAAATCTTCATTTCATCATCCTTGCCCGGGTAACCGACTTTCACCTTGAGCAAGAAGCGGTCCACTTGGGCTTCCGGAAGCGGATAAGTCCCCTCCTGTTCAATCGGGTTCTGTGTCGCCAGGACCAGGAACGGTTCATCGAGCCGATAAGTTTCGTCGCCAATCGTAATCTTGCGTTCCTGCATTGCCTCGAGGAGCGCGCTCTGCACCTTCGACGGAGCGCGGTTGATTTCATCCGCGAGGACCAGATTCGTGAAGAGCGGCCCCTTCCGGGTTTCAAAGCGGGATTCCTTGGCGTTGTAAATGGTCGTGCCGAGCAAATCCGCCGGGAGAAGGTCCGGAGTGAACTGGATCCGTTTGAACTCCAGGGAAACGGCCTTTGCAAAAGCCTCGACGGCGGTCGTCTTCGCAAGCCCCGGCAAACCTTCGAGCAAGATGTGCCCGTCGGCCAGGATGCCCGTGAGGATGCTCCGCACCATCGCCGATTGCCCAATGACCGTCCCTTCCACCTCGCGCAAAAGGTCTGCGCAAAAATGGCCCTGATCCTTGATCTTTTCCGTCAATTCCTGAACATTTGTCATCTTGACCTCATTCCTCTTCATGGATATTCAAAAGTTTGGAAGCGAGCTTCCACGTCTCCTTGTTTTCAAAGGCGTCGCGGTCGCCGCCGCCGTAACGGGCGTGCGCAAATTCATCGAGCAGCGGCTTCCATCCGGAGAGCTTGCCGGCATTCGCCAAGGCTTCGAGGTTGTCGCTTCCCAAATGCGCCATCGCCCAAGATTTACAAATTTTTTCAAGGTCCAGCAACCAGGAGCGGCTATCCGCTTTCGCGACCCGTTTCTTCAACAGGAGGAACTCTTCCGCAAACGACCTGTCCCGTTGCACCGCTTCACGCCGCCGGGCCTCGGCGCGCTTCCTTTTCCGCAAAATCCACGTCGCAAGCACAAGAGCGACTAGAAAAGCCAAAACGCCGAATACGGCCCAAGTCCCCCAATGAGACGGACTTCCCACCCGGAACGCGACGCTCTCCGTCAAAAATTCAAAAGGGCCGTTCGCCGTCGGGATTTGAAACCGCAAGGCGGGAATCGAAACGTCGCCCGAATCGTCCGCCACCAGCGTATAGACAAACTGCACGTTCGAAATGGAATTTTCCCCTTGCGTCACGCGGGAATGCTCCTCCCTCACGC
The DNA here is from genome assembly GCA_964501065.1 of uncultured Fibrobacter sp. Lineage (GTDB taxonomy): Bacteria > Fibrobacterota > Fibrobacteria > Fibrobacterales > Fibrobacteraceae > Hallerella. The sequence continues at coordinate 99,372 of CAZCRF010000003.1, read as the reverse complement.
CGATTTGGGTGATTCCCTTCGCATTCGCAGAACCCGTCGGCAAAATCAAGACCGCCCCCGGAGAGGATTCCGCCCGCCAAGAGACGTTCACCTTGAATTCGAAGGTGTCGCCCATCACGACAGGCGACAGGGAATCCGTCTTCACGGAAATCTGAATTTGTTCAGGCGCCGCAACGGGAATCTCCGCAGCGGAAGAGTCCACCGCCGCCGAATCGAGAACCGTATTCAAAGTATCGCTTTGCATCCATCCGAAAATAACAAAGCTTCATCCGCAAAAAGTCACGATTGATTCACGGAACAGTAAAAAATCGACTTCCCGAATCCTATTCGGAATTAGGGAGTAGGAGTTAGTGAGTAGAGGCTAGTTAACGGTCAAGGGGGGGGAATCCGTCATGTTGAGCGAAGCGAAACATCCAGGTGCAGTAAAGGTTCAGCGAGATTCTTCGGTCACTTCGTTCCCTCAGAATGACGGCAGACTCTGTAGCGAGATTAACGCCTTCGGCGTTAGTGGCAGCGCACAGGGTCAGAATGACGGCGTTGCAAAAGCATGATGGAGAACAGCAAAAAGCGCGCCCGACGGGCGCGCTTCTGCAACAAAGGAATCTCATTAGAAAGGCTTCGTGAACAATCCGTTCAAAAGTTGGCTGTACATCATCTGGAGAATGTTCGTGTAATAGCTGGACGCAGAAGTCTGCATCGGCTGCGCATTGAAGTAATTCGTACAAGCATCCAGCCACGTTGTCGCACCGGCCATTCCCGTGAGACACCACGCCCCAAGCCACTGCTCGGCGACTTTCGTCGAATTGGTGATATCCGCACCCACCGTCAGATTGTAAGAATAGAGGGTGGCAAGAGCCGTCGATGCCGGGTCCCCGCCCGACTTGGCCGAGATGAAGGCATTCAAGGTGTTCAACACGCTGGCGGCGCGTTCGTCCTGGAACCAATAATAATCCCAAGCGATGCGCCAAGGAATGCGCACGGATTCCTTGTTGAACGTCCAATACGTCTTGTCGGCCGAATTGTTGTTCGGATTCGTGGCAACCCCAGAACCGTTGACCCAGTCGGGGAAAACTCCCGTCCCCGCCGCTTGAACATTTTGCATAAAGGCGTATTCCGCATTCAGCACGGCAGTCCAGTCGTGATTCGGATCGACCATGGCGAAGAGGCGCAAGGCGACCGGAGAGAAGTAGCTCAAATTGTAAACGGGATCGGCCACCGTCGTCCACATCGGCGTGTCGCCGGAATAAATCAAGTAATTGGACTTGTTCACTTCATATTCCCAAATGGCGGAAATCAACGTCAAGGCGTCCGTCAAATAAGCGGAATTCCCCGTTTTATAGTAAGCGATTACCAAAGCTGTCGCAATATCCAAATCCGCATCCGTCGCACTGGAAACGTCTCCGATGTCGTAACTGAACGAAGCGGTGAGCCACGGCATCAGCCCCTTGCCGCTGGCATAAGGAGTGTTGCGGTACGCTTGGCTGTACACCCACAGGCGGTTGAACGCCTCCAAATCATTTTCAAAAAGGGTGATGAGCATCCCGTAGCCGATTCCCTCCGACACGGTGCAACCGCGTTTGTACATCGGCGTCCCCTTCGCTTCATCAATCTGGCATCCGGCATAGGAATAAGTGGACCAGATGATTCGCGCAGCCCCGACCCCCTGCGCCATGTAACTTCCAAAAATTTCAGAAAAATCCGCCCCGAGAGTCGGAAAAGCCGCAGCTTCCGTTTCCAGAGTCGTGTAATGGTAAGCTTTCCACGTGTTATACAGATTCACCGTAAATTCAGCATTTGCCGTCGAAGGCAAAATGCCAACGGTGGAAGAAGCGGAAGATGTAGGCACCACGGGCGTGACGGAAGCCGAAGAAGTGGTTGTCGGATTTTCCGGAGAAGAAGAGGAATCGCTGCCGCAAGCGGAAAGCCCAAGGGCTGCGGCCAGGCAGAAAACGGGCAATCGAGACAAGGTTTGAAATTTCATAAAGCGTCCAATATAAAGTGAAAATGGGAACGACCTTTAATATATACTCGGATTCCCGTTCCATTCGAATACGCAAGTAAAAATTTAAGTCAACAACAAAAAATGGAATCTGCATCACAGATTCCATTTTTCACATTCAAGGAAATGCTTACTTCAAGACAATCTTCTGGTTGAAGTTGGCACTGCCGGCAACGCGAACCATATAGACACCGGCGTCCATCTTGGCGAGGTTCAAGGAAGCGGAAGAAGAGTTGAGAACGCTCTTCAAGACGACTTGACCTTGCAGGTTGATGACTTCCACATTCGCACCGGCCTTGACACCGGAGAGCGAAAGGGTGCGACCGGCGACGGAAGCCTTCACGGAAGAAGCCGCATTGCCGGACTTGATGGCGCTAGGAGTAACAGCTCCGCACTTGCCGTTTTCACCGATCTGGGCGATGTTGAAGTTCGTCGACTTGCCGGCGGTCGTCGCAATCTTGAACTTGATGGCCGCAGCCTTGGCGAGAACTGTGGACTGCTCCACCTTCACGCCCCATCCGGATTCCTGCTTGAAGTCCGCCCAGGCGAGATCCACGGTGGTCTCGGAAGCGGCAATCTTCAAAGTGGCCTTGTAGTTGTTGTATTCGGTCAGGGTCGCTTCGTCTTCCGGGGCAATTTCGAGAGCCGGGGAGATTCCGTCGGACTTGTAAGAGAGGCAGATGCCGCCCCAGCTGGAGATGTCGTAGCCATTCTGGCTGCCGCCGCCAATGTTGAAGCCGATGCCGACATACGGATACTGGTAGCCATCGCCCATTGTCGCGACACCGCACACGCCGCCGCAAAAGTCGATAATCGGATCCATCGCGTCATCGGAATAGGCGTTGCCCTTGTCCACCGGGTAAACGACCGTCGAAGTTCCGCCGTCGGGCGCATCGTTGTAATCATACCAATAACCGTAGGTCTGGTCACCCTCGTCAAAACCAGTTTCCACTTGGTAGACGCCTTCCGAGCCGCTCCAAGTTTCGAGACCGAAGGAAAGGGAAACTGCAGCGAGGACCGCAGATGCCGCTAAAATTTTCTTGTTCATATTTCTCTCTCTTGTTAATTGTGAATGCCCCAAAGGGCGGTTTGCCCCCTAATATATCTTTTTTGGGGGAAAGTGAGCATCTTTTTTTTCATTCCATCCAATTTTTTTACAAAAACACGCAGATAAAGCGGATAGGCGCACATTTGTTTTCATTTTTTTACAAACTCCGCTTGGAAGGAACGCCCCGTGAACAAATTCACATCCCTATAGTAAAAGTTACATTAAAAGAATTTCCGTTCCCTTGAAAATGGTTTATTTTCGACGTATGAACCATTCTTTTGCCCTTTCCGCCGCCTCGGCTATCGCCTTGGCCACATTCTCTTTCGCGGGGACTCCCCAATTCCCCTTTCCCCAAAACCAAGCCTACCCTTACGGGAACACTTTCCAATCGGCGACAATCGACTCCATCCAAAGCCATTTCAATATGTGGAAAGGGGCCTGGTACACCGAAGCAGGCACTTATTATCAAAAATACGAAGGCGGCACGGACGACGCAAACAAGGCCATGCCGAGCGGTACGGCTCGCATCATCAGCCCGAACGCCAACTCGGAGCTGACCGTTTCCGAAGGCATCGCCTACGGTATGCTCCTGATGGTCTATATGTCCAGCGCGACCGACGACCACCAAACGGAATTCGACAAACTCTGGCGGTATTGGAAGTGCTACGGCAAGGGGCTGGGCGGCAACGGCTGCGACAGTTGGAACGGCGAAGGGATGGAGTGGGAAATCGACAACTTCACCGGGTCCATATCCCAAGGAACGGCGAGCGACGCCGAATTCGACGCCGCAGTCGCCTTGATCATGGCATACAAGCAATGGAACGACAATTCCTATCTGGAAGCCGCCAAGAAGCTCATTTCCTGGATTAAATCCAACGACATGGAGACCGACGGGAGAATCCGCCCGGGGAGCAACTGGAACGAAGCGTTCAATCCGAGCTATTCCGCCATCGCCGCATTCGAACTTTTTTACAAAATCACGAACGACTCCTTTTGGCAAACGGCCATCTCCACTTCGATGACGCATCTGCGCGCCTGCCAAAATTCCCAAACGGGGCTAATGCCGGACTGGTGCGATTGGAGTTCCCACCAGCCGACAACGACTAGCGCGTCCGTTTCCGGCGGCTACCAAGGTTTTTACGACGATGCGGCAAGAACGCCGTGGAGAATGGCTTGGGCTTACGCTTGGTACGGCAACGCCAAGGCCAAGGAGGCGAACGACGCCATCATCGGTTGGCTGGATTCCACCACCTACGGTTATGCCGCCATGATTCTGCCCGGCTACAATGTGGACGGTTCGTCCGACCAGGACATTTTCGTTTCTTCGACGTATTCCGGCGGACTCGGGCTTTCCATGCTTTCGGCGGACTCCCCGAAATCCTACCTGGAAAACCTTTACTACACTCTCATCAATACGGAAGGAAAGGTCAAACTGACCGCCTCAAAGGGAGAGAATTATTTTGCCGCGACATTGAACATCCTTTACACCTTGCTCCTCACCGGCAACATGCCGAACTTCTACGACATGACCGGTTACACGGCGTTCACCCCGAATCCGGCAAACGTCCTCTCTCCATCCGCTCCGGCCGGGATTCTCCAAGCGGAAGGTTCGGGGGCAAATGTTTCCGGCTTTGAACGCTGGGGCTCTTATGCGGACAAATACGGCGTGACCAAGATGTTCCCGGATTCCGGCAGCACGGCGATTTACCAACAAGAAGACGGCAGTTACATCATCGCTGCCGAAACGTTCATCGCTCCGGAACCGACTTACGAAGGCGGAGTCACCTTGCTCTACCCGTTTGCGGGAATCGCCTGCTCCTTTGACGCCAATCAAAGTTATTACGACGTGAGCGATTTGGCCACAGTCCGCATCACCTATAAAAGCCAAGGCGTGATGCGCTTCGCCCTGTTGGATCAAGAGACCTTGACTCAAGACCAGGAAGGCGGCGAGCCGGGCTATTACCTGCACCCGACGGAAGAATGGCGCACGATCGACATCGACATCACCGCCAACGCAAACGACAAATTCAACTCTCTATCCTATCCTTCTTGGGTGAATTTCGAAAGCCACCGTTCCGATGTCGTCAAGGCCGTTCGCGGCTTCAAGTTCGACGTGAAAATGGCCAAGGCCGGATACGCAGCGTTCGCCTTGAGCAGCGTCGCCCTTCTCGATGCCACCGGAAACGTCATCTCCGCTCTTTCTGGAATCAATGGCATCCAGACGGTGCAGGCAACGCCCAAAGCCCTTTTGAGCCAAATCGGAAGCCGCATCGTTTACAACCAAGCGGGGCAAAACGCCAAGCTGCGCTTGTATGACTTGAAAGGGACGTTGCTCGCTACAAAAAACATCCGCGGTTCTGGCGAAATCGCCGTGGAACAGTTGGCTCCGACAACCGGCCTTTACGTATTGCGCCTGTCCGACGGCAACCATTCGCAGACTTTGAAAATCCATCGGTAACTCTTCTTTTTAGACTGGGTCGTTTCAGGAGTTTTTATGAACAAGTTCTTCCAATTTTTGACTGCCGGCGTTTTCGCATTGGCGGCAACCGTTTCGGCGGACGCGCTGTCCGCAAAACCTTTGCGAGTCGGTCCCGTGCAAAATTACGGAGCTCTCGGGACGTCCAACGGCAAAATCGTGAGTCTCGTGAACGGCAAACAGGCGATGCTCCGCGGGGTCAGCCTGTTCTGGTCCGACGCGACGGGCATCCAGTATTACAATTCCGAAGTGATTGCGTGGGCGGCCAAGAACCTCCATATCGACGTATTCCGCTTCGCCATGGGCATCCAATATTACGATTCATACGGCAACGCAAGCAATCCGCTAGACGAGTCGTATGCGTATATGACATCCCCGGACACCTACATCGCCAAAATAGACCAAATGGTGGAAGCCGCCATCGAGAATGACGTCTACATCATCATCGACTGGCACAGCCACCGGGCGGAATACGAGCAAACGGAAGCGAATGCGTTCTTCACGTTGATGGCGCAAAAATACGCCAATGTGCCGAACGTCATCTTTGAAATCTACAACGAGCCGGTCAAAACCGGCTGGTCCACGATTCAAAGTTATGCAAACACCATTTCGGCAAGCATCCGCGCTTATACCCAAAACCTCATCCTCGTGGGAACCCCGAACTGGTCCCAGCTCAGTGCCTACGGGGACGTAACGGCGACCAATGTCGCCTATGTTTTCCATTTTTACGCAGGCACGCATACGGTGGGAGATTACGGTTCCAAGCTGACAGCCGCCATCAATTCGGGCAACGCCGTCTTCATTTCTGAATGGGGAACGACTGCGGCAAACGGGAAAGGCGACCCCAGTGCAAGCAACACCGCCGATTGGATTTCCTTTATGGAAACAAACAAAATCAGCAACTGCAACTGGAGTCTGCGCCAATACACCAGCACGGTCGACGACAGCACCGAAGGCTCCGCCATCTTTGACGGCAGCGAAGTCCTGAGAACTCAAGAGGCTTTGGACAACGCCTCCTATACGGCATCCGGGACGATAGTCAAGAATTACCTGACCCAATACGCGAGTTCTTGGACAGATTCTCTAATCTCCGGCAACACGAGCGGTTCCTGCCACTTCAACACGACGACTGTCACGGAAACCGCGGGAACGTTGACGAATGTCCTCGTTTCAGGATGTTCTTACACATCCAGCGACGAAACCGTCGCATCCGCCAGCGGATCATCCCTGAACATCCTTTCTGCCGGTTATGCCATTTTGACGGCGAACGACAATTCCAAGTCCATCGTCGTCGTCGAAAAGGAACCGGAACAAACCGCCAACATTGTGGACTTCACCTGCCGCTTCGGTGGTTCCTGCACCCAAAGCCATATGATGAAAAATTACACGGGTTCTTCCAATTACGAAACCCTCTTGTCCACGACCGGGACGACAACTCAAGGCGGAGCACTCACCTTCACTTCCTTGTCCCCGGAAATTTTGTCCACGAAAACAGGTACGTGCACCAACAGCACCTATTGCTACGGTTCCACACTGAACTCAACACTTCCGATGGCGGAATTCACGACGACATTGGGGACGGGAATGATTCGCGTCACGGCCCCCGCCGTCACCGGTTATCGCGCTTTGGATGACACGATTTTTGTCACATTCGCAAAAGGCCAGCAGCGAATTTCCAACAAGTTCAAATCCCAAACCCTAGCCCTTGGAGCCTCTTCCGTTGCGAACACGCTCCCGGACACCACGATTTATGACCACGGGACTGTTTCCTATACATACAACGGGCAATCTTCCAGCCCTTACTTGACAAAGGTCGGCAACGTGATTGTCGCCGGGACGGAAAACGCCATCGTTGAAATAACCGCTCACGCCGATGAAACCACTTATTACGAAGCGTTCGACATGACCATCACCGTCATCATCGGGGACAGTTCCTTGGCGGTAAACAAGGAAGAGTACTATGCAACGCCCATTCTCGCTCAAAAGTCAAACGAAATATTCCAAGCCAAGATTCAAAACGGAATGCTCCAACTCTCCGTTCCGCAAAGCGGACCCGTGCAATACTCCATCTATTCCGCAACGGGAAAGACCGTCCTTTCGCACAGCGAAAGGATGACAGCCGGAGTCCACTCCGTTTCCGTGAAAAGCATCCCCTCCGGATCTTACTTCATCAAAATCAGGCAAGGCGTCCACTCGAAAATCCTCCGTATGGATAAGCGATAAACAAAATCGGAGAACATCATTTTCCCAAAATCCTCTTCACGGAGGATTTTTTCTATACTGTATCGTGCAGTTCCCATCCCGCATTCGTGCGGGCCGTTTCACTCCTTATTCATGCTTCGCGGCATCCGTCAAAACTTTACCGCAGGAAACCTGGAAAAGAGCTTTCCGGAGACATGACATAAGGCTCGGGGGGGGTCTCCCCTCTCTCCATTTACAATCTCAAGCCGTCCATCGCGACGGCGATTTTGAACTTTTCATTCGTACAAATTCGTACGAAAGGATTTTCACTGTGAATCGATATCAATATCTCGCGATGCTCGAAGCCTTCCAAGAAGACCGCAGCTCTATCGTGAAATACCAAAAACTTTACAAATATGCCTACATTTTAAGCGACGGCATTTTCAAAATGGTCTTCGCCGGAGATGGCGACAGGGAACGACTGATTTCTTTATTGAACGCCATGCTCGAACTTGACGGAAAAGACAGAATCCGGGAGCTGAGCCTGGAAATGCAGGAATATCCCGGCGTATTCGACAAAAAAACGTGTCTGTTGGACATCATCGGGACGACCGATGCGGGGGAAAAAGTACTCATTGAAGTGCAGCAAAAAGGAGATTATCTTTTCCGGGACCGGGTGGAATACTACATCGCCCGCGTCATCGAGAACCAAGTGCACAAAAGTGAACAGTACAGGTTGCCGAAAATATACTTTCTAGGAATTCTGGATTTTGAAATGTTCCCGGAATTCCCGACGGAATATCTTCACCACGTCGACGAGACCTGCCGCGGCAAAAAATTCTTTCCAAAGATTCAAAAGGTGTTCGTCGAGGTCAGTAAATTTTTCGATTTGGAACGCCGAGGGCTCTTAAATCAAGACAACTCCCCGGCAGCGGATTGGCTCCGGGCATTCAAAGGGATTATCAATGAGGAACCCGTTCCCGAACGGATTTTAAAGAATCCCGTGTTTGAACGCTTGTTCGACGAAATTCTTTTGACTAATTTTAAGAATGAAGTCTTTAATGTCGAGGTGCACAATATGACGGATTTGAAATACGAACATGAATGCGGATTCCTCGAAGGACAGTTGGCTGGCCAAAAAGAAGGGCGAATCGCCGGACTAGAAGAGGGACGCCTTGCAGGACTTGCCGCTGGGCGGGAAGAAGGGCGTATCGCGGGGCTGGAAGCCGGCAGAAAGGAAGGGCTCGCCGCTGGGCGAGAAGAAGGACGTATCGCGGGGCTGGAAGCCGGCAGAAAGGAAGGGCTCGCCGCTGGGCGGGAAGAAGGACGTATCGCGGGGCTGGAAGCCGGCAGAAAGGAAGGGCTCGCCGCTGGGCGAGAAGAAGGACGTATCGCGGGGCTGGAAGCCGGCAGAAAGGAAGGGCTCGCCGCTGGGCGGGAAGCCGGCAGAAAGGAAGGACTCGCCGCTGGGCGGGAAGCCGGCAAAAAGGAAGGAAAGAAAGAAGCGAGCCGCAATATGGCGAAAGCCTTTCTTTCTCTCGGCAAACTGACCGCAGAAGAAATTTCCAAATGCACGGGAATTTCCGTAAAGGAACTGCAAGAATTAGAATAACCGCCCACCTCTAAAGCAAAAGGCCTGCAAAAAAGCAGACCTTTTGTTACACAGGACAATTTTACTTCTTTTTCGTCTTGTAATCCACATCGGGGCGAAGTTCCAGCCCAATCGTCACCAAAAGCGACACAATCGGTTCTTGGTGGTCTTCGGAAAGATCATAAGCGGCAACTCCCGCACATCCTTCCTCCTTGACCCAATCCGCCAAGGCCTTGACCGAAGGGATTCCCATAAATACAATGGATTCCATTTCGCTGGTGGCGATTTCCGACTTGGAAGATTCGTCAAAGGAAACTTGGTAATCCGGCGTTTCAAATTTCTTCATCAATTCTTGATAAGACAAGATTCCTTCATTTCCGCTGCCGACTCCCGTCTGGGCATCCCCAAGAGCCTTGGCCCCGGTGAAGCTTTTGCCGTAGAAAAAGACGACGGGGACAAGCTTGCCTTTATCGACCCCCTTCGACACGAGCGCATTTGACGCCTCTTCAAAGGCGGACACGCTCTGATTCGGCTTCAACTCGGAAGATTCCTCCGTCATCTGGTCGGGAACGAACACGGTCACGTATTCCGCTTCATTCAAAGCGTTCCCGTCATAAGCGTCGGCGGAAGACAGCGGATAAGTGGCGACCGCCAGCGTTTTTTCTCCCAAGGCGGACTTCAACGCATTCACCAAAGCAGCAAAACCCTCCGCATTTTCCGCAGTCAAGTTCTGCCAGTCCAGTTCCACCCCGGCAGCGCCATTCTCGTCTAACCAAGACGCGACGTTGCTAGCGAAAGTTCCCCGGAGTTCCTCGGATGCGGCGATTTCCGCCAAAGTCCCCTCTTGTTCCATTCCGCCGACTGTCACAATCAACTTGACTCCGTTTTCGGACGAGAGTTTGGAAAGTTCCTTGAAATTTTCCACGTCATTCTCGTCGGCAAAGGCGAGAGTCCCGTCGGATGCAGGCGAAAGCGAGACATAGTGGATGTGCGTCACCAAATGATAACGGATATCCTTGGGAGCGAATTGGGAATACTGACTCCAATAGGGGAAGTACCCGACGACCTTATCGGATGCCGCAAAGGCCAAAGTCCCTAAACTCAAGAGAGCGGCAAATACGAATTGTTTCACTTTCATAAAATCCTCACTCCGCAATTTCAAGAACAAGTTCGTCTGCGGCGCAATACAACTTTGTCATGGGATACGTTTCGGATTGGACGGGATTGGTCAATTCATCATCCCGGCACGCCCGATAAGCCCAACCGTGAGCTTTTCCATAAGCGAGATACTGCAGCGAGAACGCCTCGGAATCCACGGGAACTTGAGCAAGCTGATTCAAATCATCCGAAGAATCTTCAAAATTGAATTTAAGCAGTTGACGCTTTGTCACAGCCGAAAGGCCGCCCGAAATGGAATCCACGACCTCTCTGCAAGAAGCGGAATCCACTTTGGTTTTTGTACTTCCGAGTTGAGAGACAATCACATAATTGGAATCCATGGTGAACGACACGGCCGAATCGGGAGTGAGCAGAGAATCCGTAAAGCCGGACACGGCCAAAATCGTTTTCCCGTCTTCCGCATAAGTCAATTCTCCCAAGTAAACAATCGTTACTTTGGAAGCTTCTATGTCGCGGACACGAACATAGACCGTGTCGGAATCACAAACAGTCGTCGTCGTCGTCAATGCAGACCATTCTTCCGCCCAAAAATCTTCCGTATATCCTGCGTAATCAGGATTCACAAAAATTTGGTGAAGAGTTGCCGTGTCGGCCAAGAATGCTGCCGTATCCGCCGCGACAGCATCCGTTTCCAAGGAAAGCCCGGAATTGTGCGCCTTCACATAATCCTGTATTTGTAGGCTGCGCAGTCCGGGATGCAGCGAGACGTATTCAGATGCGGAAAAATCATCCGGATAATTTTCCTGAGTCGATTCCGCGTCGCTGACATCTAGTGAAGAACAGGCCATCAAGGCGAAAGTTCCAAGAGCCGTTAAAAGAAACAAGGATTTTTTCATAATTCACACCTCTCAGAAAGTCACCGTCACATCGGCCATGATGACGTTCTTGTCAATGGAAAGTTCATCGGAAACTGCAGTCGGTGTCACGCCGTCTTCCGCAACTCCCATCCGATAGAAAGAAACTTTGTCGGTCAACAAACCGTACTGAACGGACAAGTAAGAAGCCGGAGCAATTTTAATCCGCGGACCGACGCGGAGGAGCATTTCTTCGGATTTCGTGATGGCTGCGGATTCACTGATGAACAGGGGATTGCCGTATTCTTGGGTGAAAGTTTCCACTCCCGCTTGGACGCCAATCGGCCCCCAGACGCCCACGGTCGCCCCCGCCATGATGCGGTCGGACTTGCGCTTGAAATAAGCGTCTTCTTCCGAATGGGCGTAAGAGGCTTGAATTAGGGCTTTGTTTTCATCACCGAAGATGTCGTCCGTCCCAAAGGCAGCGAGAACTTGATCCAAGCGGATTCCCAAACCGACTGCATACTGCGTGTATTTATTGTCGATGGCGTCCTGATTGTATTGGGCAAAGCGCACATTCAAGTTCACGGCGGCATTCCAATCCCCATCAAAGGCGACGGAAAAGCCCTTGCGGTCGGGAGTGGCGATGCCGTAGGGCAACGCCATGTCCATGGAGCCGTCCATCAAGAAGAGCAGGTCGTTCAATTCCAACTTTTTCTTGGTGTCGGCATTGTAGGCGTTGCGATAGGTGTGCACGTTCTTGTAGTTGTTGTACAGACGAGAGTACATCAGACCGCTTTCCGTCGCACTGCCGGACAAGACATTCGCCGTAGAGGCGGATTGGATATTTGACGCATTATAAGGATTTGAAGTATAGACTTGGAAGTAAAGATTTTCCAAACTGGACATTCCAAACGTGGAGACCAGGCTGGAATAAACGTCGTCGGAATAAAGGGCGTTCGCATTCAGTATCACGGAATTTCCGCGATACGCGGGAGCGGAGGCCAATTCCGACCAGAATTTTTCATCATTTTGCAAATAACGGCCGCTAAGGTTCAAATTCACGCCGGCAAAGCTTGTCTGAACATATGGTTCAACATAAAAGCTCGTACCATTGTCGTCCGCCAATTCTTCGGAAACGGTCACATTTTCACTTTTCGTCGTTGTCGTCACATACGCAATCGAATCCATTCCCCCATCCGCATTGGGGACGGTTCCCTTGGAAACGGAATACTCCGTGATGGATTTTTTTGCCAAAGTGTAAAGGTCTGCCGACCACCAAGACAGGGCGACTTCGCCTTTCACCCCGAAGACTACAGGAAGTTCAGGGAGCAACTTGCGGGAATCGAATTCCAACTCTCCGGAAAAGACTTTGTTGTCATCGAGAGCGACAGAATCATCCAAATCCAAATCGTGAGAAAGGAAGCTGAGCTCGCGGTCAAAAACATCCACGAAGTTGACTCCCAGACGCGCCCCGTAAGCCTCGGCTCCTAAACGGACACCGTATAGATAGCGATCCGTCCAATCAAAGTCAAAAAACGATTCGTCATTTTTCTTTGAAATATTGCGCAAGCGCGCACCGGTCGCTTGGGCGTAAATGTCGTCTAGCACTCCTGCGTTCCCGCTGTGGTATTCGACATTGATACCTTGGAGCAGTCGCCGAGAAGTCGTGTCCAGATTGCGCAAAGCCATCGCTTCCACGCGTTCCTCGGCGAAGATTTCCGGTTCCTGCAACAAGTTCGGCTGCGGCGTGTAAAGGGTATACGGCGTAAAACCGACCCGCATATAGCCCAAGTTGAACGACAAATGCTTGTCGAGAATCAAGCCGTCGTAAGAGAACCAATGCCCGATAATCGGGTTGTTGTTCTCTTCATAGGCACTCTGCCAATCCTTGTGGAGGCGAAGTTCCACGCGAGCTTCCGTCTCGGCACTCGGATGCGCCGTGAAAATCAAGTTGGCGTTCGTATAGGCTTGGGATTCCTGCGTCGGCGAGATTTCGCGGAACTGATCGGAAGACGCCATGGAAGTCAAAACACCCGCCCGCACCGAGCCGTTCACGCGAAGCCCCAAGACGGCATCGTTCAAGGAATCCAATTTTTCCAACAGGGACTTTTGCTGTCCAGCGACCGATTGTTCCGCCGTGGAGTCTTGCGCAGCGAAAGCCGTCGCCCCGGAAAGGAGCAAAGCCGAAAAGAAACCGAGCCGTTTTTTCATATTCAAGTTCTTCATTCGTTAAGCCCTCCCACTAAAATTCCACATTGATGGAAGCTTCGACAACCGACTGGCTAAACTCGTGCTTGAACTTGCCCGTCGCATCGGTTGAAACATCATAGTAAGAAGGAAGATTGTAAGCCCCATCCGCAGAACCGCCGGCCACGACAGCCGCCGTATTGTATTCATTCTTGACGGAGACCATCCCGTAATTCAAAGAAAGCCATGCGTTGTCGGCCAGCGAATAGTCCAAACCGACCATCCACTGCATCTGCTTGGAATTCAACAGCGGAGCGACCAGGCCGCTACGGCTTCCTTCGTAGGCGTTGTAATCGGATTTGATGTATTGAAGTCCCGCCGTGAAACCGAGGCGCGGCAAATACTGCACATACAGCCCGGCATTGATGAAATCACTTTTGAGTTCCGCCGTGCCATCGACCAAGCCTAAGGCGGCCCAATTGTCCGTGTCGATGCTGCGTTCAGAGTGCTTGTAAGACCCGGAAATTTCAAGCGGTTTCTGGAAGCCGAGGATTTTGAAAACGTCCACCTTCGCGCCGCCCCCGTATTCCGTATACGAAGCTTCCTTGTAACCGATTAGCGGGGAAACCTGGGAGAAGTAGTTGAAAAGCCCTTGGACTTCCGCCCAATCCTTCCAGTTGAAAGTCAAGTTGCCGTTCACGCCTTGGCGGTTCGCCGTCGCAAGGCCGTTCGGCAAGGACATTTGCACGGCCGGATCAGTCAAAGATTCTATCAAGGCCAACTGGGAACGCGAATACACGTTCGACTTCCAGGAACTCTTGTTGTAGGGAGCGATGTTGTAACTTTCCGTTTGACCGGCCTTCAACCCCGTATCATCCGTCCGGAGAGTCGTCGCCACCGGGGAAAACTTGGGCGAGTAATTGTAAAGGGCGTCAAAGGTGGAATAGAGCGGGGAGTTCACGCCGTATTTCACGGTGTTGCCGTCAATATCCGAATTCAAGATGCGCCGGGCGAAAAACTTCGGTGACTGCGCCAAATTGTTGAACCAGTTGCTGTCGTTACGGACGACGTTCATTCCCAAGACAACGCCCCAAGCGTCCGAAGTCCTGTAACCTAAATTCAAATTCACCAACAAGGCGGAACCGTCCAAGGTGTTTTTGGAGGTCACATCCGTGTAAAGAGCTTCGCCGGTCGTTTCGTCCACGACGGGCATTCCCGTCATCGGATCCACGGAGGCAACCATGGAGTGGTCATAAACTTCATCGGAAGAATAGGCATATTCCGCCACCACGTCCAAAATCAAGTTCTTGTTGCCGAGAAGCCCCGCCACATCCCCACCGACACGCGCGCTCACGACCAACGTCTTTTGTGGGTCCGTATCGTAGGGATTGATGGATACCAACTCGTAATCATCGTCGACAAAATTATCCGGATGGCGGTAAGTGTAGGAGTAAGAATCTTCGTTGTCGAAGATATACATCGGTGTCACGGCGACATAGAGGTTCTTGTCGAGCGGGAGCAATTCCAAATTGCCGGCAATCACCCATTTGTCCATGTTGGAAGCAAGCGAAGCCCCGGAAACCGTATCGTTCGGCAAGATGTTGCCTTCCGCACCGGAAAGGTCCAAGACCGAAGTCCGGTTCAAGCGGGCCGCCAAGGCTTCCACGCGCAATTCCCCGACTGCGCTGCCCAAATCATGACGGAATTGCAAATTGGCCCCCTGCAAATTGCGTTGGTTGCCTTCGAGCAATTCCTGAGATTCCGCCATATGGCGCTTGCGGGCGAAAATCGTCGGTTCATAGAGAATTTCCACATCCGGAGAGAAGAGCGTCAGCGGCGAATATTGCTGGCGGAAATCCCCGACGACCCAGTAAAAATCCTTGCCGATGTTGCCTTCGACGTTCAGCCAACCAACGGAAAGGGTTTTGGACGCGGAAGAGAAGTATTCCTGCATCCCGGCCCCCATCCGGACCATGACGTTGGCGCGGACGAATTCATACGGCCGAAAGTGGAAATCCAAGTCGGCGTTGGCGAATTCATTGCGTTCCGTCTCCGGCATGACATTCACTCCGGTCGGGTCTTGGTCCGTGTCGAAGTAAGACGCTTGGGCGACCGCGCGAATTTTTCCACCAATTGTCACGCCGCGCTTGGCGTTGACGGAATCCACCTTGGCGTCCAATTTTTCTTGGACTTGCCAATCCGGGGCGGCGACCGCCGCTGTCGTAAGGGCGAGGAATGCAAATAAAATTTTATCCATTTTCATAGTCATTGTTCACGCCCTCCTTAGAACCAGACCTTGGTCTCTGCCGAAATGTAGTGCATATGCCAGTCGTTCACGGAAAGGTTCTCGTCGGAATGCGTCATCCATTTGTAACGGACATGCAAACCGGCGCGGTCTGCAAAATCCCAGTCGAAGCCTAGGCCGATGGCCGTTTCCAAATAATTGATTGGAGAATAGGCATAGTAAGAAGAGGAAATTTCATTGTAAAGGGAAGACGTTTTCGCTACGCCATTATTCAAGGAATATGCCGCATAGGCGTATTTGGAACGGAACGTTTCAAGCCCCAAGATGCCGACCATATGGAATTTCGGAGTCACGGCGACGGCCGGTTCGAACTGCCCGTAGAAGCTCCACAATAGCATGTCGCTCTGGTCTTCGCTGTAGGCGATGGGAGCTATCGTCGTGGAAACCCCCGAAAGGGCGGCATAGCCCGTCATCATGATGTTCCTGTCCGTGCCGAACCAATGCCCGATATCGTAACCGCCCATGAAGGAAAGGTAAGAAGACCATTTGGCGTGGCTCGGGATTTCCTGCTTGGAAATTTGCTCCGCGTTTTCGTAAGCGACAAAGGACTCCCACAATTCCCACGTGCCGCCGTAAAGCCCGCCTTTCTGGCGGCGCAATTTAATCCCGACGCCCGGTTCGAGGACTCCCGTACGCGCCACATAACCACTAGACTTGGGGTCGGCGTTTCCCGAATCCGCCCAGAATATCGGCTTGTGCTTGGTCCAAGAGTTCGTACTCTCCCACATGTTGCGACCGTTCAAGCGGTAGTTGAACACCAGCACGTCGTTTCCCTCTTCCACCTGGCGATGCTGACCGTATTGCAAGTCGAAGTAGCCGCGGTTGAAGGTCGGTTCCAGCTTGATGTTCAAGCCCATCATGTTCGGCGTATAGCGGAGGGAGCCGCCGTTCAAATACATTTCATCCTTGCGCCAACTGGTGAACCGAGACGGGTTGCTGAGCGAGTACGGGGAGTAGAAATCCTTCGGCAAGTAAATGCCTTCGACCGTAATCGGCCAACCTTCGATATACTTGCTCTGCGCCTTGATGTAAACGCCCACCTGCGGATTCGCCACCGAAGATTCATAATTGTCTTTCGAATAGCCCTGCTTCGCAACGACATCATCCGATGAGTAGAAATTAACGGAATCCGTGATGCTCAAAGCGATGTCCGCCATCAAGTACAGTTTCGGGGTGATGTTCCCCTTGATGTCGATGGACGCCACGTGCGTGTTGAGAAGGGCGGGAGTCTCCCCGGCCGTCAAGAACTGTTGGCGGAATTCGTCTTCATAAATGATTCCCTTGTCAAAGACGACGCCCATATAGTTCGCCCCGAGAGTCAAGTTATCGAAAAGTTTTTCCTTCGCAATCCTCCCATGGTAAACGGAGCCTCGCATATCGTGCAGACCGTAAGTTTCCAGTTCACCGGGCTGCCCCGCGTAAAGCCGCAAACCGTCTCGAGTCCCCATGTCCATATCCATCGGCTGGGAGACCATCAACTGCGCCTTCATGTTGAACGGGAGCTGGTAGACGTTGGCGAAGACTCCGCCGAACGAGCGGTTTGTCCAGAAGGCGCGACCGCCTTCCTTCACCGGCTTGAAGACCTTTTCCTTATAATAGGTGCTGACCGTCTTTTCATCTTCGAAGAGTTCATACTGCCAAGCGAACCGGGGAGCCGTTTCGCGTTCCCACATGGTCAGCGGCGAGGAATTCGCCCAGATGACGCCGCCCGCAGTCACGTAAGCGCCGAAGACTCCCGCTCGGATGTCCGCCCCGACATTGAATTCTTCGTCAATCGTCGAAGAATAATAGTCCGTGGAGTGATCATAGAGAACGCGTTCATCGTAAGTGGGGACTTCCGTCGGCTGCGTCGCATACTTGTTGCCGAACGTCCCCGAAAGGTCGAACGGGAAGGCGAAGTTCGTCCACAAGGTCATGTAGGAGTTCGGCATGGCGACGATGTTCGCCTTGAAAATGGCGTCTATGGCCGTCCTCGCCTTGTCGCTTGCGAAAGCGGGCGCAGTTTCCGAATAATGGAAGTTCTTGACGCGGAAGGCCATGAAGCCGGAAACCGCCACGGGAAGGTCGTCCTTGCCGAGAATCGTCGATTCCATGTTGCCGGCCAAAGTGTCGATGGACGCGTGGATGGAATCCAACTTGACCTGTGTGGGAGTCGCCCATCCGGCGGCTGCGCAAGAAGCGATTAAAAAAGAAGAAACCAGTTTACGCATAAAACCTCTTAAATCGCGTTGCGGAAAGGATAGTTGGCGGGGCCTTCGTAAGGCTTGCCGTGCTTTTTGATGACGACGTCGTCAATCCAGACCTTGAACGATTCGTTTTCGTCCTTGCGGACTTCCAGACGGAAGCCCTTGAACTTGTCCCAGGCGAAGGGGAGCATCACGTCGCGCGTGTTCTTCGCATCCCAATAAAGCCCCGTCATGCCGAAGAGCTTGAGCGGAATGCTGAAATGCGTCCATTCCGTCGTGATTTCGCCGAGGCTCTTGGAGCGGAGCTTCACCTGGAGGGATTCCCCTCCGCTCTTCACGCCGTCGTCGACGAGCACGAACAGGGCGTTTTCACCGCCCTTTTCCCCTTTGATCCAAAATTCCAAGACGCCTTCTTCCAAATAAGGAGTCAAGTCGACGGACCCCGCAATGCAGATGGCGACACCCGAATAATCGCTCGCGATGAGTTCAATTTCCATGGAAAGGGCGCCTTCCTTCGCGTATTTGTCCGTCATCACCGGTTCGGGGTTTTCACGGGGATATTGGTAAGTGTAACCGCCGCCGCGGGGAATCGCTTCGCGCATGACGACCGTCACCACGTCCTTGTCGGGGCGGAACGGCTTTGCAGGCGTCATCACGAACCGCCCGGAGTCGCGGTCCCGGTATTCGCTAAATCCAAGGCCGGCAAACGAGGGAGACGCCAGTAGGAGCGACAGGAAGAGGCATGTCCAAAAAGGCTTCTGAATCTTTCCATTCATAAATTGCAAATTCTCCAAAAATCCGATGAGCCATAATATAATTTGTTTTTGGGAATTTCAAA
The DNA here is from genome assembly GCA_964501065.1 of uncultured Fibrobacter sp. Classification (GTDB taxonomy): domain Bacteria; phylum Fibrobacterota; class Fibrobacteria; order Fibrobacterales; family Fibrobacteraceae; genus Hallerella. The sequence continues at coordinate 80,585 of CAZCRF010000003.1, read as the reverse complement.
TTCCCCATTGCGCAAAAATCACGTTCAAAGGCAACCTTTTCGGGAGAATTTCTCTTTGCTTGGCGTTTATCGGCGTTTTCTCCGGTAAACGTTTTTTCAGACTTTCGCGTTTCAAGCTTCCAAAAAAGCTAGTTTTCCCCAAAGAGTTCAAAGGATTTTTATGACAAGATTTTCCCGCACAGCCCTGAAATTCTCCATTCTGCCGTTTTTCCTCTGCATGGCGGCTTGCACGAGCGATTCCGGAGGCCTTTCTTCGGCAAATTCCTCAAATTCCACCGAAGCGCCTTCCGCAGCGGCGGTCGTCCCCGTCGACTATTCCCTCGGACGCGCGATGAACGCAAGGCTCGGGCGCGGCATCAACCTGGGGAACGCCTGGGACGCCTACTCCGAGGATACGGAAAATTACGGCTACGGTTACGGAGACCCCCTGGACGGGGCTTGGGGAAATCCGATTCAAGACGAATACTTCGAAATCGTCAAAGCGGCGGGTTTCAATTCCGTGAGGATTCCCGTCGCCTGGCAAAACAATTCCAATCCGACGACCCACGAGGTCAGCCCGGAACGTCTGGCGGGAGTCGTCGAGGACATTTCGCTCGCCATTAACGCGGGACTTGCCGTCGTCGTCGACTTCCACTGGTATTTCGAACTGATGAACGCGGCGAACGCCTACTCCACGGAGCCGGAAGCCTACGAAGCGGAAAAAATGCATTTTCTTTCGATATGGGCGCAAGTCGCGACGGTCTTGAACGCCTTCCCGGACTCCATGCTCGTGCTGGAAATTTTGAATGAGCCGACCATTGCGAACGCGACCCTTCTGAACGACGTGATGACCAGCGCCTACAACGTCATCCGCAGCGCTGCCCCCGGGAAGACCATCATGTTCGAATCCTACCATGCGGCGAAATTCGGGGACTTGGACGCGCTCAAGCTCCCCCAGGACGGGAACATCATTTATTCCGGACATTATTACGAGCCTTACATATTCACCCACGAAGGGCACGGTTACAAATGCGTCGGGGACGACAGTTATTCCGTGACGATATCTTCCGACATGGCCCAGTACGTCGCCCTCGCGCAGAAGCTGTACCCGGACGTGAACGGCGGACACGTCCCCATGAACATGGGGGAATTCGGCGTCGCGGCGGGAAGCCGGAGCAGCTGCGGTTCGGAAGGTCCGAGCGACAAGTACTACGCCCTCTGGTCCAAGAAGGCCGTCGCAGCGGCGGAAAAATACGATTTGAGCTGGCACTACTGGGGATTCACCAAGGTCGGCGGATTCGAAGCTTACGACAAGAGCACCGGTTCCTGGTATCCCGGCATCTTGGAAGCCCTGCAGCAACAGTAATCAAATGACGGGGCGAGAAAAATCCTGAAAGAATTCGCGGACGGCCGCATCTCCGGATGCGGTCATCTTTTGGGCTCGTTCCCCGACCGGAAGACGGGAATGGTAAAATTCGCGGTAAAGACGCTCAATTTCCACAATGCGGCATTCGGGAAACCGTTCGGGAAATTTTCGCAAGGCGTGGAGATTCACCCCGGCGAAGCGCAGCGGATTTCCCAAGGCCTTCACATAGGGAGGGATGTCCTTGTCGACCTTGAGTGCCGCGCCGACGAAGCTGAACGCGCCGATACGGCAGTTCTGGGCGACTCCCGCCGTACCTCCCAAGTTGGCGTGCTCCCCGATTTGGACGTTCCCCGCGAGCTGCACGCCGTTCGAAATGACAGCCCCCTCTCCGATGCGGCAGTCGTGCGCCACATGGGAATAAGCCATAATCAACACGCCGTCCCCGAGAAGCGTCCTCCCCGAAGAAGCCGTTCCCCGATGCAGGGTCGCATACTCCCGAATGACGCAATTCTCGCCGATTTCGAGAGTGGTCTCTTCCCCGGAGAATTTCAAATCCTGGGGGACGTTCCCGAGGCTCGCCCCGTCGAAGACTTGGGTGCCCGCGCCGATTTTGACAAACGGAAGGACGTGCACGCGGGATTCCAAGACGACATTCTCCCCTACTTCGGCAAAATCCTCGACCAAACACCACGGGCCGACGCTCGCGCTATCGGCGACTCTCGCTTTAGGGCTGACATAGGCGGAAGGGTGAATCATCATGGGAACAGAATAATAAATATATTTTGCGCGTGATGTTGAGCCTTTGCCTTCTCGGAGTCTTGACGGCGCTTTACGCGGCGCTCTTCCTCCTCTTTTCCATCGGGCTTCTCAAGGCGAAAAAGAGCGGGGACAAGTCCGAGTCCAAGTGGACGGTTTCCGTCATCGTCCCGTTGAGAAACGAAGAGGCTCACGCCCTGAAGACCCTCGAAGCCTTGAACGCCCAAGATTACGCCGGAAAATGGGAAGTCATCTGCGTCGACGACCGCTCCACGGACAGCACTCCGCGGATTCTGGAACAGTTCGCCGCGACGCACCCGAAGTTCTCCGTGGTGCACGTCCCCATGGACGCCCCCTTCCTGGAGAGCCCCAAGAAACGCGCCCTGGAAACGGGATTCAAGGCAGCCCGGTACGACATCTTGATGACGATGGACGCCGACTGCATCCCTCCCACAGGCTGGATTCGCTCCATGGCGAACCGCTTTCAAGGAAACGTCGCCATTGTCCAGGGACCCAAGAAAAATTCGGGAGCACCGGGAATCGTCCACGCTTACCAAAAGCTCGAAACCCTCGGATACACGTCCATCGAGGCGGCCGGGTTCAGTCTCGGAATCCCCATGGTCGCCAGTGCGGCGGCCCTCGCCTACAAAAAGGACTTGTTCTTCCAAGTCGGCGGATTCGGCGATTTGGTGCACCTTTCCTCCGGCGACGACGACATGCTGGTCCACAAGATGATTCACGAACCCGGAGTGGGCTTTTGCTACAACTTGGATCCGGACGCCGTGGTGGAGACCGCGCCCGTCGATACGTTCAGAGGCCTTTTGAACCAACGCGCTCGCTGGTCCAGCAACGGCACGAGTTACGCGAACCATTTTTACACCCTCTTTTTGACCCTCATCTACACTTTTTACGTTTGGCTTTTCATTTCCCCATGGCTTGCGCTGTTCGCCGAATTCCCCTGGAGCTGGTTTTTCATCCCCATGGGGGCGAAGGTCGCCGTGGACGCCCTGTTCCTGACCATCGGGGCCGTCCGGCTTCGCGAAGTGCGGCTGTTGTGGGCTTTGCCGATGACGGAACTTTTGCAGGTTCCCATCATCACTGCGGCAGTGCCCCTCGGGATTTTCAAGATTTTCCGCTGGAAATAAGACGCCAGAAATCCAAAGGTCACCCGACGGAATCTTTCCCGAATTCCAAAGCAGCTTCCCGGGATTTGATTTTCCCTTGCAGCTGGAGTTCGAACTCCTCGCGGATGATTTCGCCGACACGTCTGCCGGGTTCAAGCCCCATTTGCAGCAAATCCGCGCCTTGAAGCCACGGCTTGGGCGGTTTTAAAAAGACGCATTCCCTTTCCGCCTGCGCTTTGAACGTTTCGGCAGCGGCTTTCCGCTTTCCGCTCGGCAAATCCGGGGAAGATTTCAAATAAAGGTAGGGCAGAAGAAGCCCGTTTTGCGAAAGGGATGCCCGGCGGAGGAACTCCTCGTCGAAACTTTCCCCCTTCGCCCGGTCCATCAACTGCGGCGCGAAACGGCAAAGGCTCGGAACGCGCTTCCGCAATTGGACTTCGTTCGTGATGCGCGCCAAGAACGTTTCCGCTTCCGGAACGGTCGCCCCGGACAGCAAAGCGGCAAAGGCCAGAACTTCTCTGGACGCGGCATCCTGAACGCCCGGAAGTTCTTTCGAGATGCGGTCCAAAAGTTCCCCCAGTTTTTCATAGGAACCGTCGAGCGGACGGATTTCCGGGAAAAAACGGCAAAGGTCCATTTCGAGAAAGGCGAAAAGGCCAAGGCTCGGAGTGCCCGGTTTCAAAAGCCATTTTTTGAATTCCTCGAAAATGCGCTCCGGGGAAAGGTCCTCGAGGGATAGCCCGCGACAAAGGGACGCCGTTTCGGGTGCGAGCTTCAAGGAGAATCGCGAAGCGAACTGCACGCCGCGCAAGACGCGGAGGGAATCCTCGGAAAAGGCTTCCGACACATGGCGCAAGATTCCCCTTTCCAAATCGTCCTTGCCGAAGTAAGGGTCGGAAAGTTCCAAATCGGGCAGGGAAAGCCCCATGGCGTTGATGGTGAAGTCCCTTCGGCGAGCCGCCTCCCGGAACGTCAAGTCCAAATGCGTTTCGACAAGGAATCCCCGATGGCCGTACCCGATTTTACTTTCCGTCCGCGGAAAGGAAAAATCGAGTTCCAATCCGCGCATCACCAAATGCACCACCCCGAAAGCCTTGCCGACCAAATTCGGGCGGCCGAACCCTTTCAAGATGTCGAGCAAGGTCCGCTCGTCCACTCCATAAACTTCCACGTCGAAATCCCTGGAAGAAATCCCGAGGAGCGCATCGCGGACAAAGCCCCCGACCAAATAGCATTTTCCGCCGACGGACAGAATCTTTTCGGCGATTTGAAACAGCGGACGCGGAATTTCGGCTTGAAATTTTCCCAAATCCATCACGGAGCCTTTTCTTCGACAGGGGCCGCGCTAGAATCCGCAGCGGCGGAATCCTTCTTCGATTCGGCAAATTGCTCGTAAATGCTCTTTTTAAAACGGTTCGTGAGCGAATCGGATTTGGCATACTCCTCTTGCTCGGCACGGCATTGTTCGAGTTCTTCTCGCGTCCATTCCCGTTGATCCGGGGACATGGAAGTGTGGTTCAACCGATATTCGATTTCCGCACAAACGGGCTTTTGCCGTTGCGAAGCGCATCCGGCAAGCAAGAAAATTCCCAATAGAATGATGATCCGCGTTTTCAAAATTCACCTCGACAGCCGAATCAGTGGATGACCAAAATTTTGCCGCGTTTTTTTTGCGAGCCTTTCCGGACGATGTAATGGTAAACACCGGGGGCGACCAGCGTTCCATCCCTTCCGCGCCCATCCCAGACCAAGCGTCCGCCCGAGACTTCTTCGTTCCGGAACGACCGCACAAGGTGCGCTCCGGCATTGTAAATGGAAACGGTCGCCGACTCCGGGAAATAATCGAAAGTCAGCACCTGCCCCAAATCGAAACGGACGGGATTCGGGTAAACCTTGAATTCCGGGCCGCCAGAAGTCATGAAAGAGGAAGTTTCCCGCAAGTCCGCCCGAAAATACCGGGAAGCCCCGTTCTGGTGGATGAACCAGACTTCCCCCTTTTTGGAATCCACGGCGACGTCGTAGACGATATCGTTCAAAAGGCCGTTCCGGCTGGCATATCTCGTAGCCGCCATCGTGTCGGGGCTTGATGCCGTTTTTTGAATCCTGTAAGCCCCACTGCCGATTGTCCCCACCCAGAGCCTGTCCATGGGGTCGACCGCGATGGAAGAAAGGCTTGCCCGTTCAAAAGAAGAGATTTTGTGCGGGGCCTGTACGGAATCCATCCCCTCTTCCCAATACGCCACGGTCGAATTCGTGACCGCCCAAAGCCTGCCGGACTTGTCGAAGTCCAAATCGACCAACGTGTAATTGTCCGGAGTCGGGACTTTCTCTTTGTCGGAAAGGGAAAGTTCGCCGCCCGTTTCCGAAATGGGCTTGAAGCGGAAAATGTCCAAAGCCCCGTAGCCGGACACCCCCTCTGTCGTCCCCGCCGCAGAATAAACAATCCATTCCGAACCGTCCTCAGAAGCGACCGCCCGAAGCGGTCCCGAAAAATTTCCACTGCCGATTCCATTTGCACAGCTCGCGTTCCCCGCCGCATCGACATAGGCGATTCCGTAGCCGGAATTTCCCCAATAGCTGACCAACCAGCCGACACTGTCCGGAGCGACATCGACCCCCGTCCCCACGATGAAATCGGGCAGATAACGTTCCGCACAGAATTCCGCAGAATTGTTCAAGTTGGCACGCCATTCCGAACCGTAAGCCCCGAACATCCGAAAGCCGAAGCCCCAAACGCTGACAAGAGCCGTCCCATCCGAAAGGACCGCCAAATTTTTCAAGAGGCGGTTATGCGGCGCATCTTCCGCATAATACGGCAAATCCCCGAACGCGCCCATCAACGCCACGCTTTCCCCGTCGCTGAAACCGAACTCCCCGTTGGAAGTGTGGATGGAGACTCCCCCGTCGGGATGCCCCGTGAAAGCGGCGTAAGCTCCGGAAAGGGGAAACTTGGACCTGGCGGAAACATTCTCCAATTCCCCGTCGTAACGCCAAACGGAATCCTTCCCGACAAGGTAAGCGAAGTCGCCGGCTTCCAGGACTTGGAGAATTTGGGAACTGTCGCCGCTCCAAAGCGACGGGAACGCCTTCGGGGAAAGCGTATCCCCCAAAGCGACAATCGGACTGACCGTCTCGTCAAAATCCACCCGCAGGGAATCGCCCGAAAGGGAAATTTTCCGAATCGCCGTCCGGGAAGAATCCGGGGTCTGGAATTGCGCCGCAAGCGTCCAGGAGTTCGGGTCCGCGAGCAAGACGTCCCGGTCCAAGGCGCTCCAATCCATTTGGCGCAGGTAGACGGCATTCCCGACGGCGACCATCAGGGAATCCCCGAGAATTTCAAGAGCCGACGGGGAAACCGCCTTGAGGGAAGCGTCCCCGATTCGCGTCAAGGTGATGAGCGATTTCTGCTTTTCCACGTCAAAGAGGGAAAGCCTGTCCTTGAATCCCAAGACTAGGATGGTCGCAGCATTCCGCACAAGACCCGGGACAAGCTCGACGCCTTCGGAGACGAATGATCTGTTCACGACTTGGAATTTCCCGTTCCCGACGTGTCGAGAAACGATTCCCTTTGAAGAAATGGCAAAAAGGGTTCCGCTTTCGGCCGTGGCGACACCGTAAATTTCGGAAGCCTCCAGACCGTCTTCGGAGGAAAAGACGTCCGAACCGCCGTCCCCGGCGATGAACCGCACGCCGCCATCCGTCCCCAGTACAAGAATTCCGTCCGACAAATCGGCGCTGTAAAAGACGTCCGTACGGGAAAAGTCCTTCCACGGCTCAACGGCGAAGGCGAGCGAAACCGCAAACGGGAACAGGGTGCGGAATAAAAAGTTCACCCTCCAATATTACCAAAAAAATCAAGACACTTTGACAAAGGCCAAAGCGTTTTTCCGCATTTTCTTCATCGACTTGACTAGAGTCTTGGCAACGGCCCCATACTTTTTCCCGGACCACAGGGAAAGTTCGTCAACGGACAATCCCTGAAGATAATGCAAATTGACCAAGGTCTCCCATTTAGGCGAAAGGCCGTTCATCAATCGCTTCGCTTCCATCAGATTCCAAGGGATGCGCTCCTCGAACGCCTTGCGGTGGATTTCATTTTGCCGATAAAAGCCGAAAGCCTTTTGGAAGCGCATCACCCGGCGGAGTTCGTCATTGCAGGCGTTTTCCGCCACTCGCATCAGCCAGCCGACAGGACTGTCGAGATTCCGGACTGTTTCGTAATGCGTGTGCAAGCGGATGTAAATGTTCTGCATAATGTCTTGCAACGGGATATCCCTGGGCATTTTACGGCGACACAATTTGTAAATTGATGCCCGATGCAAATTCCAGAAATCCAAAATGTCCCGGTTGCGCACAACCCCTTGAACCAAAGGCATGATACCCCCGACCAAATCCGGGAGCGTAAGAAAAGCGACAGGGACAAAGATAAAATTGCAAAGGAGATACCCGTTTGAAAAGCTTTGTAAAACAAAACTTAGCCACCGATTGGTTGCAAAACGTTTTCGTTTGTCTAATCGTCGGGGCGACGGCTCTTTTCGCCGAGGATTTCGGGACAATCGCCTTGAACAACATGAATCCGCCGAAAGTGGAAATCCTTTACCCGTTCGAAGCGACCCACGCGGGGACGCTCGTCGAAATCCAAATCACCATTCCCGAAAATTGGCACGTGAACGCAAACGTCGTCGCCGACGAATTCTTGAGACCTTCGACGTTGGCCATTGAAGCGCGGGGCATTCAATTCGGAACGCCGATTTGGCCCGAACCTCAAAAAGAATACAGCGAAGCCTTGGATTTGGAAAACCTGGTGTTCAAAGGAAAGTTTTCCGTCAAAGTCCCCGTAGAAAAGTTGGAAGCGGATTACGACACGAGCACGACGAACGTCGACTTCGGCTACCAAGCTTGCAGCCGAATTTGCCTCGCCCCGCAAACAGTACACGCATCCCTTGAACTCAAGGCTCTGGGGCAGAGTCCCCTTTCCGCGCCGATTTCCACCGAGCCGTCAAAAAAAAAATCCGATGAACCGCTAGCGTTGCTTTTGGCGTTCGCCTTTTTCGGCGGGCTGATTTTAAACCTGATGCCCTGCGTCCTGCCCGTACTGTTCTTGAAACTTTTCAGCCTGGCGAAGAATCGCGGAGAATCCCGTACGCGGATATTCCATTCGACGGGCGCGCTCACCCTCGGAGTGCTGACCTCTTTCTGGGCTTTGGCGGCGATAGTCTCCCTCATCAAGGCGGGCAGCGGCAGCGCGAGCTGGGGCTTTCAATTTCAGAATATGGGATTCTTGACGTTCATGGTCGTCTTGCTTTCGGCGTTCGCCATGAACCTTTTCGGCGCGTTTGAACTGTTCCTGCCGGGAAAAACTCTCACGCAGATGGACGCGGCGACAAAAAAGGAAGGCTTGGCGGGCGCGTTCTTCAGCGGCGTACTGATGGTGCTCCTGAGCACGCCGTGTTCCGCTCCGTTCCTGGGGGCGGCCATGGGGTTCGCCTTCACGCAAAGCGTGCCGACCCTGTTCCTGTTCTTCACGGCGGCGGGGCTGGGGCTTGCCTTCCCCTACATCTCGGTCGCCCTCTTCCCCCAAGCGTTAAAGGTCTTTCCGCGACCCGGCAATTGGATGGTTTGGTTCCAACGGTTTCTCGGACTGTGCCTGTTCGGAACGGCCGTCTGGCTCGTGTGGGTGTCTTACCGGGCCGCGGGGCTCGACAGCGCAAAAGTCATCGGAGCGTTCGGAATCGCCACCTTGATTTTTTCCGCCGTATTCGGCAAAGTGGCGCGCCCGGACAAGCCATTTGTCCGCGAACCGGTTCTGCTCGCCCTCTTCGCGGCACTCTTCTTCGGGGCGTGGACATTCGCCGGGAAACCGACCGTTCAGGCCGCCGTCGAAAGGAAAGCCCTGGCCGCAGCGGAACGGACTCTCGGCGAAGACGGCTGGTACGCCTATTCGAAAAAGACATTCCATGCGCTCACCTTCGAAAACAAGCCGATTTTCGTCGACGTCACGGCGGACTGGTGCCTCACCTGCAAGACCAACGAAGCTGTCGTCTTGTCGAGCGATGCCGCGAAAAGAATATTCGCCGAAGCGCAGGCTCTCCTCGTACGCGCGGATTACACCCTCGAAAATCCCGAAGTCACGGAACTTTTGAGGTCTCTCGGACGGAGCGGCGTCCCCGCCTATGCCGTCTACCGCCCCAAAGAGAAAAAATGGGACGTCCTTTCGGAAGTCTTGACGCTGAACGCCTTGGAAGAGGCCGTGAAAAGCGTCGACTGAAAACGCCCTTGCAAAACCTTTTCAAAATTCCGTCCAATCCCGTCAAAATAATGATAAATTTAAACCCATGAAAGTCGCCCTTTTAACAAACGAATTTCCCCCCGACATCTACGGAGGCGCAGGCATCCACGTCCAATTCCTCTCCCGGGAACTGCGCGCCCATTGCGAAATCGAAGCCCGCGCCTTCGGCAGCCAAAACGACACGGAAAAGAATTTACACGCCCTCGGGTTTGCGGCCAAGCTCGGAATCTGCCCAGCAGACCCTCGAATGTCGAAAATATTGAATCCGCTAGACATCAACCTGCAATGGATGGGAAGCTTGCAAGACATCGACATCGTCCATTGCCACACGTGGTACAGCCATTTCGGCGGAGTCCTTTCAAGCCGCCTGCTCGAATGCCCCCTGGTCTTGACGACGCATTCCCTGGAACCGCACCGCCCGTGGAAAGCGGAACAGCTCGGCAACGGCGGTTACAGGATGAGTTCTTGGATTGAAAGATCCGCCTACGAAGCCGCCGACGGCGTGATTGCCGTTTCGAATGAAATGAAACGCGACGTGATGGAACTTTACGGAGTCCCGCAAGACCGCGTCCAAGTGATTTACAACGGCATCGACCCGGATTTTTACAAGCCCACGTTCGAACCGGAAGTGCTCGAAAAATTCGGCATCGACAAGGAAAAGCCGTTCATCCTCTTCGTCGGGCGCATCACTCGGCAAAAGGGAATTTCGCAACTCATCGGAGCGATTCCGCACATCCACCCGGACGCCCAAATCGTACTTTGCGCAGGCGCCCCGGACACTCCCGAACTCGCCGCCGAATGCGAAGCGAAGATCAAGGCCCTGCAAGCGACTCGAAAAGGCGTTTTTTGGATTCAAGAGATGATGAACCACAAGGACTTGCGCGTCCTGTATTCCTATGCGCGGTCTTTCGTCACGCCGTCTCTTTACGAGCCGTTCGGCATCATCAATTTGGAAGCGATGAGCTGCGGCACTCCTGTCGTCGGCAGCGCAGTCGGAGGCATCCCGGAAATCATCGTGGACGGCAAGACGGGATTTTTAGTCCCGTTCGAAGCCACTTCGGCGACCAATTTCGAGCCGAAAGATCCGGAAGCCTTCCAAAACGCCCTCGCCGAGAAGTTGAACGTTCTGTTGGACAATCCCGACATGGCGAAGAAGTTCGGGGAAGAGAGCCGCAAGCGCGCCATCGAAGTCTTCAGTTGGAAGAGCATCGCCAAGCAGACGGCAAACTTCTACGAAACGGTCATCGCCCGGTACAAAGCCGAAGGCCCGCGCAAATAAGCTTCGAAAGCCGCCAAAGGGAATCCTCACCGCAGGATTCCCTTAAAATGCAGAGTCTCGCCGCCGCATTCCACCTCGACCAGATACTTCCCGGCAGGATAGGGCGAACCGTCCCATGAAAATGTATTCCTTCCGGGGATTCCATCCAAGCGCAAAGTCCGGATGTGTTTTCCGTCGGCGAGAAACAGCCGAAGAGTCGACTTCCCGGCTTTTTTCAAGTCAAAAGAAATGAAATTCCGGTCAAAATGCTCCAAATTCGGCAGATTGGAAAATTTCTTCGAGGCATCATTCTCCGCGTAAATTTTCGCAGAGACGCCGGGAAAGTCCACCTCGTCCAAGGCTCGCCAGTCCCCTCTTGACGGGGACTGGGCTGGGGACGACATCACCCCGGTATCCTGCGCAAGCAATCTTTCCCTTCGGACTTGAATCGGAAAGATTTCCGTCCCCCGGAGGATTTCCAGGTTCAAACTTTCTCCCGGAATCCCACGCAAGGCCTCCATATCGTCCGCCAATCCCTTCCCTTCGAGCGACACCCCTTCGGCGGACACGAGGCAATCTCCCGACCGGATGCCGACCTTTTCCGCAGCGGATGCGCGCACGACGTGAGCCACTTTCGCCCCACAATCCGAAACGTAGATGACGAGGCCGATTCCGCCGAACGTCTCTGCAGCAAAAGCGGCCCCTTTCAAAAGACATATACCCAAGAACATTTTCGCGTTCATCCGATTTCCTCCAAAAATCCTCGTTGTCACTCGGATTGTCTGGAATATAGACGGGAAAAGAACGCGCGTCAAGACAATCGCAGTCGCTTTGGCAAGATTTTCATCGATCAATCAACATTGATTAGACAAAAATTGTCAAACCCTAGAAACCCCGATTCCGCAAATTTCACTGAATCCGCCGCCCGTGGGATGAATTTCGATGTGATTCGGAATTTCTTCCTGGACTCGACTGACGTGCGAGATGACTCCGATGAGCTTATCGCCATGCTCGCCCAAATTCCGCAAGACGTCGATGGCTCGCTGCAATTTGTGGTCGTCCAAGGAGCCGAACCCCTCGTCGAGGAAAAGAGTGTCGATTTGCACCCTTTGGCTGGCCAAGGAGGAGAGCCCCAGCGCCAAGGACAAGCTGACCAGGAACGATTCCCCGCCGGAAAGGTTCGCCGCCGGGCGCGACTCTCCGCATTCCCTGTCGTAAATCGAAAGGTTCAGTCCCGAATCATCCGACTGGATTTCATACCGCGAGTCCAAATTCTTCAATTGTTCGTTGGCAGCTACGGTCAGTTTGCGCAAGGTCAACTGCTGGACATAAGTCACCCATTTCTTGCCATCCGCACTGCCGATGAGATCGGACAGAGTTTTCCAGACATGCACGACTTTTTCCTGATCGCCCTTTTCTTGGGAAAGTTGGGCGTGCTGTTTTTTGAAAGTCTCGTTTTCCGTATAACTCTTCTGCTTGTCTTGGATTTGCCGGTCCAAATTTTCAATTTCACCACGGAGAGTCTCTATTTTGGAATGGATTGTCCCCAAAGTTTCAAATCCGAGTTCCTTGGAACGGAGAGAATTCAGTTGCTGCTCCGCCATTTGCAGCTGCCCCCTCTTGCGAGAAAGCTCCTCGGACGTCATCTCGATTTGCCCTTTCAATCGGACGTTCTCCTCCTCCGACATCAGCGCATTTTGCACGTCCTCTTCGGAAGCGAACCCGTTTTCCCGGAGCTTCGCCGAAAAATCGAGTTCCAATCGCTGCCGTTCCTTCTCCTCGTCCCTCAACTGGCTGGAAAGTGTTTCCAGGCCCGCCTTCAATTTTGAAAGATTCGTCTCGATTTGGGACTTGGTGGCGGAAAGTTCCGCGCAAACGTTCGCAGCGGCATCGATTTTGTCCTGCCATTCCCCGCGATCGTCCGAAACCTTCTTGGAGCCGAACAACCGTTGCCGCTCCTCGATGAGCTTCTGGCGTTCCCGTTTTTTGGCCTGAAAGTCTTTTTCCGCCAAAGAAAGCCCCGCTTTCGCCTCGTTTTCCCTGTCGCGGTAATTGGACAATTGCACATCCAAGGTGTTCAGTCGTTGGCGGTATTCATCAATCTTTTCCAAACAGGATTTCCACCATTCCGCCCAATGGCGAATCTTGTCCAAGACATTTTGCGGAGTCACCAGATCCGATTCAGAAAATCCATAGGGTTTGAGCTTTTCCAAAACCAGACGGGTGCCTTCCGCGTCGGCGTTTTCCTTGTCCGCCAATTCCTTTTGGCGAATCTCCACTTGATTTTTGGCGAGGTCTTCCTCATGGACAGCTGCGTCTTTCGCGGTCTTCGCCGATTCAAAGCGGGACTGCAGATTCTTGAGCCGGGAAGCCGTCGCACCGACATCCCCGAGGACCTGTTCAGAAGCCAAATGGTCGGCACGGTAGGGGTTTCCGCACACGGGGCACGGTTCGCCGTCCGCCAAGTTGTTCTGGATCATCGCGACAATCCTGTTTATGTCGCTAGAGAGGCTTTTCTCCCGTTCGTCTTCCACGTTGGCAAAGTCCGCCTCTTTGATTCTCCGGGATTTTCCCGCTTCCGCAAGCCGCGTCCTCGCGGCGGCCAATTCCGCTTTCGCCTTGGAAACATCCGTTTTCGCTTCGTCAAGCCGCTTCAACCTGTCCGAAATGACGGCTTGCTCGCTTTCGAGCATCTTGTGGGTGGGATGCGCGCTTTCATAATTCAAGCAATCGGACAATTTTTTGTTGCATTCGGAAATTTCGTCTTGCGTCCTCTTTATATCCCGTTCGCAATCGGCGATGGATTTTTTCTTCTCGTCGATTTCCTTTTGCTTTCCGTCAAAGAAGCCCTGGTAATGCGCAATCTCCGCGTCCAATGTCGAGACCCGATCGCGCAATTCGTTGCGATTCTTGTCTTCCAAGCGAAGGTTGGATTCCTCCTTTTTGCGCGTTTCGAGATTCCGTTCCATATTCTGAAGATTTGTCGATTCCTCGGGAATTCGCCGCTGCAAATCCTTCTTTTGAGTTTCTTTGCTTTGGCAATCCTTTTGGACTTTGCGGAGCATTTCGAGGGGGGACTTCAAGTCTTTGGCCTTTTCGAAACGGGCGAGCCTTTGGCGAGCGACATCGAGTTCCTTGTCTTGACGCTGCAAGTCGTTCACTTCCGTGCGAAGCCCTTGGCAATCGTTTTCGACTTCACTGACCAACGTTAAAATCTGCTCCACTTCCTTGTTCTTTTCCAAATCCTGTTCTTTTTGCTTCTTCACGCTCCTTGACGAAGAGAGCCAGGAACTCAAGTCCCGGGATTCATTCTCCGGCAACAGATGGATTTTTTCCAAGTTCTCCTGGATGGACGTCAACTTGGCGGATTCCTCTTTGCTGCGATCAAAGACCGCCTTGGAAACGTCTCGGTAAATTTTTTGCCCGGAAAGCTTTTCCAATATTTTCGCCTTGTCATCCGGCGAACTTTTGAGGAAACCGGCGAAATCCCCCTGCGGAAGCATGACGGCCCGCTTGAACTGGGAGAAATTCAAGCCGACCAATTCTTCGATTTTGCTCCCGACTTCCGTTTTTTTCGAAGTCTCGTCCCGTGCGACAAATTGACCGCCCTCTTCGTAAAGGATTTTCCGTTCTGCCGGCTGGAGTTTCCCATCGACCCGCTTTTTCGCCAAATGCACTTTCCAAACAGCCAGGTAGCGGCAGCCGTTGGACTCGAACTCGACCTCGGCGAAGGACTCCGCAGTCCCCACGGTCATCACCAAGTCGTCCCCCGCCTTGACTGTCTCTTGGCGCGGCGTCGCTCCGTAAAGGGCGAGGGAAATGGCGTCCAACACGGAAGTCTTCCCGGAACCCGTCGGCCCAGAAATGGCGAACAAATGGCTCCGCAATAGCTGCGGGTCGTCAAAACGAATTTTCCATTCCCCGGCAAGCGAATTGATGTTCTTGAAATGAAGCGACAGGATTTTCATGTTCACTCCTCCCCGTTCTGAATCTTTTTCAAAATTTCTTCGAAAGCCGCCAACACGCGGGGCTTGAGACCCGGTTCTTGGTTGAAATCCATCTCCCCGAGCTGTTTTTCAAAAATTTGGGAAGGAGTCAGTTCCGAAAGGTCGCGCACCTGAACTTCCATTGCATGCGACTGGCTAGCCCGTGCAGCGTATTCCGCATGGACCAGTTCCAACCCGACAGATTTGGCGTCCCCCGCAAAAGCTTGGCGGAGATTCCCCATGTTGCCGGAGCCCGTGTAACGGATGCGGAGCATCGCCCCCGGAAAGTCTTTCCCGACAGCGGCGATTTGAGCGCGGATGGATTCCGCATCGTTTCCGGAAACGGTCTTCCACCAGCAGAAACGGGGAACCCCCAATGGGCGGACTTTCGGTTTTTCACCGGGAGAAAAGTCCACAATCAAGACGACGTTCTCCCGTTCCGCTTCATCGAACCCCATCGGAAGCGGAGAACCCGAATAGCGGATGCGGTCTTCGCCGCCGACGCTCTGCGGGCGGTGGATGTGGCCCAGCGCGACGTAATCGAAGTCCGGCGGAAAAATGTCCGTGTTGACGTTCTCCAAATTTCCCAAGATGGAAAATTCCGTTTCCCCCGCATTTTCAGAAGGCGCGGCTCCGGCGGCAAAAAGGTGCGCCATGGCGACAATCGGAAGCGGCTTTCCGCACTCCTCCCGAAGGCGCAACGCGTGTTCCTTCAAAATGGAAAAGTGCTTGGCAGTGCCGTTCCGGACGAATTGTTCGCTTGTCGCGAATTCCGCATTTCCGAGGCTCGCCTGCAAGGCCCTGTCCCGCAAGAAGGGGGCGGCGCAAACGATGATTTCGGGATTTTCCGCATTCGGCAGCGGCAAGACTTCGTTCGCGAAGTTGAGGTTCGAATCCGGAGTCGCCACCACGTGCACGTTCAAAAGTTCCAAGATGGACTTGGAGACGGCGAGGGTCGACGGTGAATCGTGATTCCCCGCCGTGACGACGACGCTTTTGCAAGACGTCCCCTGGAGACTTGTCAAGAATGAATAATAAAGTTCCTCTGCGGCATTGCTCGGCGAACCCGTGTCGAAAATGTCGCCCGAAACGAGCAGGGCGTCGATTTCTTCTTTGACGACGGTTTCTTTCAACCATTTGAAAAAAGACTTGTATTCATCGATACGGGGATGCCCGTGCAGGGAATTCCCCAAATGCCAGTCCGACGTGTGCAAGATGCGAAAACCTAAATGACTCATATTGCCCAAATTTAGTTCGTTTTCCTTGTCAAAAATGACAAATCGGGCAAAATGTGAGAAACCCCACACTAAATTTTAAGAACGTTCTCAAAATCAAGGGCGAAAAGCTATTTTATCCACCGTGAAAAAGTACGCCGACATTTTCCAATACACGCATTTCCGAAAGTTCTTGGCCGAATACCAAAGCGCCCGGGCGAAAGACTGCCCGGAATTCAGCCGCACGGAAATTTGCAACCGCCTGGGGCTGCCGAAGACCCGCAGCTACTTCGCCGACGTTCTCCGGGGGAAAAAAGTCTCGCCCAGGATGGTCCAAAAATTCATCGAAGTCCTGGAACTTGACAAAAAGGAAGCCAAGTATTTCGAATGGCTTGTCAAATGGGACCAGGCGAAGTCGGACGGCGAACGCAAAAAGGCGATGGAAGAGCTTCTGAAGATGAATCCGCATCCGCAGACGCTGCTCCACTCCGATTCTTACGAATATTACGCCGAATGGTATCACAGCGCGCTTTTCGCCATCCTCGACGTGATGGACGTCCGGGACGACCTTTCGCCCGTCGCCAAAAGAATCTTCCCGAAAGTCCCCGTCGGAAAACTCTCGGAATCCGTCGAACTTTTGAAAAGGCTCGGGCTCATCCGCCAAAACGAGGACGGCTTCTTGAAACCGACGAAGGAATCCGTTTCAAGCGGCCCGTACAACAACGAGGAGCTCATCCGCGAATACCAGCTGCAATGCTTCGAACTTTCCAAAAAAGCCTTGCTTACTCCGGGAAAGAACCCGCATACGGCGAGCACCCTGGTCTTCAGCCTTTCCCAAGACGCCTACAAACAGCTCGAATCGGCGCTGCAAGAATTCAAGTCGCGAGCGCGGCAAATCATCGCCGGGGACAAGGAGAAGGCCGACAGCGTCTACCATCTGAACATCCACCTATTCTCGAATCTCGATGCGGAGGGCAAGTCATGAAGATTTGGGCAAACCTGATTTTGGGCGCAATCCTCTTGTGCTCCTGTGGCGAAACGGAACACGCCGGAGTTTTGAGCGAAACGGAATCCGGCAAGACTGTCGCGGGGACGATTCTTTCGTCCGCCGGGAAGCCTCTCGCCAAAACGGCCGTTTACGCCGTAGACGAGAATTTTTGCGCCGCGCGAGATTCCATCCTGTTCGAAACGGAATCCGACGAAAACGGTTTCTTTGCGCTCTCCGCAAAAAGCTTCTCCACAAAAAATTTCACACTCCTTTTCCGAAGCGAAGACTCCCTGTACGGCAGGGAAAAGATTCTCGCCGAAGACTTCCCCACAGGTGACGACACTCTCCGCCTGGACGCAACGGTTTCCCACCCGTCTAAAGTCGCCGTCCCCCTTTCGGGATTCGGGCTCTCGGAAGGCGACGTCATCTGCTTGGAAGGGACTTTCTCCTGTTCCGAAGTCTCGACCGAAGACGTGCAGAACGACTTCGCCGTCCTGTTTGACGTGCCGAAGTCCGCTTACGGACATTTCCAAATTTTCGGGGCCGCGGAATCCCGAATTCCCGTGAACTGGGAAATCGACAGCGCGGACCTTTACATCGCCGGCTCGGACAGCGCCGTTTCTCGGAACGCACACGTCCGATACATCCAGACTTCACCCGCAGAAACTCTCCCGGACACAGTGTCCCCGTTTGAAGTCTTCCGCGACGGGAAAGTGGCCGTTTCACTTTGGGCAAAGCTCGGGGATGACGCCTTCGGCGCGGATTCGAACGTCGCCCTTTTCACCGCCATGCAGGATTCCCTCGGATTCACGATTCGGCAAAACGCGACCAACAGCAATAAGGCGATTGGAGTGGAGCTTTTCGTCGACTCGGATTCCGTCGTCATCTCGGACACGAGCCTCTACGGTTCCATCAAGATTCTCGACGGCGAATGGCATCAAATCGCCGTACTCTTAAACGGCAAGCACATCACGGTCATGCTCGACGGGAATGTCATCCGGGACACGGACTTCCAACTAGGGAACGGCTTCGGAAATCCGATGCGATTCGTCATCGGGGATTCCCGTTTGAATGGGACAATTGAGAACGTCACGGTTTACGACGGCGGACAGGATTCCCTGTTCATGCGCACGATGCATAATTTGGAGAAAATCCGTTTTCAATGATTCCGAAACGGCGAAATCATCAAGGCAACAGACAATGCTCCGAAAAGGCGGCGGCGTTGAAAAAACGTCGTCATCCGCAACGATGATTGCAAGTTTGCAGATTTGATGTTCCCCTCTTGACGACATGTAAGTTTTTTTGTTGAATCATTCATGGAGATTTCCAATGGCAGAACCCAACGAGATCCAAAGCTTTGACCAAGCCTTGCAGGAAACAGAATCATTACACGGCATTCGCTTCAACTCTAGAATGGGCCGTTACGAAAAATCTCGAAATTGGGCCTTCCCATTTTTTTGATGACTCCCGAAGGGAACTTTATGAAATACGACCCTAAAATAATGAGGTCTTATGGCCAGAAGATTGTTTGCCTTGATATTTTTCCTCTGCTGTTTGACGACAAACGCTCTCGCCACCAGGAATAAGGGCGTTCCTTTGGAATACGCATCCGCCATATTCGTTCGCGAAAAATCCGACACCTTGCAATTGGAAATCCGGACAACGCAAGGGACACTGGATTTTATTCGACTGACAAGCGACAGCATCCATTTTCAAACAAACGACAGCACCATCCGATTTTTCCGGCAATTCATGCTCCACGGTTTTGAAATAGGGACAAAGCCCAAAGAAAACGGCGGCGGTCTTTACATCCACTTGCGAGCACCGACGAATGACGAGGGTTTCGCCCTTGCAATCAATGACAAAGGAGAAGCGACAATAGAAAAAGTGTTGTCCGTTTTTGTCCGCAAAAAAGGGGAATCCGTAAAGCGGAAGGATTACAAGCCGAAGAGGGTTTATCCCAAGAACGGCGAATTACAAATGGTTTCGATGTACTGGTCTATGATTTGGGCTTGGCTCTTGGAAAAATGGAAATCCGAATGGAGGCAAGCAATCCGTTAAAAGTAGACGCTTTCAATCGGGTGGATGAAATCGAGATAAAAGAAAAATCCGAAAGCATTACATCCATTCTCATGTACGAAGTAAAGCGGAACGACCTTTACCTGCTCAAATTGCCCGAAGAAACCGTTCGGCTGCCAGTGCAGCAAGACTCGCCAAAACTTCGGTAACGGGAATTCTTCCCACAAGACTATCCGGAAAAGAAGCGAAATCAAATATTGCAAAAATTCCTTTCTGAATTCAAGCAGAACATCCTTCGACACTCAAAACGAACAATTTCCCGTTTTCCACCTTGAACTTGACTTCATGCGATGCGAAGCGGAAGCCGTAAACGCGATTCGGATTTTCCTGGTAAGACGGACGCGGATCCGAAGCCAGAATCCGGATCAGAGCGTCACGCTTTTCCGATGAAATTTTTCCCAGCTCCCCAGGGGAAAATTCCACGTCCAATTCCTTGATATTTAATTTATCCGTAAATCCGCCTGTCGCATCGGGAATGCTGTCCGCGTACGGCAGATACGGCTTGATGTCGACGATGGGCGTCCCGTCCAACAGATCCGCCCCCGAAACGGTGATTACCGGGCCTTCCGCCGTATTTTCCACGCTCTCGAATTTCACGGCGGACAAGGCGATGGGATTTGGCCGAAAAGAAGACCGCGTGGCAAAAACCCCCATTCGCACATTCCCGCCAAGTCGCGGCGGACGCACAGTCGGGCGAAAGCCCTCCCGGATGTTTTCCGAAAAAATCCAGAGCAACCACAAATGGGAAAAGCCCTCGAGGCCGCGAATCGCCGCCGCACTTCGGAATTCCGGTTCAAAGACAATCCGCGACTTGAGATTCTTGAGAATTCCGCTTTGCCGAGGAATCCCGAACTTGTCCGGGAAATCGGAGCGGACACGCGCAATCGTTTGAATCGTAAAAGAAGAACTCACTTGAACGTATATAGCAAAATTTTCTAACTTTGCCTCAATATGAAATTTTCCGAACTCCCCTTAGACGAACGGCTGCAGCGCGCCATCGCCGACGCCCGATACACAAACCCGACGCCCATCCAAGAGAAGGCGATTCCTCCCGTTTTGGAACACAGGGACTTGATGGGAATCGCACAAACGGGAACGGGAAAGACGGCGGCGTTCGCCCTCCCGATTTTGCAGAACCTTCTCCAAGGCGAAGCCGTCAAAGGGCAAAAGCCCATCCGCGTATTGGTGCTGCTCCCGACAAGGGAACTCGCCATCCAAGTTTCGGATTGTTTTGAAATGTACGAAAAGTACACGCATCTGGACAGCGCGTGCATTTTCGGCGGCGTGAGCGACTTACCGCAAAAGAAAGCCCTGTCCCGCGGAATCGACATTTTGATCGCCACCCCGGGCCGCCTACTCGATTTGATAAACCAGCGCGTCGTGAGCCTTAAAAAGCTTGAATACTTCATCTTGGACGAAGCGGACCGGATGCTCGACATGGGATTCATCCACGACATCCGAAAAATCGTGGCGCTCCTCCCCGCCAAACGGCAAAACCTGTTCTTCAGCGCCACGATGCCGCCCGAAATCACCAAACTGGCGTCGACCATCCTGAACACCCATCCCACCCGGATTGAAGTCGCTCCGCAAAGTACGCCCATCGAACGCATCCGCCAAGAACTTTACCGCATCGACAAAAGGCGCAAAGGCGCGCTTCTCAAGGAAATGCTTTTAGAGCATCCGGAAATGAAAAAGGTGCTGGTCTTTTCCCGCACGAAACACGGAGCGGACAAAATCGTCCGCGTCCTCGAAAAAGCGGGAATCACCTGTGCCGCCATTCACGGGAACAAAAGCCAGAACCGCAGACAGGAAGCCCTCGGCAATTTCAAGACGGAACAGATTCGCGTGCTGGTCGCCACGGACATCGCCGCCCGCGGAATCGATGTCGACAACGTGAGCCACGTCTTCAATTACGACCTTCCCGAAGTCCCCGAGACATTCGTCCACCGCATCGGCCGCACGGCCCGCGCCGGGCGCGACGGAGTGGCCATTTCGTTCTGCTCCCCGGACGAAGAATCCGATTTGCGCGCCATCGAAAAGCTGACCCGCATCCAAATTCCCGAAGGGGACTCTTCGATTTTCGATAAGCTCCCGCCGCCTCAAAAGGAAACTCCCGAGAGCGAAGCGCGAAATGCGCGGCAACGTCCGCGGGAATTCGGGAGCCGACGTCGCCACGAAGAGCGTCCCGAAAAGCGCAGGGAGAAAAATTCGCCCAAGCAGGAACAAAAGCAGCCATCTTCCGGCGGAACTGCACCCAAGACCCATTCAGGAAAACGCCCGGGAAGCCGCGCCAGAAGGCGCATGCGGCAAGAAAAGGCGCAAAGGGCGGAATCCCGACAAACTTGATTCCAAAGGAAAACCGTGGCAAAGAAAATCCTCATCATGGTCGCAAGCCCCAAGAACGAGCGGAGCGGAACCCTCATCCCCACCAAGGCGTTCGTCGATGGAATGCTTGAAAGCGGCGAATACGAAGCGGAATACGTTTACATTGACAAGCTGAACGTCAAACCGTGCCGGGGATGCCTCACTTGCTGGGGACGCCCGGACGGCAGCTGTTTCATCAAAGACGACGACGTTCCCGCCACGAGAAAAAAGCTGGAAACGGCCGATATCGTCATTTGGAGCTTCCCCCTTTTCCTGTTCAGCATCCCCGGGCAAATGAAAGTCCTGATGGACCGCATCGTGGGAATGGTCCACCCCTACATGGGGCAAAAGCTTTCCGAACCGGAAAGCATGAACAGACCGATGCACGGTCTGCAAAACCAAAAGCCCGGTCAAAAAATCATCTTGCTTTCGAGTTGCGCCTGGTGCGACCTCGACGTCGTTTACGAACCGATCCGGAAACAATTCGACATCATCTTGGGACAAGACGGCTACACCCTCATCGCCTGTCCGCAAATGCGCGCCTTACACCACCGGGGCGGTGAACGCCGCCTGAACATGCTGAAGAAACGTTACGAAGCGGGCGGAAAGGAACTGGCGACAACGGGGAGTCTTTCCCAGTCGGCCATCGACCTGATGCAAAAGCCCATCTTTGGCGACGAAACGTACAAGGAACTGGTCGTGCAATTCGTCACGCACATGTTCGACCGCGACGACAACTTTTGACTGTTACGCCTTCAACGAATGACGAAAATGCTCGCCGAAGACGAACGGGTCGTACCTACTCCCTGTCGATGCGAAGCATTTCCGGTTCGCCGCCGTCCACAGGGAGCGGCTCGAAAACGCGGACTTGCGCATTCACCGTCCGCCCGTCCGGGCCGGTCATCCGGCAATGGAAAACGTAATTCATCCCGGCGACCACCTGAGATGCGACGAGGAACGGTTCCAAGTGCAAGTAAGCGTAATCCGCCGTCGCACGGGCGAAAACCGAAGAGTCCTCCGCCGAAAGCGAGCGCAATTCCGAAAAGGCCCCCATCAAATTTCCCCCCGAATTCCCGATTGAAGAGACAAAGGCCTTGACTTCTTCCGCCGAACGCCCCTTTTTCGCGCGCTTGTTCGAGATTCCGTAACCGTCCAAGACGCGCGCTTGCGGCTGCAAGGACTTCAATTCCTCCACGCTGTTCTGCAATCCGCCGCTGCCGTAAGTGCAAAACGGCACAACGACCTTTTCCTTCAAATCGTTTGAATCCAAAAAAGTGTAAAGGGGCGGCGCGAACGTCCCGAACATGATGGGATAGCCCAAATAAATCGTATCGTATCTCGCCAAATCGACCTTCGCATTCAAAAGCTTCGGCCAGGATTTCGCATCGCGCTCCGCCTTCACTGCGGCAATCGTGCTGTCATAAGTCGACGGATAGGCCTTTTCCATCTGCAACTCCCAAAGAGCCGCGCCCGTGTTCTTTTGAAATTCCTCCGCAACGGATTTCGTCGTACCGTTTTGAGAATAAAAGACGATGACGGATTTTGTCCGCGAGATTTCAGACGGGACGGCTTCCTTTTCCCCGTCCGAGCATCCGAAGAAAAACGCCACAATCAAAAGAAATCCCAGAAATTTAGCCTGCATCAAGACCTCCTCAAAGCCTTCAAATGTTTTCTGAAAGATAAGAACTTCACAAGCCTTCAAATTCCCTGTAACCGATGATTTTCATCGAATACTGCGCACGTCCCTTGCAACCGGAGCGGACAGCGGTCGCGTAGCCGAACAATTTGCGGAAGGGCAGTTCCGCCCGGAACGAATGTTCCGAGCCGTTTCCGCCGACTTCCGTGATTTTCCCGCCGCGGGACAAAATGTCCCCCGTCAAAAGTCCGGCGTACTCGGCCGGGCATTCGAGGAAAATTTCCACATAAGGTTCGAACAAAACCACATCCGACGGCAAAATCAATTTTTTCGCCGCATCCGAACAGGCCTTCTTGATCATCGGCACGGGCGTCCCTTCCGCAAAGTCGAAGCTCTCCACGTCAAACTCCACACCGACAAGTTCCCCCTTTCCCAAGACGCCGACTTGCGCCCATTCCGAAAGCGCGGAACGGATTCCCTCGAGAATTTCGCCCGGAAACAGATCGAGCGAACGCCCCCGCAGCACGACGCGTCTGTCTTCGACAGGGAGGGGCTTCGCGGAAAGGGTCAGAGCCACGCGAAACGGCCCCGCCTGGAAGGAATTCCCTACAGGGGAAAGGCTCTTCGACAAACGTTCCCGCCATTCCACGTCGGGATTTCCCGCGCGAAGCTCCAGCCCGAACTCCCGGTGAAGACGCTCCAAGACGACTTCCAACTGCACCTCTCCGACGGTGTGCAGAATCCACGCGCCGGCTTCCGGTTTCGGGGAAACTTTCACCGAAGGGTCCATCCGCGCAAGCAACCGCAGGCACTTTTCCACGACCGGATAATCTTCCGCCCGAACGCATTCGACGTGAGTTTGCAGCAACGGGTCGTAGAGCTTCCCGTCAAACCGCGACCCTTCGAACGTACTCCCGTCAAAGGCCACGCATTCCCCGAGGGAAAGCTCCCTTTCCGAACGAACGGCGTAAATGTCCCCCGCACAAATGGATTCCACCGGCACCAAAGAAGACGCCTTCATCCGGAAGAATTTCAAACCTCCCGGGATTTCCGTTGCAGATAAATTTGCCGCGCTGAGGAAAATGGCCATTTCCCCGGAATGGGGGAAATGGCGCAACCGCAAGACCTTTCCCAAAAAATTCCCAGACGCGGGCTTCGCCGTCGGCAAAAAGAAGGAAAGCCCCGTCATCAGGCTGCGGACTCCAAAATTTTCCTTGGCGGAACCCGCATAGCACAGGACGTATTTTCCCGACGCAGCCAGCAGAGAAAGCCCCCGAATCAAAAGCTTGGGCGAAACGGGATTCCCGTCCATCGCAAGCGAAAGGATTTCATCGTCGAATTCCGACGCCGCTTCCACCGCTTCCGCATAAGCCCCCTCCAAAATCATCCGGGCTCCGTCCCCGGCGGACAACTTCCGAGGCTCCTCCTTGCCATCCTCATGGCAAAGCCGCACGCCGCTCACGACGTCCAATTCAGAACAAACGGTTTTCCCCGGCGCGTATTCGGGAATGGAGAGCAAAACCGGCCGCGCGCCCAAATGCTCCTCCACATCGATCAAGACATTGTCCAGGGAAAAATCGGGATTGTCGAGCTTGTTGATGAAAATCAGGGTGCGGATTCCCTTTTCACAGAGCTTCCTCCATGCGGAAAGGGTCTGCGTTTCAATCCCGTCCGCCGCCGAAACGACGAGAATCGCCCCATCGACGGCCGAGAGTGCCATATCGACTTCCGCGCCGAAATCCACATGTCCCGGAGTGTCGATGAAGTTGAACCAGATGCCGCGCCATTCAAAATGGGCCACTCCCGATTCAATCGTGATGCCGCGCTCCCGTTCTTCGGGCAAGTAATCCATCGTGGCGAGACCGTCTTCCACATTTCCCGGTCGCCGGACTTCCCCGGCGTTGAACAAGATGCGTTCCGAAAGAGTCGTTTTCCCGGCATCGACGTGAGCCAGAATGGCGATGTTGCAAATGGGCTGCATATTTAAAAATTAGCTATTCTAAAACAAAAGACCGATCCGTCTCCGAATCGGCCTTTCCAATCGTTTTGACGAATCAGACGGCAGCTTCCGCCGTCTTCGCCTTCCGCGCCAAGTGGCTGTTCGGAATCCATTCCTTCTTGTTGACATCGGGAATGTCGTCGAGGAGCTTGAGGGTCGTCGGTTCCGTCGTGTGACCGAGGACTTCGTCGGGAGTCCCCTGGTTCACGATTTCGCCATCGTGCATGATGAAGATGCGGTTGCTCACATAGTTTGCAAGACTGATGTCGTGCGTAATGAAAACGACCGTCATGTTGAGTTCCTTCTTGATTTTCATCAAGTAGTCGAGAATGCCCGCGCGGACGTGGGCGTCCACCATGGAGGTCGGCTCGTCGGCAATCAAGACCTTCGGGCGCAGCGCAAAGGCACGCGCAATCAACATGCGCTGCATCTGGCCACCGGAAAGTTCGAACGGATACTTTTCCTTGATTTCGTCCGGTTCCATGTTCACGGCGCGAAGCCCCGCGTCGACGCGTTTCGCAAATTCTTCACGGCTTGGGCGCGGGTTCAAAATGTGACGGGCGTCTTCGAGCTGCGAGCGGATGGTGAAAAACTGGTTGAAGCAGCTGAACGGATCCTGGAAAATGGACTGGACTTCGTTCCAATGCTTCGTCGTATTTTCAATCGGCTTGCCGTAATAGGTGAAAATGCCGGAAGTCGGCGGATAAAGCCCGAGCATCATCTTGGCGAGGACGGACTTGCCGCAGCCCGAACTGCCGACGACAGAGACGAAATCCCCGTCATAGACGTCGAACGTCGCATTCTTGACCGCCACTTTCAGGTGCTTGCCCGCATTGAAGGATTTCGTGATGTTTTCGGCGTGGAAGACAATCGCCTTGTTCTCATTTGACATAATCGCACCTCACCATGGCTTTCATCAACATTTTCGTGTAATCGTGCTGCGGATCCTTCACGATTTGCTCGGAAGTACCGCGTTCCACAAACTGTCCCTTGTACATAATCGCAATATCATCCGCGACGTGGTAAAGCAAGGGGAGTTCGTGAGTGATGAAAATCATCGACGAGAAAATCCCCTTGTTCAGCAAGTCGAAAATCATCGTGATGACTTCCTTTTGCGTGCTCACGTCCAAAGCCGAAGTCGGTTCGTCGGCTATGACGATTTCCGGGTTGAGAAGGGTCGAAATGCCAATCACGGAACGTTGCCGTTCCCCGGCGGTCAGTTGGATGGGGTAAGAATTCAGGATGCGGTCAGTTTCCATCCCGAGTTCGTCAAAACGGTCGTGAATCCGGTCGCGGATTTCCGAACGGGACAGTGCCTGCCCGGACTTTTGGTGCGCGCGGAACACGTCGGCGGCGGAATCCTTGATTTTGCGGACGGGGTTCAAGGTGTTGAACGCTCCCTGCGGAATCATGGAAATCTTTTGGGCGAGGACGTTCGCGCGGATGTCCTCTTCGGAACGGTGCATCACGGACTCCCCGTTGATGCGGACGTCCCCGCTTGTCACGTGGAGCGGAGGGATGCACATTCCCATGAGACCGCTCACCAGGGTCGACTTGCCGCAGCCCGATTCCCCGGCGATTCCGAGAACTTCGCCTTTCGAAACCGTGAACGAAACATCCTTCACCGCCTGGAACTTTTCCCCGAACCGGCTCAAATAGTGGAGGCTGAGATGATCAACTTCAAGAACAATATCTGACATTTTCTACACCTCTTATTTGCGCAGACGCGGGTTGAACACGCCTTCCATCGACGTATTGATGAGATAAAGGGCGAACACGGTCAGCGTCACGATGATGGTCGCCGGGAGGAACGCGATCCAGATACTGTCGGAAAGCGCACCGTTGTCCTTCGCCTGGTTCAAGATGATGCCGAGCGATGTGGAATCCAGCGGGCCGAGTCCGATCATCGAAATCGAAGCTTCGGAAAGGATGCCCGAAGAGACCTGCATGATGAAGACCATGAACACATAGGAAAGCAAATACGGCAGCACGTGCTTGAACAGGATTTTGAGCGACCCGTCCCCGTTCATTTTGGCAAGGGCGATGTGGTCGCGGCTGCGGAGAGAAGACGCCTGGGCGCGCACGGAACGCGCCGACCAGCTCCACGAAGTCAAGCCGATAATCAAGCCGATAAGGGTCAGGGAACGGCCGTCCTTCACCGCCGAGCTGATGAGCACGAGAATCACGAACTGCGGAATCACGATGAAAAGGTTCGTCCCCACGTTCAAAAGTTCATCAATCCAACCGCCGCGGAATCCGCCGAAAAGGCCGATGAACACGCCGATGGTCGTCGCGATGATTCCCGAAATGAGGCCGACGTAAAGCGAAGAGCGGAGCCCGGCAATCAGCAGGGAAACGTAATCACGCCCCAAGTGATCCGTCCCGAGCAAGTGATACTGGGCGCCTTCCTTGACCGGTTCAAAAAGGTTCGAAGGCGCATACGGCCCCGCGATTATGTCGCGAGCGTGCGTGTCGACGGGATAAACAACCGGTCCGAAAAGGGCTATCAGAATCGTGATGATGAAAATCGCAATCCCGAACACGAACATCGGGGATTTCAGAAGGTTTTTAAGCATTTTTACCATGATTACTTCCCTCCCATTTGGAGACCGGCCCGAACGCGCGGATCAAAGATGGCAATTAAAATATCGACGAGGAAGTTCGCGACAAGGACGCAGGTCGAAATCATCAACGTGCAACCTTGGATTGTCGCATAGTCATTCTGTTGAATGGCGTTGAGCATCGCCATCCCAAGACCCGGATAGGAGAAAATCATTTCCGTGATCAAGGCACCGCCGACCATGGAACCGAGCGATTGGGCAAGGCCCGTCAACTGCGGAAGCATCGCATTGCGGAAAACGTAGCTGATGATTTTCCCTTCGCGAAGACCGAGCCACTTGGCGTACTTCATATAGTCCGTACCCAATTCATAAATCGCCATGGAGCGCATGCCGGTCGCCTGCCCGGACAACAGAATCGGGAAGCAGGAGAAGAACGGCAACACGTAATACCATGCAACGCTCTTGATGCAAGTCCAGGAGAACGTCAACTGGGGAATGTCCGAGCTGTAAGCACCGACAGCCGGGAACCAGCCGAGAGTGATGGAGAACAGCGCAACGAGCAACATGCCGAAGACAAAATACGGAATGCCGTTCAAGAACATGGCGACCGGGAAGAACACCTTGTCGAAGATGCCGCGCTTGTAGGCGGCAAACGCGCCGAGGAGGTTTCCAAAAATCCAGCCCAGGATGATGGTCGGGGCTTGGATGAGGAGAGTCCACGGCAGAGACTTCTTGATGATGTTGATGACCGGTTCGTTGTTCTGGTAAGAAAGCCCCAAGTCTCCATGGAACACGTTGATGATGTAACGGAAGAACTGCGTCAAGGCGGAAGTGAGCTTCGGATCCTTGTTCAGCACGGGGACTTCCGCCCAAGACGTGTCGAGCTTGACCAAGACCTTGTTCGCCAGGGAATCCTCCGCAAACACGGAGTCTATCTTGGAGACTTTCTTTTCGAACAGGGGCTGTCCCGTCACCGAATCGACGGCCTGTTCGTAAATCGGCTTGCCGTCCTCGTCCGTTTCGGCCATGCCGAAAGAAACCAGGAGTTCCGCCTTTTTCTGCTGGGCTTCCGTCGGAGTCAGGCCTTTACCGGCCTGCCCCATGATGATGTCCACCGGGTTGTTGTCGCCAAGGCGCGGCAGGGCGAAGTTCAGGGCCACAGCAAAGATGAAGGTCAGGACATACCAAAACCCTTTTTGCAGGACGTATCTTAACATGGGATATTGTTTAAGCATATTGATTCCTAATCCTTATCTTTCGCAAGCTTTAAGTTCCAGAGGATGTTGGTTCCCGAAGCGACCCACGGGAGCTGGGCCGGAGCGTAGGCGTTCGCGGAATCGGGCCAGTTCGTCCAGACGCGCGTGCTGAACTCGTAGAATTGTTCCGGCATGTAGACAAGCGGAATGGACGGCTGGTCTTCCATGAAAATCTGGTTCAGGCGGCGGTAGGCCTTCGCAATTTCGACCGTATCCGTCATCAGGGGCACGGCGGAAAGGATCGAGTCCACTTCCCCGCGATATTCCGGAGTGCCGGGCTTGTTGTAACGCCCGATGTTCACGCCGGCCCAAGCGCCGATCGGCTGCCAGTTGTTCGACGCCATGATTTCATTGAAACGGCTCCACGGAAGGGACGGAGTCACGTCGGCCACGGGCTTGTGCATCACCAAGTCAAAATTCCCCTGTCCCATCGCCGGCCAGTAAGAACCTCCATCGACAAAGCCTTCGCGGATATCGATGCCGGCCTTGCGCATCCCGTCGACGGCGATATTGACCATCGCTTCCCAGTCCGTCCAACCGTTCGGGCTGGTGATGAAGAGGGTCGGAATCTTGTTCCCGGAAGCGTCTTCCATATGGTCCAAGACTCCATCGGCATCGAATACGGACTTGATGCCGACTTCGGACAAAAGCTTTTGGACAGCCGCCAAACGGTCTTCATTGCTGATGATGTCCAGGTTGACGCCGAATTCCTTCAAATCCTCCTCTACGATATACTTGCCTTCCAAGTCTGTCGGCATGATGAGGCCGGGCTTGAGGGGAGACGTGTAATTGGAAACGGCGAATTGGCGCAAGGCGTTGTAGTCGATGGCGGTGGCCAGGGCACGGCGGAAACGCTTATCGTCGAGCGGTTTCTTGGTCGTGTTGATGACGAACATCGGCATGGCGCCGGGGCGGAAGTAGGGCGGGGCGCTGAACCACGTATGGACTCCCGCCGAAGCCTTGCGTTCAATCCGGGGAATGAAGCTCTGGGATGCGTCCAAGTTGCCCTCGCGCATCGCAATGGTGTTGTGCTCGTTGTTCTTGTAAATCGGGTGCACGATATATTTGGGAGCGGGGAGCTTCCCTCCGTGGAGCGCGGCATTGCCCCAATAATCGTCGCGACGTTCCAGGATAATCTTGTTCGGGTCTGCGGAACGCAAGGTGTAAGGCCCGGACACCACGGGATTCTTGTCCATCAAGAGCTTCTTCGTCTCGTCAAGGCCTTTTTCCCGGATGAGCGGTTCAAAAATATGGGACGGGGCGATGCGGGTCGCCTGCAACAAGTCCCGGAGAGTCAACGGGTTGTTGCGCTTATCCTTGGCGACCAAGAAGGAAAGCCGTTCCGTGTCGCCCTTGTCCGTCTTGACCGTGTCGATGTGGATGGCGGCAATCTCTTCCGTCGAATTGATGGTCCCCCGTTGGAACATGAACGTGATGTCCGTGGACGTGACAGGTTCTCCGTCGCTCCACTTGGCTGCCGGATTCAAATCGACCACCACGCTGTCGTTGTTGGAAAGTTCTTCCACGAGAGTCCCGAGCAACGGCTCGATTTTGCCCGTCAGGGAATTATAGACAATCAACGGTTCGTACATCAAGTTGAAGCGTCCGCCGACAGGCCAGGAAGCCGCCCAGCTTTCCGCCAGCGGATTGAACGAACCCGGAGCCGAAGTCTGCTGTCCAGATAAATAAAGCGTTTCCTGACGCGGAAGGGATCCGCCGGACAACGCGTCTTGGGCGTCTCCGCCGCAACCAGCCAAAAGAGAACCCGCAGCCGAAAGCACGAGTGCCGTTCGGGCGACCGTTTTCAAATGATTCATCTATAATCCTCTTGATGTTTCTGCACAAAAAAGTCCAGGGAAAACTTAACACGCATAATTTACATTAGTTTTGCAAAAATGCAGAAACTGTAATTTTTTTAAGCCCTATTTTTTCGCCGGATGCCGCATAGAACCGGTCTTTGTAAAAAATTATAAACATTCACGAGCGTTCACGCGCGGAATTTCCCCGAAAGCCGTCTCATGGACAAGGAGAACATCCTTTTTTAAAAAGCGACCCCCAAATGGAACAGGTGGTTTCCGTCCAAGACCGGATTCGATGCATAGGCATAGTCAAACTGAATACGCCCGAAGGCTAGCCCGATGCCCGCAGAAACCCCGCTTTCCGTCTCGTCGCGAAGCGAATAGCCGATGCGGAAAGCCAATGCTTTTTTGTAGAGGAGCTCGCCGCCGAAACGCCATTCCGGTTCAAAATCGGCGCGCCTGTAAGCATCGGCGTGTAGCGCCACGTCAAAGATTTCAAAGACCGGATGTGAGCCGGAGACTCCCGCCTGCAAGGCCATCGGCGCGGACTCTTCTTCCGTTTCGTAATCGGAGACCCAACCGAAATTCGTCACGGTCGCGCCGAAGGAAAGGTGGCGGTTCAACCGGAAACTGGCGCCGCCATCGGCCAAGACGGCGATTGCCGTGGAATTGTCGATGGTTTGCGAGGCGAAGCGCGCCGAAAACGCCCAATTGAAAATGGACGGGCGGCTGCCGACGCCGAGTTGGACTGCCCAAGCCATCGCTCCGTAATCCTCGGTCTTGAAACCCTCCTCGTCACGGCCTTCGATGTCGCCGTAGCCCAAATATTCCACAGCGGCACTGGTGTTGAAGTATTTAAAGGGAAGTCCGAAATAGACGGACGTCAACTTGGCGTCGACGTTTTCCGAGAAGACCGTATGGGAAATCCCCGCCTGCGGAGCTTTCGATGAAGCCGTTGCGAGCGGATTGCGGGAAACTTCCGAGAATCCCCGCGGACTTGCCACTCCCGAACCGGCCAAAGCGGCAGAGCGCGGCGACACCGGCAAAGCCAAGAACTTCATCGTCGTGCCGCCTTCATCGACATTCCAATATTTTCCGCCCGCGAACAGGGACGGGGAAAGGAACAAGACGGCAACGGCTAGATTCTTGAAGTTCACGCGCCTAAACATATAAAATTCGTGTCATGCGTTCCAAGATTGCATCATGGAGAGGACTTCCGTCTTGAGTTCCTCGGCTCGGGCCGCCGACCCGCATTCCACGTAGCAGCGAAGTTCCGGAGCGTTGCCGCTCGGGCGCAAATGGATGATGTCACCGCTGTCGAAGGTCATGCGGAAACCGTCCGTCGTGTCCGTCGAGACGATTTTCCCGGAGAGTTTGCCAAAATAAAATTCACCAAGTCCCTTTTCCGCAATTTCGGAAACCTTCGCCTTGCCCTTTTCGGTAGGAAAGTTCTTGACCCGGTCGCTGGCGGTGAAGCGGCGCGGCAAGGATTTGAAAAGGTCTTCCACCCCGAGAAGCTCCTTCCTCGCGCGCACGAGGACGGCGATTTGGGGAAGCAGGGCGTCACGCGTGGGCAGCGCACGGAGAGTTTTTCCATCCGAGCAAAGGTCCGTTTCAAGCAAGAATCCGCCGTTCGCCTCGTAACCGGCAACAGTTTTCCCCTTCTCGTCTAGAGCCTGCATCCCGGCAATCACGTAAGGGCTTCCGATCCGCGTCCGGAGGGTCTTTTCAAAGAATCCGCTTTTTTCCAGGGCCGTGTTGCAGCTCACCGGAGTCGCGATGCGGTCGACGCCCAGAGCGTTCGCCGCCAAAATGCCCAGCACATCGCCGCGAATCCATTTTCCCGTCGCATCCGCAAGAAGCGGCCGGTCGCTGTCGCCGTCCGTACTCACGATGGCGTCGAAGCCTTCCTTCGCCCACTTCAGCCCGAGCGCGACGTCTTCCGGACGGACGGCCTCGGTGTCGACGGGGATGAATTCCTCGGAGCGGCCGAGAGGCTTGACGAATGCGCCGAGACTTTGCAAAACTCCCGTGACGATGTCGCGCCCGACGGCGGAATGCTGGTAAACGCCGAGAGTCAGCCCGGAAAGGGCGGAACTGCCGAAGAAGTCCGTGTAGCGGCGGACGTAATCTTCCCTGGCGGAAGAATCTTCCGGGGGGAGCGTTGCAGGATTTCGCAGAGAGCCGTCCCCGTCGAAGAGGGAGTCGTCGAGTTCAAAGGATTCCGCGCGAATCCCCTCTTCGTCCCGTTTGGAGATTTCGCCTTTCGGATGGTTGAACTTGATGCCGTTCCTGTCCGCGGGAATGTGGCTGCCCGTGACCATGACCGTCGGGACGGACTTTTCGATGCCGTAAAGGGCGATGGCCGGGCTGGGGATGCGCCCACCGTAAACGACCCGCCAACCGACATCCGACGCCGCCGAAGCGACTGCGCAAAGAATCCGCCCCGTGCTCGGACGCAAATCCCCGGCAATGGCGACAGTCTTCTGCGACGGATAATTCTTTTCGCAATAATTCAGAAAGGCGCGCGCGTAACTGTAACACACCAAATCCGTCATCTGGGAAACCAAGCCCCTGGCGCCGCTCGTACCGAATCCCACGCCGCTCGAATGCATCATCTCGTTCACGGAAACTTTCATGCGTCAAATATACAAAAACCGCCCCCACCTTGAAATGCGAAAACCGGAAGCCCGCCGGGCGAAGCCGTCGCAAGCGGTACGGAAAATTCTAATTTCTCGCCATGGACAGAGACCACCGCCGCCGTTTTGGGCAAAACTTCCTGGATGCGGAAACCGCAAGCCTGATAGCATCGGACATTCCCCTGCAGCCGGGAGATTCCATTTTGGAAATCGGCCCCGGGCACGGCGCTCTCACAGAGCCGCTCCTTTCCCGGGGCGCTCCCGTGACGGCTGTGGAAATCGACAGGGATTGCGTCGAATATCTCGAGAAGAAATTTTCCGGCAATCCGAACTTCCGGATTTTCAACCAGGATTTTTTGAAATTCCCGTTCGACGAATGGCTGCAAAAAAATCCCGTGCCGTGGCTCGCCGGGAACTTGCCCTACAACGTTTCCACGGGAATCGTCGCCAAGGTCATGCCTCTTTTGCACAAAACGCGCGGATTCATGTGCATGGTCCAGCATGAAGTCGCGGAACGCCTTTGCGCAAGTCCTCATTCCCGAAATTACGGGAGCCTTTCCGTTTGGATCCGCGCCCATGCGACCGGAAAGATTCTCCGGGAAATCGGCCCGGAACATTTTACGCCAAAGCCAAACGTCGACAGCGCAACGGTCCTCCTAGCGCCCAGACCGGATCCGTTGGAAGCTCCCCCGGGATTTTTTGATTTCGTCACCGCGGCATTTTCCCAAAAGCGCAAAGTCATCGCCAATGCGCTCGCTTCGAAATACGAAAAGGCTTCCGTTTTCGCCGCCTTGGAAAGCTGCGGGTTTTCCGCGAACACGCGCGCCGAAGAGCTTTCCCCGGAGGATTTGAAAAAGCTTTTCGAAGCCCTCTCCCGGACGGCAACGTAAACGCCCGCCCGCATCGAGGCTCGCGCTTCCCAAAAGCCGCGCGGATTCTCCTTTGAATGCCTGGATCTCGTCGGCGAGACGATCCAGTTCATCGAAGAGCCGAGATTCCAGGCGAAGGTCGTTTCCTACAAGGAGGTGGAATTCGAAGGCAAGACTTGGAGGCTCTCCCGCTGACGAGAGAGCTCAAACGGCGACTGGGGACAAGCCCACCATCGGAAGCCTACCAGGGAAGCCCGTTCTGGCAATACGACGGCAAAAAGCTCGAAGACATCTTTGAACAAGCGGGGTAGAATTTCCCCGGAGCTTTTTTCCTTTTGCAAAAAAAAGTATCTTTGTGGAAACTGGCGCACCCAAACATCGCCAAAGGAATTTTATGCGAAAGCTCTTGCTCGCCTGTTTGGCTTCTCTATCCCTGTCCGCCTTGACCGCCTGCGGCCCTTCCGCTTTCGAAATCAAGGAGATGTCCTCCGAATGCGAATTCAACGTGGAAATCCGCTACGTGCAAGACGATTCCGTCGCGCTTTTCGTGGGGAACGCCCTTTACGTCGCGACTTCCCAGCTCGTATCGGGGAAAATCTACCCGCTCTCCGTGAGCACCCGCGACCCGATGAACATCGACGGCCGAGCGCCGACGGATGTCGTAAACTCCGACGGGGAACTCAAGGCCTACATCGACAGGCGCGTCCCCGGGGCTTCGCACTTCGGCATCATCCTCGGCGACAACGTCAAAAACGAAATCGGTTTTGACCCGGAAGCGTCCGTCAAGGTCTTCAAAGAATTCTTCCAAAGCTCTTACCCGGGTTCCACTGCCGTTCTATTCGGCGAAAAAGGCGGCGATCTGGTGTCCGCCCAAAAACTTTATTGACAGAGAGGGCTTATGTTGGGCATTGAACAGAAAAAAGGCGATCCGGACAAGCTCTGCGGCAAGATGGTCGCCTACGCGAAGATTTCCCCGTCCGCGGCAAATTCCCAGAATTCGGGGCCGATTCCGTTCACATCGATGGTCCGGAACGGCCTTTTGGCAGTCCGCGGGGAATTCGACAAGAACGACAACATCAAGAACTTCATGCAACGCGAATTGGGAAGTTCCGTGGACAAGAGCCTTTCCGACGTCATCGAGCGCATCAAGGAGTCCGGCGGGGAGCTTCCCGAGAACTTGGACATCGACTCGTTCAAAGACAGGCTCGAAGAGCTTTCCCACATGGAAATCATCCCCGTCCCCGCCAAAATCATGTTCTACGAGGACGAAAGCGAAATCCTGCAAGAAAACGCCGACATCTACTACATCGGCGAATTCACGGGAATGTACCAAGCGCACCTTTGCATCACCAGCCTCCCGATTCTTTACCAAGCGAAATACCGCGAACAGCGAAATGCCGAGGAACAGGAATACATCAACGAGATTCTGTCACAAATCGAAACGGACGGGCTGATCACCAGCAAATCGGAAAATGGGGAATTTTTGCCGGGGAACGGCAACCTTCTCACATTCGTCGGCAACTTGCAAGAACTTTTGGAACGCCAAGTGATTCCGTATCTTTTGTATCAAGCCGGGGACGAAGAGCAGTTCCGGGCAGGCCTTTCCAGATTCCAAAAATTCATGGAACCCTACAAAGACCAGAAGGACATCTTGCGAATCGGCAACTCCATCCGGAAGTTGCGCTCCAACGAGAACGACACAGTGGAGCGGGAACGGCTCGAATTGCTCTGCAAGAAAGTCAGCGAGTTCTACCACGAGCGTTTTGAACAACTCCCCCCAATCCAAAAGCGCCTCGCGGAACTCGAAAAGCTGCAACCGGAGGATTTGGACCCGTAACAGCGGGCGTTCAAAAAGATGAGGGCGTCAAACGGGAGCGCACTCCGCAATCCTCGCGCGAAAATTATATTTAGCCTTGTCTAACATTTTTACCGAAGGCTAACATGAATTTTCCGTTCGACGCGAGTCTTGTCCGCCAATGCGCCCCGACCTTGGCCGGTTTAAAAGTCGGCAACCTGTTTTGCCTCGCCATGGAATCCCGCCCCATCGTCTTCGAGACCCTCTCCCGTTGGAATCGACAGCTGAACTCCAAAAACGTATTTGCCGAAATCGTCGGAGAACGACGGGGGCGTGGCTACATTTACGTCTTCCGGCCGAATCTGTTGGACGCCATCCTTTCCCGAAAAGATGTCCGAAAATTTTTACTTGGATTCGGATACGCGGACGACACGCCTCGAAGCCTTATCGAGACTTTGCGGCGGCGTTTTTCTCGCTCTACCGAATTTCCGCATGAAGTCGGAATTTTCCTCGGCTACCCGCTAGACGATGTCCGCAAGTTCATCGCGACCGGCGGAAGGAACAGCAAGCTGACCGGCGAATGGAAAACCTACGGCGACGTCTCCGAGTCCGGCAAAATCTTTGCAGCGTGCAAGAAATGCCGACACGACTTTTGGGAGCGGTTCTCTACCGGAACGCCCCTCGAACGATTGGCCGTCGCCATTTGACGCGTCAAATGTTCCGCAGCACTTCTTGAGAGGTCTGGGGGGGCAAGTCCGTGTCCATGACGAAATGGCGGACTTCATTCGGATTTATCCGGGCATATTCGGAGAGAGCGCGTCCGATTCCCGTCCGGATGTAATAGTTCTCGTCCTTGGCGCAGTGCAGGCAGCAGGACTTGAGCAAATTCCAATCCGTATGTTCCCTGTACTGAAGCTGGAACAGGATGACGCTGCGGCGCACCCAGATGTTCGGGTCGCGAATCCACGTCGCAATCTTTTGCCGGATGGGCGGAATCCGCCACGCCAAGCTCCCCAAGACGCTAGTCGCGATCGTATCGACAGTGTCTTTCCAAGGGCGCGTCTTGATGAGCATTTTCAAGAAACTGAGGTGCTGTCCGCCCAAAAGTGCCTTGTGCATGAAAAGGTAATCGCATGCAGCGTATTGCACCTCCCGATACGGCTGCCCCCACATATCCGTCACTCGGGCGGCAAGCTCGTCGCCGTCCTTCGGAATGTATTTGGCAAAAATCGGATAAGTGGCTTCTCGCCGACGAATGACGTTAACGCCGAGAAAATCGAAAGAATCGCGCATGCTCTTGGACATGGCTTTGGCTTCTTCTTCATTTGCACGGGCGCGGAGGGATAACAGGATTTCTTGTGTGAATCGGAGCATTTGCATAAAAAATACAACTATGAGGCGAGAATTTCTAGGTCTTGACAAATCAAAAATTTTATATTAAATAAGGTCTGAACATTTTGTTTTTCAATTTGAAGGCAATTTCTCAAGTGACTTTCGGAAATTTCAGAAATCGCCCAAAACCCTAAAAGAGAATGTCGAATCCAGCTCCAGAAAATCTCCCCATCATCGAAGTCCCTGCGGAGTTGCGCGGACTTTCCGACGAAGAAATCCTAGCCTTGCACCCCTTTGACCCCGAAAAGCGGGACCGTTTCCGCCCGTCCAAAAAAGAACGGGCAAAGAGGAAGCTCGCCCGGGAGCAGGCCAGAATCCGCCAAATCGCGGAACAATACAAGAACCGGAATTCCTACACCCGCTATGCATCGCGCCCGATGCCGAAGCTGTCGGATTTCGACAGCGACAGGCCCCATCCGACGACGCGCCTCGCGAACTCTTCCAAAAAGACCCTCTTCGTCCCCGGACAAATGAAAAAATTCCCGACTGCGGCTCCGGCAGCGGAGTCCAAGCAGACTGCGACGCCTCTCCCCCCGCGGCAAAGCTCGGGACGCGTCCTCGTCGGCTCGTTCGGCGGAGCGAAGTTCAACACGGCGAAAACTCAAATCATTTCGGAAAGCGAGTTGGCCAAGCAGGCCGCCGTCAAGAAGGCAAAGGCCGAAGAGCAGACAAAAGAGAACCTCTTGAAAGCGCAGGAGTCCCTTTCGGGCATCGACCGGCTGAACGCCTTGTTCTCCGCGCCCGCAGTCGAAGGGGCCGCCCCCGTCAAACGCAAGCGCGGCCGGCCGAGGAAGAACCCTCTGTCGGAAACCCCTTGAGTTCGAAACCTCTTCCCGAAGGCCTTCCCAATCGCGGGGAAACCTTTCGGGGCCAAGGTCAGAAGTCGCAATTCTCCACGCAGCGGTTGCGGTGAAATCTGGCCGTGTGCACGACGATTCCCTTGTTGTACTTGCGGTACACCCCTTCCCGAAGACCGTGCACGAATTCCATCTCTTCGGATACCAGACCGTTTTCATCGAAGATTTTGGCAGTGCCTTCGACATGGCCGTTTGAATAAAGGAATTCCGAGCGGAGACTCCCGTCCGGACGCCATTCCTTGGAAAGCCCGTCCAAAACGCCGTTTCGGTAGATGTCCAAGTTTTTCATTTTGCCGTCATCGTAAAAAGTGACGCTTTTCCCGTGCTCTAGCCCACTCGCATAATGGATTTCTTGCCAAAGGCCGCCGCCCGCATAATAGCTCTTGAACAGTCCGTCGAGCTTGCCCCCGGAATAGTTCGCCTCCACGCCTTTTTTGCCGTCCGGGTAATACGACGTGAAAGCCCCCTCCCGAACGGATGTCCCTTTTTGGACGGTGAAAACTTCTTGCAAAGCGCCGCTTTCCGAAAGGACGCGAACCGTGTCGCATTCCACGGCCCAAGCTGGCAGGAAAAGACCTACGGCGAAAAGAATCCAGCAGAAGTTTTGCAAGTTCATGGGGAACCTTCCTTGTTTTTTCAAATTTAGAATGTATTTTGTGGGCGTCTATGCGAGTGACGTTTTTAAATCCCCCCTATTTCCCCATGTTCAGCCGGGAATCACGCAGCCCATGCGTGACAAAGTCCAGCACGCTTTACTGGCCCATGTTCTTGAGCTATGCGGCGGGAGCCGTGGAAGCCGACGGCAACGAAATCCAACTGATCGACAGCCCGGCAATGGATTTGGATTTAGGGGCGACCATCCGCAAAATCCGGGAGTTCAACCCGGAACTGGTCATTTCGAGCACCAGCACGCCGAGCATCATCAACGACCTCTCCGTCATCAAGACAATCAAGGTCATGCTCCACGTACCGACAGCCATCATGGGGACGCACGCCACGGCGGAGCCAATCGAAAGCCTGAAGATGGAACCGAACCTGGATTACGTGATTATCGGGGAAGCGGACTACACGTGCCGCAACCTGGTGAGACTTCTCCGCGGCGAAATTTCAAAGCCATCGGACATCGCGGGGCTCGCCTTCCGCACACCGAGCGGAGAAATCGACTTCCAACCGGAAGGTCCGAAGATTGCAGATTTGAACGCCCTCCCGTGGGTCAGCAAAATCTATTACGAACATCTGCACTCCTGCTACAAGCGCTATTTTTACGGGGCGAACCTCAACCCGATCATCGTCATCCTTTCCGGGCGCGGATGCCCGAACCGTTGCAGCTACTGCGTCATCCCGCAAACGCTGAACGGGCACGTCTTTCGGATGCGCGACCCGAAGGACGTCGTCGACGAGCTGGAATACATCAAATCCCACTTCGAAGACTTGGGCGAGGTCTTTTTTGAAGACGACACGTTCACGGCAAGCCACAAGCACGTGAAGGAAATTTGCGAAGAAATCCTGCGGCGAAAGTTGAAAATCACTTGGAGCTGCAACGCCCGGGCGGACGTTCCGCTCGATTTGCTGAAGCTGATGCGCAAGGCCGGCGGACGCGAAATGTGCGTGGGATTCGAAAGCGCAAGTCCGGAAGTCCTGAAGAACATCCACAAGGGAGTCAAGAACACGGACAGGGCGGTCGAATTCATGAAGGACGCGCGGCGGGCGGGGCTTTTAGTCCACGGGTGCTTCATGGTGGGCAATCCGGGCGACACCCAGGAGACCCTCCGGATGACGTTGGACTACGCCAAAAGGCTGAATCCGAACACGGCACAGTTTTACCCCATCATGGCCTACCCCGGGACGGAGGCTTACAAAGAAGCCTTGGAAAGCGGCGCACTCGAAAGCCGCGATTACAGCCAATGGCTCGACAAGGACGGATTCCATCGGACGACCATTCACCGGGGGAATCTTTCCAGCCAAGATTTGGTGGATTTTTGCGACAAGGCGAGAAGGGAGTTTTACCTGCGCCCGAGCTACATCTTCCGCCAGGGTGTCATGGCCATCAAGAATCCGAAAGAACGTTACCGCGTTTTTCGCGGGTTCCACACTCTAGTCAAGCACCTTTTCCGCAAACACGGCGAATTGGCCGTTCGGCAGGCACCGACGGACAAGCACTGAATTTTTGACCTCAAGCCCCGGATTCCCTGGAACCTTCGACAATCCACTCGCAAAGCTTTTCGATGTCGTCGTAATCGGGCAAGACATGATGCAAGTCTTCCCTTTTGACGCGTTCAATGAAATGATGCCAAGAGCGTTCATTCTTGCCTTCGAGACCCAAATGCTGTTCGATGGCGCCACGCGTCCACACCCAAATCCCGACTTCGGCGAGCTTCCCGTGGATGCTTTCTAGGGGACTGCGAGCCTCGGGCATGGCGGCCATCTTGGCATAGGCTTCACTCGCGCTGATTCGGGACTTCTTGTTGACGGGAATTCCGTGCACCAGACGAACATGCTCCTGCAAGGAGAGTTCCCGGAAAAGGTTCTTGCAGAACAAGATGTCCGGGTCGTTCCGCTCCAGGAATCCGTCTTGGACGGCGTTATTGAAGGCGTAATCCAAATCGACGATGGCGCGGGCAGGCAAGTCCATCGCCGAAAGGACCTGCATGCTCTTTCGCGTATTGCTCACGCCCCCCTGGTGCACCAAGGCGCAGCGGAGCAAGGCGAAGGACTTCCCCGTCATCTTTTCGAAAAGGGTCGGCAACACGCGCCACTCCGTCTTCCCTTCGGTGAGAAGGACGTAATCGGCGAACAGGAGTTCGTTGGAATTGGAAAGGGAAAAGAGCATTTGCAGCTGGGATTGGGCGTCGGCGATGACCGAGTGGACGGCATCCTCCATGCGGCGGCGCATGAACGTGCCGCGTTCCCTGTTCTTGCGAATCAAAAGCGACGTGCTCACGTCCTCGCTAGTCACCATTTGGGCGGAATGCGTCGCGAAGACCACCTGATAACCTTCCCGGGAAAGGTTCTTGAGGGCGACGCGTACAAGTTCCACGGCCTGCGGGTGCAAGAACAGCTCCGGGGAATCAATCAGAAGCAGCGTGCGGCTCAAGTAATGATTGTGGTGATGCTTCTTGACTTCATCGAGATAGCGGATCAAGGCCATCTGAATCGCCCGTTTCGAGCCGGCACCGACGGATCGGATGTCGCGTTCAAAGCCGTCGTCCTCGTCGAGAACGTCCAAGTGCGCCGTCGCGAGAAAGGACTCTATCGTCGGCAGCGGAATGTCGAGCTTCACGTTGACGGACGGGAAGAGCGGTCGGAGCTTTTGGTTGAGGCCGCGTTCAAAGACGTCGAACTCCTTGGCGCGGGAGCCGCTCTCCGCGTCGAGCAACCTGCGGAACCTTTCTATCAGTTCGCTGAAATCCCTGCCGAGCCGCCGTTCGAGAGGCCGGAAAATTTCGTTCAGCAATTTGGCGAACGCCTTGTCGCCTTCAAAATCCCAAATTTGGATGGGAGGCGGGAATATCCGGGAAAAGGCTTCTTCGAATCCGGACGGAGCCGTCACCCATTCGCCGGAACCGTTCCTTTTCCAATCCCAGACAAAAAAATCCACGGCGGAGACATTCTCGCCGGGAACCCCCTGGGAGCGCATCACGCGCAACTTCCCGTTTTTCAAAAAAGGCTCGACGGCCACGCGCTGCTCCAAATCCAATCGGGAAAGCACCGCCTCGGAAACGCCGCCGAAAAGCCCTTCCGCTTCCACCGCTTGCAACGCATCGTCAAAATACGAATTGTCCAGCGAAGAACGGAGGAGCAGAAAGCGGATTCCCATCAGGATGTTCGTCTTGCCCGCGTTGTTGTACCCGATGAGGGCGGTGAAGTCGCTCAAGGGGAAGGTCTCGTCGCGGATGGAGCGCAAATTCCGGATGGAAATGGATATGAGTCGAAGGGATTCTTGCATATCCGTAAACTAGATAAAACGGATTCAAATGTGCAAGAAGTTCTCCCTAGGCGGTCAGGCCACCGTCAAGCCTTTTCCCACAAGTTCGCCAACTTTTCGCCCTCATACATAAAAAATAGGCTGCCTTGGTACGCCTCGGAGGGTGTCTGCGTGCCGAGACGCCGCTTGAGTTCCCGCGTCAGAGGCGTCAGCTTCCAGCGTTTTCCTTCGAACTCCACTTCGTCGTCGGAAACGGCTTTCGCCGCAAATTGCGGAGCTTCGATGAAACGGATTGTTTCGCCGACGAGATTCAGGTATTCGAACGAGAATCCGCGGGGCTTTTGAGAATAATTGAATCCTTTCCGCAAGTTTTCCGGAATCGGCAGAGCTTCTTTCAAAAGGATGTCGACGATTTCCTTGGAGCGGTTTCGGATGGACTCCGCATCCCATTTTTCCCGATCCGTGATGAACGTCTTCGCAATTTGCAAGCCGGCATTGTTCTTGTAAACCTCTTTCTTTTCGGCGAACGACTTGTTGCCTAGTTCCTGGTTGTGGCGAATGAGCGTCAGGTTGCCGATGTTGTCTAAAAGTTCTTCGTGGACAGTTTCGGCGTTTTCGCCGAGTTCCGCTTTCCACACATCGGACAGCGTCCGCGGCATGATGTGCTCCACCTGCAAGAACCCGTCTTCCATATCGGGGCGGCTCTTTGTCCATTTTTCTTCAATCAGCGACAGGATGTACTTATTGTAGGCGAAGTTGTAAAAATTGAAGTCTTTCAATTTGACGCGCAATTCGTCGTCTGTGGGGACTCGCAAGTTGTACTGTTGCCTGCTCAGAATTTCGAACATCATTTGGCGTTTGTCCTTTGCACCAATCAAATCGTCCATTTTCGAGACAAGCTTCGGAAAGTCCTTGTTCTCAGCTTGGCCTAAGCCCAGAATCCGGCGGCGGACGATGTAGATGCGGAACGCATCGAGGATTTCCGAAAGCTCCGCATCCGCGAATTTGCCGAGCGTCCACTGTTCCAAGAGGCCGAGCAGAAAGGAGTTCGCCGTATCCGCCTTGACGATTCTGAAATCCTGCAATTCTCGGCCGAGCTCGGGATGCCCCGGGAGACACCCCGAAAGAATTTCCGCATAAAGCGGCGCGAGTTCGGCGAATTCTCCGAAGACGGTCTCTGCGGAAAGTTCCGCGGCCTTCACCGAAATTTTGAATTCCCGATACAAATCCTTCGCATTATTCATCGTCGCCTTGGAACAAGATTTCTTTCCGCGCAATTGCATGTAGTCGCGGATGAAATCCGAAACCGTCCCCGGCGGCAGCACGCGTTCCACTTTCAGCCAATAATCTCGGTAAAGGCGTTCCTGTTCGTCCGGATTTTTCCCCATCAACAGGTAATTCCGCACCAAGTCCGCGAGGGAAAGCGGCTTCCCGAGCGAATTCATCGATTCAAAAATTTCTTGCGGATTTTCCCAAGGGTTCTTCACTTCCAATTCTATCGTGATGACGCTGAATTTGCCAAGTCCATATTGGACCAAATCGGTCAATTCACCGTCCAAAGCGCTTTGAGCCGCCTTCAGCTTCCTTCGGAAAAAGAAGTAGTTCCTGTAAACTGCAGAATTTTTGTCGTTCCAATCCAAATCTTCCCCCAAGGCGAGCTTCTTGAATGCGGGCCAATCCGTTTCGACCTGTTTCAATTTGACCTTGTATTCGTCGTCGTCGCCGCTCGACTTCCTATTCTGGAGGTAGTCTGCGTCAATAAAGTCCTTCTTTTTGTCGTCCGAAAGCAAGTCCCGCACGGCAATCAAAAAGAGCATCGTCGTCGTGATGCGCTGCTGCCCGTCAATCAACACCAACTTGTCCGGCTCTCCGAATGCGGATGGCGAACGGAAATAAGTGAGAGTGCCGAAAAAGTGTTCCGTCGCATCCCCGGCCCTGTTCTTTTTATACGTGTTGAGGACGTCATCCCAGAATGCTTCGCACTGGCTTTCGTCCCATTCGTAATTCCGCTGGTAAGGCGGGATGAAGAACGTGACATCGCGGTCGGACAAAAGATGCAAAAGAGATTGCGAAAGAGGCTGCACAACGATTCTCCCAGAGATTTTAGAAGATATTGTAAAAAAAAAAACAGGTTTGTCAACTTGCCCGCCGGAACGTCCCGACAAAACCTTTCAGCCGTCCGAAGGATGCGCGAGGCTCGTGTCCGCTCCGTATTCCAATAAAATGTCCGCCAAAATTCAGGGCGGAAACTATCTAACTTTTAGCCATTCATTTTATTCTCTTATGGAAGCTTCATGAATTCCTTGAAAGCAAAGTTTCTCTTCACGGCGTCCCTCACCTGCGCGTTCACGTTCACCGCTTGCGGAAGCGACTCCAGCAGCGGAAGCGTTTCGGAGCCGATGGATTCCATCCGCATTTCGGTCGACGAAGCAAGCCAAACGTTGACCCTGTACGGCGAAGACAAGGGCGCATGCCTTTACGATGGCGAAAGCGCGTATTCGTGGAACGACTCTTATCGCACGATGGCCGGACAAGAAAACCACCCCTACTTCTTCATCGGCGATACGTTGGCCATCATGAATACCGATGACCCAGACGATTACGGACTGCTCTTTGTCGGCGGGAAAAAGGGGACCCTTTACGGCACCTGGACT
Organism: uncultured Fibrobacter sp.; assembly: GCA_964501065.1. Classification (GTDB taxonomy): domain Bacteria; phylum Fibrobacterota; class Fibrobacteria; order Fibrobacterales; family Fibrobacteraceae; genus Hallerella. Next base: position 35,800 of record CAZCRF010000003.1, on the reverse strand, counting down.
CTGCTCAACAACTGCGACTTCGAGGACGGGAGCATCGATTGCAGCGATGACGATTACGACGAGACCGTCGGTTATGAAATTCAATACACCTTCACCAAAAACTCTTTAAGCACCCGCTTCGCCCTCTTGTTCGACGACTATATGAATTCCAACTGGATGAACGAATTCTATTCCGGTTTTTTGACAAAATATTTTTATATGAGTCGCGCCGGGTTCTTTTTCGCGGATTCTGCGGGCGTGGCGGCGGCGATTCAATCGGCGGGAATCGAAATCCAATCCCAGACGAAGACCGGCGTCACATTCACTTTCAACGGCAAATCGAGCACGCTTCAACTGAGCATCCAAAAGATTACCTACAACGAGATGTCCTACTCGGTCACGGTCCAGTCGGAAAGCGGCCTTTGTGCACTCACCGTCGAAACGACCAATGATGTGACAGAATCCCTCTGCTCGGCGGAAAATGCCGATTATTTGGAATGGTACGAGATTGACAACGGGGATTCGACGGACTATGTCGTTGAGGAATATTACAGGGACAACAGAAATGAATTCAACGACTGCCTGGAGAACATGTTCTTCTCGAACACTTCCACCGGGAACATTTCCCTTTTCAAAAAAGGCGCCGAGGAGAAAGAAGACCGGGCAATCGAAAAGAAAAGGGCTCACTTCCTCAGCCGCATCCAGAAACTCGCCCACTGACAAAAATCCGACGGGGGAACGCTCGTCAATGCATTGGCGAACATTCCCTTCCGAACCGCCTCGCTCCGGCGGCACTACCGCTGCAAATCTTCGAGGACTTCGTTCGGGCCGAGCACAAAGAGGATGTCGTTGTCCTTCAACTCGTGATCCGCCAAATTCCCGATCAACGCCTTCGGTTGGAGCGGGTCGCGGATGGCGATAATCTGGATGCCGTATTTGCTCGTGAGGGCGAGTTCCTTCAAGGTCTTCCCCTTGAATTTGCCCGGACAGACGATTTCGATGATGGAGAACCCGTCGAGGAACGGCAAGCGGTCGAGCATGTTCGGGTGCGTCAGGCGTTCCGCAAGGGAAATGGCCATGTCGCGCTCCGGCTGGAAGATGTCCGACACCCCGAAGCGTTCGAGAATCGACGTGTGCTGGGAACTGGAGCTTTTCGCGATGATGTGCTTTGCGCCGAGTTCCTTCAAGTTCAAGATGGTGAGGAGGGAGGCTTCGAGATCCGCGCCGATGCAGCAGATGACCGCGTCGACCTTGGTGACGGGGAGGGAAGCGAGCTGGGCCTTGCGGGTCGCGTCCGCGACGACGGCCTGGGCGACGTTCGGGGTGATGTCCTGCACCTTTTCGGGAGTGTTGTCGACAGCGAGGACTTCACTGCCGAGACTTGTCAAATGGTTCGACAGGAAGATGCCCGTGTTGCCGAGGCCGATGACGATAAACTGAGACTTTGCCATTTTCAACCCACCATGATGTCTTCTTCTGCAAACCAGACTCCGCTGTCCTTTTTCTTCACGACGGCGGAAATCAAGAACAGGGCGCCCATTCGCCCGACGAACATAAAGATACAAATAAAGGCCTTGCCGAACACGGAAAGCTCTTGCGTCATCCCCAGGGAAATTCCGCACGTGGAAAGGGCACTGATGACTTCAAAAAAGACGCGAACGAAGTGCGAATGCCCCGTTTCAAAGGCCTCTCCCGGAAACTCCGTGAACAAGAGGACTAATGTGCCGGCAAGCGCCAAGACGACATAGACGATGAAAATGCGGACCGCCTTGTCGACCGTTTCTTCCGGAATGGTGCGACCCAAGACTTGAGTCTTTTCGCGGCCGCGCATCCGATTGAATCCGAGGAGGGCGATGACGGCGGCAGTCGTCGTCTTCAGCCCGCCGCCGCAACTGCCGGGACTAGCCCCGATGAACATCGCGACGATGACGATGATGAGGCTCGTTTCGCGAAGGGTCAGCGGATTCACCGTGTTGAAACCCGCCGTCCGGGAAGAAAGTGCGATGAATGCGGAAGAAAGCAGTTTCTCCGCCCAGCTCTGCCCTTCAAAAGCCCCGTTCCATTCAATCGCCAAGACGCTCGACATTTCGACCAAAACGATGGCGAGAGTCGCCGTGAGGGCAATCTTCGTGTGCAAGGAAATGCGCTGGATCGTCTTGTTCTTGAAATCGAATAAATTCTTGATTTCGGACATGGAGAGGAAGCCCAGTCCGCCGGAAAGTACGAGCAGAATCACGACTAGGCAGACGACCGGGTTGAATTGGTAATCCATCAGGGAGTTCGCGAATGGAGAAAATCCCGCGTTGCAGAAGGCACTGACCGCGTGGAAAACGGAATAGAGGATTCTTTCGTCTAGCGGCATGTGGCCGAATTGCGAGAATAGGGCGGTCATCCCGAGGCCTTCGAGGACTATCGTGAACGGGAGGACGGCGGAGAGGATTTTTTTCGGATCCACTTTCCCGTCGGAAGCGAAGCCGGATTTGAAAAGCGCCTGTTGGTTGAACCCCGGCTTCATCCCGGAGAGGAGAAGAATCGCCGTCGAGAACGTCATGATGCCCAGCCCGCCGATTTGGATGAGGCAGGCCAAGATCCACAGCCCCGCATGGGAAAAGGTCGAGCCGATGTCAACCGTGGAAAGACCCGTGACGCAAACGGCGGAAGTCGCCGTGAAAAAGGCGTCCAAGAAGGAGATGGAAACGTCCCGCTTCAAGGAAAACGGGCACGCCAAAAGAATCGTCCCCGAAAAGATCAAGAACAGATAGCACTTGACCAAAAAGAGCATCGGGTTCCTGCCCGGCTTCCGAACCGCCGCAGCCGTGCTGGAAATGTCCTTGTAACGGGAAAGCAACATCGTTTTCGCAAATTTATTAACTTTGGTGCGCCATGTCAAAGTTGCGCTCCGTTTTGATGATTGCCGCGATTCTTGCGGGGATTTTCTTCCCCCAGGCGCATGTACTGTCCCCCATGATGCCGTTCAACATCGGCCTGATGATGGCGTTGACGTTCATTTCAAAAGTCCCTCCGCAAAAGCACGGATACACTTTCAAAATAGAATTGCGCGCCTTTTTCGTCGGAGTCCTCTTGTGCGCCGCCTTGCTCGGGATGGAATCCCTCTTCGGCATTTCGCGCCAGGTCATCTTGGGCGGCATGCTGATATGCCTCTGCCCACCGGCGAATTCCGCCCCCGTGATGACGAAAATCCTCGGCGGAAACCCCATTCTCGCCCTGAAGATTTTTCTGGTCGGGAGCATTTTCGCGTGCTTCTCCATTCCGCTGATTTTCGGCTACTTCTGCCCGCAGGCCACCGGCATGGAAGACTTGTCGTTCTGGAAATTCTCCAGGGCGATTTTCAACTCCATCCAACCCATCATCACGATTCCCCTGGCCATCGCGCTCGGACTCCGGAGCTTTTACCCGGAAGTCGCCGACAAGATTACGAAACTGCAAAAATACACGATGTTCATCTGGATTTTCAACGTGTTCATCCTGCTCTCCAAATCGAGTCACGACGTCCGCGCCATGGGGATTGAAAAACTGTGGGAATCCGGGGATTTCCAGATGACCGCGCTGATTTCGCTCGGACTTTGCCTGCTCTTGTTCTTCTTGGGATGGTTTTGCGAAAGGAAATCCCATCCGGTCGAAGGCTCGCAGAGCATGGGCCAAAAGAACACGATGCTGGTCATTTGGATTGCGCAACTGTATGCGGGTCCCGTCGCCGCGCTCGCCCCGACCTTTTACGTCGTCTGGCAAAATCTGGTGCTCAGCTGGATGAGCCGGGGAAAAAAGAAGTCACGCTAGCGGATTCTGGTGCTTGTTCCGGTATTCCTTGGGCGTGCAGCCCGTGTACTCCTTGAAGGCGTGGGCGAACTTGCTCGAATTGGTGTACCCGACGCGAGACGCCACCGCCGAAATGCTCGACTTTTCGTCTGACAACATCTGCACGGCCATTTTCATCCGATACGTCTTGAGATAAGAGTAAATCGAAGTCCCGTAAGACAGTTTGAAATATTTCTTCATTTGCGTGGAACTCATTTCCGCGCGCTTCGAAAGATCTTCGAGAGTGTAATGCTCGTCCATGTTCTCCCGCAGGAATTCCTTCAAGAGCATCATCTTCTTCTGATAGACGTTCGGAATGGCTTGCGCATTTTCGTAACGCTGCTCGGAATCGAGCCGGCCGAGAAAGACCATCAATTCCAACGTCTTGATTTTGAAATAGGGGAACCGGATGTTCTTCGGCAAGCGATACAGCTCGGAAAAGACGTGTTTCACGTGTTCATCGGCACGGAGCAGGAACGGCTTGGGCAAGGCCTGCATTTTTTGAATCAAGGGGGCCAAATCCACCCCGACCGTCTCGAACATCTTCCGCATCTCGCCCCCCAACTCCGACAGGGAAATGGCGATGCCGATGCCGTGGTAACAGCGGAGCGGATACTTGTATTCCCGGGATTCCGGGAGACGGTTCAACAGCATCAGCCCGCCTTCTTCCAAGCTGCCAGAACGGGAATTCGGCGAATCGTCCCATTCGGCGTTTCCGCTGTGGCAATGCAAGACGACAAGATGTCCGCCGACCTGCTTGATTTGAAAGTTGAAATGCGTCAAGTGGAAGTCGCAATAAAAGAACTGCAAACCGGGCAGCACGTTGTAAACGAGAAAATGCCCGGAACCGGATTCATTCTGCAGCAAATAATGCTGGAAAAGGTCCGAATTCTGAATCAGAACCATGTTCTTGTCGGGGACTGGAGTCATCATATTTCATTTTCCGTACAAAAGCCAAACTTCACCCAGGCCGAATTAGTTAGCCTGGACTAAATTTAACAATTCATCCGGAATTTGACGCCCGCTCCCTTTAGAAAAAATACTTCCCCTTCGCCCAAACCTGGGTGTTTTTTTCATACGACTTGAACGTCCCCCCGTCCCCGCCGAACCTGTCCGCCCCGAACGAAAGCGTTATCTGGTCGTTCAGCAGGTAATCCGCCGTCGCCCGGGCGTAAAAGCCAATATCGTTCACGTCGAGCATCCCGTAAAGGACGAGCTTCAACGTGTTGTTCAAAAGCTCCTTGGAGACGCGAGCCGTCACCATGGAGACGTTCTTGTCCTGTTTCAAGGATTTCCGGTAATCGGCGATGTATTTGTGCGTGTATTGCACCATCAGCGTCCAATTGTTCCCCGCATACCAATCGATTCCCCCCAAAGCGTTGAACGTGTTTCGTCTCTTGACCGACGCAGAATTGTCCGTCGCCAAGGCTTCGCCGAAATATTCCGCCGCTTCCGCCCGAAAGACGAACTCCCCCGCGGGAAGGGACATGTCCGCCCCGACGACTTCCATCGGCTTGTAAACTCCCAAAATCAAGACGGAATCCGAAGACGCATCATAAGAGGCTTCGTTCACCGGGGACTTGTTGAATGTATGCAAGGCGGAGAGAGTGAAGTCCAGGTCTTCGAGGAAGAAGCGGACACGGCCGCCCCATTCGCTGTTTTTCAAACGTTTTTCCGGGGTATCGCCCAAATCCATCCGCGTCCGGGCAGGAAGTTCCGCAGCCCAGGGGTTGTCCTTTCCCGTTGGCATCACGAAAAATTCCGGGACGGGGACAAAAATCACCTCCGCCGAAAAGGATTCCCTCGGAAATTTCAAATTGAATGCATTCACCGGAACGCGCATGTCGTCGTAATCGTTCGCCATGAATTCCGTATAATCCATCGGGGAAATGAGATCCGTGATGCGAATCCCGTCGGCGACCCCCCACGTGACAATCTGCCGCCCGGCCTTGATTTCCAAGACCTTCCCCACATAATCGAAATACGCTTCGCGGAGGAAGAACCCCGTTTCCTCGTCGATGATTCCGTTATAGGCCAAATTCATGCTGGAAAACAGGAACGCATCGCCGTAATCCGCCCGCAATTCGAGCCGGAGCCTTGTACGCGAAGACATCCACCCGTGCGGATAATCCACCTGCAACGCGTGATACGTATCGGCAAAGCCGTTCAGGCGGATTTCATAGTCGCCGTCCGCAAAGGCGAGCATCGGAACGACTAGAGCCGCAACGGCAAACCGGCGAATCATCAAATTCCCCTTTCCAATTTGCCCACCGAGAACATTTTGGAATCCAGGGGAATGTCGTACTTGAATTCAGAGAAGAGGATTTCCGTCGAATGCCCCGTCTGGACATTCTGCATCTGCATTTTGCCGACAGTCCAGAAGCCGTCGATTTTTTGGATTTCCGAATTCGACAGCCGACGATGCAATTTTCCGAGCTTGTCGTAGAACTCCGCCTTTTCGGCAATCAGGCAATCCTTGCGAATCCAGACAATCTTCTTGGAAAAGATTTCTCCGCTTTTTTTCGGCACGGATTCCACGACCCAATAATCGAAGCCGCCTTGTGATTCTTCGCGGAGAAGCTTGTGCGAGTCTTCGTCCACGTTCCGTTTGCCGATGTCGTCGTAAGTGAAGTCCGATCCCATGAAATAATCGGTCTTGGAACTTTTGCCGCTGATCCGACGCGTCTTTTTCAATGCCGGAAGGTAGAGCCATTTGTCATTTTCCTTGTTGACGTCGTCGTAGTTGATGGTGAGGAATCCCGTCCCCTTTACGTCGCTCGGATATTCGAAGAACATGATGGTCTTCGTGTCCTTCCCGACATCCATGGCGTAAGAGACGATTTTTCGAGTACGCGTACTGCCGCTCTTGTTGACAAGTTTCATTTCCAAGGAAGACGTGCGCGTGTCGCCATCCGGACGCTCCTTGACTTTGAGCATGATGTCCCGTCCGGATTCCGCATAAAGGAATGCCGAGAAAATCAGAGCCGTGAAGAAAAATGATTTCATATCAATTGTCCTTTTCCTTTCCGAAGATGGAGAACTGCCGAATGAGAATCGGCGTGACGGACAAGTCGGCGACCAAGGCGGAGCCCAGCCCCAAGACCACCACCATGCCGAAGTTGAAGAGCATTGTACAGTTCGAAGTCGCAAAGCAGCCGAACGTCGCGCACATGATGACGGTCGTCATCACCAAGGCCCCGCCAGTGGAGCGGAAGACGCGGAGAATCGCCGGGACATAACGCCCGGAGCGTTCAAATTCCACGTGCCCATGGTTGATGAAGTGAATCGTATCGTCCACGGAAAGCCCGATAATCATCGGAATGATCGTCGCGCTCATCATATCGAGAGGAGTTCCCGTCCACCCAAGATACCCTCCGACGAAAATGGCCGGGGCGATGTTCGGAATCATGCCAATGAGTCCCGTGCGAACGCTGCCGAAGACAATCATCAACAGGAGAGCCACCAAGACGGCCGAAACGCAGAAAGAGCGGATTTGCCCCTTGACCAGATACTGCTGCATCGTCGTGAACTGCGGAATGTTCCCCACGGCACTCACTTGGGCGTCCGGGAAAATCCTTTTCCCGATTTGCGTGATTTCCGCAATTTCCTTGTCGAGTTCGTTTGAATTGTACGTCGTGATTTCCACCATCACGCGCAAATGCCGATAGTCATAATCCAGCCAATACGTCGCCTCGGAGCCTCCCGCATTTTCATAGAGCAACAGCAGCTGCGCGACCTGCTCTTCCGTTTCCGGGATGCGGTAAAATTCCTCCTCGTTCTCGTTGACGGTCCGGTTCAAATCCTTGACGATTTTCAAGATGGACGTGACGCGTTTCGTCAACGGGAGTTTCCCGATTTCCGCTTCAAGGGTGTCGAGCTTTTTCAAGTTGTCCACTTTCTTCGCATCGCCTCCATTCTGGAATTCGATTTCCATGTCGTAGGAATAGACGCTCCCCAGAGGCGTCTCCGCCATGCTCAAGATGCGCGCCACATAAGGGACTTTCAACCCCATCGTGCGTTCCAGATCAAAGGACGGCTCCATTTTGAACATCCCCACGGCAAAAAATGCGGACGCCAAGATGAATATGACCAAAATGGCGGACGACCGCTTCAACACGAAACCGCCGAGCCTCTCCATCCAAAGGGAAAAGGCCGTGTCGCCGCGTTCGAGGACCTTGGGATTCGGCTTCTTGTCCTTTCCGAGGCTCTGCAAGATGGGGGAGACCACCAAGACGGCGATCAAGATGAACGCGACGCAAAGAGCGGACAAAATTCCCACGGATCGAATGGGGCGGAGCATCACGGAGAGGAAGGAGAGAAGGGCGACGATTGTCGTCAACCCGGAAAAGAGAATGGACCACCCCGTTTCCCGTACCGCATGGACGACCGCTTCCTTCCGCTTGCCGTGCAATAGCATTTCCCTGCGGAAGAACGAATAGAAATGGATGTTGTACGCAATCGAAACGGCAAAGGCCAAAATCGGCGGGACCATCGCGTTGCTCGAATCCATGTAAAGTCCCAAATAACCGACAAGGCCGAAGGTCATCAAAATTCCGCAAATCGTACTGATAATGGGGGAAATGACCCCTCGAACGGAATGCGTCACCAAGGCCATCACCACGACGGCGCAAATCAAGGCGAACAGCATCACGCGACCCATTTCGCCGTTCACGTACTTCGCCTTTTCCGAGCTCATGTACGGCATTCCGCCGGCCTTGGGGTTGAACGCCGCGTATTCCGGCTTTTCGATGATATGGGCGACTTCCGCCCCCGTCTGCATATCCGGGGAAATCTTCCCTTCCGCCTTCCAGACGGAATCCTCCGGGAAGGGACGCAATTTGACAACAATCCAAGTGTAACGGCCGTCCGCCGAAACGAGATTCTTCGAAAATTCCGGTTTCAACGCAACGCGCCGTTTGATTTCGGCGATGCCCGCAGAATCCTCGGGGATTTCCGCCGGGACAATCTGGGTGATTTCCATCCCATCTTCCGAGCCGAGAGTGTATTCCGCATTCGTCAACGAATTGACCGTGCCGCCGGAATAAGAAAGGCTGTCGCGAAGTTCCTCGGAAAGGCGGCGCAGCAATTTCAAATTCTCCGGCGTGTAAACATTGTCGCATTCCGTGAGAACGGAGACAAAGTAATCGTTCCCGAAAAGCTCCTTGAACTTGTCCGTTTGCACGAGCATCGGGTCGCCTTCGATGAAGTAGCTGTCCCAGGAAGATTCGTAATAAATCTTTTTCATCCCGACGACGGAAAGCCCGAGCAAGATCAGCAAGACCAAGATGAATGCGACGCGATGTCGCAACAAGAACTTGGCGTAGCTTTCGAATTTTGCATTGACGGAATCGATATTGATTTTCATTCGCTCTAGTCCTCTTTTTTAGATTCATTGACGAATTGGATGTTGTAAATCTTTTCCTGTTGAAGGATGTCCAACACGCGGGCGACCCTTTCATAGGGAGTCTTTTTGTCTATCCGCAAGGCGACGGGCGCCTTCTTGTTCTGGATGGAAGCCCCCTTGGCTTCCAAATTCTCGAAGGAAGAAATTTCACCGTTCACGGCCATTTCCGTTTCGGAGAGTTCGATGAAAAGCCCTTCCGGAACTTCTTGCTTCACTTCGCTGACCGTCTCCGGGAGCAGCAGCTTCAAAACGGACTTGTCCTGCTTGAAAACGGATGTCACCAAAAAGAACACCAGCAGCAAGAAGACGCAGTCTATCAGCGGAGTCATGTCCAGAGAGATGCGGCGGCGTTTCCTAGGCATTTTCCCTCTCCCTTCCGCCTTCGCGCTCCCGGAGAACTTTTCCCAACCGATTCAGAACCTGGTTTTCCACTTCATCCTGTTCTTGTTCCATCCGGGCGTTCAGGTAATTGAAAGCGAGAACGTGCGGAATGGCGACGATCAAGCCCAGCACGGTCGTCACCAAGGCGAACTTGATTCCCGTTGCAAACGCCGAAGGGTCGTCCAAGCCGGAAGCGGCGATGACGGTGAAGGCGTTGAAAATGCCGACGACAGTCCCCAAGAGCCCGAGCATCGGGGAAATCGAAGCGATGTTTTCCACAGTCGTCAATCCTTTTGCGAGCGGAGAAAAGGCCAGGGCGATTTCCGTCCGGACGCTTTCCGTGATGATGTGATGATCCGTGTTGAAAGAGATGACGCGATGCACGACCTTGTCCGTCAAGCGCGGCTGGACCGTTTTATTGAAAACAATCAAGGCGATGATTTTCCAAATGATGATGGCGTAGCCCACAAAATTCATGGCGACGAGGATGTAGCCGATGGTTCCGCCTTGCCTGACAAAGTCCAGAATGTAGTTCATGGGATTCTCCCGGAGTTGAGTTTGTATTTGACGGGAATTTCTATCCGCCAACTTTTCTTGTTCAAAATCTTCGGAATCGCATCAAAACGGCCCATCCGCTCCACGGCCTCCTTCGCGCTGTTGTCCAAAGAAGAATAACGGCTCGATTCCGCAATCTCGATGTCTTCCAAAGAACCGTTTTCAAGAATCGTGAAGCGGACGCGGACAGTCCCCTCTTGCTTCAAACGCCGAGCCGTCGCCGGGTAAGACTTCCCCTTTTCCAATTGGCGCTTCAACGCGCCCAAGTAAGTGCGCATCACCTTTTTCACGGAATCCGCCGAAGGTTTCGGCTCTTCGACGGGAACGGGAACCGGTTCGGGAGGCGGCGTTTCCGCAACGACTGCGGGAGCTTCGACGACAGACTGCGCGACGGGCGTCTGTTCCGGAACCGGTTCCGGCACTTTTTCTTCAACCGGGGATTCGACGACCTTGGGAATAATTTTTGCCCGAACGACTTTTTTGACCACTTTGGGAGGCTCGGGAGGCGGAGAAAGCACGATGCGCTCCGCATGCAGAACGGGGACATCCGCGGAACGGGAACGCTCTTCCCACTTGCCGAGGAACGGGTTGCAGAACAGCGACAAATGAACGGCTGCGGCGATGCACAGGGCGACTCGAAACGCCTTTCCGAATGCTAACGCCGAATAAATGTCTTGACCTTTCATTCACCGTACCCGCGAAAAAAATGCGCAGGAATTTTAACAAGGCCTCTCACGCGGATTCAACTCTAAAACGCCCGAAGAAAATCCGTTCGGGCTTTAGAATTCTATTTGAAAGGTTTCTTAAAATTCCCTTTTGACCCAATTCGTTCCATTCAAATCCGGGAAGTCTTTTTTTGCAAAAATTCCCCCAAAATCAAGTTAGCCTCTTCTAATTTTATGCTAAACAAAACAACTCCACTCACTATGAATTCGAAAACACAACAACCCAATTCCGCCGCGCTCCTTTGGAATTTAGCCGGGACGCAAAAGCCGAAACTCATTCTTTCCTCCACGCTCTCGATTATCGGCGTTCTGATAGGCATCATCCCCTATTTTTGTGTCGCTTCTCTCTTGACGCGTTTCTACGACAAGTCGGTCACCCTGAAGGACATCGTCATTTTATGTTCCATCTCCATCGCGGCCTTTGCCTTGAAGACATTCTTCGCTTCCAAATCCACAAAGATTTCCCACGTCGCCGCCTTCCGCATCCTCAAGGAAATCCGGCAAAAGATTTCCCACAAGATGGAGCGCATCCCGCTAGGGACCATGATGGAGAACGCCTCCGGCACTTACAAGATGCTAGTCGTCGATCAAGTGGAAAGGTTGGAAAAACCCCTCGCGCACATGATTCCGGAAATGACGGCGAACCTCTTCACGCCCTTGGTCATTTTCATCGTCCTGTTCGTCGCCGATTACCGCATGGCATTAGGCGCGCTCGCGACAATCCCCGTCGGCTTCTTGGTCACGATGGGGCAGCTCATCGGTTACAAGGAGAAATCCGCCAAATACCAAAAGTCCAACGCCGACATGAACGATTCCATCGTGGAATACGTCAACGGGATAGAAGTCATCAAGGCGTTCAACCAGAGCGCATCCTCTTTCGGGAGATTTTCAAACGCCTGCAAGAATTACCGCGACACGGTACTTTCCTGGTGGCGTTCCTGTTGGCTGTTTTCGGCCGCCGGGCTGACGATTCTCTCTTCCACCCTCCTGGTGACCCTTCCTCTCGGCGCGTACCTCTTCATGAACGGGAAAATCCCCTTTGCGACTTTCCTCACCTGTTCCGTTTTGAGCATGGGAATTTCGGGTCCGCTGCTTTCGGCGATGAGCTTCGCGGATTCCCTCGCGTATGTTTTCCAAGCCTTGAATCAAATTCGAAGCTTCCTCGACGCCAAGGAGCAAAGCCGCCCGACGGAAAACGCGGTTCTTTCGGGGAACGCCTTTGAATTCAAGAACGTCTCCTTCGGCTACAAGGAAAAGGACGTCCTACACGGCATTTCTTTCCGGACAATCGATCCGGGCATCACCGCCATCGTCGGGCATTCGGGCAGCGGCAAATCGACCATCGCCAAGTTGATGGCCGGATTTTGGGATGTGGACAGGGGGGAGATCCTGCTCGGCGGAGTTCCGCTGTCCAAGATTCCATTCAAGCAGCAAATGGAAAAAATCAGTTACGTCGCCCAGGACAACTACCTGTTCAACATTTCCATCCGGGAAAACATCCGCATGGGACGTCCTTCCGCGACGGACGATGAAATCGTCGAAGCGGCCAAAGCGGCGGGCTGCCACGATTTCATAGAAGCCCTTCCCCAAGGTTACGACACCCTTGCCGGAGACGCCGGGAATCGCCTTTCCGGAGGGGAACGGCAACGCATCACCATCGCCCGCGCCATCTTGAAAAATGCCGACATCATCATCCTCGACGAGGCGACCGCTTATGCAGACCCGGAAAACGAACTTGAAATCGAAAGAGCCATTTCAAAAATGATCCGCGGAAAAGTCCTGATCGTCATCGCCCACAGGCTGTCCACCATCCAAAACGCCGACTCCATCCTGGTTATCGAGAACGGCGAAGTGGCGGCTCGCGGAAAGCACGGCGAATTGTTGGAGAATTGCCCCCTCTACAAATCCATGTGGGAAAAACACACAGCCGTTTCTGAAAATTTGGAGGTCGCCTGATATGTTCAAAACCCTTCGCAAGTTGATCAATCTTTTCGGCGTTCACAAAAAGCGCATTTACCTGGGTCTCGTTTGCAGCATTTTCAACGCCATCTTCAATTCCTTCTCCATCATCGCCTTCCTCTGGATCTTGCTGCACATCGACAAGATGAACACGACCGTCATCTACCAGACTGTCGCCATTTTGGCCGTTTCCACAGTCGGCAAGATTATCTTGAAATACGCGACGAACCGGTTCCTTTCCGCATCGGGATACATCGTGTTCACGGACAAGCGTCTAGAACTCGGCGACAAGCTGAAGTCCGCCCCGATGGGATACTTTTCCAAGGAGTCCCTCGGCCGCATCAACAACACGATAACGACCGCCATGGCGCAGCTCGAAAGTTTCGCCCCGATGGCAATCGAAAACGTCGTCGGCGGACTTTTGCAGGGACTCGCCGTCTCCATTTTCCTCATGTTCTTCAGCTGGCCCATCGGGCTTGTGGCCATTCTCGGACTTTTCGTCAGCCTCCTGTTCTTGAAGTGGCTCCAAAAAGTCAGCGAGGAATTGGCGCCGAAGCGTTACACCACAGTCGAAAAAGTGACGGGAAAGGTCTTGGATTTCGTCCGCGGCATCGCCGTCATCCGCTCGTTCGGCAGAAAGCCGGGCTCGGAACTCGACAAGAGCTTTGACGAATATTGCGACGTGAATACGGAGCTTGAAAAGAAGACGCTCGTGCCGATGGGATTTTTCCGGGGAACGCTGGAAGTTTTCAGCGGCATCATCCTGTTCGTCTCCGCACTCATGACTTATTACGGAAAAATGGAATTTTCATACGGCGTCATGTTCTGCCTGGCTTCCTTCATCATTTACGGACAAATGGAAACTCTTGCGAACGGCGCATTCTTGCTCGAACAATTTGAAACCTCCCTCGATTCCATGGACAAGACTTACCGCATTCCCATCTTGAAGGGGAACGGCGAATCCATCCCGAAAGATTTCACTCTTGAACTGAAAGACGTCCAATTCGGATACGACAAGGAGTCCGTCATCAACGGCGTGAACCTCACCATTCCGCCAAAATCCACGTGCGCCATCATCGGACATTCGGGCAGCGGAAAGACGACTCTCTGCAATTTGATCGTCCGATTTTGGGATGTCGATTCGGGAAGCATCACCTTTGGCGGGAAAGACATCAAGAGCCTGAACCCGGACGAATACCTTTCCCAATTTTCCATGGTGTTCCAAAACGTCTTCCTATTCAACGACACCATCGAGAACAACATCCGGTTCGGAAACCCCCAGGCGACTCATGCAGAAATTGTCGAAGCGGCAAAGCGCGCCCGTTGCGACGAATTCATCTCGAAACTCCCCCAAGGCTACGACACGATGGTCGGCGAAGGCGGGAGCACTCTTTCCGGTGGGGAAAAGCAGCGCATTTCCATTGCCCGCGCTCTGCTCAAGGACGCCCCGATCGTCATTTTGGACGAAGCGACGTCTTCTTTGGATCCGGAAAACGAATCGGAGCTTCTCGACGCCATCAAGGAACTCACCCAAGGCAAGACGGTCATCTCCATCGCGCACCGTTTGAATACGGTGAAAAATGCAGACCAGATTATCGTATTGGATCATGGAAAAGTCGTACAAGTGGGGAAACACGCAGAACTTTCCGAGCAAGAAGGCCTTTACAAAAAATTCTTGGACATCCGGAAAAATTCCGCCGGTTGGAACATCGCCACAAATGGATAAAATTATGCAAAAATCCACAGAAGAACTCTTCTTTCCATTTTCCACCTACGCGCTCTCCGACAAGGAGCACAAAAAGATTTTTTGCTTCCACCATGCGGGGGGCAGTGCAAGTGTCTATCGGAAATGGACTTTCGACAAGAGAACCTTGAACTTCATTTGCGTGGAACTCCCGGGGAAGGGGACTCGCCGCAAAGAGCCTTTTGTCGGCGACTTCGGCAAGCTTCTGGAACCTCTTTGCCAAAGCATCGTCAACGTGACGGAAGACAAGCCGTTCATCCTGTTCGGGCACAGCATGGGAGCGGCCATGGCGTTTTACGTCGCGAGCCATTTGCAACGGCATTTCGGGATTCTCCCGGAAAAGCTCATCGCCGCCGGACGCCAAGCCCCTCAAGACGAAGACCCCGGGGAATTCAAAACCTACATGGGCGACGACGCCTTGATTCGCGAGCTCAAAAAATACAAGGCGACGCCAACGGAAATTCTCGAAAACAGGGAATTGATGGCCTACATTTTACCGGAAGTCCGAAAGGATTACACTCTCAACGAAAGTCTCGTTTACCGCGGCGAACGCATCGACGCCCCCATTTGCATCAACTGCGGCACGGACGATTTGGGAGCGACTTCCGAAATCATGCAGCACTGGCAAGCGGTCACGACAAAGGAAATTCATCGGAAGGAATTCGAAGGCGACCACTTTTTTGTACTTCACTCTGAACAATACGCCGACTACTTAGCCTCCGCAGGTTGATTATGCCCCAAGCAATTCCCGAATGCATCCACTCCGCCGTTTTCCTCCAAGCGGCAAAGACGCCCCATGCCACCGCCCTCGTCGCATGGGATGCGGACAATCGCACATACCGTCAAAAGAGTTATGCGGAAACATGTGAAAACGCCCTGAAAGTGGCGAACGCACTGAAATCCGGCGGCGTTACAAGGGGCGGTTTCGTCGCCGTCGTCCTGCCCAAGGGAATGGAGCAAATTTACTGTACGCTGGGAATCCAAGCGATGGGCGCGGCATACGTTCCCGTCGGCATTCACCAGCCGATGGAGCGGATGAAAAAAATTTTCGAATCGGCGGACATTTCGGGAATCGCGACGGACAGCATTCACGCGGAACTTTTCCGGAAGGAAAATCCGCAGTGGAAAATTTTCCCCGTGGAAGAGATGCTCTTGAAGACTCCGATGCCCACGTCGGAAATCGTTGAAGATGCCGACAGCTTGGCCTATGTCATTTTCACGTCGGGAACGACCGGCACTCCAAAGGGCGTGATGATTTCCCACCGCGGAGCGAGCAACACCATCCGCGACATCAACGAACGTTACCATGTCACCCCTAGCGACACTTGCATCGCCATTTCCGAGTTGGATTTCGACCTTTCCGTCTACGACATTTTCGGTCTCCTTGCCGCAGGGGGGAAAGTCGTCGTCCTTTCGGAAGACACGAAAAAAGAAGCGAACGCCTGGAAAGAAATCGCCAAAGCGCAAAAGGTGACCTTGTGGAATTCCGTACCGGCGCTCTTTGAAATGTTCACGATAGTCCTCGGCAAATCGCCAAACGACATTCCGCTCAAGACGATTCTCCTTTCCGGAGATTGGATTCCGCTCTCACTTTTTGACACCGCCAAAAGATTATGGCCAGCGGCGGCCTTCGTCTCCTTGGGCGGCGCCACGGAAGCTTCGATTTGGTCCGTTCATTATGAAGTGAACTCCATTTCCGCAGAATGGAAGTCCATTCCCTACGGCAAGGCCCTCCGAAATCAAAAAATCAAAGTGGTCGATGAATCGGGAAGGGAATGTCCGCAAGGCGAACCCGGCGAACTTTGGATTGGCGGCATCGGCGTCGCCCAAGGATATCTAAACAACGAAGAATTGACCCGTCAAAAGTTCCCCATGGAAGACGGGGAGCATTGGTACAAGACCGGGGACAAGGCGAGAATCCTTTCCGACGGCAATGCCGAATTCTTGGGAAGGTTGGACTTTCAGATCAAACTCGGCGGTTATCGGATTGAACTCGGCGAAATCGAAAACGTCATCAAGAAGAACCCGTCCGCGGCAAACGCCGTCGCAGTCCTCGTCGAATGCGGCAGCAAAAAGGAAATCGCGGCGGCGGTCATCCCCAATCTAACCGGAAAGGCTTCTGTCGAAAGAAGATTTTCACCGGGCGAATCCGCAGAACGGGAGAAACGCCAAAGGAGCGTCTCCCTGTTGATTCAAAACGCCCTCGGGAAAATTCCAAACGTCCATTCCGCCGTCACGTCTTTTTGGGAAAGCTGGCTGTCCCAAAATCCCGCGAATCCCGACAAGGATGTTTTCCCCGAAATTTCAAACGAAGAGAATGCGGAATTCCTGGCAGACATCGTCCAAGGGAAAATCCCGACAAGCGCCATGCTCGAACGCGACCTTTTCAATCCGGAAAGACTGATTTTCCAAAGCGAATCGTTGAAAGGATTCCTATCCCGAATCGCCGAAGAAATTTCAAAAGTCAGCTTTCCACAAGTGGCCTTTTTGAACGCCAAATCCGGATTCGCCGCAGAAGCCTTGCTAAAAATGTTGCCGTCCGCAGATTTGAAAATCACCCTGTTCGAAGAATCCAGCGGACTTCAAAGGCTCGCCAAGGAACGGCTCTCCGCATATGGCGAGACCGTCACGTTCAAGGACTTTACCGTCACCGCTCCTGTCGAATGCCCGGAATCGTTCGACTTCGTCATCGACGCGGGATTTTTGCACACCTTTTCAAACCCGAAAGAAGCCGTTTCGTATGCCTATTGCCTCTTGAAAAAGGGCGGCACATTCTTCGCTCTGGATTTTGAAAATTTCGATCCGATTGCCGTCGTGAGTTCCGCAGTCCTTGAAAACGGATTCGCAAGCTCCACGCGCAAACGGGCGGCGACGCCGCTCCTCACCGACGAAGAATGGGAAGCCGTCTTTGCAGAAAGCGCCTTCGATTCCGTACGATTGGAAAACTCCGGACACTTCGACCAGACGATTCTCGCCAAAAAACGGGACGATGCCGGGGAAATTCTCGGGAAAGATTTCAAAGACTATTTGAAGTCGAATCTCGTCCCGTATATGATTCCTTCGCAAATCAAACCGTTCATCGCCTTTCCGCTCTCCCAGAACGGCAAAGTGAACCGAAAGAAAATCGCCGAACTTCTGACGCCGCAAAGCACAAATGAAAATATTGACGAAAATTACATCGGAGAAGAGCGTCCCATCGCCGAAATCTGGAAAGCTCTACTGGGAACTTCCAAAATCGATCGACGGGCGAATTTCTTCGAAATCGGCGGCGACAGTCTTTTGGCGACGAATTTCATCGAAAAGCTCCGCATCAAAACGGGAATTGAAATTTCGCTGAAGGAAGTTTTCGAAAATGCGGAACTCGACAAGCTGTCACTTCTTGTCGAAGACCGCGAGAAAGTCATCGGCGAAATGGAAGAGGGCGAGATATGATAGGAGTCATCGGAGGCTACGGCAAAGTCGGCTCGTTCTCTTGCAAATACTTGAAAGAAAATTCTTGCGAAAAGCTCCGCATCGGAGGGCGCGACACGTCACACGCGCCCCTAGAATTCAAAACGGAATTTCCAAACGCGGAATGGCAAAGCGTCGATGCGACCGACTCCAAAAATTTGGAAGCCTTCTTCGACGGCTGCGCCTGCATCCTGGACGCGGCGACCCTTTCCGAAGACAGCTCCCGGCGGATGGATTCCATTGCCCAAGAGGCGCGAATCCCCCTGGTGCACTTGGGCCTTTCCGGATTTCAGAAAAGCCCTTCGAGAATCCCCATCCTTTACGGAGCGGGAAGCATCCCGGGACTTTCGGGACTCCTTCCTCAATATTTGGCAAAGCAATTCGACAGAGTCCGAACGCTGCATTTCTTCTACGGGGGCGTGGGGACATTTTCCCAAACGGCGGCAAAGGATTATTTGGACGGCATCTTTGAAGATTCGAACCATTCCATGGTCTATTGGAAAGACGGGAAAACGATTGCCAGCCCCCCACAAGACGACGTCCCCGCAGAATGGAAATCCCGATTTTCCCCATGCAAGGCGTTCCCCTACTTCGACGCGGAATCCCGCAGCGTAGCCGAAAAGCTCCACTTGTCCGAAGGCCATTGGCAAATGTGCATTTGCGGGGAACGCACCCTCAAAGTCTTGGAATCAGCCAGATTCCATTACCGGCAGAATCCGGGAAAGACTTTGGAAGATTTACTCATCGCCAACCGCCTCGATACATTCGGCGTCAACGGGAACGCCGCATTCCTATGCCAAATGGAAGGCGAAATCCGCGGGGAAACCCTTTCAAAGACGTTGAACCTTTCCGGAATTTCAAGCGAAGCGCTCACCGGGAAAGTCGCGGCCATCGCCGCCATGGAACTTCTCTCCCATCCCCACTTGGAAGAACGCCTCCTGCTCGGAGAAAGTCCATTCGCGGACGTCATCGTCGAAAGGCTTTTGGATACGGAATCTTCCTTGAAATGCCAAATCCAAACGGATTCCGAATCCCTCGCCGAAGGAGAAATCTAATGCGCAAAATGAAGGTCGTCGTCTGCGGAAGCACCTTTGGGCAATTTTACATCAACGCCTTGCAGCAATTGTTGAAGGACAGATTTGAACTCGTCGGAATTTTCGGGAAGGGGAGCGAACGTTCCCAAAAATGCGCCCAAATTTACGGCATCCAGCTCTTCACCGAATTTGAAAAAATCCCCGAAGTGGATTTTGCCTGCGTCGTCATCAGTTCGGGAACTGTCGGCGGCATCGGCACGGAACTCGCCTGCAAATTCATGGAGCGGAAAATCCCCGTTCTCCAAGAGCAGCCCATTCACCCCAAGGACTTGACGGAAACTTATCGCATCGCCAAGAAGAACGGGGTGCATTTCAAGACTTGCGACCTTTACCCCAAACTCCCCGAAGTCGCCAGATTCATCCGAATCGCCAAGCGTTTGAACCAAACGGAAAAGCCCCTTTACGCCAAGGCGGCGTTCGGGCCGCAAGTTTCCTTCCCGGCCATCGACATCCTCTCCCAAGCGCTCCCGTCCATCTACGGGCTTACCGTCGAACACATCTCGGAAAGCGTCGGGCCATTCGACATCTTGACGGGAAAGCTCGGAGGAACGCCCATCACCATTGAATACAACAACCAAGTGAATACGGAAGACCGCGACAACCACGCCCATCTCTTGCACAATATGGCGTTCGTCTATGAAACAGGCCGTTTGATTTTAGAAGACACGTTCGGACCCGTTTTGTGGAAACCCCGCATGTACGTGCCCAAGTACCTTTACAATCCCGAAGAACGCGCGGAGATTCCCCCTTATTTGAAGGAGCTCACGATGGAAACATTGGGAAACTACCGGGCGAAGGATTTTTCCCACGTCCTGTTCGACGATTGGAAAAGAGCGATTGCAGACGAAATCGTCGAATTTTCGGAGCGGATTCTGCACCAAATGAAACTCGCCCCCTTTGCCCAACGCGAACTTCTGTGTTCCCAAAAATGGTCTGAATTGACACGCCTTTTCGGATTCGCCAAAGCCATCCATCCGCGCGAAAACACGTACATTCCGTCGACAGAAATTCACCGTTACGGAGAAGAGATTTAATATGCCCAATTCCCCAAGCAGACAAAATTCGGTCCGCCATTTTGAATCCCTCGGCATTCACTTATGGTTAGACGGCGAAAAGCTCAAATACAAGGCTTCCAAAGAATCCGTCACCCCGGAAATCCTGGAGGAACTCAAGGCGAGCAAAGCCTCCTTGATAGAAGAATTGAAATCCCGCGTATCGGAAAGTGACGTGAAAATCGTCATCGACAGGGAAAACCGATTCGAACCGTTCCCCTTGACGGACGTCCAATCCGCGTACTTGTTGGGGAGGAACAAGACATTCGACTACGGCGGCGTCGCCTGCCACGTGTATTTGGAAATTCTCTACCGGGAACTCGATGCGGAAAAGGTTCGCAAGATTTGGAACGCGCTCGTGCGCAAATACGACATGCTCCACGCCATCATCGACGCTTCGGGCTTCCAAAGGGTGATGCGCGAAGTCCCCGAATTGGAAATCCCCGAATGGGACCTCCGAAACCATCCGGAAGAATCCCGTGAATTTGAAAAATTCCGAAAAGAGATGAGTTCAAGGGCTTACATCGTCGGGAAGTGGCCGATGTTCGGCATTGCCGTCAGCCATCACGCGGATTCGGACATTCTCCACTTTTCCATTGAATTCTTGATTGCCGATTGGACCAGCATCTACAAGCTCCTCGCGGAATTCGAAGCAGCCTATTTCGACGGCATCCCCGTTTCCGGGGAAGAAGAACTTTCCTTCCGCGATTACCTCGCCGCCGAAAGGAAAATCCGGAACGAAGCCCAATATGAAAAAGAAAAAAAGTATTGGACGGACCGCATCGGAAACCTGCCGGAAGCCCCGGAACTCCCCAAGCTCCCCGTCAAAGAATCCAAGAATTCCTTCCAAAGAAAATTCTTGAGGCTCTCCCCGGAAGATTGGGCCCGGATAAAGTCCCGCGCCAAGCAAAACGGGCTGACCCCGACTGTCCCCATCCTCGCCTGCTATGCCGACGTACTGGGAAAATGGAGCGAGAACAAACGCTTTTGCGTGAACCTGACGGTCTTGAACCGTTTGCCGTTGCATGAAAAAGTCCAAGAAATCGTCGGGGATTTCACGTCTCTCGATTTGCTCGAAATAGATCTCTCCGCCGGCGGAAATTTTTTGGAGCGTGCGCGAAGAATCAACGGGCAATTGTTCTCCGACTTGGACAATCGCCTTTTCAGCGGAGTCGAAGTCATGCGCGAAATCTCCCGTCAAACGAAAAAGACCGGGATTTCCATGCCGATTGTCTACACGAGCGCCATCGGACTCGCAGGCGCGGGAACGCCTCTCCGCGGAGAATTCAGGGGGGGAATTTCCCAAACGCCGCAAACATTCATCGACTGCCAAGTCATGGACGGGGAGTTCGGACTCCAAGTCAACTGGGATTATCGCGAAGGCGTTTTCCCGGAAAATGTTTTGGACGAGATGTTCCAAACATTCGAATCGCACTTGCAGAACATCGCAAAGAAAGATTCCGATTGGAGTTCGACGATGGACGTCGATTTGCCCGCGCGAGACGCCGCCGAACAAGCGGAAGCGAACCATACGGAGAAAAAATGGGATGCGAGACTCTTGCAGGACGATTTCATCGAAAGCGTCAAAAGGAATCCGGAGAAAATCGCCGTGGACGACGGGAACTTTCAATTTTCATTCGAAGAATTGGACATTCGCGCCAAAGCTCTCGCCGCGGAACTCATCCGGCTCGGGGTGAAGCCGCAAGAGCCCATTCCCGTCCTGATGGGAAAATCCGCCTGGCAAATCGTGTCCGTCTTGGGAATTTTGTATGCAGGGGCAATCTACATCCCCATCGCAGCGGCATCGGCAATGGGACGCGCAGAAAAAATCATCCGCCAAGCAGAAGCGAAAGTGGCCGTCGGAATTTCCTCGGACGAAGACCTTTTGCCCGGGGAATTGCAGACCGTGCACATCGACGAACTCAAAACGGGCGAACATCCCCTCGACAGGGACGCCCTCCCCAAAAGGACTCCCGAAGACATCGCCTACATCATCTACACGAGCGGCAGCACCGGCGAACCGAAAGGAGTCGTGATTACGCACAAAGGCGCGATGAACACCATCGACGACATGAACGATCGCTTCGATGTCCGCGCAGAAGATTCCGTACTGGGACTATCCCAATTGAACTTTGACCTTTCCGTTTACGACATTTTCGGAGTCCTGGGATGCGGTGGGACAGTCTTCTACCCGACGGCAGAAGATTACATGAATCCGGAAGCCTGGGAAAACCTCCTGCTCAAGCACAAAATCACCGTGTGGAACAGCGTCCCCGCCCTGATGCAGATGCTTTTGAATTTCGTCGAGAACAAGGACGAAGAAAAACAGTTGCCCCTCCAAAAGGTGTTCCTGTCCGGCGACTGGATTCCGGTGAATATGCCCGAAAAAATCCGCCATTTTGCAAATCGGGCGGAAGTCATTTGCCTAGGAGGCGCTACGGAGGCTTCCATCTGGTCGAATTTCCACCGTTACGACCCCGACGACGGACTCCAAATTTTGCCATATGGCAAGCCTTTGGCCAACCAGACGATGCACATTCTGGACTCGCAGCTTGCCGCTTGCCCCACATGGGTGGCCGGTCAAATCGCCATCGGAGGCGAAGGCGTCGCTCTCGGGTATTACAAAGACGAAGCGCGCACAAACGCGCAATTCATCCATTTGCCCCAAAACGGCGAAAGGGTTTATTTGACGGGAGACATCGGGCGTTACTTGCCCGGAGGCGAAATCGAATTCCTGGGGCGAAAGGATTCCCAGGTGAAAATTCGCGGGCACCGCATTGAACTCGGTGAAATCGAAAACGTCTTGAAAGAATTTCCCGGGATCAAGGAAGCCGTAGCCACAGTCAGCGAAGACAAGCGGGAAATCGACGCGGCGATTGTCGCCGAAAATGCGACGCCAGAATCCACCGCAACGGAAAAGAAGCTTTTTTCGACGCGAAAAAAATTCGTGGAAGGGCTATTGCAAAAAGACATCGGCGAGATTCCCCTCGACAAAATCCAAGCGGGCTACGAAGCCGAAGAACGGGCGTGCACATACACCATTCTGATCGAGCTTCAAAAGATGGGACTCTTCGAAAGCGGAAAGCCCTACCGATTAGAAGACCTGAAGGCCCCCATCATCTCCAAATACCACTGGCTCTTGAATCAATGGATTTCGTTCCTGCTCTCCCAAAACCGGATTGAGCGTTCCGGGGACGCCTACATTTGCCGCGTCCGCGCAACGGAAGCCGAAAAGGATTCTCTTTGGGAACAGGCGAAGTCCGTTTGGAACGGCGACTGCATCTCGGCGGATTTTTTGGAATACGTCCAAGTCAACGGAGAACACCTTTGTGAAATTCTCCAAGGGAAAGTCGACCCCGGAAAATTCCTTTATCCGGAAACCGGCGACAAATATCGCTATGTGGACTCCCTTTACGTCAACAACAAAATCATGGGGATTGCGAACCGGTCCTTGGTGAAATACGTGGAAGAACTTTTCAAAGAGCATCCGGAAAAGACGTTCCGCATTCTCGAAGTGGGAGCGGGAACGGGCTCCGTCACGAGACACTTGCTGCCCGCCTTGAAGGGAAAGTCCTTCGAATATTACTTCACGGACTATTTGAAGCATTTCTTCCCCACCGCCGAAGAACGATTCAAGGATTACCCGGAGCTAGTCTTCAAACAATTGGATTTGAATCAAGACTTCATCAAACAAGGGATATCGCCGAATTATTTCGACATCGTCATCGGCGGTTACGTCCTGGACAACGTCATCGACTTGGACTACAGCCTTGGGCAGATTGAAAACGCAATCGCCCCCGGTGGCTTCGAAATGTTCTTGGAATCCTTTGAAAACGCCGCATGGATTTCCGTGACACAAGCGCTTTTGATGGACGTCCCCCCGGATGATTTACAAAAACAGGAAGAGATTTTTGAGCAATTGAAAATGCCTTGGGCGAAATGGGAGAAGAAACTCCGGCGAGGCAACCCCGACGCGAACCTTTGCGTTTTCCCCGAAAGCGAGGCGGCTCAAGACCGGCTGCACTTGATGTTCTTCGTCAAGCAAGTCAAGGCGGACAAGCAAAGCATCGATTCCAAGGATTTGAATGCATTCCTCGACAAATACCTGTTGCATTACATGCAGCCGAACCGAATCCAGATTTTCGACCGATTGCCGCTATCGCCGAACGGGAAAATCGACCGCAAGGCCATCGGAGAATTTTTCAAGAAATCAACGAACGGGAATCCGCATAAAAACGCCGTCCATCCCCCAATCGAATCGGAAAATTCCACAGAAGGAAAACTCTTCCGAATCGTCAACAAGGCATTGAATGTTTCCGACATCGGGATCGAAGACAATTTCTACGACTTCGGCGCGGATTCGCTTTTGATGGCGCAAATGGCGACATCCATCCGGAATGAAATCGCCCCGGACAAGACCTTCGACGCCATCTTGAAACAGCTTCTGGACTTTCCGACCGTCAAGAACCTGAGCCAATTCCTGACTCGCGATGCAGAAGAAGATTCCGAAGATTCCGGGAATTTTGTACTGCTCCGCAGGCAAGGCTCTCCGAACGGCAAAACGGGCAGAATCCTGTTGCCGACAATTCTTTGGAACGGCGAAATGTACCGCGAGCTCATCCCACTTTTAGAAAATCAAGACGACGGGGAGATCTTCACGTTCCAGCTTTCGCATCCGAAGAAATTCTTCGCCTTGAACCCCGCGGAAGTGGCGAACGCCTTGAATTCGGCTTTTGCAGAGGAAGTTCTAAAATCCCGAATTCCCAAAGTTCAAATCATCGGCTACAGTTTCAACGGGAAGCTGGCGTTGGACTTGGCGGAACGCCTGGAAGACGCCGGAGTGGAAGTGTTGGACATCGTCATCATCGACGGGGCAAGGCTTCCCTTCGAAAGCTCCGAGATTTTTGTACGGGATTTATTCTTCGCCCAACTCATCCACGCCGATGCGCAAAAGATGGGATTCCAATTCCAAGATTTGTCGTCCACCATCTTGAATTACTTGGAGAAGACTCAAAAGAAATCCTTGACAAAAGAGGATTTTCAAAAAATGTTCACAGGCTCGCCGCTCGCCGGAACCGTCGAACGCTTCATGGATATGGACGAAGAGGAAAGGACCCTCTTCATCCAAGAATGCGCCGGAGATTTTGAAAGGAATCTTTCCAAGGAGTCCTTTGCGCAGATGAAAAAGACTTTCGACCAAAATTTCCAGGCGATGATTCAGTTTGAACCGACTCCTTATTTTGGCGATTTGAGATACTTGAAAACGGACAACAGCCAAGGCATTTTCAAGAACACGAGCCAATTCCTATTCTCCAATTGGGACGATTTGTGCATCGGGAACGTCCATTACGGGGAACTCGAAGGCGATCATTTCTCTGCGTTTACAGACAAAGTTCACGTTTTGAAATTGGCAGAAGCCCTTTCCATTCCCCAATCTCCGGAGAATTCCCGATGAAGCACCTCTCCCCCCAAGACATCGTCCATCTCCTCAAAGAAAAGGGAGTTTCCCTTTGGACTGCATCCGGGAAACTCAAGTTCCGGGCAACCCAAAAATCCCTTTCCGAAAACGAAAAGGAAATTTTGAAGGCGAACAAGGCGGAAATCATCGCCTACTTGGAACAATTGGAAAAAGTGGAAAAAGACGCATTCCCCCTTTCTCCGATTCAAAAGTCCTACTTGGTCGGTCGCGACGACACCTATGATTTAGGCGGAATCAACACGCACTATTATATGGAATTGGAATGGGACGGGACACTGGACACCAGCAGACTGGAAAAGTCCTGGAACACCGTCATCGCCCAAAGCGACGCCTTGAGGCTCATGATACTTCCCAACGGGACTCAAGTCGTATTGGAACGCGTCCCCAAATATTCCATCGAAACCATTCCGCTGAAAAGCGCGGAAGAACGCCTGGAAAAGCGACAGGAATGGAATCACCATCTTTATCCGACAGGCGAGTGGCCTTTCTTCACGATGCGAATTTCCCGGGTGGAAGGTTCCAAGGACGTTCTCCATTTTGACTTTGACTGCATGATAATGGACGCGTGGAGCGCAAAAATCGCCCTTTCGCAAATGTTCAAGCTTTACGCCGGCGAACCCGTGCAATGGCCGCGCTACAGTTTCAAGGAATATTGTCGCGATGCCGCAAAATGCGAGCGCGACGACTCCGAAGCGGAATCCTATTGGAAATCCAAGGCGGACGAACTCGTCTGCGAACCGGACTTGCCGTATGCAAAGCCCCTTTCCGAAATCCATCATCATCGTTTTTCGAGAATGTCCGGAAGCCTCTCAAGTGAAGAATACGGCGTGCTGCAAAAAAGATGCCGCGAATACCGCACGACTCCGGCTGCGGCCATCAGCACGGCTTACCTCAAGTCCTTGCTGAAATTTAGCCGAAACGACGCGCTCACCATCAACTCGACACTTTTCAACCGCATGCCGCTGCACGAAGACATCCATTCCGTCATCGGCGATTTTACAAACATCGCATTCATCACATTGTCCCGAAATGCGGGGAATTTTTTGCAATGCGTACAAGCCGTCCAAAAGGAAATGTGGCAGCTCGTCCGATTTCACGCTTACGACGGAACGCAAATCCTCAAATTCAAAAAGAATCTTCGCCCGATGCGCGCCCAAATGCCGCTTGTCATCACATGCGTCTTGGAAGGCGGTCGCAAGACGAACAGCGGAATCCCCAAAAACTTGAAACAAATCAACGCATTGAGCAAGACACCGCAAGTCGCGTTGGATTACCAAGTCACTGACTTCGACGGCACCCTCTCCGTGAATTGGGATTACGCCGTCCCCGCATTCACTCCGGAAACCATCCAAAAAATGTTCCAAACGAACATCGAATATCTCAAGAGCTTGCTCGACAAAGATTGGGAAAAGGTGGATTGATGCTCTACGCCCTCACCGAAATGGATTCCTTCACCCAAGCGGACTTGGCGAATTTTTGGAATCTTTTGAGCGAACAGAGAAAATCCCTGGTGAATCGAAGAAAATTTTTTTCGGACAAAAGGCAATCGGCCTTGGCATACCTGTTGTTGCGCTATGCGCTGGTGACGGAATTCCAAGTTTTCGAAGCGGTGGAATTTCATTCGGGGACTTACGGCAAGCCTTTCCTTGAAGAATTTCCAGAAATCCACTTCAACCTTTCCCATTCCAAGAAAGGCGTTGTTTGCGGCGTGTCCGCCTCCCCCATCGGGATTGACATTGCCGACATCGACATGCAAAATCTCGATTGCATTTTCACCGCCTTGCATCCAAACGAACAGATTGCTGTCCAAGAAAGCGAAAACCCCGCCAAAACTTTCGCCCGTTTTTGGGCATCCAAGGAGAGCTTCTTGAAGTTCAAGGGAACAGGCATTTCCAAAGGCCTTGCCGAATTGGATTTTTCAACTCGGCCGGACTTTTTGAAACCCGCCCGAATGCAAGTCTGGGAGTTGGAATTTTCAATCATCTGCCATTGCGGCCTGCAAACATCGCCAATGCATTTTTTAAAAAAATCAGACCTGTCCCAAATTTTAATAGGAGAATAAGGCATGGAAACTTTGCCCTCGCTGAATCAAAAACTGAAGGAATACCTAGAATGCGACACCCGAATTCTCTTGATGAAAAACGGCGTCGCCACTCCATTCCCCAAGGCGGAGCTCAAAAAGCGGATCTCGCTTTCTCGAAGAATTTTTGAACAAGCCGGATTGAAACAAGGGGACGTCGTCATCTTTCAAATCAACGGGGCGTCCAAAAAAGCCTTCATGGCGAACTTCTTCGCCTTGCTCAGCATGGGAATCGCCCCCGTCTTCTTGACGGCTTCCCGCAGCAAGGACCATGTGACGCGCCTGATCCGCGTCGCGGCGGACAATCCGAAAGCGACCATCATCGCAGACCCGGAGACCGCCGAATTCATCAAATTCTTTTGGAAGAATTGCGAAAAGGGTCGTCTGATTGTCGTCCCGGAAGAAGTGGATGCTTTCCCGTCGGATTTGCCGGAAGAAATCCGTTATGTGACCGCCAACCCCAAGGATTTGGCCTTAGTTCTCTATTCCTCCGGAAGTACTTCCGACCCCAAGGGCGTGATGATGACAAACGAACGGTTCGTCCTGATGCTCAAAAACTTGAACATCGCCCTGAAGACTAGTTCCAAAGATACTTGGCTGCAATGGCTTCCTCTAGAGCACGCATTCGGAATCGTCACGCTAATCACCATTCCCATGTACTACAAAACGGGAGCAGTCCACATGGACGCGGCGGAATTCATTCAAAACCCCAAGAGCTGGTTCGACGCCATTGACAAGACGCGCGCCACAAAAACGGCCGCCCCCAATTTCGCCTACCCGTTGCTCTTAAAATCTTTGGATGGAACGGAAAATTGGGACTTGAGCTGCATCGACTTCATCTTGAACGGCGGAGAGCCTCTTTCCAAAAAAGTCCTCGCCGAATTCACCCGGACGATGGAGAAGTTCAAAATGAAGAAAGACGCCATCGTCCCTCTTTACGGTCTGACGGAAGCCTTGGGAGCCGTCACGTTCAACATGGATCACGAATATCCGAAGCTCGACATCCAAAAGATACAATCGGGCATTGATTTCGACCTCAACGGACTGCGCGAAAACGCCGAAGATTTAGTCTGCCAAGGGCGCGCCATTCCCGAAATGTCCATCCGCATCTGCGACGACGAAAACCGGGAACTTCCGGAAAATACCGTCGGATGCATCCAGGTGAAGAGCGATTACATTTGCACGGGCTATCTGAACAAGGATTCCTCGGAAATCTTCGTGGACGGCTGGCTCGACACGGGCGACTTGGGATTTTTGAGCGAAGGCCTTTTGTACGTCGTCGGCCGCAAAAAGGATATGTTCTTCATCCACGGGAAAAACATTTACCTGCGGGACATCGAACAAGTCGTCACTTCAAAATTCGGATACCGCTGTGCCGCATGCGGCGTGAACGATTCGGCGGCGTCCACCAATTACATTTACTTGTTCGTTGAATCTCCCGACCCGGAAAAGGTGAACGTCAAGGAGTTGAAAGATTTCGTCTTTTCCGAGATGGGATTCGGACTGAAAGAAGTGATTCCCCTCAAATCGCTCGTGTTGACGGGGACGGGAAAAATCGCCAAGGAAAAACTTTTCGCCGCCTACAAAGAAGGCAAACTGTAAGGAGCTTCCATGCCACAGCTTTCATTCAATGAAATTTTCAACATCGTCAAGGAAATCGTCAAGCAAGACGCAACCGAAAGCACGTCCCTCTATGAAATCTTCGAAGATTCCATTCAAATGTTCCGATTCTTGGGGGAAGTCAAGAGCCGAACGGGAGTCGATTTGGGAATGCTCGATTTGGTCAAGGCGGAAAACATCGGAGACCTCGTACAAAAGATTTCCGAAAAGCTCCGGCAAGAAGCGGGCGTGGAAAAAGAAATTCCCTTGACGCCCATGCAGCAATCCTATTTGCTCGGACGCGAACAGAATTTTCATGGAAAATTGAATTCCACGCACATTTACTTTGAACTGGAACATTCCTTCGATTTGGAAAGAGCCGAAACCTGTTTGAAAAAACTCATCGAAAGGCACGAAGCCTTGCGCGCCTTCGTGAGGGAAGAAAGCTGTCGCATACTCTCGAAAGACATTTCAAAATCATTCCACATAGAAAAGGAGAATGCACTTGAAAAGGATTTGCCGGACATCCTGAAGAAAAAAAGATGGCGAGCCCAGACGGAAATGCGGCCGCTTGACAAATGGCCCCTGTTCCACATTGAAAACATCCAAACGGAAAGCCGTTCCATCGCCACAGTCGATTTGGAACTCATCTTCGTCGACGGTTTAAGCGCACAGGGACTGGCCACCGAATTCTTGAATCTGTACGAAACCGGGGAGTTGCCGACATTCCATTTTGAAGACGACCCCCAATACATCGAATGGATAAACTCGAGGAACGATTCCGAGAAGCGCGAAGCAGACAAAAAGTTTTGGGAAAATCTGGAGCCGTCGATTCCAGAATCCCCCAAGTTGCCCACCTCATCCTCCAGGGACTTTGACGAAAACATTTGCCGCCGGGTTCAACATTCTCTCTCCAAAGAAACGGCGAAACTCCTCGAAATCAACTCCCGAAAGAACGGCGCCACGACAAGTGTCGTACTATTTTACCTGTACTTGAGGACTCTCGCCCGCTTCAGCGAAAGCGGGAACTTTTCCGTGAACATCACAAAGCTCAACCGTCCATACGGCCTGGAAGGAATCGAGTACATCATCGGAGATTACACGAGCAACGTCCTGTTCGACTGCTTCGCGTCCGACTATTCGGATTTGCCCGTCCGGGAGCGTCTGCAAAAAGTCCGAGACAAGATGTACGAGCGGATAGACCACAGCGCCTATGAAGGCGTCGAAGTGATTCGGGATTTAATCCGCCAAAAGAGAATCGACAAGGAAAATCCCATGCCGATTGTCTTCACCAGTATGTTGTTCGGGAAACTTCCCGAGCCCAAAAACGTCCGAATCCTTTATGTACAATCGCAAACTTCCCAAGTGAGCATCGACAACCAGATTTGCAAAACTCACGACGGCGGAATTCTCATTTCATGGGATTATTTGAAAAAAATCTTCCCCAAAGACATCATCGGCGAAATGTTCCATCACTACGTCGAAGGGATTGAATCCTTTGCGAAGTCCGGGGATTTCTCCTCTTCCACACTCCCGTTCGAAGCGAAAGTCCTCGCCTACAATCAAACGGGAAAATCGTTCCCGATGGAACATCCGATAAAGGCTATCGAGCGCAACTTTCAAAAATTCAAGGACAGACCCACTTTGCAAAACGGAGCTTTGACGGCAATGACTTACGGGGAACTGGAAAATTCCGTCCGCAAAGCGATGGCCGCGCTCCGGGAAGAAGGAGTCCGCTGCGGGGATTCCGTCGCCATCCTTTCGCAAAAGAATTTTTCGACAGTCATCGCCATTTTGGCCGTCATGGGAATCGGAGCGACCTATATTCCCGTCGATGCCAAATGGCCCAAGGACAGGAAAAACTTCATTCTCGAAAACTCCCGTTGCAAACTGCTCGTGGAGCCCCA
This sequence comes from uncultured Fibrobacter sp., assembly GCA_964501065.1. Taxonomy (GTDB): domain Bacteria; phylum Fibrobacterota; class Fibrobacteria; order Fibrobacterales; family Fibrobacteraceae; genus Hallerella. Next base: position 4,576 of record CAZCRF010000003.1, on the reverse strand, counting down.
TCAACTTTTGGAACGCAAATCGCGGATATTGGGCGAATTTTCGCCGAACCCCGATTTAAGCGCGACCGCTTACGTCATCTACACATCGGGAAGCACCGGCGTCCCCAAGGGAGTCTTGATTTCTTATTCTTCCATGATGAACACGCTCATCGACATCAACGAGCGCATGGACGTCCGCGAAGATTCCACTGTCCTCGGACTCTCTTCCTACTGTTTCGACCTTTCCGTTTACGACATTTTCGGGACGCTTTTGGCCGGAGCCACATTGGACATTGCCAAGGACATTCGGGAGACCGCCGAAATCCGCCGATTCATGGACAACGGGAAAAAGATTCTCTGGAATTCCGTCCCGGCGGGCATGGAACTTTTCATCGACAGCTTGGAAGATTCCTACGTGAATGCCGAACTGAAAAGCGTTCTCCTTTCCGGGGATTGGATTCCCGTCTCGCTTCCCGCACGCATCCGCAAGCATTTCCCCGAGGCGAAAATCTACAGCTTGGGCGGCGCAACGGAAGCGTCCATCTGGTCCATCTATTTCCCCATCGAGTCCGTCGACCCTTCTTGGCAGAGCATTCCCTACGGCTATCCCCTCAAGAACCAGACCATTTACGTTCTGAACGAATCCATGGAAATCTGCCCACCGGAAGTCCAAGGGGAAATTTTCATCGGGGGCGCAGGAGTCGCGCAGGGTTACGCAAACAGCGAAGAGAAGACAAACTGCGCATTCCTGGAACATCCCCGATTCGGGCGCATTTACAAGACCGGGGATTTCGGAAAGTTTTCAAGCGAAGGCTATGTGGTTTTCCTCGGCAGAAAAGATTCCCAGGTGAAGGTCGGCGGCTATCGAATCGAGCTCGGGGAAATCGAACATCGCATGAATGCGCTTCCAAACGTCGAATCCGCGGTCGTCCTCTTGGATTCCAAGCGTCAAATCGTCGCCTTTTACACCGGCGAAAAAATGGAAAAGGAATCCTTCAAGTCTTCCCTTTCCGAATTTTTGCCGAACTATATGATTCCGCACAAGTTCATCCATTTAGACGCGATGCCGCTTTCTTCGAACGGAAAACTCGACCGCAAAAATCTGTTGGAGCGAATTTCCCAAATTTCCGAAGGGCAAACGCCTCCTCCCCAAAAAACGGCGTTCACCGAAATCCAACGGAAAATACTTTCCATCTATCGGCAAATTCTGAATCTTGACGAAATCGATTCTTCTTTGGACTTTTTCGAACTCGGCGGAGATTCCATCAAAGCCCAGAGAATCGCCCAGCAAATCGAAAGGCTGTTCCAAGTGCGCGTGCCGTTCATTTCCATCTTGAATGCGAAAAGTGCGAAGGAATTTGCCGAATTCGTCGAAGACAAGATGCGCCCCGCGGGGGAAGACGAAAAAAATATGTCGGTGGGCAAAAACGCCATTGACAGAAATCCCGAATTCCCCATGACGGGAGTGCAACTGGCCTATTTGAACGGGCGAAACGCAAGTTTTGAACTGGGCAAATACAATGCGCACTATTACTTTGAAATAGAAACGCCGTACTCCGTCGAAGAACTCGAAGACGCAATCCGCAAAGTCGTCAAGAAGCACGACGCATTCCGTGCAGTATTCTACCCGAACGGGATGCAAAAAGTCTTGGACGAAGTCCCGGATTACAAAATCAAAGTGGAAAAATCCAATCCGGCGAATTTCGAAAGCGCCGCGCAGAAAATCCGGCAAGAGCTTTCCCATCACATTTACGCTCACGACAAATGGCCGCTGTTCACATTCCGAGTCCTGGAAAGCGGACAAAAGCGTCTGCTGTTCGTCAGTTTCGACCTCATGGTCTGCGACGGCGACAGCATGCAAATTTTCTTCTCGGACTTGGGGAAAATCCTTCGGCACGAGAACTTCGAGGCGCATCTCAACTACTCTTACGAACGGTATCTCCGCGACCTTTCCCATTCCAAAGATGAAAAGCGCTATGCCGAAGACAAAGCCTATTGGCAAAAGCGCATCCCGAAATTCCCGGAATACCCGCAAGTCCCGCTTGCGCAAAAAATTTCCACTTGCACGGAATACTCCATGGAAAGGCTCCAGACGGTCATCGCCAAAAAGACTTGGGCGCGTTTCAAGGAAGTCGCCAAGGCGCACCGCGTCTCCCCGGCGGCCCTTCTCTGCACGATTTACGCCAAAGTGCTTTCCCATTGGAGCAACCAGACCCATTTCATGCTCAACCTGACGGCCTTCGAACGCAAGCCGTTCCACCATGACGTGGAAAAAATCATCGGCGATTTCACAAAGCTTTTGCCTCTCGAACTTTTGATGAACGAAAAAGACCTTTGGAAATCCGCAGCCGATGTCCAATCCCACATCATGGACGGTCTCGAGCACTTGTCCTACGACGGGACAGAAATCATGCGCGAGCTTTCCAAATCGCGGGGGCTTTTCGGCAAGGCTGTGCTCCCCGTGGTCTTCACCTGCGTCCTATTCGACGCCCCGGAAAATTACTACGAAATCCTGGGGAAACTCCGCCACTCCATCTCCCAGACTCCGCAAGTCTTCATCGACAACCAAATCGCGGAAATGGGGCAAAAGCTCTACATCAGCTGGGATGTCGTGAAAGAGCTTTTCCACCCTGAAATCATCCGGCAAATTTTCACGGACTTCGTGGAAAACATCCGCTACATCGCCATCGGCGAGAACCGGATTCTATTCCCGGAAACGGATGCCGTTTGGAAGGATTACAACCCTCCCGTGAACGCCGCACAGAACCAAACCATGCACGGGCTATTGGCGGAATCCTTCGACAAATTCAAGAGTCGGACGGCCGTCGTCGGAAAGGGGAAAAGATGGGATTACGCACAATTGAATTCCCGTTCGAACCGCATCGCCGCATACTTGATGAAAAGCGGGGTCCAAGTCGGAGACCGCGTGGCTGTCTTGGGCGAACGATCCCCGGAGACAATCGCTTCCATCCTGGGCATTCTCAAATCGGGAGCGGCCTACGTCCCCATCGACGTTTCCTATCCCAAGGAACGAGTGGATTTCATCATGCAAGACGCCAATTGCAAATTCTTGTTGAAAAAGGAAATCGTCGAATCCGACGCCGTCACCCGGGAAGACGACAGGGAAATCTTCGCCACGAGCGGCCCCGGAGACGAAGCGTACATCATCTACACGTCCGGAAGCACGGGAAGCCCGAAAGGAGTCGTCATGACACACGCGGCGACAGCCAACACGATTCTTGACATCAACGAGCGTTTGAATTTGAACGAATCCGACGCCCTCATCGGGATTTCCTCCATCTGCTTCGACCTTTCCGTTTACGATATTTTCGGTGCGCTTTCTCGCGGAGCGAAACTCGTACTGGTGGACGATTCCCGCAATATGGGTGAAGTGGGGGAAATTCTCTCCCGCGAACACATCACCGTCTGGAATTCCGTTCCGATTCTCTTCTCCATGGCGATGAAGCACCGGATTTCCACTTCGGACGATTCCCCGCTCTCCCTGCGCAAGGTGCTGCTCTCCGGCGACAGGATTCCGCTCGACATTTGCGAAACGGCAAAGAATGCGAAATGCTCCGCGGATTTGATAAGCCTCGGCGGCGCAACGGAAGCCGCCATCTGGTCCATCATCTATCCGTTCAAGGAAGTCCGCCCGGAATGGGACTCCATCCCCTACGGCTATCCACTCAAGAACCAGACCTTCTATGTGTTGGACGGCGAAAAGGATCTTTGTCCGAGAGAAGTCCAAGGCGAACTCTACATCGGCGGCGTAGGCCTTGCAAAGGGATACAACAACGATCCGGAAAAGACGGCCAAGGCCTTCATCGAACACCCGAAATTCGGGCGCATTTACCGCACGGGAGATTTGGGCAAGCTCAAGACGGAAGGCTTCATCGAATTCTTAGGCCGCGCAGATACGCAAATCAAATTGAACGGTTTCCGCATTGAACTCGGCGAAATCGAAGCCGCGTTGGTGCACACGGGACTAGTCAAAAACGCCGTCGCCGCACTCAAGGAACTCCCCGGTGGAAAAAGGCAGATTGTCGCTTATTGCACGGGGGTGAACGTCCCCAATGCGGAAGAAGTTCTCAAAGATTTGATTTCCCAAAAGCTAGCCGCTTACATGGTGCCGTCCCGGATTCTTCTCATGGATGCGCTTCCCCTTTCCGCAAACGGCAAGATTGACAGGAAAAAGCTCCCACTGCCAAAAATCGAAGTTCCGAAGGCCACTCCACAGGCAACTGAAAACCTGTCCGCCAACGAAGCGGAGATCCTTCGCGTCTACAGGAAAGTTTTCGAAAATCCGGAAATCACCCCGGACGACGATTTCTATTCCTTGGGCGGAGATTCCATCACGCTGATGAAGCTCATCGACACCTTGGCGGGCGAGCTCCAAAAGACGGCGAGCATCGATCAGATTCTCCAATCCAAAAGCATCCGCGATTTGGCGCAGAGGCTGGAAGATTAGGGATTAGGGGATAGGGGGCAGTGGTTAGTGGGAGTGAGGCTTACACAGGGGAGGGAGTTAGCCCGACCTGTGCTGCGGACACGGCTCGTGTCAACGAAAAACAGTTCTAGTTGAACTTAAACGTGGCCA
>CAZCRF010000002.1:0-137378 GCA_964501065.1 uncultured Fibrobacter sp. | reverse complement strand
GGAAAAGCCCACTTTTTGCGCATGAATTTACAGAAAAGGACTTGCCTAATCGATTCCGACGGCGACGGCATCACCGATTTTGATGAAGTCTATCGTTTTGGGACGAATCCGCATCTGGCGGATTCAGACTCTGACGGCGTGAACGACAAGGACGAAATTCATTCGTACACGATTTTGGAAGAAAGCGCGTTGAACCTTGTCGGTTCTTACAAGAAAGTGGATTTCGATTTGTCGAACATCAGGTTTATTGCCGGGATTGATAGTGAATATATGTCGGACGTGGATGGAGACGGTCTTCGCGCGGAATTGGACCCCGATTCCGATGGCGACGGCCTGCTCGACGGAGTGGATCCGGAGCCGTATCGATACAATTCCAACGACACCTTGAAAGAAAATGAAATTTCCCCAAATGTCGCCCTGTATGCAAAAGAAAGGTTGCAGGTCAACGACGGGGTTTCTTGTCAATCGGGTGCCGGGTATTGCATTTACGCGTCCGAGGGGACTGATTCCGGTTATGGAATCATGATGGGGGCGCGCGCTTCCGCCGCTTATTTGCATGCCCGGAACAATGTACTCATCCGCAGCAATCCGAACAACACTTTTTCAGTGAATTTTTACGGCCCGGACAGTCTAGGCACCACCAGGCCAGACGGCAAGGTGACAATCGAAAGACGTTTCGCCAAAGACCAGTGGCCGTGGGCGTTGAACATTAAAATGCCTCTCTATGATGTGGGAGATTCCATTTTGGTCGTTCGGCGGGGAGACTCCTGCGTTCTAAACGGCGATGACCATTTCAAGAGGTTGAAAGTGGAATCGGGCGGCACAATCGACCTCCCGGTGGGAAATGTCTATGTGGGAAATATACAACTAGAAGCCGGAAGCCATGTAAGATTTGTCACGACATCGCAAAACACGGTCCTTTGCGTCAAGGACTCGGTAATTTGGAAATCCGATTTTGGTTATGTCACGGGTCGCAATTTCTCTTATGAATTTCCTGCACAAAATTTTATGTTCATCTATTCAGGTTCAAACACCGTCTTCTTTGAAACGAATTGGTACGGAACGATTATCGCTCCAAACGCCAAAATCGTCTTGGGGCAAACTGACGATAAAAATTTATATGGCCAGTTCTATGCGAGCGAGATTGTTGTTCACCAATATGCAAATATAAAGGTTGTTCCTTTTAACTTCGAACAGATTCGTTTGGAATACGTGTTCAATTTTGAAGCCGGAGGCGGATTATGAAAAGAATCGCAACAATCGTGTTGTTCTTGGCGGCTTTTTCCATGGCGGAAAAATGTGGCTTGGACATGGACGGGAGGGAAATTGTATTTACGGACACCACCATTTGGTTGCGAAGCCCCGCGTTGTTTTGGGGTGCCGTTTTTGTTCTTGAAGACGGGTACAATTGTGAAAAGGGAGAATATGAAAGATCCTTTATAGACTCCAACACCTATATCCAACGAATAAGCGAGAGTAGAGAGAAAAAAAGGTTGATTATTGGACAAAATAGCCTCTCCGATTACGGAATCGGCGATGTGTTCAAGGATGAATTTCTCCGTTGGCAAAAATGCGGAATGCTGGACATGACATACGAACAAGCGGACAGCATTGCGACGCTCCTGGTGGAGCCTATGAACTCGTGTGACACAGACTTTGGAGCCTCTAGGGAAGTGGAGTGGATTTATTTTCACGAATTTCCCTATGCGGGTGGCGGTGGTATGCCCCAACAATTCTTTAACTGGGCGGAAGAAGATTGCAGCGCAGTTTCTATTGAAAAAAGTCTCTATCACGAAACAGATCGAGTTCTTTTCGAACGAGGCCTTGTTCAAGTCTCCAAATCCCTTCAAGGCAAAAATTATGTGGTATTTGACCTAAACGGGAAGGTTGTCCTGAAAGGCGTTGCCGGGGAAACGATAGACGTATCGGTCTTCCCGTCCATACTCAAATTGGGCGAACAGCGGCTGTTTCTGTTGAAATGACAAGTCAATTGCTTTATCGGACGCTCCGCCGAAGGGAAAGTCAACAACGTTCTCCGTGGGATACGCTTCACCCCGGAAGAGCCTGGGCAAGGAAAATGGCGGAAGGAAGACCTCTCGAAGAAATTCAAAAACAGATTCAAGATTTCTTCGCCAATTCCGACTCGGGAAATCTTTTTCCCTCCCCCCGCGCATAGGGAATCCGCGTCCGACGGGAAGCCGCCCACCGGACAAGCTCCAGGATTTTCACTTCGCCGACAGTTTCAAAGTCCACCGGGTGGAATACGAGCCGTGGGACTCCCGGCGAACACTTCAGGGCGAATTTTGCAAAGGCGAAAGCGAAGCCTAATGACGCAGAGGGAAGCCCGGCAAAGCTCAAAGCCGGGGAAAAAATCCAACCGTCCCTTCTGTAAACGGCAAACCGGCCTTCGTAAAAATCAAATCGGGCGAGTGCTTGGCTTTTCAAACGACAATTCCCATACCATGCGGGCGGCACGAAGGCCTTGGGCAAATCCATCCGCAGTCGATGCCAAAACTCCACTGCTTCATCTAGCAAGGATGAGGAATCTCCACGTCCGAGACCCGCGAACTCCGCTTCGCCGGAGGTCAACTTCAGGGCGATTTTTCCCCAAGGATTCCGGGGGAAGCGTCCGTCGTCAAAGTGCCTAGCACCGTGCAAGAGAATTTCGTGCCCGGCGTTCTCCAGGGCTTCCACGCGTCGCCGAAAAGCCTCCTCGGCAAAGGAGTCCGCGTTTTCCGTTTGCGGAATCACGGCGACGGAAAGCGGGCATCCGGCAGCGTCGGAAATTCTTCGGACCTGCCGTTCCGCAAGGGCTGCATTCTTTGCCGAAAAATCGTGAAAGCACAAATGGAACGGCCGCATCGTCACCACTTCGCCAAGGCGTTTGCAATAATCAAATCCTGCAATTTTTCAATCGCGCGCGCTTGACCGTGGCGGTCTTCCGACTCGTTCTGCAATACGTCGTAAGTCCCGTCGGCAGAGAGATTGTCCCCCTTGTAAATCATCCGCTCCTTGACGTTGTCGTAAAAGCGCACGTTCACCTTCATCGTCACCCGGTAAGTTTCCACTTCGGAACCGCTCGTGTAATTTTCGGGCTTGTTCGTGTAGCTCAAAAGGGTGAGTTCAAAATCCGCATCCGCATCGGAATTGACCAGTCGCACGCCGCCGGCGTTTTTGCGGAAAAGCTTTTCGACGCTGTCGCGGAGTGTGTTCGCCAGAACGGGATCCAGGGTCTTGTTGTCGACTTCGTGAATTTGCACCGTGCGGATATGGCTCGGGAGAGTGCTCGCCGTGAAACTGTAACACCCGGAAAGCGAAAGGGCGAGAAACGCGCACCCGGCGAAAAAGAAAGCGTTCAAACGATTCATAGCACAAAGATAATTCAAAGAGCCTCCTCGTCCAAACGGCCGACGGCATCAACCCTGAAACAAAAAGCCGCACAACCCGAAGGACAAAACGGTTCGCCTCCGAACAAAATGCTAAATTTAACCCATAATTTCAAAGAGGCCTCCATGCTCGACATACGCAAAATTCGCGAAAACCCGGAATACTACATCGCCGAAACGGAAAAGAAATACACGACGGTCAGCCTAAAGGACGTCCTGGCCATCGACGAAGTGCGCCGTCCACTCCTTTCCGAAGTGGAAAAGTTGAAAAGCGAACGCAACGCAGAATCCAAGCGCATCGGCGAACTCAAGAAAAAAGGCGAGAATGCGGACGAAGCGGTCAAGGCCATGCGCGCCTTGGGCGATAAAATCGACGAACTCGACAAGAAACTGAAGGATTTGGCGTTCAAGCAGAACGAGATGCTGATGCACGTCCCGAACATCGCGCCGAAATCCCCGGAAGGCAAGGACGCAAACGACAACGTCGTCGAAAAGGACGGTCCCCTCCCGTTCGACTTCTATTCCAAAGGCCGCGACTTCACCCCGGTCGACCACAAGACTTTGGGCGAACGCCTCGGCATCTTCGACTTCGAACGCGGCGCAAAAATTTCCGGCAACGGATTCCCCGTCTACCGCGGACTGGGTTCCCGCCTCGAAAGGGCGCTCATCCAATGGTTCCTGGACGAACACCAGAAGAACGGCTTCGAAGAAATCACTCCGCCGTATTTGGTGAACCGCGCCTCCATGCGCGGCACGAGCCAGCTCCCGAAATTCGAAGAGGACATGTACCGCTGCGACAAGGACGACGACCTCTTCCTCATCCCGACCGCCGAAGTCCCCCTCACGAACCTCTACGCGAACGAAGTCATCCCGGAAAGCGAACTCCCGAAGCGCATCTGCGGCTATTCCGCCTGCTTCCGCCGCGAAGCCGGCTCCTACGGGAAGGACACCCGCGGGCTTCTGCGCTTGCACCAGTTCAACAAGGTCGAAATGGTCTTCTTCTCCCGCCCGGACAACAGCTACGAAATGCACGAAGAGCTGACCCGATTCGGAGAATCCCTTTTGGAAAAGCTCAAGCTCCCCTACCACCGCTTGGCCCTTTGCAAGGGGGACTTGGGATTCGGGGCGGCCAAATGCTACGACTTGGAAATTTGGGCTCCCGTCGAAAACAAGTGGCTCGAAGTCAGCTCCTGCTCGAACTTCGAAGACTTCCAGGCGAGACGCGCGAACATCAAGACGAAAATCGACGGCAAGAACGTCTTCGTGCACACGCTGAACGGTTCGGGACTCGCGACTCCCCGCGTCATGGTCGGCATCTGCGACAACTACCAGCAGAAAGACGGCTCCCTCGTCATCCCGGAAGTCCTCCGGCCGTATCTGGGCGGGCTAGAAGTCATCGAACCCAAACACTAAAAAATTCCGAAATTCAAAGCTCCCCGTCGGGAGCTTTTTTGTTGTCGCGATTCGCTTAAAATTCGACGAATATCTTTCCCGACAATTCGAGAGTGTGCTCCCAAAGGGTTTCGGAAAGGTCGCTGTAGCCGCCCGTGTCCGTGGAAACGCTGCGGAAAAAGATGGGACGGTAGCGGAAGGCGACATCCATGCCAAACGGGTACATTTTATAGCGCATATTGGCGGAAACGGCGAAGGCGTTCCCGGAATAGACCGCCTCTTCCCGATATTCGCTGCCGTATTTGTCCGTGCCGAACGCGGCATCCTTGACGGACAGACGGGAAAACGAATATCCAATCCCCGGCCCGACCTGAAAATCCTCCTTCCAAAAGAAGTAATAGCGGTATTCCGCAGAAAACCGCCAAAAGTTCGCGTCGTTCCCCGTGTAATCGTCCGTCCCGCCCGCGTAGTTCACGTCCGGATTCCAAAGCCCGAAGGCGACGGCAATCGTGTGCTGGTTGAAGTTGACGCCGGCTTCGATGAGCGGCAAGGGAAATGTGCCGACGGATGGGACATAAACCCTCTCCCCGGCGTTCCCGTCGTCGCCTTTCGCCTTGTAACAGCCTTTCCCATCCAAATCCCCGCCCGCGGAAAAGATGACGTCGAGACCGACGGAGACAAAATAGCTCCTGTGCCAAATGACCTTTTCGGATTCCTTGGCAAATCCCGCGGAGAGGCACGCGAACAAAAAGAATGCAAAGAACAATCGGGTCACGGGCACTCCGTCACATGGCCGCATACCGGAACATTTCTTCGATGCAATGCTTGGCGCGTTCCATCACGCTTTCGGAAAGCTCCACCTTGGCCGCCTTTTCCGGATGCCGCAGGGATTCCAAAATGTTCTCAAGCGAATTCGACTTCATATACTTGCACATGCTGCAACTGCCGATGAAACGCTTGTGCGGGAATTCGTACTGCATCCGCGCATTGAGTCCGCATTCCGTGAGGAGCAGGAACGGAGTCTCTTCGGGCTGCTCCCGGATGTATTTGACCATTTGCCCGGTGCTCCCGACGTAATCGCTCAACAGGGCGACTCCCGGATGGCATTCCGGGTGGCTGACGACTCGAAGCCCCGGATTCTGTCCGCGGAAGAATTCAATGAGTTCCGGGTCGTATTTCTCGTGGACATAACAGCAGCCTGTGTAAAGGAGGATTTCCTTGTGGATGCCGTTCTTTTCCAAGGCCTCCTGCAAGTTCTGCCCCATCAGGCGGTCCGGGACGAAGATGATTTTGTCCGTCGGCAGGTTCGCGATGATTTTGTAGACATTCGAGCTGGTGACGCAAACGTCGCACTCCGCCTTCACGTCCGCCGTCGTATTGATGTAACAGGCGACGGTGTAGCCCGGATGTTCCCGGCGGAGCCTGCGCACCTCTTCGCCGGTAATGCTGTCCGCCAGACTGCACCCGGAAAGCGGTCCCGGGATGATGACTTCCTTCGTCGGGTTCAGAATCTTGGCCGTTTCCCCCATGAAGCGGACCGCAGCAAAGACTATCATGTCGGCATCGACCTTTGTCGCGTCCTGGCTGAGCTTGAAACTGTCCCCGTCGTAATCGGAAACCCCCAAGACGATTTCCGGGGCGACGTAACTGTGGGCGAGAATGACAGCGTTCCGCTCCTTCTTCAGCTCGTTGATTTCATTGATGAGGGGAACAATCTTTTCGCAATGCTCCATGGAATAATTGCAAAGGACTGTTCCCGGTTGGATGCTTTTGAAACGGTCAAAAAGTTCTTGAGCGGTCATATGCTCCCAATTTAGAAATTGGGAAGCCGGATGGATTGTTTGACAGCCAAACGGACGGTTTTTATGTTCACCAAGTGAACTGTTTTGACCGCGGAACGGTCGGTTTGGTCGCTGACGAGCGATTGAACTATTCCCCAAAAGGATTTTCCCCGCCGAATGCCAAAGGCGTCAATCTCGCAAGACCTCACTGCAACTGATGACGACAGCTCGATTTACAGCCCACTATCCACTGGACACTCACCACTAATTCCCAATTCCTCATCACCAATGGAACACTAGCCCTTCTTCTTGATCGGGGCATAGACTCTTGCGGCGGGGACGCTGTAGAACCGATTTTCTTCCGGGCAGTAGGCGGAAAGGCTCTTGCCGTAAACGCAGCCGGAATCTAGTCCGATGAAGCCGGGAAGGTTCACAAGCCCCTTGGCCGCCCAATGCCCGAAGATGACGGTCTTCGGCCACGTCGCCACTTCAAACCAAGCCGGATTTTCCGCGCTTTTCATGTCTTTCCCCGACCCGTCCCAAGTCCGCACGGAAAGGAGCACGTCCGGATTCATGTCCTCCAAGCGTCTTTTGCCGGGTTCAATCCCCGCATGGACGAGCAGCGCGCCGGGAGTGTCGCACCAAAGCGGCCAGTCCTTGACGACCTCCGAAAGCCAAAACGGGTCTTTCAAAAGTTCGGCGGAACGCTTCTGCTTTTCCGTCCAATCCTCCTCGGGGATTTTCACGAACGACAGAAGCCAGGCTTCGTGATTCCCCATGACGCAGTGGAATGGATTCTGCACCACTTCGCGGACGACCTTCAACGAATCGGGGCCCTTGTTTATCAAGTCTCCGGTGAAGTAGACGTCGTCTTCGCCGGGAACGTAGTGCACCCGTTCGAGCATCTTCATCATTTCATCGTAACAGCCGTGAACGTCCCCGATGAAGAGAGTGCGCTTCATGCTTCCGCCTCGACGGACTCGCGCAAGGCCTTCTCTTCGGCAGCGTTCAGTTCGCGGAATTCCCCCGGAGGTAAACTCCCGAGCCCGATTCCCGCATAAGTGACGCGTTTCAAATCCCGGATCGTATAGCCGACCGCTTCGAGCATCCGGCGGATTTCGCGATTCTTGCCTTCGCAAAGGACCATTTCAAAGAACCCTTCGTCAAAAAAGATTTCCTCCGCATGGGCCTCTTCCGCTTGGCCTTTTTCGTTTTCCCCGATTTCGACGCCATCGACAAGGCGATTCGCCGCCGCACGGGAAAGCGGGCGCGTCGTCCACACGTAATAACTCCGAGGCACTTCGAACTTCGGGTGCGTGAGCTTGTAAAGAAGGTCGCCGTCGTCGGTGAAGAGCAAGAGTCCGCGGCTCTGCAAATCCAACCTCCCGACGTACTTTATTTTGCGGTACGCAGGCGGAAGGTAATCGTAAACGGTGGTGCGCCCTTGTGGGTCGTGTGCCGAGCAGACGCAGCCGGCGGGCTTGTGGAAAAGGATCACCTTCGTCCGCTTCGGTGGCAAGACCTTTTCCCCGTCGACAAGGACTTCATCCCCTTCGCCGACTTCAAATCCCGGGGATTCGAGGGTTTTCCCGTTGACCTTGACGCGACCTTGCCGGACAAATTCATCGGCGGCGCGGCGACTCGAGACTCCGCACAAGGAAAGGAACTTATTGATTCGCATTTTCAGAATCCTTCTTCTTTTCAAAGGGACACTTTTTCTTTGTCCGAGGCTCTTCCTTGGCAGCGGGCTTCGGTGGGTAGAGAAGCCCGAAGCGGAGACCTGCCGTGCTGATGCGGAACGATTCCGCGTGCAACCTCGCAAGCAGGCTCTTCAACCAATAGAGTCCGCAGATGATGACGTCCGAACGACCCTTTTCAAGTCCCGGAATGCTCGCGCGAAGCTCCTTGGAAACGTTGGAAATTTTGGCAATCGTCTTTTCAAGCTCCTCGACATTCAACTCCAAGCCTTCGATGGCGTCAAAGTCGAAAGTGGGCAAGTTCAAATGCACCATGGCCAGGGCCGTCCCCGTTCCGCCGACGAGATAGACGGGCTTCTTGGAATAGGGCCGCAGCGGATTTCCCTTCAGTTCCTCCTTCTCCCACTTCTTGTATTCGGGGCCGGGAATCGCTCCCATCTTTTTAAAAAGGAACAGGGCGCCGACGGGAATGGAAATGGCGCTCTTCCCATCGGAGACTTCCGTGGAGCCGCCGCCGATATCCACCGTGACGATGCCTTCGCCATGCCACTCCTCCACGGCTCGGAACGTGTAGGCCGCTTCCTCTTCGCCGGAAATGATTTTCGGCTTCACCCAAAGCGCCTTTTCCACTGCAGCTTCCACCTCTTCGCCGTTCTCCGCCTTCCGGGCAGCTTCGGTCATTGCGCAAGCGAGGATTTCCGCGCCGAGAGCGTGCGCCGTCGCCCGGAACCCGGACAGGATTTTCGACAGTTCCGCCAAACGACCCGGGGAAATCTTCCCGGAATTGTAGACATCTTCGCCGAGGCGGCAGACTTCCACCTTTTGAATCCGCGGCAAAAGGACGCGCTTGCCGTTCCCGTCCTCTTCAAAATCGGCGACGAGGAGAATTGTCGAATGGCTGCCGATATCGACGGAAGCCGGAAGGGAACGATCCAACTCAGGCATTTTCGTTTGAAACCTCTCGGCGAATGCGCTCGGCAATCTTCGAAGAATCCGTGAAGAACTGTTTCGCAAGCGCAATGGACTCCTCCACCAAATCCGGCGAATACTTGCGCATCCAATCGGCGACCATCTTGCCCGTGGAGCTGCCCAGTTCCCGTCCGGTCTTCAATTCCTTCGCCATGTGAAGGGCGAGGAAAAGCCCGAGTTCCATCGCACGGGGGGATTCCTTCCCCTCCAAAAGTTTCTCGACCCGGGAAATCTTTTCATCTAAGCCGAGGGCTTCCATCTCGTTCAAATCTTTTTCGGAAATCATGTTGCAAAATTAGAAAACGTGGCGAAGTTTCCGAAGTGTCCATCGAAAAAGCCCCGCAGGCATGCCGTGCGGAGCTTTTGCAAAGAGAGAATATGGAAAATCACTTGCTGATTTTTTCAACTGCGACCTTCTTCGCCGTCGCGGCCTTTTTCGGGGCGGCCTTCTTCACCGAAGAGACCTTCTTTTCGACGGCCTTCTTCACCGCCTTGGTCTCCTTTTTCACGGCCGCCTTCACTGCCTTGACCTTCTTTTCGACAGCCTTCTTCGCCGTCGCGGCCTTTTTCGGGGCGGCCTTCTTCACCGAAGAGACCTTCTTTTCGACGGCCTTCTTCACCGCCTTGGTCTCCTTTTTCACGGCCGCCTTCACGGACTTGGCCTTCTTTTCGACGGTCTTCTTCGCTGAAGCGACCTTCACCGCAGCCTTTTTCGCGGTGGCGGCTTTTTTCGCCACAACTTTCTTTTCAGCGAGTTTGGCTGCGGCCTTTTTGGCCGGAGTCTTGCTAGTTTTTGTTGCCATATTTTGATTCCTTTGAGGGATGTTGATAATTATGAATACAAAATAACTTGATTTTCACAAAATATCAACAGATTTTTCAATTTTTTTTCAAACCAAATTCTCTGACAAAGGGAATTTGTGTTATAAAGGTTCCCCACGGACGAATTCGACATAATCCTCAATCCCCTTTTTCGCGACATCGAACACGCTGCAGAACTTCGTCGCGAACGGGGGAATTTTCCCGTTCCCGATTCCGAGCGCATCGTGCAGAACGGTCACGTGTCCGTCCGTGTGCGGCCCTGCGCCAATGCCGATGGTGACTAGGTTCGCGGCATCCGTGAGGGTCTTCCCCAGTTCTCCCGGAATGTGTTCCAAGACGCACTCATAAGCCCCGGCAGCCTCGACTTGCCCAATCTCCGCCAAGAGCCTCTTCGCTTCTTCTTCCGTCTTCCCGACCTGACGCCTGCTCACCGCCGTTTGCGGCAAAAGCCCCAGATGCCCGCACACCGGGATTCCGTTCTGCACCAAGAAGGAAATCACGTCAGGGAAGCAGCCTTCCAACTTGACGGAACCCGCGCCGACTGCGGCAAACCTTTTCGCATTTTCAAGAGCCTCGCCCGGAGTCCGGTAACTTTGGTAAGGCATGTCGGCGATGACGTGAGTGTTCGGCGCGCCCCGGCAAACCGCCGCGACGAAGAGGAGCATTTCCCCCATGCCGACGGACTGCGTGCTCGAATAGCCGAGCATCGTGTTGGCGAGGCTGTCCCCGACGAGGATTTGGTCCACCCCCGCGGCCTCCGCGATTTTTGCAAAGGCGTAATCGTATGCGGTGATTTGTGCGATTTTCCTTTTCCCTTTAAGTTCCTGGATTTGCCGGGCTGAAAGCATAGCGGCGAACCTCCTGTAACCAGCGATAAGATTTGATTTCCCGGTTTTCGCCGAGATGTGATTTTAGATGTTTGAAAAACTCCCGTTCGACAGTTTGCGGGTCTTGGAGCGGCAAAAAATTCGACAGGCGCACCATGTCGTCCAAGAAAACTCTCCCGTGGCGAGATTCGAAATTCCCCAGGCATTCGCGGCAAATCGCGCCGCCCTCTTCAAAGAGGAAGTCCGCCGGGGAGCTTTCGAGCGGTCTTCCGCAACGGGCGCAAACCTCCAAGGAAAGCGCATAGCCGGAGCAGTCGGCGACGTGCCAAAGCCAGCGGGCGAGAGCGTCTTGCGGATTTTTCCCGGAGTCCAAAACGCGCAGGGCCTTTTCCGTGTAAAGGAATTCCCGTTCGAGAGAAAGGCCAGAAGGCAAATAGCGCAAAAGCATTTCCGCCATCACGTCCGCCATGGCCGTCCTCTCCAAATCCCGCCGCAAGTTCGGAAACCAGTTGACCAAAGACGCTTCGCGGATGAAGTGCAAATCGCTCTTCCCGGAATCGCTGAAGACGACATCGCTCTCGGCCAAGGAATCCAGCGAACTCTTGAACGGGCATTTCCCCTTCGCGCTCTTGACCAAAAAGGATTGGACGCCGAAATCCCGGCAAAAGCCCTTCACGATGAGCGAAGAGTCGCCGTAGGGAGTCCTGTGCAAGACGATGACTTGGGTCTGCTTCAGCAATGCGAGCCGTCAAACCTTCTTTGCGCCGAATCCGTCGTCGAGGCGTTTGCCGCCGAGGACGTGGCAATGGACATGCCAAACGGTCTGCCCGGCATCGCCCTTGCAATTGAACACGAATCGGGCGCCGCCGTCGCCAAGGCCTTCCCGCTTCGCCAAAAGCTGCGCGCGATAAAGGAGGCGGCCCATCAGCGGCGCGTCGGACTCGGACATTTCCATCAAGCTTTCGATGTGCTTCTTGGGAACGACTAAAAAGTGGACGGGGGCTTGCGGATTCAAGTCCTTGAACGCGTAAAATTCCTCGTCTTCGTAAACCTTGGTCGACGGGATTTCGCCACGGACGATTTTGCAAAAGATGCAGTCTGACATAATTACCTGCTCTGTAAAGTTCACCCGAAAAATTAAAATTTTGAAAACGCCGCGGCAAACTTCAGGCGACATTTCATCGTAAATGAGCGAAACATCCCGCCCATAGGCGGACATTGGTGAGGCGCAGCCGCCAACGCCGAAGGCGTTAATCCCATCATATTAGCGTCATTCTGAGCGATAGCGAAGAATCTAGGAGCTGTAAAGAGATGTTTCGTTTCACTCAGCACGAAGCCCCCTTTGACAGCAAACTAAACTCCTAACCACTAGCCACTCAATCGCACATCGCCAATCAAAAAGTCTATCTTTGCACCATGGATTTGAAAAAGATGGAAGACGGATTCCGGATGATTCTCGAAGGCATGGGCGAAGATGTCCTTCGCGAAGGCCTTTTGGAAACTCCTCGCCGCGTCGCCAAGATGTACGAAGAACTCATGTCGAGCCTCTCCTCGACAAAAAAGCCCGCCGACATTCTCAAGACCCGGTTCCACGAACGCTACGACGAGATGATCGTCGTGCCGAACATCGAATTCACCAGCATGTGCGAGCACCACTTCTTGCCGTTCTCGGGAAAAGCCCACGTCGCCTACATCCCCGGGGACTGCGTCGTCGGGCTTTCCAAGATACCCCGCGTCGTGGAATACTACGCGCGGATGCCGCAAATCCAAGAGCGCATGACGCGCCAAATCGCGGAGCTCATCCAAAAGGAGCTGCACCCCCGCGGAGTCGCGGTCGTCCTCGAAGCGAGCCACATGTGCATGACCATGCGCGGAGTCAAAAAACCGGGAGCGTCGATGGTGACGACACAACTGTTCGGACGCTTCAAAACGGACGAAAAGACGCGCGCCGAATTCATGGCGTACCTGCGCCGCTGACGGATGCACATGGGACGGCTTTTCCCCTCGGCGGCTTTGGCGACTTTCTTCCTTCTGGCCTCTTCGGCGGTCGCAGCCGAAATTTCCTATACACTGAAAACCGACGGGGCGTACTACTTCGAGTCCAGCATCAAAACGGGCAAAGACCACATCTCCCCGACGACAGGTCCCTTCAACGGCATCGAACTCAGAACCGCATTCGAAGCCTCCTCGACCTTGCCCGTGCCGCTCGGAGCGCACCCCCTCTTCCGCGAAGCCGAATTCCAATGGGCGACCGGGCTGGAAGTCTCGCCGGTGACCGTCCGCGCCCTCCTCGACTGCCGCTTCACGCCGCTCCCCTTTTTGATTCTCAAAGCGGGAGCTTCCCTCGGGACGGGATGGAACGCCTTCGGACTCGACGGCCTGGGAGTTTACGACAAGGATCTTGCGGATTACGAAGGATTGACTTCCTTTTCAAACGACTACTACGACCTCTGGGCGGGAGGGACGCTGCAATTCGACACGGGCATCCTATTCCCCGGCGAATGGACGCATGTCGTGATGCAATTGAACGGCACCGTACAACGGGAAGCGGTGACGGGAGTCGACAACGGGGAAATCTGGATCTGGATGGAATCGGAAAACCATGCGAACGGCGCGCTTTTCGAGGCCTCCGCCTTCTTGGGATACCAGATGCCGCTCCCCGTGAACCTGGTCGGAATCCTTTTCGAAGTTTCCGGGCATTTCGACGGCTCGGACTACGGGGATTACGACGCCACCTTCGACGGCGACTTCCGGGACATGGACTGCAGCCTCATGGCGAACATCGCCTGGAACGCGTCCAACTCCATCACCTTCCTCGCAAGGCTGGACAGCCGCCGCAGCTACGATACGCCGCATTCGGACAAATCGGAAGAGCCTCTCCTCCAAAAGACGGGGCGCGAATGGTACTTCGACGGAATCCTTTTCCGTTGGGAGCATCATTTTTGACGGAAAACCCCGGCAAAGTCCAAAATCGACAAAATTAGAACGACAAATTTGTAGAATGTTGATTTTTGTAATACATTTTTGTCACGCGAAAATTCAGAGAACCCTTTACCCGAAAGCCGAAGACTAATAATTTTCCCCTAGAAGTTCCGAAGGCGATGCAGCCTTTGGCGGCGATAGGAGACAAGATGAAAGCTCAAGGCTTGTATGACCCACAGAACGAACACGATGCGTGCGGAGTGGGATTCGTGTTGAACATGGACGGCAACCGGGAACACGGAATTGTCGAAAAGGGAGTCAAGGTACTCTGCAACCTCCTTCACCGCGGGGCGACAGGCGCGGACAAAAGCACGGGCGACGGAGCGGGACTTTTGGTGCAGATTCCAGACAAATTTTTCAAAAAGTCCCTCGGAATGAACCTTCCCGAATGCGGCCGTTACGCCGTGGGGATGCTGTTCCTCCCCCAAGACGAAGAGAAGCGCATTCACGCCATAACGCTTCTCGAAAAGATTGCTGACGAGGAAGGCTTCAAAGTTCTGGCAAACAGGGACGTCCCCGTCATCCCATCCGCCGTCGGGGAATCCGCCCGAAAGGAAATGCCCCACATTTCCCAGGTGTTCCTTGAGCCGAAGGGGAATTTGTCCGGGGACGATCTAGAACGCGCCCTGCTCGTTTTGCGGAAGCGCGCCGAGCACGAATCGGGGCTTTCCGCAGACGGGGCGGACGGTTTTTACGTGGCAAGCCTCTCGGCAAGGACTGTCGTTTACAAGGGCATGATGACGGGGCCGCAAGTCCCCGCCTTTTACCCGGACCTGGACGACTCCAATTTCGAAAGTGCGGTCGCCGTCGTGCACCAACGCTATTCCACGAACACCTTCCCCAGTTGGCCGCTCGCGCAGCCGTTCCGCAACCTGGCCCACAACGGGGAAATCAACACCATCCGCGGCAACCGCAACTGGATGGCCGCCCGCGAAAAGAACCTTTCCTCGCCCCTCTTCGGCGAGAAGATTCAAAAAATCGTCCCCGTGTTGGAAAAGGGATCGAGCGATTCCGGCAACCTGGACAACGTCCTTGAACTGCTGACCTTGGGCGGCCGCGAAGTGGGGCATTCGATGATGATGCTCATGCCGCAGGCCTGGGGGAAGAAACACGCCATGGGACCGGACGTGCGCGGATTCTTTGAATTCCACGCCGGGGTGATGGAGCCGTGGGACGGGCCCGCCGCAGTCGCCTTCACGGACGGGAAATGGGTCGGAGCGACCCTCGACAGGAACGGGCTCCGCCCGGCACGCTACACGATTACAAAAAACGGATTCATGGTGTTCGCCTCGGAAACGGGAGTCCTCGAATTCGCCCCGGAAGAAGTCGCCGAAAAGGGATCCCTCCGCCCCGGGCAAATGCTCCTCGTCAATCTGGAAACTGGTCGTTTTTACAAAGACCGCGAAGTCAAGACGCGATTCGCCCGCAAGGAACCCTATCGCCGCTGGGTCAAGGAAAACCACATCGACATCCACGGGTTCTTCAACGCCGTCGGAGAGGTCCCCGTCGACGAAAGCTCCCTGTTGAAGCGTCAAAAGCTTTTCGGCTACACGCGCGAAGACTTGGACATCATCTTGAACGCCATGGCGTCCAACGGCTCCGAGCCGACAGGTTCCATGGGATCGGATCAACCGCTCGCCGTCCTCTCCGAAAAGCCGCAGCTCCTTTATTGGTATTTCAAGCAGCTCTTCGCCCAAGTGACGAATCCGCCGATAGACCCGATTCGCGAAGAATTGGTGATGAGTCTCATGACCTATTTGGGCATCCATGACAACATCCTCGCGGAAGAGCCTTCCCAAGCGCGGCTGGTCAAGTTCCGCTACCCCGTTCTTTCGAATGAGGACTTGGGGCGTCTGCGTTCCCTGAACCAGGAAGATTTCAAATGCGCCACAGTCCAAATGGGATTCCCCGTGCTTTCGGATTCGCTCTCCGCCGGGAAGCTCCTGGAAATGGCCCTCGACGATTTGTGCGAAAAAGTGGAGGCGGAAGTCCGCTCCGGCCACAAGATCATCATCCTGAGCGACAAGGACCTTCCCGACGAAATGTCCCCGATTCCCGCCTTGCTTGGAGTTTCCGCCGTGAACGGACACCTTTCCCGTGTGGGCATCCGCACGAGCTGCGGACTGATTCTCGAAACGGGGGAAGCGCGGGAAGTCATGCACATCGCAAGCCTCCTCGGATTCGGCGCAACGGCCGTCAACCCTTACCTCGCCTTTGAATCCATCGCCCATTTAAGCCGCGAGCATCAATTGGACAAGCAAATCGGCGTGACGGAAGCCGTGGAGAATTACATCGACGCCATGAACAAGGGCTTGAAGAAAATCATGAGCCGCATGGGAATTTCCACACTCCGGAGCTACCGCAACGCACAAGTTTTCGAAATCGTCGGCATCTCTAAAAGCGTCGTCGACAAGTATTTCACGGGGACGGCCAGTCGCGTCGGCGGAATCGGTCTCGAGGAAATCGCCAAAGAAACCCTCATGCGCTGGCGCGAGGCCATCGAAAGCAAGAGCCCGATCCTCCCACCGGGCGGCGAATACCGCTACCGAAAGGACGGCGAACGGCATCTTTGGACGCCGCAGGCCATTGCGGATTTGCACGCGGCCGTCCGCACCGGCGACCAAAAGCGTTACGATTCCTACGCGGAACGGATTAACGACCAGACGAAACAGCAAAGCACCCTGCGCGGACTTTTCGCCTTCAAAAAGACAGCCCCCGTCCCCATCGAAGAAGTGGAGCCCGCGTCCGAAATCATGAAGAGGTTCGTGACGGGCGCGATGAGCTACGGGGCCATTTCGAACGAAGCGCACGAAGCGATTGCCATCGCCATGAACCGAATCGGGGCGAGGAGCAACAGCGGCGAGGGCGGCGAAGACCCGGTGCGCTACATTCCCCTTCCAAACGGGGACAGCCTCTCCTCGGCGACAAAGCAGGTGGCCAGCGGACGCTTCGGCGTGACGGATGAATACCTGGTCAACGCGTCCGAATTGCAAATCAAAATCGCCCAAGGGGCGAAGCCCGGAGAAGGGGGACAACTTCCCGGCCACAAGGTCAGCGAACAGATTGCCCGCGTGAGACATTCCACCCCCGGCGTGACACTCATCAGCCCGCCGCCCCACCATGACATCTATTCCATCGAAGACATCGCCCAGCTGATTTTCGATTTGCGGAATGCGAACGACAAAGCCCGGATTTCCGTGAAGCTGGTCTCCGAAGTGGGAGTGGGGACTGTGGCGGCAGGCGTCGCCAAGGCCCGTGCCGACATGATTCTGATTTCCGGCTACGACGGCGGAACGGGAGCTTCCCCGCTTTCCTCGGTCAAGCACGTGGGCGTCCCTTGGGAACTCGGGCTTTCCGAAACGCAGACGACTCTCGTTTTGAACAAGCTCCGCAGCCGGGTGCGCCTCCAGGTGGACGGTCAAATGAAAACGGGTCGGGACGTCGTCATCGGCGCACTCCTCGGGGCGGAGGAATTCGGGTTCGCCACATCCATTTTGGTCGTCCTCGGATGCGTGATGATGCGCCATTGCCATTCGAACACTTGCCCCGTCGGCGTCGCCACCCAAGACCCGGAACTGCGCAAGCGATTCAAGGGAACTCCCGAACACATCATCCAATACCTGACCTTCGTCGCCGAAGAAGTCCGCCATTACATGGCTCTCTTGGGATTCCGCAAGTTCGACGACATGGTGGGGCGAAGCGACCTTCTCGAAGTGAACCGGGCGATTGACTTCTGGAAGGCGAAAGGACTCGACTATTCGGGGATTCTCCACCAAGCGTCGACAAATCCGGGCGAAGTGCGCTGCACCATCAAGCAGGAGACGGGACTTGCCGGGGCAATCGACTATGAAATTCTCCCCAAAGTCGCCGACTCGATTGAAAAGAAAAAGCCCATCACCCTGGACTATCCGATTCACAACACGAACCGCACCTTCGGCACGTTGATTTCGAGCCGCATCGCGAGAAAGTACGGCTACGCGGGGCTTCCCGACGACACCATCACTCTCCACCTTTCGGGCTCCGCCGGGCAAAGTCTCGGCGCATTCGCCGCGCACGGATTGACCTTCGACTTGGAGGGCGAAGCGAACGACTACATCGGCAAGAGCCTTTCCGGCGCAAAGATAATCGTCCGCCCACCGAAGGGGAGCACTTTCGCCCCCGAAGAAAACGTCATCGGCGGGAACGTCATCCTTTACGGGGCGACATCCGGGGAAGTCTATCTGAACGGCCGCGTCGGGGAACGTTTCGCCATCCGCAACAGCGGCGCCAAAGCCGTCGTCGAAGGAGTCGGAGACCACGCCTGCGAATACATGACGGGCGGCCGCGTCGTCGTCCTGGGTCCGACGGGCATCAACTTCGGCGCGGGCATGAGCGGCGGAATCGCCTATGTGCTCGACGAAGACGGCCGCTTCGACAGTCTCTGCAATACGGAGATGATAGATTTAGACCCTCTCGGCGAAGACGATGAAACCGAATTGAAGAGCCTCATCGAAAACCACGTCAAATACACGGGAAGCCCCAAGGCAAAGCGGATTCTCTCCCATTGGGACTCGGCTCGGGAACTTTTCGTCAAGGTGTTCCCCATGGAATACCGCCGAGCACTCGAACGCATGAGAATCTCGCAAAAAGGAGAAAGCAAATGAGTCCCGACAAGCCTTTTCTCAACATTCCCCGTCGAGAAGCCGAAGAACGTCCGATTCCAGAACGGATCCGCGATTACCGGAAGACGTCTCTCGAAATGCCCAAGGAGCAAGTGATGGAGCAGGCTCTCCGCTGCATGAACTGCGGCGTACCGTTCTGCCACGCCTACGGATGCCCCCTATCGAACGTCATCCCGGAAATCAACCACGCCGTAAGCCGCGGGGAATGGCGCGGCGCGCTGGACCTTCTGCTCGACACCAGCCCGTTCCCGGAGTTCACGGGAATCGTCTGCCCGGCCCTTTGTGAAGGCTCTTGCGTGGGCGGTCTAGACGGGGACGCCGTCACGAACCGTGAAATCGAACATCGAGTCATCGAAAACGCCTACGACAACGGCTGGGTGCACGCGAACATTCCGCAAATCCGCTTCGACAAGCGCGTCGCGGTCATCGGCTCCGGGCCCTCGGGACTTTCCACCGCAGAGTACCTGAACCGGGCGGGCATCCAGGTGACCGTCTACGAAGAGGCCGCCCACGTCGGCGGATTCATGCGTTACGGCATCCCGGACTTCCGCCTTCCCAAATCCGTCATCGAACGCCGAGTCGCCTTGATGGAACAAGAGGGCGTCCGTTTCGAAACGAACGTCCGCATCGGCAAGGACATTTCCCCGGAATACATCCTCCGCAACAACGACGCCATTGTACTTTGCTGCGGATCCCGTTCTCCGAGGGATTTGAAAGTCCCCGGACGGGAGCTGTCGGGCATCCATTTCGCCGTCGATTACCTGACGCAACAGAACCGCGTGAACGGAGGGGAACGGTTCTCTTTCGATGAAACCAAGAGCGCACAAGGGAAACACGTCGTCGTAGTCGGCGGCGGCGACACCGGGGCGAATTGCATCGGCACGGCCATCCGCCAAGGTGCGCTAGACGTCATGCAGATAGAAATCATGCCGAACTCCCCGCTCAAACGCGCCCCGAACAACCCGTGGCCGGAATGGCCCCGCATCTTCAAGGAGACGCCGGCGCACAAAGAAGGCTGCGAGCGCAAATGGAACGTCAACACGCTAGAGGCGATCGGCGAGAACGGGGCGGTCAAGGCTCTCCGCTGCACGGAAATCGAATGGCGCCGCGGAGACGACGGAAGGATGTACAACACGCCGAAGCCCGGCGGGGAATTCATTCTCCAAGCGGACTTGGTCCTGCTCGCGATGGGGTTCGTCGGGCACGCCATCCCCGAAATCGTCGAGGCGTTTCACCTGCAAACGGACGAAAGAGGGCGCATTTTCCGGGACGCATTCGGAATGACTTCGGCAAAAGGTGTGTATATTGCAGGGGACGCGGCAACGGGGCAATCCCTTGTCGTTCGCGCCATTGCCGATGGAAAACGCGTCGCAAACGGAATCATCCAAACCCTTTTGTAAGGGAGGGCTCATGGCCATCAAAGACGAACAAAAGATAAAGGAACTGGAATTACTCTACCGAATAAGCCAGATTCTCGACGAGAACATGGACATGCGGAACGTCCTCCGCCCGGTCATGAACACCTTGGGCGACTACATGGGATTCAAGCATGCGACAGTATCCCTGTACAACCGCCAGACGGGGGAAATTTCCATCGAACTCGCCTCCGGGCTTTCCCCCACCCAGACCAAAAAAGGCCGATACAAGGTCGGCGAGGGCATCACGGGCATCGTCGTCGAAACGGGCAAGCCGATAGTCGTCCCCGACGTCACCAAGGACTCCCGGTTCTTGGACAGGACGGGGCGCGGCAAGGATTCCAACAAGAGCTTCATCTGCGTACCGATTTCCATCGAAAAGGAAGTCGTCGGCACGTTGAGCGTCGACGAGTTCAATTCGCCGACAGACCAACTCGACGACGACCTGCGCCTTCTCGAAATCATCGCCATGATGATTGCCTCCGCCGTCAAGCTGCGCCGCCAAGCCGAAGAGGAAACGGAAATTCTCCAGGCCGAGAACGAGCGCCTCCGATCGGAACTGAAGGACAGGTTCAGGCCGTCCAACATCATCGGCAACTCCAGGGAAATGCAAGTCGTCTTCGACCAAATCGCGAAAGTCGCCAAGAGCCCCTCGACGGTATTGATTCTCGGCGAAACGGGAACGGGCAAGGAGCTTGTCGCCCAAGCCATCCACTACAACTCCGAAAGAGCCGGTGGGCCGTTCATCCGCGTGCACTGCGCCGCCCTCCCGGAGAACATCATCGAGAGCGAACTTTTCGGCCATGAGAAAGGGGCCTTCACCGGAGCCGTATCCGAGCACAAGGGACGCTTCGAAATGGCGGACGGCGGGACAATCTTCCTAGACGAAATCGGGGAAATCTCCCCGTCCCTCCAAGTCAAGCTCCTCCGCGTCCTGCAAGAGCGCGAATTCGAACGCGTCGGCGGGAACAAGACGATACACGTCAACATCCGCGTCATCGCGGCGACGAACAAGGACTTGCTCCAAATGGTCCGCGACGGGAAATTCCGCGAAGACCTCTATTACCGTCTGCACATTTTCCCGATTTACGTGCCACCCCTGCGCAAGCGCAAAAGCGACATCGTCCTCCTCGCGGATTACTTCCTTGAACGCTACAGCAAGATGCTCGGCAAGGACATCCGCCGCCTTTCCACGGGGACAATCGACATGCTGATGAGTTACCACTGGGCGGGAAACGTCCGCGAACTGGAGAATTGCATCGAACGGGCAGTCCTCGTCGCCGAAGGGAACGTCATCTATCCGCACCACTTGCCTCCGACTTTGCAGACAGCGGAATCCACCGGCGCGCCCGTACGCGGGGATTTGAAAAGCATGGTCGAGACCTACGAGCGGGACATCATCTGCGACGCGCTGAAAAGCGCCAAGGGGAAAGTCGCCCCTGCGGCACGGGCCTTGGCGACGACCCAGCGCATCCTCGGCTACAAGATAAAGATGCTCGGCATCAATCCGAAACGGTTCGCCTAAGCCAATGCGGCCTTGACCAAATCGCTCAAGCGGCGGCTGTCGAAGCGGCCCTTCGTCTTCGGGGAAAGCTCCTTCATGAGCTTCCCCATGTCCTTCGGGCCCACAGCGCCGACCTGCGTCTTGACTTCCGCAATCAAGGATTTGACTTCATCTTCCGAGAGCTGCTTCGGCAGATACTTCCGGTAAACTTCCAAGGCCTTTTCCTCTTCCCGGGCGCTATCCTCCCGGCCGCCCTTGCGGAGCATTTCGACAGCCTCGTTGCGCTGCTTGATGCTCTTGGCGATGACGTCGAGAACCGTCTCGTCCGAGACTGCCTTCTGCGCATTGATGGCGACGTTCTTGATGTCGGAATGAAGCGTCCGGAGAATTTCGAGAGTGGAGGCGTCATGCGCCTTCATCGCCGCCTTGATGTCCGAAAGGATTTCCGAAAGAAGGGGGCTGTCCGCCTTGACCAAAGAATCTGCCATAAGAATATCCTTTCCCCCAAACGGGGGATTCGTTTGAACATATACAATTTACAAACACCAAAAGGGAAAGTTCAACACTTTCCCTTGGCATTTCAAAAAGCCCGAATCAATAAAGACGTTTGCGATTCGCTTCGGCAAGCTCTTTCAAACGCTTGCGGCGGGCGGCGGTTTCGACGCGCTTCCGTTCTTCGGAAGGCTTTTCATAGCGCTGGCGTTTCTTCACGTCGGAAATGATTCCGTTCTTTTCGCAAGACTTGGTGAAACGCTTGAGAGCGCGTTCAAAAGGTTCATTGGGTTTGACTACGACACCGATCATTCGATTCCTCGGGTTGAAATTTTGAAATGCGCCGCAAATATACCTAAATCCCCGAAAAGCGTCAAGGGCAACGGGAACATTTGCAAAAAGCGGCTTCAACGGATGACAAGCCGTCCAAACCCCAAAAGACTTATATATATTTGGAGAAAAGGCCTTTGAAGCTTGAATTCAAGGAGAAAAAAGGTGAAGTTGGCAAAATTCTTTATCGCTGTCGGGTCTGCACTGTTCATTGCGGCACTTTGCGCCTGCAACGACGAAAGCGAAGTCGTACCGGAAATCGCCCCTGCCAAAAAGACGGAAGCCAAGCAGGTGCAGGCAGAAAAGCAAGCGGTGGCGGAGAAAGAAGCCTCCATGCCGACGCTCCAATCCATCGAGTCCCTTTCAGCGGATTCCGTCCTGCCAAACGGCACGTTCACCTTGGACAAGCCCGACTCCGCGCAACCCGGGAAAGAAGGGCAAATCACCATCCAAGTGAGCATCCAACCTTCAAAGCGCAACGCCCAGGCCATTTTGAAGCAACTCGAGAGCAAGGGCATCCGCGCCTACCTCGCCCAAGTGGAAAACCCCGGGGAACTCGAAGGGACTTATTACCGCGTCCGCGTCGGCTACTTCAAAACGACAGACGCAGCCCGGAACTTCGGCAAATCGTCCCTCGGACCGCTGGGATTCGCCTGGTGGATAGACAACCGGGCGAACGACAAGGTCGGATCCCCGGAACCCGCGGAAAGTTCCAACTCCTACAATCATTCCGACTCTTACAACAATTCCGGAGCCTACACGGAATCCGCAGAAGCAGTCCCGGAAGAACCTGCAACGGAAGAGTCTCCCGCTCCGCAGACGGAAGCCTCTCCGAGCGAAACCGCCGAAATGCCCGCGCAAGAGCCGCAACCGGAACAGCCCGCCGCCGAACAAGCTCCGGCAGTCGAGGCGGACTCCGCCCAAGCGGGCGCGCAGGAACCGCCCGCCGCAAATGAAGCCGCACCGGCGGCACAAGAGCAAGCCCCCGCCTCCGAAGAAGTTTACGACGACTGGGAATCCTTTTGAAACATCCGCACATTTTCACCGCCCAACTAGGCTGCGCCAAGAACCAAGTGGATGCGGAACACCTCCTGGCCGAACTTTTCTCGGTCGGCTTCGTTTCCGAACAGTCGATAGACAAGGCGAATTTCATTTTAGTCAATACGTGCGGATTCATCGAAGCCGCCAAAGAAGAATCCATCAACACGATCCTTTCCTTCGCCAAGGTCAAGACGCCCACGCAAAAGCTCGTCGTGACCGGCTGCCTTTCCGGGCGTTATATCACGGAACTCCCCAAGGAAATCCCCGAAGTCGACTACTGGCTAGGCACTTACCAGCCGGGAAAAATCCTGAACGTTCTGGGACTCGGTGAAAAGTCTAGCGGAACCGAAAACCTGGCACGCCTGAACTTGGGCGAATATCCCCATCACGCCTATCTGAAAATCGCCGAAGGCTGTGACCGCCGGTGCGCATTCTGCGCCATCCCCAACATCCGAGGCAAGCAAGTCTCCTTTTCCATCGAGAGCATCGTCCGGGAAGCAAAGCAGCTCGAGTCCCAAGGAGTCAAGGAACTGACCCTCATCGCCCAAGACACGACTTTCTACGGTCATGATCGCGGCAAACAACGCGGAGATTCCTTGGCAAAGCTCCTCAAGGCCATCTTGAGCGAGACCCGCATCCCGTGGATTCGGACGCTGTACTGGTATCCGGAATTCATCGACGACGAACTTTTGGACTTGATGGCGACAGAACCGCGCCTCTGCAAATACGTCGACATGCCCATCCAGCACGCCAGCACCCGGATGCTCAAACTGATGCGACGGCGTTACGACGAGAAATCCCTGAGGAAAATGCTCGGCGACATCCGCGAAAGGATTCCGGACGTCACCCTCCGCACCACGGTCCTTGTCGGTTTTCCCGGCGAAACGCAGGAAGATTTCGAAAAGCTGATGCGACTGATTCAAGACGTCCGGTTCGAGCATTTGGGCGGATTCGTCTTCAGCCCCGAAGAAGGGACTCCCGCGATGAAGCTCAAAGAAGCCCCCGTCCCCGAGGAACTCGCCCGCGCAAGGCTTGACGCCATCAACGACCTCCAAGAGGAAATTTCCCTGGAGGCGAACGAGTCCCTCATCGGCAAAAAAGTCCAAGTTCTGATCGACGAAGTCGCCGAAGAAAGCGATTACCATTTCTTCGGCCGCACGGAAGGCAACTCCCTCGATTCCGACGACATCGTGAAAATCGTCGAAGGCAACGCCACGCCGGGGGAATTCCGCCAAGTGCAAATCATCGACGCGGAACCTCACGAACTCGTCGGGAAGATTGTTCCTTAACGGGCAGCCGGGGGAGGACTCCCCCTCACAGCTATATTTGTCATTTGCGGCCCAAAAACGGCGAGTTCTCCGGACCCTTTTGATTTTACAGAAAGAAATTTACACATTCGAAAATCCTATAGGAGATTTTCCCGTTGCCGAGGTAGCGCAAGCTCAGTTGCACGGAATCCTTCTCGCCCCAATCGTGAATCTCGAACGTCTGCCGAAAGACGAACTCGCTCGGTCCGTCCACCACGTTTTCCAAGCGACTCCGGACGTCCCTCTCGTCGCAGCCGAACGAAAGCAGGCAAAGGCAAATCAGAAACGCTTTGAGTGAATTTTTCATCTCGTCCCCCAGTCAAAGTTCAATGCAGTCATATCTGTGAAACCAATAGCCCTTGCCGCCCTTCGGATAATAAAAAAGCACATATTCGCCGGCTCTCGCACGGACTCCGAAATAACCAATCCACTCCCCCTCGTAATTGTAACGCCCATTCCCCGGAGACCAGCCGTTCCGCGAATGGCATTTGAAATTGTATGCGCTTGCAAAAGCGGCAAGAGCCAATAGGAAAAGGCAAAAAAGTTTCTTCGGCATCTTATCTCCTGATTTTGATCCTTTCCGGTGAATGCAAAAAGTTTTTGAAGGCAATCGCAAAAGTCGTGTAATCAAACGCGCTGCAAACCCCGGAACTCTTTGTCGTCTCGCAACGATTGGGAACTCCTCCAGAAAACTCGATATAACCGTAAAGCACATAGTCTTGCATCTCCAACGAATAGAAAAATTTGCCAATCAGGAACCGTTCATTGTCGGTCTCGAAAATCAGATTCCCCTCTTCGCCGATTAGCGCAGCGTAATTGGAAGAACCTTGCATAGCACTTAGGTACGTGGCGCACGAAATCCTTTTTAGCGCGGGTCTCAAATAGTAAGACGTCGCACGGGACTGGAAATAGCACTCGTCCGCAAACGCGGCGGCGGAGAACAGCAAGACGACAATCATATACAACTTTTTCATTTTTGACCTTTCACCAATGGCAGTTTTCGACGGAAGCGTTCCGATAGACCATGTCCGCATACTGGGACCCGGGGAACATAAAGTCGTTTTCCATGGCGCAATGCCACCTGCATCCGGGGTGCAATTGCTCACACCTCGATCCTGTTCCGGCGCATCCCAAAAGGAAAACACACCCAAATGCCGCGAACGCAGCGACGGACAGTCGACTCATCTTTTCTCCTTTCCGCAAACGCGGATTGCAAGCAGCCTCCTCGGACTTTGTACGATTTCCACAAAAAAGGTGCAGAGTCGCGAGGCTTATGTATTGAAGGCTCTGGTAAACCCGTTAGCAAAAAGCGACATCCTGTCCCTGCTAACGTAAAGCGTACCAGACTTTTCAATACAGGAACAAGATTCAGCTCAAATTTTCAATTCCCCGAAAATATAGCAAAAAGCGATACAATCGGAGAAAGGAAAACAAGGGTCGTCCACCGCCAAATTCGCAACGGAGAATTTCCATAGTATAAAAGGATTTTACAGCCTTATTTTTCCCAAAAAATGCAAAATTTTCCATTTTTGCCGTCGAAAAAATCGTCCGGGACGTCGATTCGCAACATTTTGCCCCGAAATTTGCCACTGTTTGACGCGCATCTCTCAAAAAACAGCTCAACAAATCGATTCTCCACAAACAGAAACGCACCGGTTTCCCGGTGCGTTTGCAGTGCCCACGGCGAGAGTCGAACTCGCGACCTTCAGTTTCGGAAACTGACACTCTATCCAATTGAGCTACGCGGACAACAGAGCGGTTTGAATATAGAATTATTTCAACAGAGCTTCAAGGCTTCATCGGCAACAAAAAAGCGGACTTCCGTCCGCTCTTCCCTTAAAAATCAATAGTCCTCGTCCGCATATTTCTTTTCGCGTTCACGCCGCCGGATTTCCGTCGCGTCCGGGAAGAATTCCGGCAGGGCAAAGCCGATCGTGATGCCGAAAACAAGCCCGAACTTGGAAATGCCGTCGCTGTCAATCACCCGAGAGACATTCTTGCCGGCGCGGTTCTTTTCATGGGAGTCGTCGTAAGCGTTCGGCGCATAATACATGCCGATGGCAAACTGGAGGTAATACCATTCATCCGTGAGATAGGTGATGAGCACGTCGAACTGGAAGCCCATCGTCGAAATCAACTCGCGCGTATAATCGTTCGTGGAGTCGGCGAGAACCGCATGGTCAAAATAGACAGTCCCGTAAGAAGCGGAAAAGCCCAAGTGCAGCGGGTTCTTGGGGAACAGGTAATAGTTCAAACCGACCTTCCAACCCGTACCGCCTTCGAGAGTGAAATTGGAGAAGTCCGGATCGTCACCGCTGGGGATGAATCCAAAGGAGCCGTAAAGGGCCAAATGCCACCGGGTGATGTATTCCGCCCCGAAACCGAACCCCATGCCGAGTCCCGTTTCACCCATCACCGGCTGACGCGAGCCCATTCCGATTTCAAAGACCAGACGATCCTTCAACCAATCGCGGCGGCGCAAATTGTTTGCAAATTCGTCCAACCGCTGATCCTTTTCAAATTCACGCCGCTTGGCGCGGTCGGCGGCACGGGAGTCGGACTCTTCGAAAGCCGAGCCTTCGCCATCCGCCGCCTGGACGCTTCCGCCTGCAGCACGGCGACGTTTCTGCAAGACCGTTTCCCCGGAATCGTCTTCGTCGGATGCAGCCGTATAGGCGGAATTATCCGATGCATCGCCAAAACCGCCAAAGTCATCTTGCGCAAAGCCGGCAACCGTCAAAGCAAAGAAGAAAACGCTAAACTTTTTTAACATGACTCAAGAGCCTCTATTGAAGGATAGAACAGTTCCGCATTCAATATAGTTTATTCTCAAAAATGAGTGCAAAAATATTTGTGTAAAAAGAATTTGAACGGGATTCAAAATCGCTATTTCTGCGGTCCTTGGCGAAATTGGACAAGCTCCCCCTTGATGGAACCGATGGGAATCTTGACGCGCATCAAAACGGGCAGCCGCCGCTCATCGGCCGTAATCCAGATAAAAAGCCGCCCGGCCGCCTTGAACGCCCCGTCATCCCCGAGCATCGGTTCGACCTTGAAGCACTCGAACGTCCCCAAATCGGTTTCGACAGTCTCCTTCCCGTGGACGACGACCTGCAGGGAATAACGCTTCTTTCCGCTGACCGCCGAAAAATAAGTGTCCTTCTTGCCGACCAAATCCATGCTGCGGACGCGATAAAACGCCGAAATCACGCAATGTTCGAAACCTTTGAGCGAGACAGTCGTGTCTATCCGCGATTTGACCGTTTCCCGACGGGAATTTTCGAAGACCGTGTCCGAAAGAACGGCTTTTTGCGCAATTCTGTCGAACAGGATGTGCGACGAACTGTGGTAGGAACCTTCATTCAGCACTTTCTTGAACAAATCCGGCAACAAGGTCTTGGCGTCGGACACGGTGTGAATCGTATCCGCAACAGGATAAATGGCCTTGAACGCGCCGTTGTTCCGCGCCACGCTGATGAATTCGATTTTCCCATCATCCCGGGGGACGGCGTCCATATCGGCAGCCCCCGCCGTGATGAACCCCCAACTCAATCGGTAAGTCAACCGCTCCCCCTCCGCCCACGGGAGATGTACGCCCGGAGCGGCAAAAGAGGCGGAAACCAGCCCAAAGAGCAGTAGAGCAATCCGTTTCACAGCTCCGAATCACCCAAGGAACGGCGGTATTCCACCAACTTTTGGTGAATTTCCGGATGCGAAAGGGCCAAGATGGCGATAGCCAAATAAGCCGCATTTTTCCCGTTCCCGATTCCGACCGTCGCCACGGGGATACCGGACGGCATTTGTACAATCGAATGGAGAGCGTCAACGCCGGAAAGGGGACCGCCGTCTCCGGGGACGCCTATCACGGGAAGGGTCGTGTGAGCCGCAAGGGTTCCGGGAAGGGCGGCGGCAAGCCCGGCGATGCCCACCAAGACTTGGACTCCGCGGTTTTCCGCCTCCCGGGCGTACTTCGCCGTCTTGTTCGGGGTGCGGTGTGCGGAAAGGACGTTGTATTCCCACGCCACGCCAAAAGAGTCCAATACGGAAGTCACCTTGTCGACAATCGCCTTGTCCGAAGCGCTGCCCGTGACAATGCCGACCAACGGTCGATTCAATTCTTGCATTTTGAAAGTCCTTTTTGTCCAATGTCCTTGCGAAAGAACGCCCCTTCGAAGCGAATCTTCCCACATCCTTCATAAGCCTTGTCCAAAGCGGCGCGGAGGTCTTTCCCCATCCCGACGACCCCCAAGACGCGCCCGCCCGAAGTCAAGAGCTTTCCATCCTGGGAGCGCGTTCCCGCATGGACGACGGCGGCGCCGAGGGCCTCCGCCTCTTCGATTCCCGAAATTTCCTTGCCCTTGGCGTAACTCCCCGGATAACCGGCGCTCGCCATGACGACGACAGCCGCAGCCCCCTTGGGCTGTTCGGCAGCCTGGAAGTTCCGAAGTTCCCCCCGTTCCGCAGCGTCAAACAGGGCCAGAACGTCACCGTCGTAGACGGGCAGCACCACTTGGCATTCCGGATCGCCCAAACGGCAATTGTATTCCACGACCTTGGGTCCGTCCTTCGTCACCATGATGCCGACGTAGAGCACTCCCGTATAAGGGAAACCTTCCGCCGACATTCCCGAAAGGGTCGGCTCGATGATTTTCTCCTTGACTTGCGCGAGGATTTCCGGCGTGACGACGGGTGCCGGCGCATAAGCTCCCATTCCACCGGTATTCGGTCCCTTGTCCCCGTCGAAAACGCGTTTGTGGTCTTGAGCGGAAGAAAGCAGGACATAATCCTTCCCGTCGCAAACGGCAAAAAGGGACGCCTCTTCCCCTTCCATGAATTCTTCAATGACGACCGTCTTGCCGGATTCGCCGAAAACGGCCTTTTCCCCGAGCATTTCTTCAACGGCGCTGGCGGCTTCCGCATCCGTCATGCAGACGACCGCGCCTTTCCCGGCGGCAAGCCCCGAAGCCTTGACGACAATCGGGGCGGGATGCCCCTTCAAAAAATCCAAAGCGGCATCCAACTCGGAAAATGTTTCGTAGGCGGCAGTCGGAATCCCGTATTTCTTCATGAAATTCTTGGAAAAAGCCTTGCTCCCTTCCAAGGCGGCCGCCCCCTTCACCGGGCCGAACGCGCGAAGCCCTCGGGCGCGGAATTCATCGACAACGCCGTTCACCAAGGGGACTTCCGGTCCGATGATGGTCAAGTCAATCTTTTCCCTTACAGCCAAATCCGCGATGGCCGACGGCGACGCCACGTCGACGGGGAGACATTTCCCGAGGCGTTCCATCCCCGGATTTCCCGGCGCAGACACCAAATTCGAGCAAAGAGGAGATTTTTTGACAGCCAAGGCAATCGCATTTTCGCGACCGCCGCTGCCGACGACCAAAATATTCATAAGTTACCTATTTCAAGAAAAGTCCCACTTTCCCGATATCGAGATACGTGATGAAGACGAAGAGGGCCAAAAAGAACGCGAGGGCGATTTTTTGGATGAACGCTTGCTTCTCCTGGGAAACAGCCTTGCCGCGGACAGCTTCTATCAACAGGAATAGGAGAATTCCCCCATCGGTGATTGCGAGCGGCAAAAGGTTCATGATGCCCAAGTTGATGCTGATGAGCGCGAGAATCATCAAGAAGTTCTGGAATCCGGAAAGCCACACGTTCCCCATGACGGCGACAATCGTCACGGGCCCGGACATTGCGTCCACCTTCACCTGGCCTTGGAACATCCGTTTGAAGTAGCGGGGAACGCTCACGGCCATCTTCCAACTGGTCTTCCCCGCCTTCACCACCGCCGCCGGGAAGCTCCGGCTCACCACGTGCATTTCGTTGAACATCACGTAAGTCATCTG
This sequence comes from uncultured Fibrobacter sp., assembly GCA_964501065.1. Lineage (GTDB taxonomy): Bacteria > Fibrobacterota > Fibrobacteria > Fibrobacterales > Fibrobacteraceae > Hallerella. The sequence goes on along the minus strand of CAZCRF010000002.1, from coordinate 106,920 downwards.
GATGCCGATCATGTAACGCTTGTACTCTTCATTGTAAACGGCGGAAAGCTCCTTGTGCAAGGTATCCTGTCCACGGTGAATCACGATATCCATCGGCCGCCCTTCCGAGCCGTTGACCAAAGTCACGACATCCTGGTAGCGGAACACGCGCTGCCGGTTGATTTCCACAATCGTGTCGCCGGGGAGAAGCCCCGCCCGTTCCGCCGCACTCCCCGAAAGGGGATTTCCGCTGACGACAACCCGATGCCGCGGAAAGATGCCCGATTCCCCAACACCCATGCTGATGCCCTTTTCCGACGAATCCTGTGCGGGAACGACCATCTCTTCCGGAATCATCGACAGCGACAGCGTATCTTCGCCGCGAAGCAGGCGAATCGGAACTTCCGCGCCCAGGCTCACCCCGATTTGCTCCCGGAAGTCATCCCATCCGGTCGTCCGTTTGCCGTCTATTTCAAAAATCGTGTCCCCCGGTTCCACGCCGGCCTTTTCCGCCGCGCTTCCCGGAATGACCAGCCCGACTATCAACTCGGACGCAATCGGCTCTTCGACGCCTTTCATGTAAAGACCGACCAGAAGCAGAAACGCGAAAGCGATGTTGACGAACGGCCCCGCAAAGGCGATTGCCGCGCGAACACCGACGCTCTTCCCCACGAACGCCCCCGGATCCTTCGAATCGGAATCTTCCGGATTCTCCCCCTCCATGGCGACATAACCGCCGAAAGGAATCAGCGAAAGGCAGTATTCCGTGTCGCCCTTCTTGAATTTCAACAGCTTTTTGCCGAATCCGATGGAAAACGTGTTCACCTTGACCTTGTTCCACTTGGCCACCAAAAAATGCCCCAATTCATGGATGAAGACCAAAAAGCTCAAGCTCAAAAGCCCGAGGAAAATCATCAAAAGATTCGTGAGAATATTTTCCATGCAGCGATAATGTAGAAAACTTCCGGCGCAGAGGCTCGCCCCCTTTCGGAACGAAGCCTCCAATCGAGTCCTCGGCGACCTTGGGCATCGAACGTGAAAACAAAAAAAAATACAAAATAGTCTTGACGATGCTTTTTAACAAGGAGCACAAACCATCATTTAAACCAAGGAGGTTCTATGATTGGTTTCGCCATTCAAAAAGGAAGTTCCATCTACGTTTACGACGAAAGGGGCGACCAAAAATGCGGCCAGTCTGGAGACGCCCTGCTCGGATTCACCGGAAGTTCCGTGGCCATTCGAAAAGGCTCTTTTGCACACACTTATAACGAAAGGGGGCGGCAGCAATACTGCAAGTCTCTATAATCTTTTAAAACTCCAAAGGCGGCTTCCCGGAATCCGCCTTTTTTCCTTCGTCGACACGGACTCAGTCGTAATTGCTTTCCAGCTGGCTTCCCTGGTAGCGCATATTCACCAGAAGCCCCACGAGCATCATGCACGTCAGCATGAAGGACCCACCATAAGAAAGAAATGGCAGCGGAAGCCCGGTGACGGGCATCAGCCCGAGCGTCATGGAAATGTTCACCGTCATATGAAAGAAGAAAATCGTACAAGCCCCCGCCACGACCAAGTTCACGAACGGATCCAAATGCAACCGGCAAATGGAAATCGCGCGCCACAGGAACAAAAAGTACAATCCCAGGACGACGACACAGCCGACGAAGCCGAACTGTTCCCCCAAAACGCTGAAAATGAAATCCGTATGCTCTTCCGGCAAAAAGGCCAGATTCGTCTGCGTCCCCTCGCGGAATCCCTTCCCGAAAAGTCCACCGCTCCCAATCGCCACTTCGGACTGTATCACTTGATAACCGGCGCCCTTCGGGTCGCGCATCGGATCGACAAACGTCATCACGCGATCCCGCTGGTGGTCTTCCAAGGAGTTCCACGCGACCGTGCTCGCATAGCCGCAGATGATGTTCAGGGAAAGAATCACGACGACAAACTTTTTCGGCAACTTGTGGGACAGCAGCATCAAGAACACGATGCAAAGGAGAAGCCCCCAGAGCACTTGGGAATAGGGGATTTGCGGATAGGAAAGGATAACCGACGCGACAGGACTCAGCAGCAAGAACAGATCTTTCAAGGTCAATCCCGACCAGTAAAGCCCCACAATCGTCACCGCCGTGAACACGAGGGCCGTGCTCAAGTCCGGCTGCCGCAGCACCAACACGAACGGCACGAAAAATATCACCGCAGGAACGGCAAAGGTCTTCGGTTTCAAGATGTTCACCCGATGCGTCGAAAGCCACTTCGACATCGCCAAAAGAAAGGTGATTTTTGCAAATTCGGACGGCTGGATTTTGATGAGGCCAAAATCAATCCATCGCCCGGCCCCCTTGGCGCTGTCCCCGCCGCCAAAGGCGACGAAAGCGAGCAGGACAACCGTCAAAAAATAGAGCGGAAACGCAAGCCTCTGCCAATAATCGATTCGAATCAAGGCGAATCCCGCAGCCAAAATACAACCGAAGGCGAAATAGACAATCTGCCGGAACCAATGCGACGTGTACCAGACGCGCTCCGCATTCACCGTTGCCGAAAAGACCAACACGATTCCCAAAAAGGTCAAGGCAAAGACCAAGGCCAAAAACAGCCAATCGATTTTCATCGCATTGCTCAAAAAACGACCGGAGCCTCTCATTTTTTGACCTCCACGGAATCGCCCGCTTGTTTCGCAAAGTAAGCTTCCATCACCTTGCGACAAATCGGAGCGGACTTCGCCCCTCCGCCGCCTTCCGCCTCTTGGACGACGGCCACGGCAATTTCCGGATTGTCGAGGGGTGCGACGGCGACAAACCAGGCATGGGTCTTCTCCCCCTTTTTCCATTCCGCAGAGCCGGACTTTCCCCCGACGCGGATACCCGAAATAGCAGCCCGCTTGCCCGTCCCGCCGGGATGATTGACGACAGAATCCATTCCGGCAAGCAGAGTGCGATGCGTTGATTCCCGCATATTGCCTTCAAAAATCTTTTGAGGGATGTAGCTTTCCACAATGCGATTGTCGGCATCGCGAAGCTCCTTCATCAAATGAGGGCGGAAGACACCCTTCCCCGTCGCAATGGAACCCGCCAGAACAGCTTCTTGGAGAGGCGTCACCAATTGCCCCTGCCCAATCGCCAAGTTCAAAATAAGCCCTCGCGCCCAGCGCCAACCGTTCCGCCGATTCCGCTCGTTAAACGAAACGGAATCCGGAAGCCACCCCGCCTTCTCCCCAGGGATGTCAATCCCCAACAAATGCCCCAGCCCGAACCGGTATCCGAATTCATTGATGCGCTCCATCCCGAGCATCAAACCGAGCTGGTAAAAATACACATCGCACGAAAGGCGCAGGGAATTCACCAAATTCAAGTTCCCATGCGTCCCCCAGCACTTTTGGTAACGCGAACCGAACGTGTAGCCGCCCGTACAAGGTTTCTGCATGTGCGTCGTCCCCTCGACAAGGCCATTTTCAAGACCCGCACCGGAAGTCACCAGTTTGAAGACGGAAGCGGGCGGGTAAACTCCCGCAATGGCGCGATTCATCAAAGGGCGCGCCGTGTCCAAGGCGACCTTGGCCCAGCCCTTGTTGCGCTCCCGACGCTTCAAGGAAAAGATGTTCGGATCCATCCGAGGCGATGAAACCATCGCGAGGATTTCTCCATTCCGAGGGTCAATGGCGACGACAGCCCCGCGGACCGAATCCGGCAAAGCCGCCTCCGCAGCCAATTGCACGTCCAAATCCAAAGTCGTCACCATGCCGTAGCCGGGGACGGAAGGGGAGTTCCGCATCCCGTCGATAAAGCCGACTTCCCGACCGTAGGCATCGACCTCCACGTATTTGACGCCGTCCTTTCCGCGGAACTCCGTGTCGTATTGCATTTCAAGGCCTTTCTGGCCGATTCTGTCCCCGGAAGAATATTCCGCGAATTCCGGCTTCGAAAGCTGTTCCTCCGAAATCTCCCCCGTGTAGCCGAAGGCGTGCGCGGCTAGCGTTCCATAAGGATAAGACCTCCTGGATTCCACAACAGTCGTCACGCCGGGAAACTCGAACGACCGTTCCTGCACCACGGAGACTTGCTCCACGGAAGCGTCTTCCAAAATGCGGAGAATCCCGTGCGATTTCCAGCCGCAGCGTTGAAACATCGTATCGACAACGGCGGAATCGAAGACAAGCTCCCCCGACGAATCCTTCAGACGGATCAATTTCTTGAAAAGGGAATCCTTCATCCCCGCGCTCATTTTCCGAATTTCCGCCGGCAACAAGACAATTTGATACGACGGACGGTTGCCGACGAGAAGTTTCCCTTCCCTGTCAAAAATCAATCCGCGTTCCGCCCGGAGCTCTATCCGGCGCAACCTGTTCTCATCGGAACTCTGCAAATTTTCTTCATAACGGACGGATTGCAAGTAAAACAGCCGCACGGACAAGCAAAAGAAGACGATTCCCACCGCAGCCATGAAGACAAGCGACTTCACGTTGCGATCGAACACATCACTATGGGACGACTTATCGGGCATTTTTTCGCGAACGGGAATCGAACCAGTTCAACAAGAAAAAGAAGAGCGCTCCGAACAGCATCGTGTAAATGCATTCGGGAAGGGTCTTCGACAAAAAGAAAGAAGACGCGCTGGCCTGCGGAATGCCGATCAGTCCATAATAGATGACATCGTTCAAGATGAAGGCCAGTCCGAGCAAGGCGACTTTCGTCGCCAAGTTCAACCGCAAGAACCTCTCTTCGAGTTGCCCCACGCCAAAACCCACGCACGTGAGCGCAATCGTCTCCGCTCCGAGCCAATCCACCGAAGCATAGACGTCTTCCGAAAAACCGGCGAAAAATCCCCAGAGCATCCCAGAGACGGGACCGCAAGAAATCGCCATCACGACGACGAAAATCAAGACGAAGTCCGGCTCCTGCCCGTAGAACTCAATCTTCACGGCCAACGTCGTCTGCAAGACGACCGTCACGATAAACAGCAGAAAATGTTTAATGAACTTCAGCACTTCCGCTCATCTCCTGGGCTGTCCAATCCGGCTCTTTCTGCATGATGAAAACTTCTTCCAAGCGGGTGAACTTTTGAAACGGTTCGAGTTCGAGTTCCGTCACCACTTCCACGTCACCCTTGCGCAAGGAACGGACGATCCCGACGCCGATTCCCTTCGGGTAAATGCCGCCAAGCCCCGAAGTCACCAAGGTGTCGCCCTCCTTCACACCGACATAAGACGGCACGGTCGCCTGCAAATAATTGGCGGAGCCCCCATCCAAGAAACCGACGACCCGACTCCGCTGCACCATGACGGAAACGTGCAAGGCCGGATCAGGCAGGAGCTGCGCCTTCGAATGCGACTTGGAAACGGCAGAAATCCGCCCGACGAGGCCGTGAACCGTGAAAACGGGCATATTCAAATCGATTCCGTGTTCCGTCCCCCGATTGAGTACGAATGTCGTCAAGAATCGACCCGGATTTTTCCCAATCACGCGAGCGGTGACGATTGAATAATCCCACACATTGTCGAAGTGAACCAGTTCCCGTAACCGCCCCGCCTCTTCCACGCTCTCCCGCAGATTGTCCCGTTCCAACTTCAACCGGGCATTCTCCCTTTTCAATTGGTCGTTTTCATTGGAAAGCGAATGCAGGCGGTTCACCGAAGACACCACCATTTGCGCCGGATAATAAACCGAAGTCAAAGCCCCCGCGACAAGGGTTTCCTTGCCTTCGCTCTCCAAATGCCGAATGCCGAGTCCCAACAGCAGGAGGATGACGAAAAGGACTAGACCGTGCCCCTTGGAAAGGACTTTGCCCAGAACGCGGAAAAACTTCATTTTCCCAGATTACACCGTCGAAGAAATCAAAACCGGACGGTATTTGTCCAAATCTTCAAGGATGCGCGCAGCGCCTTTGCAAACGCAAAGCAGCGGGTCGTCGATAACGTTCACCGAAAGTCCCGTTTCCTTGCGGATGCGGACATCCAGCCCACGAAGTTTGGAACCTCCACCCGACATGATGATGCCGCGGTCCAAGATATCGGCCGAAAGTTCCGGCGGCGTGAGGGCCAAGGCCTGCTTCACGGCATCGACAATCGCAATCACCGGTTCGTTCAAGGCTTCTCGAATTTCTTCACTCCGAATCGTCATCGTACGCGGGAGCCCGGCCATGACGTCGCGCCCCTTGACTTCCATCGTCAACTCTTCCTCTAGCGGGAACGCCGAACCGATTTGCATCTTGATTTGCTCGGCGGAAGTCTCCCCGACGACCAAATTATAAGTCTTGCGCAAATAGTTCATGATGGCGTCGTCCATTTCATCTCCACCGACCCGAATCGACGCATTGCAAGAAATCCCGTTCAAGGCGATGACGGCGATGTCGGAAGTCCCGCCCCCGATATCGACAATCATGTTCCCGGCGGGGCCGTCAACGGGGATTCCCATGCCAATCGCGGCGGCCATCGGTTCGTGAACCAAGTGCACTTCCTTGGCGCCGGCCATCCGGGCGGCATCGGTCACAGCGCGTTTTTCCACTTCGGTAATGCCGGAAGGCACGCCGATCACGACGCGCGGTTTCACCAAGAACAGCGGATATTTCTGCACCCGCTTGATAAACGTCGAAAGCAGGATTTCCACCAATTGGAAGTCCGCAATGACGCCGTCCTTCATCGGCCGAATCGCTTCCGTCGCCCCGGGCGTGCGACCGAGCATTTTCTTCGCTTCGCTGCCGATTGCCGTCACGCGGTCGTTTTTGCGATCCATCGCGACGACAGTGGGTTCGTTGATGACAATGCCTTGTCCGGCGACATGGATCAGTGTGTTCGCCGTGCCAAGATCGACTCCAATATCGCAAGAAAACAATCCAAACAAAATCGAATTCCTTCTAAATAATTTTGTTTCAAATATAGCTAAAAACTCGATTCATTTTTCGGTTCTTCGCCGTTGTCCACCCCAAAATGCCATTTTTTAAAATAACGATCCCACTGCAAGTAGGTGTTGTCGTAGCGGTATTTCCGCTCTTCGTACATTTTGATGTCCCGATAAATGAAAAACTCCACGTCAGCATAGGCGGAGTACATTTTGGAATGCTCTTTGTCGAAAAAACGCAAATCCCGAATCCGAAAATAAGGCGTATCCAACAGGGCGTTCTTGTCATGGCTTGCATGGAGAGTCGCCGCCACCATGAACTTCAAGTCCTCCTGCAAATAAGCCGAAAGCTTCTCTTCAATATTTTCCTGCGGTTCTGCGCAGCCGAAGAGCCAAAGGGAGACTAGGATGAACCACCATTTTCGCATAATCCAAATATAAAAAACCCCGTTTCGAACGAACGGGGCCTTTCAAAGATTTAGAAGGAGTAAGTCGCATCCAGACGCGAGAACCAGCGTCCCTCTCCTTGGAACGGATTGCGGAACAGCAAATCCTCGGCAATCGTCACGTCAATTTTCAACTTTTCTTCAATGTTGATGCCGAAGCCCCAACCGACATGGTCGTCAATCGTCCCGTTCCCAACCGGATTCGTCGAAAAGAAATTCCCGTTTTCCGAGCAAATGCCCTTCTTCCCACCGTTGTGAGAATCCTTGTCGCATTCCGTGTAAAGAATGGACTTTTGTCCGCCCACGCGAATGACGAACCAGTCCCACCAAATATTCCGTTCAATGCCGAAGCTGATGATGCCGCCGATATCGCTCCGTTCATCCCAATAGGAGTCTTCGCTTTGGGAGTCGTAGGTCGATTCCCCGCTGTCGTAATCAAAAGTCCAATCGTGAGCCTTTTCCCGGTTCCACACGAAGTCGCCGCCCAGCCAAAAGAACCCCTTGTCGAGCCCCACGTTGATGCCAACTCCCACCTGCGCGTGAGTTTCCTTGATGCCGGGAGACTTGATGAAATGCGCATTCATCGCCGGAACAAGTTCCCCGTCAATGGCGTCCAAGGTGATGAAAGCCCTGGAATTGACCAAGTACGAGAAGTCGCCGTCATCAAAAAAGCTTTTATGCTCGGGACCGTACTGAATTCGCGCCAAACCGCCGGAAAGTTCCCAGTCCATCGTATTCGTCAATTGAAAATTGATACCGGCGTCGGCCCGGATTATCGACGCATAGGAATTGATGTCCGCTTGGTACGTACCGCTCTCCGTCTCATAGCCGCCATCCTGATGAGCAATGTAAACGTGCAAGCCCAAAGCGTTCCCGTTTGAAAGAGTCCCACCGAGGAAACCGTCAAAATTGGTCACCGTTTTCGGCAAGGCGTGCACCCTATTCGCGTCATCGACGTAATAGGTCGGCAAAAAGCGGAAAAGCTTGGCGTCTTCCCTGCCGAACAAACCGCCAATCGAGAGCCTCGGATCCGGGGATTCTTCACTGCCCAGACTCAAGGAGAAGATGCCGCCAAAAGTCGGATGCTGGGGATCCCGGTTCGTTCCCGTTTCCACATCCTCCAAATAAGTTCCAAAACCGCCAATCAAATAATTCGGATACAGGTTGATGTTCGCCGGGTTGTCGAAAATGCTCACATCGTCCATGATGTAAGTCGTGTTCTTGCCCATGGACTCCACGCGGGCAAAAGTGGCAAAAGACAATCCAACGCCAAAGATTCCAATGGTCAAACCAATACTTGCGGCCGATTTCAAATTCATCAGTCATCTCCTGTTTTCCCTAAAATTAAATAGACTTTTCGCATTTCGCAATCAAAAAACAGCATTCGCCCTCAATTTTGGCGAATACGCCCACTACCCCGACAACCATTCAAAGCCAAACAACACAAAAAAGGTTGAAAGCTTGCGCTTTCAACCCTTTTTCATGCTTGAATCACGAATTACTCAGAGAAGGTGAACGGAATCGTGACCGTGGTGTTGCCCGACTTGATTTTGCTGAACGTCCAGCGTTTCACCGTATTCTTCACCGCATTGTCGAACTCACTGTAACCAGTGGTCGAAGACGCAATGGAGATGCTGATGATATCGCCGCCCGGAGCAATCGTGAAGCGGAGCGTCACCTTGCCGGCGAATCCCGGTTTCTGCTTCAAGTACTTGTTGTAGATGTGGCGAAGACCCGGAGTCCGCTGACGGACGACCTTCATGATGTCCGCAGCCGAACGGGAACCGCCGCCCGCACCCATGTCGATGTCCCTAGCCGAAGGAGTCTTGATGGTACCCTTGGACTTGGTCGCAATACCGCCACCGCCTCCGCCGAGAAGTCCCGAAAGACCATCGCCGATACCGCCGGAGCCGCCTTCTGCGTATCCTTCGTTGAATCCGCCGTTGGCCTTGCCGCGACGACCGCCGAGAACGGTCTTGCCCGTCGTCTGGAGACCGGCGACATCCTTCAACACCTTGTTGATGTCCTTTGAGAACTTTTGGTCCTTCATCAGGTCATAAGCGGCGTAGTTGGATTTAGTCGTCTGGGCGGTCAAGAGTTTGAGGACGCCACGCGTTTGAGGAGCGTTCGGCTGCCCCTTTCCTCTCGGCTTTCCGCCGCCACCGGCCTTTTTGCGCGGTTTCTTCGGCTCTTCCTTCTTTTTCTCTTCCTTCTTTTCTTCCTTCTTGTCTTCAATCTTCATGGTCGTCGTCAGTTCTTCCGCTGCGGATTCTTCGAAGATGACTTCGTCCACCACAGCTTCATACATAGACCCATAGAAAGAAATCGCGAAAGCGACAATCAAGGAAATTCCCGCGACACCGGCAAAACGCTTGTCGTTTTCCGGCATCAAGGAAGCTACAAAAGGATCCAGTTGTTGTTTGGATTTTTGATTCTTTGCAGCCATGATTATTCCTCCCCGCCGTTTTTCATCGTCACGGCAAAGGCGATATTCGTATAGCCGGAGAAGCCACACGTCGCCATCACCTTGTACATGACGTCATAAGGGATGTTCTTGTCAATCTGGATGATGATATTACCGGGTTCATCCGCAGGAAGTCCCGCGCGCAGGGCGTGTTCCTTTTCCGTTTCGCGGCGTTCCTTGAGCACGGAATCCACCTTCGTAATCAAAAGGTCTTCCTGCGTCATCACCTCTGGAGTCGGCACGATTTTCTGATTGTCAACCACCACATAGCCTGCATCGACCACTACGGAAAGGGAGACTTCTTTCGGCTGCACCCTGGAGGTGGAAATCGGAAGAATCAGGTTTTCCGCTTGGGTGATGAGCTGGCCTTCCGCATCCATATTCTTGATGAGGAACACCAGAATGATGGTCATCATGTCCATCATCGACGTCAAGGAGAACGGGACGTCTTCACCGTATTTTCGCATCTTACGGGCCATATCAACCTCCCAATTTAGCCAAGTTGACCTTGACAAAACCGGACGACTTCGCGCGGTCCATCAAGTTGATGATTTTGTCGAATTGCACATCATCATTCGCAACGATGATGATGTTGTCCGCATCTTCCAAATCAATAAAGGCCGTGTGAATCTGAATCAGCTGCCGAGCGATTTCATCATACGCGGAAAGCGGATAAACGATAATCTTGGCAGCATCTTCAGGTTTCAACTTGCGCACGGAATTTTGCGAAAGGGTCTGGACGGCAGTCCCGGCCCCCGGTTTTTTGAGGGCTGCCGGAGCCGATGTGCCTCCGTCACCTTCACCGACCAAGGCCAAGAAGTTGTTGTTGCCGTCGACCAAGACGCTGTCCGGTTGGTTCTCCGCTTGGGACGTGTAAATGCCCCACATCAGGCGACCCGGATCTTCTTCCGACGTCTTTTCAATCATCGCAAGTTCAATCGTTTCAATCAAATAAGTGTACTTTTCCTTGTCCATTTCCGTGCCGTCTTTGCACTTCGGTGCTTGGCCGTTGCTGACCAATTTCTTGACGTCATCGGCAGCGTACTTGATTAGCTGCTCATCGGACTTGCAACGGAAAACCCAAAATTCCTTGAAATAGACATTGGGTTGGAATCCGCCGCGCGCACCGATAGTCAGATAATCGCTAGTAATCGCCAAAGACAAGTTCAACGCTTGCTCGTCCGGAGGTGGAGGAGTCTGGTCATCGAGCTGCATCATACTGCGTTCGGGCAGGTTGACTTCGACAATGGCCAGCTTCTGGAAACTCGTCATGGAGAGCAGCATCGGAATCAGGATGGTGAACAAGCCCATCGCCGGAAGCAAATCCGGTTCTTCCGGCTTGGCTGGTTTCTTGACTTCTTTTGCCATTTTATCTCCTATCTTAATTTATTGTTTCCTGAAGACAACAATTACGACAGGGCGTTGATAATCTTGAGGCCTTTCTCTTCCATTTCTTGAATCAAGCGTTCGCTGTTCATATTCAAGACACCGACAATCACGAGGAGCGGGACTGCGCAGATAAGTCCGAGAAGAGTCGTTCCCATAGCGATAGCGATACCGTCGGAAAGAGCCTTCGGACGTTCGGCAGCGGGTTTGTTCGCCACGGCGTCGAATGTGAAAATCAGACCGTAAATCGTACCCATCAGTCCGAGCAAGGTGGAAATGGAGGCCATCACGGAAATGATGGAAATGTAACGGGTGAGGCGCGGAGCTTCCGTGAGGAAAACGGCGTCCGAAGCGTTCTGCATCGCGTCACGGCCGGCATCGCGGTTTGCAACGATGGCGGCGACAACCTTGGCAATCGGGAGCTTGCTCTTGTTGGCGAGATTCAAAGCTTCATTATATTGCTTGGCACTGAGAAGATTGCCGAAATCCTTGAGGAATTTGGCACGCCCCTTGGCACTTTTGAAAATGATGTAAACAAAGCGTTCAATCGAAAAGCCAAGACCAATCAAGCCGACGGCAAGAATGATCCACATAAACTGCCAACCGGAGTTGTTCGTGTTAAACGATTCAAGCATTTTAGACATTAGGAGACTCCTTTTATCAAGTGGTTTGTGTTTGTTTCCTGTAAACGCATATTTATTTTTTTTTTTGCCGAATGGGAAGCTTTTGCACTGTAAAATTTTCATTACCCCCCAAAAAAAAGGAATCTCGCTCAAGCGAGATTCCTGAAATTCCCAATCGTTCCCGATTACTGCGCCAAGTCCGGACTGGGCGAGGCGGCGGCAGGCGGTGCAAGGCGCGCTTGGAGTTCCTTCAATTCCGCCTTCAGCTTCTCGTTCTCCGCTTGAGCATCCTTGAGGATTTCCTTATAAGTGGCGAGCTGTTCCTGCTTCGTCATCACCTTGGACTGGCGGATTTGATCCAGACGAGTCTTGGTCTTGAAGTAGCTCGGGTCTTGGAACAGTTTGGAAGCGTCGAACTTCGTAATCTTGATTTGAAGGGCTTCGTTCTGGTCGTCCAAATCGCGGAGCAGGTCGTAGAGCTTTTGCGTCCACTGGTTGTCGATGCCGTAGTGTTCCGACGCGCGGATACCCGTAGCGCAACGCGGGACTGCAGCCTCGCGAGCGGCTTGGGAGCGGCTCGCGAGTTCTTCGCGATAAGCCTGCAAATCTTCGCCGGCGGCCATTTCCGCATCTTCCTTCGTCATGCCTTCGTATTCCACATACTGGGTGACGATTTCCATACTGTCCGGAAGCGGCGACTTGGCGAAGGCATCGCCCACTTCGACGAAGACGGCGCAACCTTGATAATACATTTCAATATAGCCTTCTTCAGCGGCAATCACATCCGCATTGTAGAAGCCCTGGTCGCGGGCGAGGTCGATGTTCTTTTGGAAAATAGGCTGGGCCTGTTCGTAGTAGCCGGGCAACATCTGGACAATGCCGATTCTTTCGGCGAACTTTTCTTCGTCGGTCTTGCCGTTGAGTTCCTGTTCGCGAATCTTCGTCGCCATCGTCACGAACAAGTAGCCGATTTTGTTCGTCGCGCGGAACGTCCACTGCTCGGATGCGTAAGTCGCCGACTTGGAGTAATGCCCCACGGCAGCCTTGAGAATTTCGTTCAGCTTCTTGATGGCGGCATCTTTCGCCTTCTGCTTGCCGGTCACCTCGATGGGCTCCATCTTGGCGTATTCCATTTCGCCGAGGTAATAAGCGGCTTCAGCCGGGACTCCCGGATCGGCATTCTTGATTTGCAGACCGTACTTGTCGTAAGCGTCGATGGTCTTCTTGTAGTAATCGGCGGCGTTCTTGTCGTCTTTCAATTCGCGATAAGCTCTAGCCGTTCCGATGTAGGCGGCAATCAGCTTTTCCTTGTCTGTCGTGTAGGTCTTGGCAAAGAAGATGTAGGCATCCGCCGCTTCGGACCAGCGTTTTGCATTCTGGTAAGCGACCGGGATGCTGAACGCCGCGTCGAGAGCGTAAGAACTCTTCGGGTAATCCCGGACCAAATCCTTGTTGCATCGGATGGCCTCTTCCGGGAGCTTCGCTTCGTCGTAGGTCAAGCAAGCGCTGTAAAGCATTCCGGGAGTCTTTTCGTTGTCCGGATACTTCTTGTACGCCAACTCGTAAGTTTGTGCGGCGAGCTTCTTGTTCGGAATGGAATCATAGGTTTCCGCAGCGAAACCGATTGCGGCGAAGGCCATGGAGTCCTTTTCAAAGTTGTTCGTGATGAAGAGGAACGTCTGGGCGGCCTGTTCCGGCTTCCCGGCCTTCTTGTAGTTCATCGCCGCACGGAGAATGCCGCGAATCGTCAGCGGGGACGAGCTGTAGCTCATCGGGAGCATCATGAATGTCTGCGCCGCCTGTTCGAACTTGTTCGCCTTTTCATAAGCGCCGCCGGCTTCGAAAATCGCCTTGTCGGCAAAGGATTCTTTCGGATAATGCTTGACTAGATCCAAGTAAGCGACAGCACCTTTTTCATATTGCCCGTTCTTCACGGCCTGATCCGCCTTTTGGAAAAGGACGGCGGCAATCGACGTACGGATAATCTTCGCCATGGAGTCGTTGCGAGTCGCCTTGACTTCGGTATATTGCTTCAACAGCCATTCGAATTCCTTCTGGGATTCATCCAGCTGATTGGATTCAAGCAAAGATTGGGCGAGCATTCGACTAATGAGGAGAATGTATTGATTGTTCGGGTAGTTCGTCTTCAAGTTGCGGAAGTCGACGACGGCTTCTTGATACTGTTTCGCTTGATAACGGACAATGGCCGCATTGTAAGCAAGTTCAACCGCTTCTTTCTGCTGGCTGAATTTCTTCATGTAGCGGTCCACTTGAGCAAAGTAGGCTTTGGTCTCCGGGAGGGAATAGGCCTTCACCGGATCGTCCTGCGCCTTGCTCTTTTGTGCGTTCTCACGCGCCTTGTCCATCATGATGACGGCGTTGTAGCCGGCGTCCTCTTTCTTGTAAGGTGCGGCGGAGCCCAATGCGCGACGTCCATAACGGTTCGTGTCCGCATCGACAATCTTGTTGAACATGTCCGCCGCCTTCGCGAACTGGTTCATTTCTTGGTAAACCAAGGCCAGGTTGGCATAGACCTTGTATTCATCCCAGGTCGGCTCGTTCTTGTATTGATTCAAGAAGTCATTGTAACCCTTGATGGCGACTTGATAACGCTTCTTGGCGCCCTCGGTATCCCCTTCCTTCATGAGCTTTGCCGCTTGGGCGTGATCATACTGCGGAATGTCCAACATGGCGGCGCGGATGGCCTTTTCTGCATTCTCCACGGACTTCGGGTACTGCTTGTTCTTTTTATACCAAGAGGAGTTCTTGTTGTAGCGTTTGACGACCAACTTGCGCTGTTCCTGCGCTTCGTCGAACTTTTGCTGGATAATCAAGATTTCCACCATCGCAACGTCGGCAAGAGGCGCGTCGATGTAATCCGGGTTGATGTCTAGCAAATACTTGAAGGACTGGACGGCTTCCTCATTGCGGTCGTGATCCTTGTTCTTCATACCGATGCGGTAGTAAAGGGAGTCCTTGAATTTGACATTCTTGTCTTTCAAGAAACGGGCTGCCACGCGAACGCCGTCATCGATGTCGGAGAAGGCCGCCGCCATGAAGTCCATCGCTTCAAGACGCAAGTCGCTCGGATACTTGCCCTTGTCCGAACCGTCAATGTAAATGAAATAGGTCTTGGCCGCCGTTTCGTATTCGGCGATATTATAATAAGATTCCGCCAAGTGATACATCGCGAGAGCGGCTTCCTTGCCCGTCAAATTGTCGAATCCGGTCACACGCTTATAGCCGTCGATGGCTTCACGGAATTTTCGATTCATGAAGTGGTATTCCGCAATACGCAGCCAGGTCTTCGGCACAAGGCCGTTGTCCGGGAAATCCTTGACCAAGCGCATCCGAAGTTTGTACGCCTTTTCGTCTTCACCGCTCGCTTCATAGATGAACGAAGCTTGGTAAATCACGTTCGGCGTTCTGGTCTCTTTCGGATACTTGTCGATGTATTCCAAGAAGTAGCCCAAGGATTTGGAGTGATCCACCTTGGGACCCGCGCCCAAATTCTGGCACTTGGCCGGTTCGTTGTCACGGTCTTCGCACCAGGAGACGTCCGACTCGTATTGAGCCATCGCATCGACCTGTTTCTTTTCTTCCAACTTGTATTGGTAGTTGCCGAGCTGCTGGAGGGCGCTGGCGCATCGGGAACTTTGCTTTCCTTTGCAACGGTCCACCTGAGTCCGCCACTGCTTGATGGCGGCCTGCATTTCACTTTCGTCCATTCCACCGGAACGGCACGCCTGCTGCGCCTGCGTCTTCAACAGGTTGTAGGAGCTGGCGCACTGTTTGTATTCACGGGAACCTTTTTGCATTGCCTTGCACTTGGCAAGCATGGACTTTGCTTCATTCGTCTTGTCTTTGCACGGATCCGCGTAAGACGTACCGGCAAAGGCTAAAAGAGTCAAAGCAATCAGAAATATTTTTTTCATTTGCATTTCCACCTATCGGCTTTTAAAACAAGGACAGACCTGCATCAAACAGGCCTATCCTTGATGTTCAAGTTTATTCCAAATCTTCCAAATTTTCGAGTTCCTGAAGTTCTTGGCTGTTAGACGTTCCGGCACCGCCGCCGCTTTCCGCCTTCTTCGTCTTGACCGTGGCCAGGGTGAAGCCCGCATCTTCAAGAACGCGTTTACGGTTGGATTCGAACCGGTCGCTCTGCTGGGAGCGCGCCATGAACTTCGCATAATCATCGATCGCTTGATTCGCCTTGTCAAAATCCGGACGCAACTGGTCGCGCTTCATGGAGACACGGGGTGTCGGCAACTGGCGAGACAAATCCAAAGCCTTGTCTTGAACACTGTCGAAATGGGCGGCATTGTCTTCATAAGCCTTGCGGGCACTGTCGCGGGCGGCCATGGAAACGACCGGCTGTTCCGTGAGCTTTTCCGCCTTGGTCAAGGACTTTTCGGCATTGTCCAAGTCCTTCTTCATATAATAGCAGTAGCCTTCGACCAGGTAAGCTTCCGAAAGGAGGAAGGAATCCGGCATGTTCTTGATAATCCATTGGGCGAACTTGATGGCCTCGTCAGGCTTGTTCACCTTCAAGAAAGACCAACCCAAGGCGAGCATCGCTTCATCGTAAACCGGAGAACCCGGCTTCACCTGCCCGTAAAGACCGGCGGCTTCTGCAATGTTCGGATTCTCTCCGGAGAAGTAAATGTGTCCGAGTTTGACCTTTGCTGCATCTTGCAAATCCAATTCGGATTGGTTCGAAGCGGGCTGGTCGATGATGTCACGGAAGCAATTCTCCGCTTCGTCCCACTTGCCCATCCGGCTGTTGGCGATGCCCATCGTGTAACGGGCATAGAAATAGTTGGCGTTGCCGGGTAGAATCGCAGAGAGCAAGTCAATGGATTCTTGGTAAAGCCCCTGTTCAAACTTGATCTGACCCGCAATGTAGTCCGCATCCGCCTTCACATCGCTCTCGCTGTAATGTTGGACGATGTATTGATATTTGACCATCGCGTCGTTGTACTTGCCTTCCTTGTAATCGATGTTCATCAACTGGAACTGGTACTTGGCGCGCTGGTCGCTCTGCGGGTAACGCTTGGCGGCATCTTCGTAAACAGCCTTGGCAGCTTTGTGCATCCGCATGTTTTCAAAGGACTTGCCCTTGTAGAAGGCAGCCTGATCCACCAAGTGGAATGCCGGATACTTCGTCTGGACTTTGCCGAAGGCATAAGCCGCTTCCAAGAATTGGCGGTTCAAATAAAGGCGCATGGCGGCACGGTAATCGTTTTCCGGTTCAATTTTCAACCGGCGATAACGGTCTTCGCCAATGGACTCTTCACGCGTATTCCCGAAACGGGAAGTCAGCTTCACAGCCCAAATGAAACCGCGGTTTTTCTTTTCGACGATATCGTCATGCGACATTTCCAAATCCAAAGCCAGGTAACGGAAAATCGCCACATCCTTGACATTCACCGTAGCTCCGAGAACCGGATACCCTTCCTTCGTAAAGCGAAGGCGGACTCCCAAGTGGGAACTCAGATAATAAGTCAAGGTGAAACTCGTTTCGAGGTTCATGCCGTCGCCGCCTTCATCGTCATCGTGAAGCACGTCGATGATGGAAAGTTCGGCCTTCGCTTCGAGCAAGCGGTTGAATCCGCGATAGAACAAGGTGAAGTTCAAATTGCTCGGCACCTTGTAAGATTGGTCCGCGCCCATGAACACGAAATGGTAGGAGTCGTTGTCCTCTTCCGTGCTGATGGCCGGAGCCAGAGCATTCTGGAATGCGACACCGACGGTCAAGCTACCGAAACGCGAATTGGAGATGGGATTCCAAGCGATGCCGACGTCAGCTCCCAAGGTCAACTGCTTGTTCATATCGAACTGGTTGATTTGGAGAATCGAAACGTCTACGCCCAAGGCCAAGCAATGCATCAGCCGGTAGGCATAGCCAATCATATAGGCGTTTTCCACGTAGGAATAGCCACCATCGACATCGGCGCCGTTCTCGAAGAAAGAAATGCCCAACGTGTGGTTGTATCCGAACGGGATGGTAATCGACCCGTATTCCTGGGAGGCTTCTCCGCTGATTGTGCTGAAATAGCCAATGGAAAGTTCAATCTGATCCGTTTCTGCAATTCCAGCCGGATTCACATACATCGAAGTGTTGTTGCTGCCAAATTCGCCGAACCAATCATTTTGTTGATACTTGTGCGGAGAATACGAGGGAGAAGCAAACACCGCACTCGTGCAAATAAGCCCTACGGCCGTTGTTTTGATGAAGCTAAAGCGTGTCATCACCTAACCTCTCCTTACTTGATATCCGTGCGAATGAATTCAATACGACGATTTTGAGCACGACCTTCCGGAGTCTTGTTGGACGCCTTGGGCTGCGTATCGCCGGCTCCACGAGCCACCATACGATTTTCGGCAATGCCGTTCTCAACGAGGAAAGCCTTGACCGCTTCGGCGCGTTCGGCAGAAAGCTGCTTGTTCTTGGCGGCGTTGCCGACGTTGTCCGTGTGCCCGACAATTTCAAAAGTCGTTTCCGGGAAAGCTTCCATGATGTCCACCACCTTGCGGAGCGAAACGTCGGAATCCTTGGTGATGGTCGCCTTGCCGGATTCAAAGTTGACACCTTCGAGAACGAAGACTTTCTTCGGCGGGACAGGCACTTCGTCCGGGCAGCCGTCGTCGTCTTTATAGCTGTTTAAGGTTTCGGGATTGTCCGGGCAAGCGTCAACGCCCTTGCAGGTGTGCGCATACTTGTCGAGCATCCCGCTCGCTTCGACCCAAGGATCGCAAATGCCGTCACGGTCGTTGTCCGGATCCGGGCAGCCGTCGTCGTCTTGGAAACCGTCGACATCTTCCGCCTCTTCCGGGCAGTTGTCGATTCCGGAGCAAACGGCGGCGTATTTTTCAGACTGATTCTCTTCACTCACCCAAGGATCGCAGAGACCGTCCCCATCCGTATCCGGATTGCGGTTCTCGTTGACCTCCTCTTCTTTTTCTTGGACGACGTCATGCGCGAGAAGACCGATATCCAGCTTTCCCTTGCCGCGCTTGAGCATCGGAGATTTGGAACTGCAGAAGAAGTTCGGCTTTGAAAGGGACGGATTGATGAACTTCGGATCCAAGGAAACGTTCGTGCGGTTCACTTTGATGAACCGGTTGAACGGATAATAATTCTTGTAAATGTTGTTGTATTCGATTTTCGTCTGCCCCGCAGCGGGATCGGCGAAAACTCCGTAATAATGGTTTTCCATGAAGATGTTGTTGCGCGCAATGATGTTGGACGGTCCCTTGAGCGCAAGTCCCGAATAACCGTTCCGCATCACGACGTTCTGCTCCACGGAAGCATCCAACGACTTGGCGCCCCAGGCGAGGATTCCCGACCAGCGGTTCCCGTAGACGACGTTGTTGCGGAGATTGGGCAGCGAAATGAAGGCGGCAATTCCAGTCGCCTTGTTGTCCATCACGTAACAATGGTGAATGTAGGGAGCTGCATTTTCACAAAGGATGCCTTCAATCCCGTTCCGAATGGTGAAATGGGACATTTCCGCCCCGGAAGTTCCCATCACGGTCGGGCCGCGGCGGCCGCCGTCGATAATCGTCGTGAGAGGGTCTTCGCCTTTGAGAACGACACCCATGATGAGCGTGATGTTCTCGTTGTACGTGCCGCGCTTGACGAATATGGTGTCGCCGGCATCTGCATTGCCCAGAGCGTCCGCTATTTTATCGTAATCGCCCGGCACATGAATAGGCTTTGCCGAAGCGTATCCCGAAAAGAGCATAGCACCGACAAGAACTACGAATACTTTCTTTAGGGTCATACTGCTAGATTTCTCCAATCTTGATACATAAATTCTTCACATCCATGGACTTGGCCAACAGGGGAACCACACCCTATACGGCAAACCACAAGGTGGAATATACCTACAAAAATGGTTTTGGTCAAACACTTTTAATGATAAATCTTTGAAAAACAGCATTTTAGAAGATATTTCCCAGCACTCGCGCCCATTTTTAGGATGCCGCCCCCTCTTCTTCCGAATTCTTGGTTTCATTTTCCTTCTTCGCTCCCTGGATGGAGACGCGAAGGTCCTGGCACGTGCGCTTGATGTCCTGGAGGGCTTTCCGCGCCCGCGTTCCTGCGGATTTATTGCCTTTTTCAAACTTTTCGAATTCGCGCTTGAACGCCTCGAATTCCTGTTCTAGTTGCTGAACCAAGTCCATAAGAAACTCCCTTGAAAAGATTCTTTCGGAAAATAAATAAAGTTTTTTGCAAAATCCGCCCGATTTGCAAAAATATTTTTTACAAAGGCGGCCAAAAGCGAGGTTTTCCGAGTCGTCTTTCTTTTTTACAAAACGCCCGTACGCACGTGGGCGGAAAGAGTTTCCAGAGCGCGCAAGCCTTCTTCCCCAACGTCCTTCGTAAAATCGGTGACGAACATTTTGATGTGCTTTTCTATCACGGCATCATCCGGGATTTGTGCATTTTCGCGAATGAAGTCCGAGACGAGGAACGGACGATTCCAAGCCGATTCCAAACTTTGGCGAATTTCCCGCTCCACGGAGCGAATCGATTCCTCTCCCAACGACTTTTTCGCCACCGAGCAGCCCAAGGGAATCGGCGAACGCGTTTCCCGTTCCCAAAATTCGCCCAAATCCGCCAGCAGCCCCAATCCGTCGCGTTCCCAAATGAACCTTTTTTCATGAATGACCACGCCTTGGGCGTTCCTTTTGGACAAAAGTCCCGCGTAGACTTCGTTGAAGAAGGCGTAGGAGACCTTCGGGGAATGGAGATTTTGCGCGCGGGACGCCCAAAACCGGAACAGCAGGGACGCCGTCGTGTCCCGACCGGGAAGGACCGTTTCCCGACGGCTGTCGAACCGAAAATCCTTTGAACACGAAAGCAGGAGCGGGCCGCAGCCATACCCCATCGCACCGCCGCACGAAAGCAGCCGGTAATCCTTTTCGACGAACGGAAGGACGCCGCAACTGATTTTCGCCACGTCGAGCTTTCCGCCGCGAACCATCTCGTTCAAGGTTTGCACGTCTGCGAACACGACATCCCAATGGAACGGCGAACCGGGGAGGCCGCGAACCAAGGCTTCGTAAATAAAAGTGTCATTCGGACACGTCGAGATGCCGAGCTTCAAGGTTATCATGTTTTTTCGTCCAGGAGGGGCTGCAAGACCTTTTGGTTCACGGAGCGGAGGGACTCGCGGAGATTCCAGCGGGACTCATCCAAATCGCCGGTAAAATTGCTGATGGTGCGAATTTCAAAAACCTGCACATCCAAAGCGCGCGCAACGGCAAAGGCGGACGCTCCCTCCATGGATTCCAGGGCGGCGCGGAAATATTTCGCCCGGCATTCGAGAATCCGGGGATTTGCCGTGAGCGTGTTGACGGAAACGCCCCGGACTCCCGGCAAGGAAGAGACGGACTTCGGCGCGAGCCTCGCGGAAGTCGCCCGGAAGACGTGGGGACGGCGGAAATAAGGCGCGAACGAATCGTTTTCCAAATAGCCTTCATCCCCGACGCATTCTTCATCGACCCGAACCGTATCCGCCGGGGAAAGTCCGCTCCCGGGAAGCGCTCCGGCAACGCCCACCAAAAGAATCCTTTGGTAAGCAAGCCGATGAATCAGCTGCGCCAAGTTCCCGGCAAAGCCGACAAGCCCGATCCCGACACAGGCGGCATCGCAAGAAGAGCTTAGCCCGTGAGGACTTTCGATCGTTTTTGAAAAAGGGACTTCGGGATAGAGTACGCGCCACTCCATCGGGGAGGGGACGGCAATCAGGGTCTTGAGTCCGACGGGCATCAGTCCGCCATCTTTTCCACTTGGGGAATCAATTCGGAAAGAAGGGCGGAAACGCGACCGATGTCGAGACTCCAGGGGCGATCGACCTCGCACCGGGCCGCGGCGACGGCTGCAGCCTTGGCAAGACGCTCCGAAACGGGAAGCCCCAAGAAGTCGGCGGAGAGCCAACCGGCGAGAAAAGCGTCCCCGGAGCCGATGTCATTCACCATTTTGACGGCAGGCGGTTGCAGGGAGATTCCCACGAACTTGCCCTCTTGACGGAAAAAGGCGTGGATGGGAGCGTCTTCCGCCGTGACGACCAAGTTGTTTATCGGCAACCGTTCGAGAAGAGTCGAGGCGGTCATTTTCCAAAACTGCGGGCTGGAGGTTATCTGCGGAATTTCAAACCGTTGAAGCAGCCGACAGTATTCGTCCAAGTTGATTTTGAGGAGTTCCACGCCGTGTTCAAGCCATGCGTCAATCCCATCGACGGCATCGACAAACAGGCGTTTGCCCGAAAGGTCGAGCTTTTCCAAGGTGTCCATTTGGAAACCCACGGGAAAGGAGCCGCAGAGAACGACGTTCGTCACGTCGTTCCAAACTTCCCCAATCGTCTGGAAGAAGTCCTTGTTCTCCGATTCCGTGATTTTGGGAGAAGGTTCGATCAATTCCGTCGTATCGCCACCACTCACGATGGTCGTGCAAATTCGGGTGGAAGCCCCGATCCAGATGGGAATCTGGCGAATCCCGGCTGCGGCGATTTCGTCGCAAATGGAAACGCTGCGGTCTCCGCCCAAGAAATGGGCGAGGATAAAGTCCCCGTCCAAGACGCGGAGAACGCGCGCGCAGTTGATACCCTTTCCCGACGCGAATTCCTCCACCTTGGACAGGCGGTTCACGTCCCCGGGTCTAAAATCGTCGAGAAAGAAGAGCCTCTGCCAAGTCGGGTTCAGGCCGAGAATCAGGGTATCGCCGGACATCAGAAGTTGACCTTGAAGAAGTTGCGCTTGCCGACCTGGACGAGCAACGTTCCATGTTCATTAGGAGCGATAGAAATTAAAACCTGCGAATCAGTTCCGCTCCAAATCTTAAAGGAATCATCGGGTTTCCAAACACTACCATCACAAACATTTTCAGAAACATTTGAGACACAAATCGTATTTATAGATATCGGCGAACCCGGTTCGATATGTAATTTAACGCCTTTATTTTGCACCATGCGCCGGGCTTCGCCCTTGGATTTGAACGCGCCGATTTCGACGAGAAGATCCAAGATTTTATGGGAACCGGCGGAAACCTTGCATTCCTTCGCATCGGACGGGATGGCGTTCCCGCTGTGAATTTCCCTTTCCTTGAGGGCAGCGGCATCGGCGGCCTCCGCCCCGTAATATTGGGAAACGATATTTTTCGCGAGAATGTCTTTCGCCACGTTCGGGTTGAGATTTCCCGCTGCGATGTCCGCCGTCATCTTCTTGATTTCCGGCAGAGGCACGTCCGTCAACAGTTCAAACCAGTTCTCGACGATGGAATCCGCCAAGTTGTAAATCTTGTGGTACATCACGTCCGCGGGTTCGCTCACGCCGACATAGTTGCCGAGGCTCTTACTCATCTTGGCCTTGCCGTCCGTGCCGAGCAGAATCGGCATGAACATTCCGATTTGGAGCGGCATCTTTTCGTACAGCTGCAAGTCGCGGCCTCGGCAGACGTTGAACTTTTGATCCGTTCCGCCGAGTTCCACGTCGCTCTTGATGGCGACGGAATCGTAGCCCTGCATCATCGGGTACATGAATTCATGCAAGCTGATGGGGCTGTTCGACGCATAGCGGTTGTGGAAGTCCTCGCGTTCGAGCATCTGGGCGACCGTGAATTGTCCCATGAGTTCCGTGACCTTGGAAAACGGGAGCTTCGAGAACCATTCGCCGTTGTAGTGGATTTCGACGCGGTCTTCGCGGACAACGCGGAAAAACTGCTGTTGGTATTCCTTGGCGTTTTCGAGAACTTGTTCGTGCGAAAGGCGCGGGCGCGCCTTGTTCCTGCCGGAAGGGTCGCCGATTTGGGCCGTATAATCGCCGACAATCAAGACGACGGTGTGGCCCAAGTCTTGGAATTGACGGAGCTTGCGCATGACGACCGTATGGCCGAGGTGGACGTCCGGGGCAGTCGGGTCCACGCCCAACTTGACGCGGAGGGGAATTCCCGTTTCGCAAGACTTTTGGAGCTTCTGTTCGAGTTCATCGGCCGGGATGATTTCCGAAACGCCGCGGAGCAAGACGTCCATTTGGTCTTTGACTGGGGGAAACTGCATAAATGGTGAATCCTTTGGAATAATTCCTTTTTTAATGTAGAAAAATTTTGTTTACGGGCATTTTCCGCCCGAATCGAGGAAAATTCGCCTGTCGACGGCAAATTTCCATCAGCAAAAGCCCATCAAAAAGGAATAAATTTTCATTTCGCCTTGAATATATCAAATTTAGGCGGAAATTCAAAGGTCGGACACCGTGATAGTGATCAGTGAGGAGTGGGAGGATTCGAGCTTTAAAAAAAGAAAAACCGCTTGCGCGGTTTTTCTCGAGGAGAGAGAGGGATTGCCTTTGCGGGCACTGCGTTTCCGCAAACCCTTCGGGTTGACGCTTTGCGTCAAGGCCGATTCGGAAGGCGCAATTCGCTTCGCTCTCGCCTCCGAATCGTCGAACCAAAACAAAAAACGAGGGTTCGAACCCCTAAAAAAGAAAAACCGCTTGCGCGGTTTTTCTCGAGGAGAGAGAGGGATTCGAACCCTCGGACCCCGAAAGGAGTCTACGGTTTTCGAGACCGTCTCGATCGACCAACTCCGACATCTCTCCGTTGGTGCGTCAAATGTAGAAAAATTTTTGAAATTTCGAAGCCCTTTCAAAAAAAGGTTTTGATTTCTATATTGCGCCCAATATGCCAATTGACGATTCAGAAGCCATAGCCGGGCAAAGCGCCCCCGAGTCCCCCTCTGCGGAAAACCAAATTGCCGATACAGTCGCGAATTCCGCAGAATCCCCATCCACTTTCAACGATTTAGGACTTTCCCACGAAGTTCTCGAAGGCGTCCAACACGCCGGTTATGAAACTCCTTCGCCGATTCAAGAGAAGGCGATCCCCATCTTCCTTTCCGGAAAGAACCTCTTGGGCACGGCCCAAACAGGAACGGGCAAGACAGCCGCCTTCACATTGCCGCTTCTCTCCCGGCTGCAATTTCAAAAGGGAGAGACCTCGATGTTGGTGCTTTCCCCGACACGGGAACTGGCCGTGCAAGTCGCCGAAGCCGTCCAAAAGTTCGCAGTCGCCTTGCCACACGTCCACGTCGTCCCCGTTTACGGGGGACAGGAAATCGGCATCCAACTCCGCACCCTGAAACGCACGCCGCAAATCGTCGTCGCAACGCCTGGTCGGTTGATAGACCATATGAAGCGCGGGACGATTTCCCTGGAGCACATCCAAGCGGTAGTCTTGGACGAAGCGGACGAAATGCTCGACATGGGTTTCATGGACGAAGTGGAGGAAATCCTGTCCAAAATCCCCGAAAACGCCCAACGCGGCCTTTTCAGCGCGACCATGCCGAAAAGCGTCCGGAAAATCATCGACCGTTACCTCGGAGACTACGAAGAAGCCTGCATCGAGACCAAGACGGCCACCGTGGACAAAGTCCGCCAACGGTATTTGACCGTCCGTTCCGAGCAAAAGATGGAAGCTCTGACCCGCGTTCTCGAAGGGGAAAATTACGACGGCGTCCTGATTTTCGTCCGGACAAAGCAGACCACTTCGGAAGTGGCGGAACGGTTGGAGGCGAGAGGATTCAACGCATCTCCCCTGAGCGGGGATTTGGCGCAAGGGCTGCGCGAGCGGACGGTGAACCGCCTGAAAAGCGGGAAAATCGATATAGTCGTCGCAACGGACGTCGCCGCCAGAGGGCTAGACGTAGACCGCATCACCCACGTCATCAATTACGACGTCCCCTACGACACGGAATCTTATGTCCACCGCATCGGGCGCACGGCCAGGGCCGGGCGCGAAGGGAACGCCATTTTATTCATCACTCCTAGGGAACGGCGCATGCTCAAGATGATTGAACGCGCCACACGCAAGACGATCGACCCGATGGAAATCCCGACCGGGGAGCAAATCAGTGAACGCAGAATCGCCTCGTTCAAGCAAAAGGTTTTAGACACCCTCTCGGAAGGCGGACTCGAAGAATTCCGGAATCTTGTCGAAAGCCTCGAAGAGGAAAAGGGAATCCCCGCACTCGAAATTGCAGCGGCAATCACGAAACTGGCCCAAGCCGGGCAGCCGTTGTTCCCCGTGGACTTGCCGGAAATCAAAGTCGTCCCTCTCCGCGAAGAACGCCGCAAGGCAAAAGAGGACAAATTCGGCAACGGTCCGAAGGAACACGCCCCGCGAGCGGAAAAGGAAAACGGCATCGAAGAAGGCTTTGACCGCTATTACCTGGGAGTCGGAAGATTCGACCACGTCTCCCCGAGGGATATCGTCGGGGCCATCGCCGGGGAATCCGGGATTTCCTCTGCGGAAATCGGGAGAATCAAGCTCTTTGACCGTTTCAGCACCGTGGAGCTGCCGGAAGACCTGTCCCCGGAAATCAAGCTGATTCTCGAAGAAATGACCATTCGCGGGAATCCGTCAAAATTCCGCTTGATGACGGACGACAAACCGATGCCGGAAGAGAAGCCGTTCGGAAGCAAGCGGAAATTCCGCGATTCCGTCAGCCGCAAGGATAGGAGGCACGGGAAGAGCTTCCGGGAACGTCCCTTCCACGAGCGCGACGACAGACCGTTCCGAAAGACGAGACGGTTCGGGCGGCATTGAAACGAAAATTCAAAAGCAACCACTCACGTGGTTGCTTTTTTGCACATTGGGGAATTTCCTTTCCGAAACGCCCCAAAATTCAGTCGAGTGGCATCACCAGGATTCGCGACCTGCGTTTCTGGTTGTAATGCTCCCGCTTGCTTTTCGGCAAGTCCTCGAGAGTCCCGTCCTTGAATCCCAATTGGTAAAACCAGTCCAAGGCCTGCGTCGTGAGCAAGAAGGCCATCCGATAGCCGCGCATCCGGGCAGTCGCAATCAAATGCCGCACAATCGCCGCCCCGACGCCGGACTTGCGGTAGTTCGCGGCGACGGCAATCGCGGCGACTTCCGCCGTATTGTCTTCAAAGGCGTGGAGCGCGCCGCAGCCGTGTATCACGTTGTCGATGGCGTACACGACGTAATCCGACAATTTTTCGGAAATGGACTCCTGCGTCCGCGGGATCAAGTATCCCTTTGCGATATAATCCTGCATGATGCGCAAAATGTCCGGGATGTCGTCGACAACCGCCGGGCGGATGCTCGAATATTGGTTCGCATAGACCATCGTCCCGTCACCGCGACTGGAGAAGACCTCTTGCAAGACGCTCCCCTGCGTCTCTCCGCTCACCAAGTGGACGCGCTTTGCGCCGGCCTTGCACGCACTGATGGCGTTCTTCAAATAATCCACCTGCGTAAAGTTCAACTTGTCCGGGTTCAAGTCCAAAATTTCCTGAGCCTGTTCAATGTCCAACGCGGAAATGACGCCGCTGTCCGTGACGTCCAAATAACGCGTATTCCTGCCCACGGCAAGACCTTCCGAACGGATGCCGTTCTCGCCGCCGATAAAAAAGAGCTTGCCGACGGATAGATACTTGCAAAGCTCCATCGCCAATTCCGTACTCGAAATGTTGTAGGCGTGCCCAATCTTGTTCCATCCGATGGGCGGAATGATGGGGATGTAATCTTCGGAAAGGAGATGCTCCAAAATGTTTTTTTCAATGCGTTCGATGCGGCCCGTCCGCATGTAATCCACGCCGTCGATAATCCCCATGCTGCGCGCGGCGACCCAATTTCCCTGCATCCCGTGGCAGCCGCCGGCGGTCAAAAGGCTCATGATGCGCTGCGCGGCTCCCAGGGAAGCCTGTTCGACAAGCGGCAAGGCCTTTTCGCTAGTCAAGCGAATCCCGTTTTGAAATTCCGACGCAATCCCCCAAGCCTTGAGCTGGCGGTCGATGCTCTTGCGGGTTCCCGGCACAATCAAGATTTTGACACCGATTTTGTGGAGCAACGTGATGTCCTTGACCAGGACAGGAAACAGCGGATGTTCCATGAGGCTGTCCTCAATCTTGAGGACGAACAGCTGACCCTTGAAGCGGGTGATGTAGCCGAACACTTCGCGGATAAAACCCGCGACTTCGATGTTCTGCACGTTGAAATGATCCATTCCGTTGCTCATGCCAAAAATATAACTATTGTCAAGGGGCAAACCGAAAGTCTTTGCCGACAAGGCGCGAAAATCATCCGGGCAAATCGCCAAACAAAAAGAAGCCCCCGGTTCGAGGGCTTCCTTGAAAAGGCGATTCCAATCAACGCTTGCTGAACTGGAAATGCTTGCGCGCCTTCTTGCGGCCGAACTTTTTACGTTCCACGGCACGGGAGTCGCGGGTCATCAAACCCTGCTTCTTGAGCGCGGGTTTGTCTTCCGGATTGTTCGCCACGAGAGCGCGGGCGATGCCCAAACGGACGGCTCCCATTTGACCGGAAATGCCGCCGCCGTGGGCGTTGACTTCGACATCCCACTGGTCGGCATTTTCAAGCACGGCGAACGGGAGGTTTGCAATCATGTTCTGGACGTCGGAATGGAAGTATTCCTTGAAATCGCGACCGTTGATGGTGCGCTTGCCGGTACCCGGCTTCAAGATAACAGCGGCGATGGCGTTCTTGCGACGCCCCGTGCCACGGTAAATCTTTTTGGACTTTGCAGTAGTAATAGCTTTATCCTCCGCCCTAGAAATCGAGGTTCACGACTTCGGGCTGTTGGGCTGCATGCGGCTGTTCCGCACCAGCGTAGATTTTCAGTTTCTTAAGCATTTTCTTGCCGAGCGCGCTGTGCGGCAGCATCCCCCAGATGGCTTCGGCGAGAGGCTCCGTCGGGTGCTTTGCAATCAAATCCTTGTAAGTGATCCAGCGTTCGCCGCCGATGTGACCCGTGTGATGGAAATACTGTTTCTGTTCGGCCTTCTTGCCGGTGACGAGAACTTTTTCCGCATTGATAATCACCACGAAATCGCCCGTATCGACGTTCGGGGAATAGATGGCCTTGTGTTTGCCCATCAAAAGGCGGGCAGCGGCACTAGCGACGCGGCCGAGGGGCTTGCCTTCGGCGTCGATGAGTTTCCACTGGTGCGTGACCGTCTTGGGGTTCACCATAATGGTTTTCATGTCATTCCTCTAAATTCCTGCCGGCACGGGAATCGCATCGGCAGGTCGGCTTTAAAGTTAGAAAAAGCGGCGAGCGCGTCAAGGAAAAATTTTCCATTTTTCAGAGATTTTCGCTAGAACAAAGGGAATTTCGTTGCGTAAATTGATATAATCGTCATAATTATACAGCAAGTTGGGCGTTTAGAAGACTCTGCAAACCGAAGTGGGAAATTCGAAGTCATTCACAGGCAACTTTTGCTAATTTGGCGGCATGCCCCACAATCTGACCCAAGGCGGCCTCTTCAAAAGCATCGCAGTCTTTTCCGTCCCCTATTTTGCCGCCTATTTTTTACAAAGCCTTTACGGACTGGCGGATTTGTTCATCGTCGGGCAATCGGGCGGAGCGGAAACAATCACGGCGGTCGCCGTCGGCAGCCAGGCGATGCATTTTTTGACAGTGGTGATTGTCGGAATCTCGATGGGCGTCACCGTAATGACAGGCCGGGCGACGGGGGCGAACCTCCCGAAAGTCCTTTCGCGCATCGTGGGGAACGCGGCCATCCTCTTCGGCGCATTCGCTCTCCTGTTGACCGCCGTCTGCCTCTTTTTTTGCGAAGACATCGTGCAAATTTTGAAAACCCCGCAAGAAGCCTTTCGAGAAACGGCGACCTATCTGAAAATCTGTTTCGCCGGGATCCCGTTCATCGCCGCCTACAATCTAATCGCCGCAGTCCTCCGCGGAACGGGGGATTCCAAGCATCCGATGTACTTCGTCGCCTCGGCCTGCCTGCTGAACGTCGCCCTGGACATTCTCTTCATCGAATGGTTTCAGCTCGGGGCGAAAGGCGCGGCACTGGCGACGGTCATCGCCCAAGCTTCGAGCGTCCTCATCGCACTCCTCTCGTTGAAAAGATTCCGTTTCGGCATCCGAATCCACGCGCGGGACTTCATCCCGAACCGAACGCTTTTCAAAGGCGTTTTGGGCATCGGAATCCCCATCGCCATCCAAGACGGATTCATCCAGGTCTCGTTTCTGTTCATCACCGCGATTGCAAACTCCCGGGGAGTCGAGATTGCCGCAGCCGTCGGCATCGTGGAGAAAATCATCACCTTCCTCTTCCTCGTGCCCTCGTCCATGCTTTCGACCGTTTCCGCCATCTGCGCGCAGTGCCTCGGTGCAAAGGATGCGTTCCGGGCCAAAAGGGCCCTTTGGTTAGGAACGGGAATCGCCGGCGGATTCGGTTTCCTTTTCGCCGTGCTGTTCCAATTTTTCTCGAAAGCCGCCTTGGGAATTTTCACGGGCGATTCCGCCGTCATCGCGTTCGGGGCGGAGTATCTGCAAACCTACGTCCTCGACTGCTTCCTCGCGGGAATCCATTTCTGCTTCAGCGGCTACTTTTGCGCCTGCGGCCTCTCCTTCCTTTCGTTTATACATAACTTTCTCTCGATTGTACTGTTCCGCATTCCGGGGACATGGCTCGCTTCCGAATTTTTCCCCGAAACTCTCGCTCCGATGGGACTGGCCGCGCCAGCGGGTTCGCTGTTCTCGGTGCTGTTCTGCTTCGCCATTTATGGGATTTGCCTCCGCAAACGTGACTAAAAAACATAAGATTAAAATAAAGTATTTAAAAGGCATTAGCGAAAATGCTATATTATATTCACAAACGAAAAAGGAAGGACATATGCGCCAGAAACATTCCAAACGACTCTATACGGCAGCGGCGGCAATCGCTCTTAGCATCATCGCCTGCAACGGCAACCCCGGACAAGAGGCTTCCAAAACGACTGACACGCAGAAGGAGACGATTATGTGCCAGGACAAGCTCCAGTTGACGGACGAATGGGACAAAGTTTTCCCGCAAAGCGAGAAGGTCTCCCATTCCAAAATCACGTTCCACAACCGCTACGGTATCACCTTGGCCGCGGACCTTTACGTGCCGAAGGACACGAGCCTAAAAATCAACGGCAAGTTCCCGGCGATTTCCGTCAGCGGGCCGTTCGGGGCTGTCAAGGAGCAATCCTCCGGTTTTTACGCGCAGACGATGGCGGAAAGGGGATTCCTCACGATTGCCTTCGACCCTAGCTTCACTGGGGAAAGCGGCGGCTCTCCTCGAAACGTCGCCTCTCCCGACATCAACACGGAAGATTTCAGCGCTTCCGTCGATTACCTTTCGACCCGCGACGACGTGGACCCGGAAAGGATTGGGATCATCGGCATCTGCGGCTGGGGCGGCATCGCCATCAATGCCGCGGCCATGGACACTCGCATCAAGGCGACCGTCGCAAGCACGATGTACGACATGACGCGCGTGAGCGCGAATGGTTACAACGACGCAAACGACAGCCCGGAAAAACGCCACGAGATGTTGCAAGCCTTGAACGCGCAACGCACCAAGGATTACAGACAAGGATTTTACGACAGGGCCGGGGCAAACCTCTTGCCCGAACAATTGACGGATTCCACGCCGCAGTTCATCAAGGATTACACGATGTATTACGAAACCGCGCGCGGATTCCACAAACGTTCGAACAATTCCGTCGGCGGATGGAACAAAACGTCCAACCTGTCGTTCATCAACCTCCCGTTCTTGAAGCGCAGCAATGAAATTCAAAGTGCCGTACTGATTATCCACGGGGAAAAGGCGCACAGCCGCTACATGGGCGAAGACGCTTACAAGAACATGCTGAACGGGAACAAGTTCGCCGCGAACAAGGAATTGCTGATTATTCCGGGAGCCAATCACACCGACCTTTACGACGGCGGAAAAGGGAACTTCATCCCATGGGAGAAGCTCTGCGCATTCTTCAAGGAAAACTTGAAGTAACTTTCAAAACTTCATTCATTCTTTCCCAAGGTCTCGGGCTTCAAACGTCCGGGACATTTCTTTTTGACCTGGTGAGCCTTCGCCGCTAAATTTCTCATGAAATTTCCAAAATTTTTATCTTTGACTCACTATGGGAATTCCGACTTTAAAAAGCTCCCCCCGCATTCGGATGTTGTTCGACGCAATTGCGGGCATTTTTTCAACAACGTCCCTAGCGTACAATCCTCTGCTACTGCATCTTTAAAAAGTTCTCCTCCAAGGCGGAACTCTTCGCCGTGGCGATATCCGCCGTCATTGCAGCCGCCTTTTACTTTATATGGAAGCGGAAACCGCAAATTCGGAAATTCACCGCCGCGACATTCGCCGTCCTGGCGACCGGCCTGCTCATCATCTCCTTTTTGGACATGACAGTCCGCTACGGGAAAAAGACTTTCCCACTCGCTCGCGTCGATGAAGTCATCGAAACCCTGCAAATGCCCATCTCCGGATTTTCCGCCATCTTTATCCACGAATGGCTTTGGACAGCCCTTCCCGTTTCGCTTCTGTTTTCCCTTTCCACCGCCTGGATATTGAAAAATTTTTACCGTTCTTCCAAGCATCCGAAGACATTTCTCTTCGTTTTAGGGCTTCTCCCCGTCATCCATTCCGCCCATAGCTTTTTGGACACCGTATCCTTGGACGGAGCGAAGAAATACGCCCGATTCCTATTCGGGGAGGACGAAGACTTTTCCCTGGAACATTCGGATTTTTTGAAGAAACACTTTAAATTTGTCGATGGGGGGGGGGCTCGCGCCGATTCCAGTACGAAGAATCTCGTCTACATCATCATGGAATCCATGGAGAATTCCTTTGAAAGGTACATTTCCCCGCTAGACAGCCTTGCTCAAAGTTCCCTCACGTTCTCGCCGGACACCCTTTCAAAACTCGGCGGCGGATTCTCGACGGAAGGTGCGCTGAACACCGTGCAGTCCGTCATCGCGAAAACATCCGGAATCCCCGTGATTCTCTATTCCCACAGGACTCTCGGATACGTCGGAAAATACGGGGACTCCTTCTTCGACGGCGTCGAAAGCATCTACGACGTCCTCCACCGATTCGGCTACAAGAACGTTTATGTCCAAGGGACGGATTCCGATTTCGCCAAAATGCGCGCCTTCTTTTTGTCCCACGGAATAGACGTCTTTTACGACAACGTCCGCACCAGCGCAGGGCAGAATGCGAAAGAAGCCAAACGGTCGGACGTGACGATGCAATACAAGTCCAAAACGATGTGGCACGATGGAGAACTCTTCGAAAAATCCAGACAGATTTTGGACACCCTTTCCAAGCACCCGCATTTTTCCCTCACCATCTCCACGATAGACACGCACTTCCCCCACGGCTTCCATGACGAAAATTGCCAAGAAAAACCCAAGGACGATTCCGACGAAGAAAAGCTGATTGCCGCGCTGAAATGCTCTTCCCGGGAAACGGCGGAATTCGTCAAATGGATTCAAGCCCAACCTTTCGGGGAGAACACGACCATCGTCATCACCGGAGACCACATATTCCAAGGCGAAGCACTAGTCAAGGGCATTCCGGACGACAAGCGGCAATGGATCGACATTTTCATTCATCCGGCCCAATGGCCAAAGAATCGACAGCGCCTGTTGACTTCCTTCGATATGGCTCCGACCGTTCTCGAATGCCTGGGATTCCACTTGGAAGATTCCGGAATGGGGCTTGGCACAAGTCTTTTCTCGGATGAGCCGACCCTCGCGGAAAAATTCGGGCTGGACTCTTTGAACGCCCAAGTGAAAAATTTGAAACGGGCTTACGAATACAACGACTTGATTTTCGGAAAACGGCGGTGACTTCCGGCACGCCGGACGTCCCACCTTTTCGAAAGTAAAAAACTTTTTACGAATTTTCCGGGAAACTTTCCCCGCACAAGAGCGTCTTCCTCCATAGAATTCCAACCTTCGAGGACACATGTCGCTCTTTAACGGATTTTCGCGTTTCTTTTTCGGAACGGAATGCCTGGCCTGCCACCGGAAAGGCCTTGCGTTGGACCCTTGGCTTTGCCCGGATTGCCGGGAGGAACTGCGGAGTCTCTCCCAAAAGCCGCGAAGACCGAACCCGGACACGCTCTCCCTCTTCCCCATGACGCCGCTCACCAAGGCTTTGGTCCACGGCTTGAAATACGGAAACATGCCGGGGCTTGCCGGATATTTGATTTCCACGGCGCTTCGGGAACGCTCGACTTTTGAAATTTTTAAAAGCTGGGGGGAGAAACTGGCGTTCATCCCGGTTCCGCTGCACCCGGCGCGCCTGCGGGAACGCGGCTACAACCAAGCGGAAAAACTGGCCGGGGCGATAGCCGCAAAGCTCGGCGCGGAAACTGCCCGGGCCATCGAAAGGAAGACATTCCACACCTCCCAAACGACCCTTTCGCGAACGGGAAGGGCGAGCAACGTCGCCGGGGCCTTTGCCTGGAAAAAGGGATTCCATTGGCCGCCCGGACGGATTCCCGTCATCGTCGACGACGTCTTCACGACCGGCGCGACATCTTCCGCCTGTCTGTATGCCTTGGAAAAGAAGAACTTGGGGGGCTTCGCCAAAGTTTGCACGCTGTTGTACGAAGAAAGCGCAAGTGCCAAAGTGGATTTTGCCGCAGACAGCGCGGCGGGATGGTACATTTAACGGAGGAAGAGGGACTCGAACCCCCAAGCCTTACGGCGGCGGTTTTCAAGACCGCTGACTTACCAATTAGCCTATTCCTCCCCAAAACAAAGGCCCCGGAAATCCAGAGCCTTTGAAATGGTTCCGGGCAGAATTGAACTGCCGACACGTGGATTTTCAGTCCACTGCTCTACCAACTGAGCTACAGAACCGTTTGATAGGCCAAACTTAGAATATGTTTGAAAAGTTGTCAAGGGCGTTTGTTGAAAATTTGGCGTAAACTAAATTTTAACCGGGTTCTCATTTGATTTTCCCAAAATTTCGTATAAATTGCGTGAGCAGGGATTCGTGTCGAAGTGTTTTGGAGATTTTTATGAAGCCGTCTTCATTTGCCGTTTTGCCGTTGGCCATCGCTTTTCTTTGTTCCTGCTCAGACGACCCGTCCCTTGTCTCGGAATCGGATTTTCTTTCTTCGACACCTCCTTCCCCGGAATATTCCTCTTGCGCGGAAACGGCCAGTGCGGGCAGTTCATCCGATTCCGCCGAAAATCTTTCGAATGCAGCGGAAAGCTCTTCCAGTTCTAGCGTCGAAGAAGTCTGCGAAGCGCACTTTGTCGGCAACTCCGCCGTGACCATCAACGAAATCATGCCGGGGAACCTCGACTGGAAGGACGACATGGGAAAAGACCCGGGATGGGTGGAACTTTACAACGCAAGTTCCGATCCCGTCGCCTTGGACGGATTCTCCCTGGTGGAAAAGACGTCGCGCCCACGCAAATGGATTATCGAAAGCGACACGATTCCGGCAAACGGCTACCGGATCATCTTTGCATCCAAACGAAATTTGGCAAAGCCTCTCGCCGGAACGGATTCGGATTCGGCCCATTTCCGCACCCATGCGAATTGGAAGCTCGAAGACGACGGGGGGAACGTCTACCTGATCAACTCGGACTGCGGCATTCTGGATTCGGCCTCTTACCCGGAACTGCCGTCCGGAATCAGCTGGGGAAAAACCCTTTCCGGATGGCTCTACTTCGCCGTCCCGACGCCGGAAGCGGACAACGCCGGGAGTCAAGGTTCCCAAGGCCTCGCCACTGTCCCCACCTTTGGACAGAGCGGAGGTTTTTACAAGGATTCCGTCGTGCTCACTCCCCCGCAAGCGGACGACGGCTCCACCGTTCGCTGCACCTTCGACGGGTCTTCGCCGACAGCCGAAACGGCACCCATGACGACGGCAAGAATCTTGACGTCGAATACGACTGTACGCTGCGCCGCCTTCCAAGACGGTTTGATTACGAACAAAGTCGCGACCAACACATACTTCATCGACGAAACGGTGAATATGCCGGTCGTCGCCATCAGCGTGGATTCGGAGTTCTTCGACAAGCACTACATGCAAGTTTCCTGTTCCGCCCCGAAGTCCTGCCCGGCGGGCCTTTACGAAGACGTGGAATACCCGATTCACGTGGAATACTTTGCAAACGGCAGCAACAGTTCGGGCAAGGACTGGGAAATCGACGCGGGCATATCCCTCATGG
Organism: uncultured Fibrobacter sp.; assembly: GCA_964501065.1. GTDB lineage: Bacteria > Fibrobacterota > Fibrobacteria > Fibrobacterales > Fibrobacteraceae > Hallerella. The sequence goes on along the minus strand of CAZCRF010000002.1, from coordinate 71,160 downwards.
GAAATTACAGCCGCATGGAAAGCAAAAAATCCGTCGCCGTCGTGATGCGGGAAGATTACCAAGACGGCTGGCTGAAATACCCTCTGTTCGAAACGCGGAAAGGGACGAACAGCAAATTCAAGGCGTTCAACCTGCGCAACAACGGGAACCGTTTCGTGAGCGATTACATCGAAGACGCCATGGGCGGCGCCATCCTCGAAGGCAGCGGAGTCGATTACCAGAGAAGCCGCCAAGTCGTCGTCTTCTACAACGGGAACTATTGGGGAATCCACGACATGCGGGAGCGTTTCAACAAAAACTACGTGGAGACGAACTACGGGATTGATGCTTCGACGGTGAACCTCGTCAAGCATTTGGGAAAATCGATTACAGCCTCCAACGGGACTGTCGACGATTACGAGGCCCTCCTATCCTTTGTCGCGGGCTCGGACTTCTCGGGCGCGGACAACGCAGCCTACAAGACGGTCGAAAGCCTGATGGACGTGGGAAACTACGCCGACTACATGGCCATGGAAATCTACAGCCACAATGGCGACTGGCCAAACAACAACGTGCGCGCCTGGAAAAGCCCGGAGCAAAAGTGGAAGTTCATGGTTTACGACTTGGACCACGGCTACGACTGGACTTGGAGCGTCGCGGGATTCGGGCAAAGCACCAACATGTTCGACTGGATTTTGCAAGGCGGCGTCTCTTCAGGAGGTTGCTACAACAACCCGTCGGAAAAATGTTTCCACACGTTCTACGTGAAACTGATTCAAAATCCGGACTTCAAGCGGATGTTCATCAACCGTTCCGCCGTGATGCTCGAAAATTATTTGAATGGGAACAAAGTCTCGGCGACGGTCGATGCGATGACCGCCACCTTGGACGAAAGCGAAATGACGCGGGATTTGGAGAAGTTCAAACAGTCCTCGCGTTACTACAGCAATTCTTGCGGAGGCGGGTTCAGCAAATCCGGATCCTGCCTCAAGACCTGGGCCGCAGACCGGGACGGCTCCGTTTGGAGCGAATACCTGGAAGAATTCAACCTGAGCGGAAAAATCCAAGTGACCATCGCCGCGGCAGGAAACGGCTACGTCAAAATGGAAGGCATGGTCTTGCCGAACACTTCGAGTTATACGGGGACATTCTTCGGCGGGAATCCCATGCTTTTAGAAGCCGTCCCGCTCGGAACGGGAACTTTCTCGAGTTGGGAAGACGGATCCACGGAAAATCCTCGCCTGGTGACCCCTTCGGACGGGGCCTCGTTCACGGCAATGTTCCTTTGACGCTTTGCCGCCGGGAAACCCTCTTCCGAATTTTCTAAATTCGCACCATGATTTCCCCTGTGCGCAAAATGTTCGACGAAATCTCGAAGCGTTATGATTTTTTGAATCACGCGCTGAGCCTTGGACAGGACATTTTGTGGCGCAAGGCCTGCTGCCGCGACTTGAAACGCCAAAATCCGGGGCGGCGGCTTCTCGACTTGTGCGGCGGCACGGGCGACTTTGCCGTGGAATTCGAACGCATCGTGGGAAAGCCGTCAAAAGCCGTCATCGGCGATTTTTCATTCGGGATGCTGAAAGGTTCCCATCCCAAAAAGACCTCGGCGAAACCCGTGCAATTGGACGCCATGCAAATGCCGTTTCCGAGCGAAAGTTTCGATGTGATTTTGAACGGATTCGGGATGCGGAACCTGCCCGACCCCGAATCCGGGCTGCAAGAGTCGGCCAGGGTGCTTTCCCCAGGCGGCTTTCTGATGATTCTCGAATTCTTTTCCCCGAGGAATCCGTTCAATACATTTTTTTACCGGAAATTGGCGCCATTTTTCATCCCGGTCGTGGGGGCTTTTTTCAGCGGGAAACGTCCCGCCTATGAATACTTGGTAAATTCCATTCTCCGCTTTTTGACCGTGGAAGATTTCACGGCGCTGGCAAAACGCTGCGGATTCCGCGTCGTTTTCGTCAAACCGTGCTTCTTCGGCATCGCCTATCGCGTGCTGCTCTACAAGAAGGAAACCGCATGAGCCGATTCATTCTGGGCGTCACGGGAGCTTCGGGCTCCATTTACGCGGCGCGGACGCTGTTTCACTTGCAACAGGCGGGGCATTTCGTCGCCCTCATCGAGACCGCAGCGGGCAAATCCGTCGCCAAGTTCGAAGGACAAGCGGACAGGCTGTCGACGGCGGACAAGATTTTCGACAATGATGATTTTTTCGCCCCGTGCGCAAGTGGCAGTTCCTCCTTCGACGGAATGGCGGTCGTCCCATGCACCATGGGAACTTTAGGCAAAATGGCGAACGGAATCTCGGACAATTTGCTGACACGCGCCGCAGACGTCTGCCTCAAGGAAAAGCGCCCGCTTGTCGTCGTCCCGAGGGAAATGCCCTACACGCTCATCCATCTGAAGAATATGGGAAATTTGATCCAAGCCGGAGCGACCGTCCTCCCGGCGAGTCCCCACTTTTACGCAAAGCCGTCATCCATCGAAGCCCTCGTCGATTCCGTCGTGTCGAAAATCCTTTGCCACTTGGGCGTTCCGAATCATTTGACTCCCGAATGGGGGCTTGAATGAAACTCCTTTCCCAAATTGCGGAATACGGACACCTGGTGCGATTCAGCCACTCCCTTTTCGCCATGCCGTTCGCCCTCGGCTCCATGTGGGTGGCGGCCGATGGCTTCCGAGGGATGGGCGCACTGCAAATCTTGAAATTAGTCCTCTTGATTGTCGGCTGCATGGTGACTGCGCGAAACGCGTCCATGTCGTTCAACCGTTTGGTCGACGCCAAATTCGATGCGGAAAATCCGCGCACTTCCAAGCGACACCTGCCGACGGGAAGGCTCTCAAAAGCTTCCGTGGCCGCTTTCATCGCCGGGAACGCCGCTCTTTTTTGCCTTTTCGCCTGGCTTTTGAATCCGCTCGCCGGAATCTGCGCACTCCCCGTCCTCTGCGCACTCGGGTTTTATTCATATTGGAAACGCTTTTCATGGCTTTGCCATTGGTATTTGGGATTCGCCATCGGGATGAGTCCGCTCGGTGCGTGGATTGCCGTCCGGGGGGAATTCGCCGCTTTCCCGATTTTCCTCATGTTCATCCTGATGCTTTGGATGGGCGGATTTGACATCATCTATGCGACGCAAGACGAAGAAATCGACCGCAAGTCGGGGCTTTGCTCCGTCCCCGCGCGCTTTGGGCGGAGGAACGCGCTGAGAATCGCCTTGGGCAGCCACGTCGCCATGTTGATTCTCTGCGTCGTCTTCGGAATTTACTGGCAAATGGGAATCGCCTGGTGGAGCGTCTTCGCCCTGATGACCGCGGCCGTCTTGTACATCCACCTGTTCCGCAAGTCCGACGACCTCGATGCCATGAACCGGGACTTCTTTTTGGCGAACGTGGGGATAAGCGTCTTGGTGATGCTCGGACTTTTCGTGTGGATTTTATCGGGAGGGAGCGTCCATGTCCGCTGAAGACAAGCGCAAAGTCTGCCAACGCACGGCCATCTGGATTGCCATTTTGTCCCTGGCGGACGTCCTGGGACTCGAATTCGGATTCCTCCCCGAAGATTTCGCCGACAGCGCACTGAACGTTTTCATCGCCCTGTTGGCAGCCGCTCTCGCCGGAAATTTTTACTACAAGCACAAACAGGGCAAGAGCGATTAAGCAAAAGAGGAATGGAGCAAAATCCATTTTTCAATCTTAAAGTTCGGACTAGCTTTAGCTTAATCTTCAACGATTACGAAAAATTTGTCGACAAGATTTGTCACTTCATCCTATCGAGATGAAGTTCCCCTCAAATCTCCACATCGCCCGTATACCGGGTGACGATTTGCCCGTTTTCCAGGCGAAATAGGAGACTTCCGTCATCGTTGATGTCGAGAATCACGCCGTCGAAAGTCTGTCCGCCGTCGACAATCCGCGCCGGATGCCCGAGAAACCGGTCCATCTTCCGCCACTCTTCGACCCAAGGGGAAATTCCCCGCCGCCGCGCGAGATTCCATGCCGATTCGAGCTTGTCCACAATCCTTTGCAGCAAGACTTCCCGGTTCCAAAGCCTGCCGAGGCAAAGCTTCAAGCTGGTGACCGGTCTTTCGATTCCCCGAAAATCTTCCCCATCCGCGTTCACGTCGATGCCGATTCCCGTCGTCAAAATCTTTTCATTCCCCTTCGTCAAAAGCTCGGAAAAGATGCCGCACACTTTCTTCTTTTCACAAAGGACGTCGTTTGGCCACTTGACAGCCGCATTCACCCCGGCTTCCCGGAGAATCTGCGCAATGGAAATGGCCGTCACCTGCATCAGCTGGGGGAATTCATGGAACGCGAATCCGTCCAAGGGATAAAGAATGTTGAAGTAAAGATTCTTCCCCTTGGGCGACAACCACTTGCGCTCATGCCTGCCGCGACCGTTCGACTGAGCATCGGCGCAAATCAAGTCCCCGGCTTCCAGTTCGGAGAGCCGTTCCTTGCTATAGCGATGCGTACTGCCAAGAGTGGAGAACAAGTGCGCCGGCCTTCGAAAAAAGCCGAAGACTTTCCACTCGGCAAAGGGGCGTTCCTCTGAAAAAAGGGAATCCATGCGATAAAGATAGTTTTTAGCAGTCGGTGATTCAATTGGCAGTTTTAATAGGGAGCGTTAGTAGTTAGGAGTTAGAAGTTAGCGGTCAGAACTTTAGTTGACTGGCAAAGGGAGCTTTCGACCGCAGGATTCGGCTTGCACGCTTTTCTTCCCCTTCGGCTGCGCTCAGGGTCAGAATGACAGTTTGCAGGAGAGCGGCAGTCATGCTGAGCGCAAGCGAAGCATCTCTTTACTGTGGCGAGATTAACGCCTTTGGCGAACATCGGCCGTCCGTGCAGCGGGAAACACCCATTGCCGCCGTTTTCAATTAGATTGAATGCATGAAGTTTTTCGAAAACATGATTTCCCCCGAATCCGACGACTACATCGAAGAAATCGCGGCAGAGGACTGCGGCGGTGGCGTCACGTTCTTGGTGACAAACAGTGGGCGCATCTTTTACACCTGCGAAAGGATTCCCCATCGACTCCTGCTGGCAAAATCCTCTTATTCCGCCAAAGACATCGCATGGGGCGGCGTCTTGACCGAACAGGGGGATTGGATTCGCCCCAGCGGAGACTTCGGTGACGCTCCCAACCCGGAGGTCCGCAACGCGGTCGTTTCCCAAATTCAAGAATCCATGGCGACGTGACGGCCTCGCAAGCCCCACCAAAAAAATGCATTCAAAACGATTACGGTTTCTCTTTTTCCCCGGAAAATTTCTTCGATGTCTAATTAAATTTATGACCGATGCCATCCGTTTTGCAGTATCAAGATTTTCGATTATTCCTCCGGGAGCTTCACGATTCCTTCGGAAGGACAAAATCCCGCTATTCTTGGCGGGCCATTTCAAAGCGGGCAAAAATCAACAATCCCAATTTCTTGCGGCAGGTCGCCCTGGGAGAAAGGAATTTCAGCGAAAAAAGCGCGGAACAAGTGGGGAGAGCCTTGGGATTTTCGGGTTTGGAACTCGAATATTGGCATCGTCTAGTCCACTTCGGGCAAGCCAAGGAAGAATCCCAAAAGGCGCGTTACCGATTGGAGCTTGCAGAAATGCGCGGCTCGGTCCAAGCGGCGGAAATCTCTTCCGGATTCTCGGAATATTACGGGCATTGGTTCATCCCCTGCATCCGCGAACTTGTCACCTTGTTCGATTTCCACGACGATTACCGTTTGCTGGCCAGATCCGTCTTGCCGCCGATTAGCGAAGACGACGCGCGATACGCCGTCCAGATCTTGCAGAGATTTCAATTCATCCATAGGAATGCCGACGGACGGTGGGAAGAAACGGACAAGGCCCTGCGCAGCGGTTCCCCGGGCCAGAACTCGCCCCTTCTCCAATACCACGCCTCCATGCTGGGGAAAGCCTCCCAAGCTTTAAGGACGATGCGCAAGGAAGACAGATTCGTGATGGGGATGACCATCGGCGTTTCAAAGGAATGTTATCGAATGATTTTGACGGAGGCGGAAAAGTTCAAGCACCACATCACCGCCCTTGTCCTAAACGACAGAAACAGCGACAAGGTGATGCAAGTGGCCTTGCAAATTTTTCCGACGGGAGTTTCTCCGGGAAAGGAAAACCTAAAAGGAGACAGTGGGATGAAGGAATGAAACTTCGGTTGTTTGGTCTGGGACTTTTGGCGGTATACTTGTTGTCGTCCTGCTCGTTTGAATTGGCGGGCGGCGTCAGCGAACACGAGAACGTCCTACAGGCGAGCGGGAATACGGTGAAGACCTCTCGTCCTTTGAGTTTCGGCTGCTGATTGGAAAAGATTTCGGGGAATTCCCCCGATGCGCTTCGGCAGCCCCAATGGGAAATGTGTATTTTTTGAATATGCATAGAATCCTATTTTGTCTGCTGGCGGTCGCCGTTTCGACGGTTTTTGCCGCATCCGAAATTGAAAAGGAAATCTTGGCGGAACCGGTTTCTTCCAACGAAAAGATTCTCCGGGGACGCCAGCTTCTCTACAAGGCTCTGAATTCCGCAGACTTCGGCAAGGCGTTTCAGCTCGTCGAATATTTGGACGGCTTTGATTCGGAATCCCCATGCCCCTTTTCCGGAATGGAAAAAGGGATGGCCCTGTTGCACATGCAAAAATACGATTCCGCCATGGCCGCCTTGGTGCAAGGGCGGCGGCTCTTCGCCCCGGACGCGAGAAGCCCCGTTTCGGCAGAAGAACGTTGCTTCGTCAAGGCGCAATCGGAAGCCGTCGTACATGACGACCTGCATCTCCTTTTGCAACGGGAACTCACCAAGACTCCCGCGCAAATCGACAGCCTGATCGGGCGAATTGCGGAATCTTCCGTCGAACCGTTTTACAAAGATGCCGCACCCGCGTTCATCCCCATCGTCTTCACGCCGTCCTTCGGCCAGATGGAAGCCTCCCGTGTCGAGCAAGTGTTGGTGGCGGGAGAGGCTTTCGTTCAGAAATATCCCATGAACGCCGACGGCGCGTGGCTAGAAAAGAACTTCCTCCAACCGTTCCGCTCTCGGCGGGAATCCGCGCCCCATTCCACGAAGGACCCTTTCGACGGGCACTTGTACGGCAGCGGAATCGGCATGGAAATTTTGACCGGCATCGGATTTTTGACCGGGGACTTGAAATCGGAATTCCATCACAAGTTCTGGGATTTTTACGCGGCGATTCCCATCCAGCTGTATCGCGCCGTCTTCACCCCGTTCATTTCCTTCGGCACGGTGGAAACCCGGAAAAATCGCCAATTCAAAAACGTCCTGTGGGAAGAGGACAGCGAACTTTCCGTCTACGAAGGGGGAATTTCCCTCGGATTCGTCCTCTTCGACCATCGACTTTTCAAATGCGAACCATTCGTCGGAATTGCGCTCGCGGCGTCCGCGCTCCCGGACAACAGCGACGACTACTACTATTTCGCAGACAGGCCGAACAACAATTACCACCGGCTGCGCGACTATGTCAAGAGTCAAAATTCCACGGCCTATCTGCTAGGCGTCACCGGGGAATTCCGCCTGCTCACCGCCTACTCCAAGCATTCGAACGCCCCGCTCAATTCCATTTCTCTCCGCGTCAAATACGTCGCAAGCTATTTGGACCATGACTTCGGGTATGCGAAGATGGACGGATTCTCCCACAAAGTCCTGGCGGGAGTCGGTTTCTTTCTCTGGTAGCCCCCTACTCGGCCTGGCAGAACGTTTTCAAATCTTCGAGCCGCCGCGTCGCGTAATCGACTCCGTGAAAGTAAGAATCGTTCAAGCGATTCAAGTCCGTTTCGAACAAATCGCACAAATCCTTTTCGGGGCGCAGGAGAATCACTTTCCCCTCCTTTTGCAACTGTTCCATTTCGACGAACATCCTTTCGTAACGCCGATAACGGACCATCAGGGCGCGGTACAAATCCAGATACTTGTTCTTGAACATCACGCTCAGGACGGCGCGGAACTTGCTGAAGTCGGTCACTATTTCACCGGGATAATGGGTGGAAACGGCGACGACCTTGTCGCAGCCCCTTTTAAAGGCGCGTTGAAACGGAATCGGATCCGTCACGCAGCCGTCGACATAATGCAAGCTGCCTATTTGCGCAATGGGGAAGAGCATGGGGACGGAACAGCTCGCGTTGATGATGTCTAGCAAGCGCCGTTCGCTCTTCTTTTCCATCATGTATTGCGGACGGCCCGTTTCGCAACAAGTCACCGTAAATTCACACTCCACCGTGGACGTGAAGAATTTCTCGAAATCGAACGGGAAATCCCCGTAGGCGGCCTCGTAATGCAAGGCGTGGGATTCCTTTTGAATGCCGTCCAAGATTCGATTCGCATGTTTTTTCCCCTGCTGCAACTTGGTGGGCATGATGATGTGACGAAGCCTGCCGCGCTGCCTCGTGACAAAATTCATGGCGGCGTGCCCTCCGGCGGAGACTCCGCCGATATACGGAAATTCGAATCCGGCGTCCATCATCACGTCGAGGACTCCTGCCGTAAAAATCGTTTGGCGTGAGCCGCCCTCCAAAACTAGACCGATTTTCAAATTGCCCCCCCTTCGACAGGAGTGTCCTTGGCGACAGGCAGCTCAACCGGCGGCCGATTCAAAGCCCGGCACTTCAAAGCCCAGACTTTCTGCCTGAAATACTCGCTGCGCTCCGACAAATGCTTTGCCGACGGCAACCCCTTGACCCTTTCAATCTTTTCCGCATCCCCGACGACGACTCGCGTGCGATGCCCCCATTTGTAAATTCCATCCAATCCGATGGAAACCACCGGAGCGCCGGTGCTGCGGGCGAGGAACGCAAACCCCGTTTTGAATTCGTTCAAAAGTCCATCTTCACGGCACTTCCCTTCGGGGAAGATGATGACCGAGTTGCCCGCTTCCAACTGTCTTTTGGCGAGAAGCGCCCATTCCGTGTCCAAATTGTATCGGTCACAGGGAATGACATTCGACCGTTTGAGTATCCAATGGAACTTCGGCATTTCATACCAGTCCTTGGCGACGACGATGCTCCGCTTGTGAAAGAACAGGGCGAGCAAAAGAATCGGGTCGTTCGTCGACGTGTGATTGGCGATGAGAATCGACGGGGCGGAAAGGCGCGTCGACGGGACGGACAGGTCCGTAAAGACGACTTGCGGTCGGTATGCAATGTGGAAGTAAAGCCACCCCAAGCGTTCAATCACGCGGACAAGGATTTTCAGCAAGGACTCCATCATCGGCAATCAAGAAGTCAAGTACCCAAAGAACTCTTGGGAATGGTCGTAAAAGTCAAATCGCCCTTGGCATGGAGGACTCCGTTCACCTTGACCGTGCAACTGAAGCCGACCAAGACGCCGCCGCCCTTCGTTTTAGAAACCGTCATTTCCAATTGGTCTCCGGGAATCACCGGTTTCACGAACTTGAACCCGTCGATTTTCAACAACACGTAAAGCTTGTCGTCCAAATCCTCCGGGCGTTTTTCGATGACTAGCGAGCAGAGCTGCGCACAGCTTTCCACGATGAGGACTCCCGGCATGATGGGGGTCCCGGGGAAATGCCCCATGAAGTACGGTTCGTTCACGCTGACATTCTTGATTCCCGTCGCCGACTCGTTCGGGACCAGTTCCGTCACCTTTTCCACCATTTGGAACGGCGGACGTTGGGCAATCTTTTGGCTGATTTCAAAGATGTTCATGTTCAAAGGGAAAGCCCTCCGTCGAGGACAAAGACTTGCCCCGTCACATAGGCGAATTCATCGGAAACGACGGCGGCCACCATATTCGCCACTTCGTCCGCAGAGCCGAAACGTTTGAGCGGAATCTGCTCCAAATAAGCCTTGCGCTTTTCTTCCGGGATGGCATCGATCATTTCCGTCGCGATAAAGCCCGGTGCGATGGCGTTCACCCGGATGCCGTAAGCGCCCAATTCCTTGGCCAAGGTTTGCGTGAGGGAGTTCACCGCTCCCTTCGTCGCGCTATAAACGCTTTGACCGGGCAAGGCGAACTTGGAACTGACGGAGGACATGTTGACGATGACTCCGGACTTTTGCTTGAACATTTTCAAGGCGACTTGCTGGGCGCAATAAAAGTAACCCTTGACATTCAGTTCAAAGCACTTGTCGAGCGTATCCGGATTGATCATCAAAAGGTATTCGTCGCGGACGATTCCCGCATTGTTCACCAAGACGTCGATTCGCCCATAAGCCTTGAACACTTCGCGAACCATGAGCTTCACCTGGTCGAGTTTCGAGACGTCCGCCTTGTAGAGCATGCCGTCACCGCCGGCCGCCTGAATTTGCGAGAGCGTTTCTTGAGCGGCCTCGTCGGAATGGGAATAATTTACGACGACCGTATAGCCGTCCTTGGCCAAGCGGACGGCGCAAGCCTTCCCGATGCCCTTGGACGCTCCTGTCACCAAAGCCACTTTCATGCAAAACTCCTTTTCACTGCTTTCCCAAGATGAGCGCCCCGTACGATCCGCCGGCGGCAAAGGATATGACCAGAATTTTCTTCATCCCGGCAGATTCCACCGGACGTTTGGAAACGGAATCGTTTTCGATAAAGTAAGCGTCGTCCCGGGAGATTTCCCCGCTCAAGAGCAGGGCGGCTTCCGCAGCGGCCAAAGCGGCGGTCCCCGCGCGGCCTTCCCCGACGCGTTCCTTGACTTCAAAAACCGGGAGAGTCGAAAGCCGGGCGCCGAAAATGCGCCGGAGAGAATCCCGTTCGATTCCGTCAATGAGTTCAAGTCCGTTGGCAAAGCCGCATACAGCGTCGATTTCCTCTTCGGAAACCGCCGCATTCTTCAACGCATCGCGAATGGCCTCGTCCAAGGCTTCGCCCGAGCCGTCGAGCTTGCCGAACTTCACGTTCTTCCGACCGTTTCCATATCCAAGTGCGTAACAATAGATTTTTGCCCCACGGGACTTGGCGGCATCTTCCGTTTCGAGCAAGAGGGACGTGCTTCCGTCCCCCACGACGAAGCCGTTCGAATGGGAATGCGGTTCCACGGGAGTTTCCGCAGCGACTCCCAACTTATGCGCGAACTCTTCGATAATCGGGAGATTTTCGTCCGTCCCCGTGGCGAGCATCGCCGATTCCTGCCCATCGTGAATCACGTTCATCGAATACCCGATGCTATCCAGACCGGAGACGGGACCCGTCGTCACGGTGACTCCGTACCCCTTGATGCCGGAGCAGATGGAGAGATACCCCCCCGCAGCATTGTAAACCGTGTGCGGGAATTTGAAGGCGCTGCCCTGGGCGTTTCCGAGCTTCGCAATCAGCTCTTCAAAATCGCAAGTCGCCCCGAGACCGCCCTCGCTAGTCCCCACGATGATTCCGATGTCCTTCGCATTGTCTTCCGTCACCAGGAAACCGGCATCTTGCAAGGCGCGCATACCGGAAACCGTTTGGAGTTGTCCCAAATTGTCCAGTTTGCGGTAGAAGGCCATTTTGATGCCCAAATCCTTGTAATCGTCGAGCGCAATGGTCGATTTGACGGAAGCGCTTTGCGGCTTTTCTCCGTTTTGGACCGAAGAGACGTACGCCGCCTTGCTGTTGCCCAACGGACTGACGATTCCGATTCCCGTCACGGCGATTTTCTTCCCTTGCGCCACCTGGCTCTTCACGTCGCCAGCACCTTTGGAAAAGATGATGCTCGCATTCGTTCCGCCGAACGCGACGTTGTTGCTCATCACGCAGTCCAACTTTTTCCCATGCGGAACGTTTTGCACAAAATCCATCTGACCGACCTTGGCGTTGAGCGCACGGGAATCCTCTTCGCTGTAATGCAATGTGGGGAGGACCGTGTCCGTCGTCAAAGCCTTGATGCTGAAAACGGCTTCAATCGCACCGGCCGCACCGAGGCAATGCCCCGTCATGACCTTTGTCGAACTGACGCTGACCGTCGGATTCTCTTCGGCGAAGAATTTTTGGAACGCGGTGATTTCCGCATTGTCGTTTTTCCCGGTTCCCGTCCCGTGTGCATTCACGTAGCCGATTTCGGCTTTTTGGATGCCGGAATTCTTGACCGCCCGGTTCATCGCTTCCGTCAGGCACAGGGCGTCTTCACGGGGCGCCGTGATGTGATGCGCATCGCTCGTCACTCCCGCGCCGAGGACTTCGCAATAGACTCTGGCCTTGCGCTTTTGGGCGTGTTCGAAAGATTCCACGATGACGATTCCCGCGCCTTCCCCGAGGGTGATTCCGTTGCAGTGGTTGAACGGGGAACACCCGTTTTCGTCTAACGCGTGCAGGGAAAGGAATCCGGAATACGGGACTGCGGCAAAGGAATCCGCCCCGCCGGCAACCACCACATCCGCCCGACCCGCCCGAATCAAATCGCAAGCGAGGGCAATCGAAATCGTCCCGGCCGCGCAGGCGTTCGCCACATTCGTCACGATGCCGCCGGCCCCGCACGTTTCCGCCACTTGGGAAGCAATCGAAGCAATCGGCATCTTGGGAATGTCGAGGGGGTTCTTGCCGTGCCGGTTGTAGTGCTCCACGCTCAAGACCCCGCCCACGCAGCTCCCGATGATGACGCTCACCCGGCTGTCGTCGGAAAATTTCCCGAGACCGGCATCCGAGAGGGCTTCGTTCGCCGCCTTGATGCAGAGCTTCGACGCCCGATCCTTTTCTTCGGGAGCGTCGATGTCGTCCAAGGTGTCGCAGTGGACTTCCGCGGCCAAATCCGCATAGCACTTGTCCGTATCGACGGAAGTCGTCCGGTGAATCCCGGAAACGGACGCGAGAGCGTTTTCCCAAGTTTCCTCTACATTGTTACCAATGGCGCAGATGACGCCCAGCCCGGTAACGACACAGCGGCAATCGTTCGATGTCATAAAGACCCCGGCAGCAGTCGTGAAAAATCAAGCCTTGTGCTTTTCAATGAAATCGGCAATCGTGTCGATGCTCTGGAACGGTTCCTTCCCCGCTCCCGTCATGGAAACGCCAAAATTCGTATCGACGAAAGAGATGATTTCCAAGGAATCCACGGAATCGAGACCGACTTCCTCGCCAAAGAGCGGCGTGTCGTATTGGAGAACGTCGCCGTCGACGCCCAAATCGGACATAAAGAACGCCTTGAGTTTGCTTTTCACTTCTTCGTTGTTCATTCTTGACCTCTAATTTGAATTTCAACCAAGAATAGAAATTTTTTACAAGTATTCCTTGAGCAAACGGGAAAACTGCGATATGTCGCCGAAAAAATCCGACAAAATCATTTCCCGGCCAATGGAAACAGGCCGTACACTTGCCGGGGAATTTCCCGAGTCGGCCGCCCGTCCTTTAAAAAACAGTGCATGGTCGTTGCCGTCGTGCACAGCTTTCCCCCGACGAAAAGCTTGTAATGAAAGAGGAAATGCAGCGCGCCCTTCCGCTCCAAGGTCGTTTCAATGTCGACGAAATCCCCGAATCGGACGGGATTTCTGTATCGGACGTTCAGTTCGAGCACGGGACTCGAAAAGCCTTCCCGCTCCATTTCCGCATAGCTGGAACCGGTCTCCATGAAAAATTCCGTGCGGGCCTGTTCAAACCACACTGCATACTTGGAATGGTGCACGACCCCCATCTGGTCCGTTTCCGCAAACCGGACTTCAATGTGGCTGGTGTGGAGCAACTTGCAGGATTCCATTCGATTCCCCGCGTCAAAAAGCCTGCCGGACATAAAACGACAGCCCGATGTGCTCGCCGTCCACCCAAGAGACGTCCGCCCGGGCGAACAGGCTTTCCTTGAGGTTCAACGCCAACAGCGCGCCAAGCCCCACGGCTCGATGCCACTTGTTGCGCATCAATTCACTGAAATGGCCGCCGACCTTTCCGCCCTCGAAAAAGGCGTGTCCGCCCAGGAGCCAAAAGAAATACCGTCGAAGCTCCGCCTGCAAAATGATTGTCTGGTTGTCCCCGAAATAAAGGCTTTCCACGCCTCGGAACCGTTTGATGCCGTCAGGCCCCGAAAGCATGTCGAAGGGAACGTTCCCCTCCGCCCTTTTCCAAAGCATCCCCACCGCAGCGGAAGCGCCTCCGGGGAAGGTCGTGTAGGCGCGCAAATCCAAGGATTCCACGTCGAACGAATAATCCCCGAACGCCTCGTTGTAAAAGAGGTGTTCCCATTCCGCCAAGAAGCCGTGCTTCGTCCAATTGGTGTTGTCCCGCGTATCGAACCCGAGCAAGTAACCGATGCCGTTCCGCTGTCCCGAAGACGGATCGGGCGGAGAGACGTCGCCCTCCTTGTCGAATTCGATGTCGGAGTTTTCGATGTGAAAGGAGATGCCGTATTTCACCTGTTCGGGAACGCCGACGCGGAACTCCATCTTGCCGCCGAAATAAAGTTTTTTCCGGTTGTATCCGATGGATTCGTCGATGTCGGGAGAGTTGCCGCGACCAAAGTAGCTGGCCACCCAATCCTGGTATTCCAAATCCATCCAAAGGCGAATCTTATCATGATAAAAATAAATGTAAGGTTCGAGAGTCAGCTGGAGCTGCCCACGGGAAGAGCCGTAAGCGGTGAAGCCGATTTCCGGCACTTTGCCGCCCTCTTCCGCAGGTCGCAAAAAAAGGAGCACCATGGCGCCGCACTGAATCCGGGTCTCTTCCGTGTAGCCCAAGACGGGAACGGCGGAATACCTTTGGAAATTGTCCTGCCGCGACGTATCGATTTGCAGAGTGTCTTGAGAAAAGAATCGGACGTCCGCCCAAACGGCGGCTGAGAGGAATGCCCAGAAAACGCCCACTTTTTTTAAAGCCCGAAACACGCGGCAAATGTAGAAATAATTTGTGTTGAAAGGAAATTTCGGAAGACGGCAGTCCGTGCAATCAAGCCCGCTTCTCGACACGACGCTCTCCTGCAAACCGTCATTCCGAGGAAGCGTGCGACCGAAGAATCCCTATACAGTAAAGAGATGTTTCGCTCCTGCCATTCGGCAGGCGGGTCGCTCAATATGACGACTTTTTCTTTACAGTCAACTAACCACTGACCACTAACTCCGAATTCAGAACTGTTCCAAGAACCGCTGGTCGTTCGACGTGATGAGGCCAATCTCCGGAATCTCATGGCGCAGCATGGCGATGCGGTCGAGGCCGAAGCCGAAGGCGAAGCCCGTGTACTTTTCCGGGTCGATGCCGCAGTTCTTGAACACGTTCGGATCCACGGAGCCGCAGCCGCCGATTTCCATCCAACCGGTCCCCTTGCAACGCTTGCAGCCGTGTCCGCCGCAGAAGACGCAGCTCACGTCCATTTCGGCGGAAGGTTCCGTGAACGGGAAAAAGCTCGGGCGGAATCGCGTCTTGACGCCCTTGCCGAAAAGCTTGTCCATGAAAATTTGGAGCACTCCCTTCAAATGCGCAAAGGTGATGTTTTCATCGACGACCAAACCTTCGCATTGTTGGAACATCGGCGCGTGCGTGGCGTCGTTGTCCACGCGGAAAACGTGTCCCGGGGCAATCATGCGGAATGGCGGCTTGTGCGTTTCCATATAATGGATTTGCGTGTCCGACGTTTGCGTGCGCAGCAAGAGCCTGTCGCCCAAATAAAAGGTGTCCTGCATGTCGCGGCTAGGATGGTCGGGCGGCGTATTCAACGCTTCGAAATTATACCAGTCCGTTTCAATGTCGCGGCCCGAATCAATGGCGAAACCCATCTGGGCGAAGAAGTCGATGATTTCCTCGCGGACGTCGTAAACCGGATGCGTGGAGCCCGACGGAATTCCGTTCCCCGGCAAGCTGGTGTCCGACCATCCTTTTTGAAGTTCCTCTTCAAGGGCTTTTTTCTGGGCTTCCGCCAAAGCTCTGTCAATCCGTTCCGAAACGCTTTGCTTGAGCTCGTTCACCAGCTTTCCAAACGACGGCCGCTCCTCGGCGGGGAGTGTCGCCATCTGCTTCATCATGGCGGTTATCTGGCCTTTTTTTCCAAGCCATTTGACGCGGAGAGCATCGACGGCTTCCTTGACGTTCAATTTGGTCTCGGCCAATTCCGATTCGAACTGGCTGCGGAGTTCGGAAAGTTTTTCGTTCATAGTGTTTCAAAAGTAGAAATTTGTGAAAATGTTTTTCCGAAAATCCGTTCCGAACTTCCATTTTCCGGGAGCGAATCTTCAAGTTGTCCAAGGACAACCGAAATTTGGGCGGAAAAGCTCCCGTTCCGATTCCCCATATAAATTAAGCCCAAACATCAAGGAGATTCTATGCACTGGTTTCGCACCCTTTTCGCCTCTAGCCTTTTGTTCGCCACCGCTTTTGCAAACGCTTCGGAATATTCCATCGAAGGCTTTGTCGTGGATTCGGAGAACGCTCCCGTGGATAGTGCCGAAGTCTCCCTGCAAACGGCCGGGACATCCACCTTCACGGACGCGCTCGGGGCCTTTTCCCTTTCCGCAAAGACGGGGACGGAAGCCATTTCCTCCTTGAAATCCCCTGCGGCGGCGTATGCGTTTCAAAACGGCATCTTGCACGTCGTCGCACCGGGAAGCGGCGTGAACTTTCGCGTCGCGGCTTTCGACATGAACGGGCGCAGCCTTTACAAACAGGCGGAATTCCTTTCGGGCGGCGCGCATTCCTTCGACTTGAACGGAGCCATCCGCGGGCACGCGCGCTACCTTTTGCAAGTGAATCTCGGAAACCGCAAAACGGTCACTCTCGCCAAAGCGGGAGAGGCTTTTTCCGATTCTCTCGTCGTCAAAAAGGATGGTTTCGTTTTGCAGACGGTCGCCGTCGACGCATCAAACTTGAATCCGACCATCATCCTCGAACGCGTACCCGCTCCCGTCTTGACAAAACGCGGAAACGGCGACACGACACAGACCGTGGAGCAGGGGAGCGCCATCGAGAATTTCAACTTCGCATTCGACAACTGCGACTCCGTCTCCGTCGAAGGCTTGCCCGAAGGCATGGCGGCGCAAGTCATCGTGTCGAAAAAAGTGGTGAACTTCTCCGGCACAGTGACGGCGGACACGGGAGTTTACCACTACACTCTCAACACTGTCGGCGGATACCCGAACATCTCGGTGACGGGAACGATTACGGTGAAGAAAACGGAACAAGTCGAAGAACCGGCAAAGCCCGCAGCGGGAATCGACGTCGACGGATACGCAACGCAGAACGGCGGAACGACAGGCGGCGCGGGCGGCGACACGGTGACTGTTTCCACCTATGCGGACTTCAAGGCGGCAGTCCAAGCGAAAGAGGCGAAGGTCGTCATCGTCAAGGGGACTATCAAGACGACGGACGGCGACGGATACGGTTTGAAAATCGCGAGCAACAAGACCATCATGGGAAAAGATTCCTCGGCGACGATTTACGGGGGACTTTCCATCAGCGGCGTGAAGAACGTCATTGTGTACAACTTAAATATCCAAGGAACGTATCCGAATCCGGGACCGAGCGATGCGATTGCCGTGAACGGCGGTTCTACGAACGTTTTCCTTTCGCACTTGAACATTTGGGACGCGGAAGACGGAAACTTGGACATCACCGGACAGGCAAATTACGTGACTGTTTCCTATGTACATTTCTGGTATACGCTCTCCTCCCATCCGCATCGGTTGAATTCCCTCATCGGCAGCGGGGCGTCGGACCACCCGGAGGATTTCGGCACGCTGAAGGTGACGTATCATCATTGCTGGTTCGGCACCCTTCTGAACGAGAGGATGCCCCGTGTGATGTATGGGAACGCCCACGTCTACAACAACTACTACACGGCGACGGACAACTTATACGGAATCGGAGTCGGCTCTTACGGTTCCGCTCTCATCGAAGGCAACTACTTCTACAAGACGAACTCGCCGATTCTCTTCATGTACAATGTTTACGCGTTCATCTTGCAGCGCAACAACAAGTTCGACAGCACCACGGGGACGATTGACGGAACGGCGGAAGGGAAAATCTACGGGGAACGCTACATCACCACGGATCCATACACTCTTCTCGAAGACCCGGTGAAGCTCACCTCCGTCCCCTACGCATACGAATTGGACAACGCGAAGGACGTCCCGGCGAAGGTCATGGCGCAGGCGGGTCCGCACAATCTTTAAAAACAAAAGCACTTGCCTTAGAGAGCACTCTAAGTCGTAAATTGAAAAAGGCGCAGGAATCTGCGTCTTTTTTCAAAGGAGTTCATATGGCCTGTTTTCTTGTTCCGGTAGCAGAAGCTCTCGTGGTAACGGCAACTTCTCACATTTTGGAAAAGCGTTCCCAAGACACAGAAGTCTTGACGGATGATTCTTCATGGACACCGTTTTACAAAAAATTGAAATGGCTCTCGAATCTGCTCTGGGGTGGTTCCGCCCTGCTGGCGTTCGAACATTTTTGGCATGGTGAAATTGAGCCTTTCGCCCCGTTTCTCACGGCGGCAAAAGACCCTGAGTCGACGCAAGTGATGCTCCATGAAATGGCGACGGTGGGCGTTTCGATGGCGGCTCTCATCACGACGGTTTGGCTGGGAATCGTCGCTATTCAAAGCCTGCGGGAAAAGACGCATCGGACGATCGCACTTGAAGAAAAGGGGAGTGCAAAATGACTTTACTGATTACCCTGTTTGCCGCAGTGATTGCGACGGTTTTTTGGTATCGCGGTGCGCCCAAAGACGAATGGAAAATTTCAACTCTTTGTTTTTTGTATTGGGGCGCATCGTTGATGTGGCTAGTCGACGCCGCTTTTGAATATGCGGAACTTCGCAGCGAATATTTCACCCCGGCGATTCCGGATATGGTGAACGACGCCTTCCTCGGTTTTTCAGCAGTCGCTCTCGGTCTCTGCATTTGGCTAGTCCGTCTGCTTGTCGCCGACCCAAAGGGAATATTTTCCCGGTCTTCAAAAAGGGAAATAACGCGGGAGCGAAAACTCTCCCCCTCTTCCGAGAATTCCTGACAGGAGGACTCATGAACCGTCGTGATTTCTTAAAGCTCTCCGTCGGCGCCGTCACCGTGACTGCACTTTCCAGCGTCGCCGAGGCCGCACCGGAAAAATCCAGCGACAACAAGTCCGCGTCAACCGTCTACTTCACCAAGGACCTTTCCGCCGAAGGCGTACTGAAGCTGTATCGAAAAGTCAACCGGAACATTTCGGGAAAGGTCGCGATAAAGCTCCACACAGGCGAACCGAACGGGCCGAACATCTTGCCGAGGGAATGGGACAAGGCTCTTTTGAACGCCATCCCGAACAGCACCATCGTGGAGACGAACACCCTTTATGAAGGCGGCCGGTACACGACTTCCGACCACCGGAAAGCCCTGGAAATAAACGGCTTCACCCAATTCACCACGGTCGACATCATGGACGAGGACGGAGAAGTTCCCATTCCCGTGAAAGGCGGACGCCATTTGAAGGAACTGCACGTGGGGAAGCATATGCTCGGCTACGACTCCATGGTCGTGTTCACGCACTTCAAAGGGCACGCGATGGGAGGCTACGGCGGTTCGATGAAGAACATCGCCATCGGATGCGCAGGCGGTCAAATCGGCAAGAAGGAGGTTCACGGTGTGACAAAACCCGGTAGCGACTGGGTGCTGGGGTCGCGCTTCATGGAACTCATGGCGGACAGCGCAAAGGCGACGTGCGACTTCTTCAAGGGCAAGATGTGCTTCATCAACGTGCTCCGCCGCATGTCCGTCGACTGCGACTGCGCGGGAGTTTCCGCCGCGGAACCGACTGCTCGCGACATCGGCATCTTGGCTTCGACGGATATTGTCGCCGTCGACCAGGCGTCCATCGACATGGTTTACAAACTCCCGGCAAACGAACTCCACGACTTGAAGGAGCGCATCGAAAGCCGCGAAGGCTTGCACCAGCTCGAAGCCATGGACGCGCTCAAGATGGGAAACAGGAAATATAAATTGGTAGAGGTTTAACCAAAGGAATCATCATGGATAGAAGAGATTTTCTGAAAGCATCGGCGGGAGTCGTCGTCGGCAGCGCCCTATTCGGAGGCATCGGAATTAAAAGCGCGGAAGCGGCGCAGAAAAGCGTTTCTTCCAACCAAGTTTCAAACGTGTACTTTTCCAAAAATCTGGATGCGGACACTTTGATCCGGCTATACCAAAAGGTGAACGGAAATATTTCCGGCAAAGTGGCCATCAAGCTCCATACCGGAGAAA
The DNA here is from genome assembly GCA_964501065.1 of uncultured Fibrobacter sp. Taxonomy (GTDB): domain Bacteria; phylum Fibrobacterota; class Fibrobacteria; order Fibrobacterales; family Fibrobacteraceae; genus Hallerella. The sequence continues at coordinate 51,109 of CAZCRF010000002.1, read as the reverse complement.
AGAACGGACCGAATATTTTGCCGCGCGAATGGGTGAAAAAATTCCAAGCCCAAGTGCCGAGCAGCACAATCGTCGAAACGAATACCTGGTATGAGGGCGACCGCTACACTACGGAATCGCATCGGGAAACCTTGAAAGTGAACGGTTGGACATTTTGCCCGGTCGACATCATGGACGAAGACGGCGAAACGATGATTCCGGTGAAAGACGGGAAAATCTTCAAGGAAATGTCGGTGGGAAAGCACATGCTGAACTACGACTCCATGATTGTGCTCACGCACTTCAAAGGGCACACGATGGGCGGCTACGGCGGCTCGATGAAGAACATCGCGATTGGATGCGCGGGCGGACGTCTCGGCAAAAAGATGGTTCACGAATATGTGAAAGGCGGCCCGACAAAGATGGATGCGGGCGGAAAAGCCGGATGGAAAACTTCCGGTTCCCTTTTCATGGAGACGATGGCGGACAGCGCAAAGGCGACGTGCGACTTCTTCAAGGGCAAGATGTGCTTCATCAACGTGCTCCGCCGCATGTCCGTCGACTGCGACTGCGCGGGAGTTTCCGCCGCGGAACCGACTGCTCGCGACATCGGCATCTTGGCTTCGACGGATATTGTCGCCGTCGACCAGGCGTCCATCGACATGGTTTACAAACTCCCGGCAAACGAACTCCACGACTTGAAGGAGCGCATCGAAAGCCGCGAAGGCTTGCACCAGCTCGAAGCCATGGACGCGCTCAAGATGGGAAACAGGAAATACCGTCTCATTGAAATCTAATCGGAGGAAATATGTCCCTGGGAATTCCAGAAATCCTTTTAATCGCCGTCGTCGTGCTGCTTTTATTCGGCGGAAAGCGCATCCCGGAGCTGGCGCGCTCCTTGGGAAAGGCCAAATACGAATACAAAAAGGCCAAAGAATCCCTGGAGCGCGAAGCACAAGACTTGGAAAAGACCTTGGACAAGGTCGGCGAAGCGTCCGCGAAAGCGGAGGAAAAAGAACCGAAGGCTTGACCGCGCGTGGCATCCAGCAAGGAAGACAAGGACGCAACCCTCGTCATGCATTTGCAGGCGCTGCGGAAGACTCTCATCCGCTGCCTTGTGGCACTCGGCGTCGGAATCATCCCGGCGTTTCTCCTGTCCCCGTTCATCCTGGACTTTTTCTCGCAAAGGTTGATGCAAGGCGGCGCGGTCGTCTTGCATTACTTTTCTCCGATGGAAGTCTTTTTGCTCGAACTCAAATTGGCGGCACTGCTCGATTTCGTCTGCTGCTTTCCCTTTTTGACATGGCAAATTTGGCGATTCATCTTGCCCGCCCTTTATGAAAATGAAAGGCGCGTGCTAAAGTCGGTCGCCCTCACTTCGAGTTTTTTATTCGTCGCCGGCGTGGCATTTTTCCTTTCGCTCTGCTTTCCCCTGCTGTTGAAGTTCGGGATGAGCTTCGCAAGCGAATCCGTCCAACCCGTTTTCGGCATTTCAAACATTTATTCCCTCGCCATTTGGCTCTCCCTGGCTTTCGGCGGCATGTTCCAATTCCCCATCGTCACCTACCTGCTGATCCGATCCGGAATCGTGTCCTATGAATCCGTTTGCCGAAAAAGATCCTACGTCATCGTCCTCGTCTTGATTGTAGCGGCTCTTTTGACCCCGCCGGACATCGTGAGCCAACTGATGCTCGGCGTCCCGACCTATCTGCTTTTTGAACTTGGGCTGCTTTTTTCGCGTCGTTTCAAGGGAAGAAAACCCCGAGAAGAACATTCCCCATGGCAGCCGAACGTTCCCGAAGAGAAAAGTTCAAAGAGCGAACTGGCAAAAACCGACGTTTCGAATTCAAAAGCGCCCGATTCTAAAGATTCAAATGCCGCAGTCCCGGATTTCAGTCGACCGGCTTCGCGATACCAAGTCGACACGGTGGACGATTCTTCGAAGTGGCGACCTTACTGAAGAGACGATTGAGCTGTATCGGTTGATTTATCCAGTTTGTATGCAAACACACATGTCCGCAGCGTGGAGGATTATGTCCGTAGAACGGACAGTTGGTCGCCAAGCAAACCGTTTTGTCGTTGGCACGGGCAGCTTGAGTCCGTCAAACGAACCGTTTTGTCGTTTGCACGACCAGCTGCGCCTACCCGGCGTGGGGCAAGATAGGGGGAGGGTTCGGAGTTGCGAAAGGCCACCCTCCCCCTTCCTTTGTGGAGCACCTCGTGACCGAAGGGAACAAGGGTGCGGAATAAAGGAACGAAGGTGACTTCAACCACCCCCATGGCCTACTGCGCCTCCACAGCTTGCTGTGGGAGAGCGGACTCGTCCGCTCGATAGGCGCATTGTGCATGACGGCGATGTTCTTGCCGCTTTAGCGGCTTAGAACAACGACCGTTAGGCCACGCTCAAGTTTGACACGGGCTGTGTCCGCTGCACGGTTCGTGCTGACGCCCTTTTCCTCGCGTAAGCCTCACTCCCACCAACCACAGACTCTAACCCCTAATCACGATCCCGAGCCAAGGCGTATTTCGCCCAAATCGTTCCTTGCGGCATCGCCCGACATTCGAGGAGCTTCAATTTGAAAGGCTCCTCGCCGTTCGGAAGTCCGTCGAAGACACAAGGCTCCCCCGCCCGGCCGTCAATCCCGGGGGCGACCATCAGACTGATTTCATCGACAAGCCCTTCGGACAAGAATGCGCCGTTAATGCGCCCTCCGCCGACAAGCGCCAGTCTCTTAACGCCGAATTCATCGAAAAGGATTTCCATGGACTTTTTCAAGTCGACGCGTTCCGAGCCACAGACGATATATGAAATCCGGAGACTCTTCAAGTAATCCAGATAGGCGACCGGAGCTTTTTCACTCAGAAGGCAGAGGCGTCTTTCATCGCTTTCCGGATAAGAAAGCGTACCGAGAGTATCGATGAAGATTTGGAATCCCGCCTCGGCAGCCTTGTAACGACACGGCTTTTCGACAGGAGTCCTTTCACCGGAGAATTTTCCCGGCAGCGCGTAATGCCTTTCGACCGTGACGCGACCTTCCAAGGTGCTGTCGCAGTGCAAACTGTCCAAAGCTTCGTAATAGTCGTCCGTTCCGATTTTTTCGGTCATGGCGCAGTCAATCCTGCCGTCGATGGAGGACATCATATGGCAAACGATATAAGGCCTCATATTTCTAAAATAAAAAATTCCGGGCGAAAGCTTCTGGAGCGCAGCCTGTCTGCCCGCAGAGGGGGTGGAGAAAGACCGCTCGCGGGCTTGAACCAGGGGGAGACCTCCCCCACCCGGAATAAAGGAAGTCCCCAAAGATCCGACAATTTCACAGAAAAAATTCCTTGCCTTGGAGTTCACTCCAAGTTGTATATTAGTCCCATGCTAGAGGCTTCGTTTCAAGAAAAATGCGAAAACCTGGGCTTTGCAAAAATCGATCTTTCGCGAGGCGCGCGCACGGGATTGGACGAGACCGTTTTCTGTCCGGGAAAGTCGAAAGAACAGCTGTCGGAAATTTTCAAGGCGTTCCGCAAGAACGGGTTGGACGCGCTCGGATCCAAATGTTCGCAGGAGCAATTCGATTATTTGACGGCAACCGGGATTCCCGCTTCATACGACCCCGTCTCCCAAGTCGTTTCGCTGCGCAGCAAGGCAATCAAAGCCATGCCGGGGAAAATCGCCGTATGCTGTGCCGGGACTGCAGACCTGCCCATTGCGGAAGAGGCCGCGCAAGTCGCGGAATTTGCCGGGGCGAAAGTGGAAAGATTCTTCGACGTGGGCGTCGCCGGGCTGCACAGGCTTCTTGCGGAATTGGAAAACATTCGTTCGGCGGACGTGGTCATCGCCGTCGCCGGGATGGAGGGCGCGCTCGCCGGAGTGATCGCGGGGCTAGTCAAGTCGCCCGTCGTCGCCGTGCCGACTTCCGTGGGATACGGCTCTTCCTTTCGCGGAATCGCTCCGCTTTTGACGATGCTGAACACGTGCGCGGAAGGAGTTTCCGTGGTGAACATCGACAACGGCTTTGGCGCGGCCGTCTTCGCCTGCCGGATTTTAAGGCAAATGGACAAAAATGATGAACGATAAAATTCTCGCAAAAGACAAAATTCTCTATTTGGACGCATCTTGCGGCATCAGCGGCGACATGGCGGTGGGCGCGCTTCTCGAACTCGGCGGAAACGAAGAAAAGCTCCGCGCGGCCATCGAAAGTCTCGGGCTAGAAGACTGCCACGTCCACGTCAAAAAGTCCTCGAGCTACAGCATCGCCGGAACCCGCTTCGAAGTTCACGTGCACGGACATTCCGCAGACGAGACGCCCTCCCGCGAAGAAGGTTATGCGGAACACGCCGAAGGTTATCACCACCACGAACATCGACACCTTTCGGAAGTCCTGGAAATCATCGACCGAGGGAACTTGACGGAAAACGCGCGTAGAATTGCCCACCGGATTTTTGAAATCATCGCAGAAGCCGAAGCGAAGGCTCACGGCGTGGAGAAATCCCAAGCACATTTCCATGAAGTCGGGGCTGTCGATTCCATCGTCGACATCGTCTCGGTGGCGGTTCTCGCCGACGATTTGGGAGTGGCCCGCTGCGTCGTCACGGGACTTTGCGAAGGTTCCGGATTCGTCATGACGCAGCACGGGAAGCTCCCCGTCCCCGTTCCCGCCGTTTCAAGGATTGCGGAAGCTTTCGGCATCGCGCTTCACCGGACGGGAACCCAAGGCGAGATGGTGACTCCGACGGGAATTGCAATTGTCGCCGCACTCCGCACGCAAGAAGAGTTGCCGTCCAACTACAAGATTCTGAAATCGGGGACGGGCCTTGGCAAACGCGATTTCGGCAGGGCGAACTTCCTCTCGGCGGAATTCATCGAAGAAGTCCGTGAACAGGGAAACTCCCCGAACGACTTGAACGTCTACATCCTCGAGTGCAGCATCGACGATTCAAGCCCGGAAGAATTGGGGCTCGCCATGGACAAAATTTTGGAAGATGGCGCGCGCGACGTCCATTTCATCCCGTGCCAAATGAAGAAAAATCGCCCGGGCGTTTTGCTCCGCGCCATTGTCGACGGCGAAAATCTCCCCAAAGTGGAACGGTCCATTTTCCGCAACACGACGACAATTGGACTTCGCCGGATTCCCGTCGTCCGCAATTGCATGGAACGCAGCTTCGCCGAAGTGGAGACTCCCTTCGGAAACGTCACCGTCAAAAAGTGCGAAATGGGGGAAGTCGTCAAATACAAGCCCGAATTCGAAAGCGTTCGCGCGGCAGCCGAAAAGAGCCGGGTCCCGTTCCGGGACGTTTTCGACGCGGCCCGTTCAAACGCCAAATTTTAAAGGAAGCAATGGACGCCTTGCATCAAAAATGGGAAACCTTGAAAGCTTACCTGAAAGAATTGGGAAGCGTCGCCGTCGCCTTTTCCGGCGGAGTCGATTCCACCTTCCTGTTGAAAGTCTCGCATGATGTCCTGGGGGACAAGGCTGTCGCAGTCACGTCGAAATCCGCTTCGTTCCCGGAACGCGAATTCAAGGAAACTGCCGAATTTTGCCAAAAGGAAGGCATCACTCAAGTCGTCTGCCGTTTCGAAGAATTGAAGATTCCCGGATTTGCGCACAATCCCAAAAATCGCTGTTACCTTTGCAAGCACGGGTTATTCGAACAAATTCAAAGAATCGCCGAAGAGCTGGACTTGAACGCCGTCTGCGAGGGCAGCAACACGGACGACAACGGCGATTACAGGCCTGGACTCAAGGCGGTTGCAGAACTCGGAGTGAAAAGCCCTCTCCGCCATGCGGCATTGAACAAGAACGATATCCGCCTGCTTTCGAAAGAACTCGGACTTTCGACGTGGAAAAAGCCTTCGTTCGCCTGCCTCGCGTCCCGATTCGTCTACGGCGAAGAAATCACGGAAGAGCGTTTGAAGATGGTCGGAGACGGGGAGCAGTTCCTGGTCGACGAGGGGTTTTCCCAGGTGCGCGTCCGCCTCCACGAATCCAACAAGACCCTGATGGCGCGCATTGAAGTTTTGCCGCAAGAGTTCCCGCGCATTTTGACGTGTCGCGAAAAGCTTCTCGGCGTTTTCAAAGAGCTGGGATTCACCTTCATCACTTTCGACTTGCAGGGATTCCGCACCGGCAGCATGAACACGACATTGTCTTCTTGACAGACTCCCGGGACAATTTCTATCATAACGCATATGAAAGCACACATTATCAAAGTCGACAGCGAGAAGGTTTATCTATCGAACGAAGAAGACGACGGGAAATTTTTCACCGCCGAAAGAGCCTCCTTGGAATTCACCCCGAAAGTCGGAGATGTGGTGGACGCGTTCTTGTCCGAATCCGGCGAGACCCTGATTCTCCCGATAAAGAAATCCTCGATTGTCCTTGCGGAATCCGCCGAAAACATTTCCGACTCTGACGGAGTTTCGGAAAAGAGCCGGGCGGCCGCCGCCATCCTCTGCTTTTTTTTCGGGTGGCTCGGCATCCACAATTTTTACTTGGGGAACGTCGGGCAAGGATTATTGACGTTGGCCTTGTGGATTCTTCCCCTGTTGTCCTTGGCCTTGGCCATCGTCAATCCGATATTCGTCCTTTTCTCAGCCACCCTCTGCCCCATCGCCATCGGAGTCTTCACCCTAGTCGACTTCATCCTCATCCTGTGCGGAATCAAGTCTGACGGGAACGGCGACAAAGTCGTCAATTGGGGATAGCGACTGTTTGAACGGGACATCCCTTTCGGGACTTTTTCTATCTTTGCGCCCGAAACCAAGCATTCGTTGAAAAGGAGTGTTCCGTGTCGAAATTCGTAATGGTGAACGGCATCCCCGGCAATATGGGGCGGATTGTCGCCGAAACTTGCGTCGAACGAGGATTGGATTTGGTCCCGTTCTCGTTGACGGGGGAGCAAATCGTGGAAAAGGAATCCGAAGTCGCCGGAAAGACGATTCAGCTCTTAAAGCCCTCCGACAGGGACGCCCGCATCGGTGACGTCCTCGCCGCCCACCCGGGACTGATAGCCGTCGATTTTACACATCCGAGTGCCGTGAACGACAACGCCCGCTTTTACGTCTCCCACAAGATTCCCTTCGTGATGGGAACGACCGGCGGCGACCGCGAAACGCTCCTCCGATTAGTGAATGACGCCAACCACCCGAGCGTCATTGCACCGAACATGGCCAAGCAAATCGTCGCCTTCCAAGCGATGATCGAATGGCTTTCCCAAACGTTCCCCACCGCATTCGACGGATACAAACTGTCCATCGTGGAAAGCCACCAGAAGACCAAGGCGGACACGAGCGGAACGGCGAAGGCCGTCGCCAAGTCCTTCGAAAGCATGGGACTCGATTTCGACGAAAGCCGGATTGAAAAAATCCGGAACGACAAGGAATCCATGGAGCGCATGGGAGTCCCCACAGAATATCTTTCGGGGCACGCCTTCCACACATATTCCTTGGACAGCGCAGACGGAACCGTTCATTTTGAATTCCGGCACAACGTTTGCGGCCGCAAGATTTACGCAGAAGGTTCTGTCGACGCCGTGAATTTTTTGGCAGATGAATTGTCCAAGGGGAACGGCCGCCCGTTCGACATGATGGACGTTCTCCGCTCCGGGAAAATGCGCTAGAGGTTCTTATGGAAAATTCGTTTTTGAACTTGCCCCGCCGCCCGCGCCGCAACCGCAAGAGTGCCACGGTTCGCGACTTGGTACGGGAAACCTCCCTCTCCGCAGGTGATTTCGTCTATCCCGTGTTCATCATGGAAGGCTCGCAAAAAGAAGAGCCCATCCCGTCCATGCCGGGCATCACCCGCAAAACGGTCGACATTCTTTTGAAAGAAGTTGAAGAATGCCTCTCCCTCGGAGTCAAGGCAATCGCCCCGTTCCCTTCAATCGCAGAGAACAAGAAGGATCGCACGGCCAAAGAGAGCCGAAACCCGGACGGACTCATCCCGACCTGTGTCCGGAAAGTCAAGGAAAAGTTCCCGAACGTCGTCGTGATGACGGATGTCGCCTTGGACCCTTTCAACAGCGACGGGCATGACGGCATCGTCTCCCCGGACGGAAAAATCTTGAACGACGAAACGGTCGAAATCCTCTGCCAAATGGCAATCTGTCACGCCCAAGCGGGAGCGGATTTCGTCTGCCCCTCCGATATGATGGACGGCCGCATCGGAGCCATTCGAGAAGCCCTCGACGGCAAAGGATTCACCGAAACTTCCATCATGGCATACAGTGCCAAATACGCTTCGGCATTTTACGGGCCGTTCCGCGACGCACTCGAATCCGCCCCCAAGGCTGGCGACAAGAAGACCTATCAAATGGATCCGGCGAACCGCAAAGAGGCTCTTTTGGAAGTCGCCATGGACATTGACGAAGGGGCGGACATCGTCATGGTGAAGCCCGCCGGGTATTACCTGGACGTTCTCCGCGAAGTCGCCGACTTTTCGGAAGTTCCCGTTGCCGCTTACCAAGTGAGCGGGGAATACGCCATGCTTTCGGCCGCCTTTGAAAACGGTTGGCTCGACCGCGACCGCGCCATCCTGGAAAGCTTGCTCGGCATCAAGCGCGCCGGGGCAAAAATGATTTGGACTTACTTTGCAAAGGAAGCGGCCTCGCTGCTCCAAAAGGATTTTTAAATGCACCCCTTCAAAATTTTCGGCATTGTTTTCTGCGCCGTCACGGCGGAACTCTTGGCCACTCCGCCCAAATCGTGGGACGCGATATTCCATGCGGAAGGACGCGGCGAATACGAAAGCGCGCCCATCGTCGGGCAAGTCCGATTCTTCACCTACGAATACTTCGGGGAAAAGCAGCCCGTTTCTTTTGCCGTAAAAGGCGGGAACTTCGACTTTGCCGTTTCTGGCGAAATGAAAGTCCCGGCGGACACGATAGAGAACAAGCGCTTCTACGGGCTTTGCAACAAGACACGCGAAGCTTGGATTTCTTACGTCCTCGGGCCGCAGAAGTTCGGCAAGGAAGAACTGATTACGGACATCAAGGGAGTCGACATCGCCTGCGGGGATGAAGTCTATGCGCTGCGGAATTTGAAAGTCAAGTTCAAAAATCCGGAAGCCCAAAAGTGGTGGCAAAAGAACCGCGAAAAATCGGAACAAAGGCAACGCGAAAAAATGGCGGAATTCCGCATCGAGGAACAGGAACACTTCGCCGAAGTCAAGCGGAATTCGGGCGCAATCACGGACAAGCGCGACGGGCAGACCTACCGCACCATCAAGATTGACGGCCGCACTTGGATTGCCCAGAACATGAACTACAACATCCCCGGCGAATCCTGGTGCTACGACGACAAGGACATTTACTGCAACCGCAGCGGCCGCCTCTATTCGCTCGAAGGCGCGAGAAAGGCTTGCCCCAAAGGTTTCCACCTGCCGCGCGACAGGGAATGGCAGGATATGCTGACAGGTCTCACGGGTTGCTACGACGGCGTCCAAAAATGCGAAGCCTTCGCATCCAAGTTGAAAGCGAAGTCCGGTTGGCAAGGCGGCGGCGGAACGGACGACTACGGTTTCACGGCGTTCGGATCGGGAAGGCGCGAAGTCGTCGGACGCGGTCACCGCTATGTGGAAATGGGGGAGTACACGGCATTCTGGAGCTCTCAAAACGGCCGCAACGCGACCATCTGGATTTGGGTGCTCGGACGCATGGGCGACAATATGGTCCGCGAACTGGCGCCGAATCCGGGAAACGGCTATTCCGTCCGCTGCATCGACGGGGATTGACCTCCCCCATCTAGCCCGCGCTTCCTCTTCTGGAATTCATACTTCAGCCGGAACTTCCCCGACGGATCCTGTTTGCCGTAATCGAAAGTAATCCGCCGAATGATCATATCGACATTGTTCTCGCCCGCATTCGTCAAAAGGACTAGATGCAAACGATTCGAGAATCGGGCGTAGACGTCCACCATCCGGATATTCTTGCGAATGGCGATTTCAATCGCGTCGGAAAAGCGCCGTTCATCATTTTCAGAAAGAATCGCCTCCGCAGACTTTTCCGCAGAAATCACGATCAGTTCAAAGGAACTTTTGTAGCGCCGTTCAAGCTGTTTCGTATAGGCGAAAATTTGCCGAAACCCCTCAATCGAAAGGGAAAAAGCTCCGGAAACATTTTGCCCTTGCTGCAAGCTCTCCACGAATAGCGCAATGTCATTTGAAACCGTTCGATTGGCAAACGCCAAATTGAACGTGGGATTTTCCTGGGTGACATCCAATTTTCCCTCGTCAAAAAGTTTCAGAAAAGCGTCCAAGAATTTCGGGTCGAACTGAGTCCCACGTCCCTTGACTAATTGCTCGCGAATCACCTCCCGGGACAAAGCCTTGCGATAAATGCGATCGGAATTCATCGCGTCGTAAGCGTCGGCAATGGAGACGATTCTTGCAAACGGGGCTATCTCCTCGCCGCGTTTCCCTTTCGGGTAGCCTTTCCCATCATACCGTTCATGATGTTCGCCGGCAACTTCCGAAGCGTATGGCAAAATGGCCAAGTCCTTGAGAATCTCCGCCCCGATGGCCGCATGCGACTTGATGACGTCAAATTCGATCGGGCTCAGCTTTCCGGGGTTGTTCAAGATGGAATCCGGCACGCCTATTTTCCCAATATCGTGAAGCAACGCATCGCAACGCAAGATTTCCACATCCTTGTCGCTGTACCCCAAAGCTTTGGCAAGACGCGTCGAATAAACGGAGACGCGGAACGAATGCCCGTTCGTATATTTGTCCTTGGCGTCTATCGTCTGCGCGAGAGTGTCCATGATGCGAATGGTGACCTTCGCCATTTCCTCCTTCCGCCGAATTTCCGTCACTTCCGCTTGGGCTATCCGAAGTTCCCGGCTGTGCTCTTTCAATGTTTGCAGGACGATTTTCAAAATCAAATAACCGCCGAGGAGAATGGCCGCCGCAATGACGACTTCCGGAATGGCGTACTGGTTGTATTCCGCATCCAATGACCTTGCAAGCCCCGCGACGGAAAGCCCCGCCAAGCTGACGACAAACGTCCCATTGAGCAACTTCACGTCTTCATAAAGAATGCAGAGCAAGTTGGGAATTAAAAACATCGCAAAGGCTATCGAAAACTGGTAATGGGAAAAGGCGACATTCGTACAAATCAATTCGGTCGCCATCACCAGGACTACTTTTTGCACGTCCACGTTGGACGTCCGCCGCACCAACCACTGTCCCGCGAAAAAAGCCGCCAAATTGACAGCCGTCGTCAATACAAAATAGCGAAGGAGCTTCTCGACAATCGTCTCGGGGCCGTATCCCTGCGAGCGCGTGACATAAAGGATGGCGTTGTTCAACGCTTCGATGACGAAAATCAACCCCATCAAAATGAGCTGAGTCGTGGTCACGACGCGCTTCCACTTGGCATAATCGATATTTTCGTCCACTTCGCCCATTGGCCACCTGTCAAAAACTTTTCACATCAAAATTCATCTTTCAAAAGAAAATACACAAAATACAAAAATCTGCAAAACGCCGTCCGCAGAAGGATTCCCCTCGAACGGGAAATTTTTCCAAATTCAAGGAAAGCCCTTCTAGAAACGACTACGAATTGTGACGCAGCTCACGTTCCGTTCGTTGTGCGAGAGCCGTCAATAATTTCGGGCAAAATCCGCATCCATGCCGATTTGCCATTTGAGCGCATCGAGAGAGGCGAACTTCTGTTCCGCCCGGATGAACGCGAGAAGGTCCAGGTCGATTTTCTGCCCGTAAATATCCCCGTCAAAATCCAAGATGTGGGCTTCCACGGCAAGCGGCAGATTTCCGATGGACGGTTGAAGCCCGACATTGACGACAGACCGATGCGCCGAACCGTCTTGAAGCCGCGCCACGGCGACATAAGAGCCGAATTTGGGAAGGAGCTTGAACATTCCCGTTTGTACATTCGCCGTCGGGAATCCAATCGTGCGGCCGAGGCGTTTCCCGGAAACGACAATCCCGTGCATACGGTAAGGCCGCCCCAAAAAAGTCGTCGCCCGATCGACCGCGCCCTTTTCCAAGGCATCCCGAATCCGCGAAGAATTCAAAATTTCGCCGTCCTTGTACTTCGCAGAGACCTGGATGGCGGAGATTTCCGGGAATGCGGAAAGAATGGCGTCAAAGCTGCCCTTGCCCGCCGCCCCGAAACGGTGGTCGTGCCCCAAGACCAGGAACTTCGCCGACAACTTCCCCAAGATTTCCTCTTTCAAGAATTTCTGGTAAGGCTCCGCCGCGACGTTCCGGGAAAAGGGCAGCACGACAAAATCCAGCCCCAGGGACTTCACGAAGGCGGCCTTTTCCTCCGTCGTCGTGAGAAGCGGAGGATGTCCGGGAATGCCCAGCACGTGACGCGTGTGCGGTTCAAACGAAACCACCGTCGGCAAAAGATTCCGCGCTTTCGCCTCGTTGCGGAGAATCTGGAAAATTTCCTGATGACCGAGATGACAACCGTCGAAATTGCCCACCGTCACCGCCCGTTGCACATCAGCCATCTTCGCTCCCCAGGTAAAATTTGGGAACCAGCCTGCCGCTTTCCCAAGAACAGCCCGCCTTGGCGAGTCCATCCTTACCCACCGCCAAGAGAACGTTTTCCCGCCCCACCACCGATTCCGGCGATTCGGGGATATCTCCGTTCCAAGTCACGGAGCGGCCGTTCTTCAAAGCTTCCACCTGTCGATCCGTCACTTCGACGACGGGAAAACCCATGCAATCCTGTGGCTTCAACAGGGAACTTTCGCCCAAATTCTCCGGTTTCACCGCATCCGCCACATCCAAATGCCCGATTCGCGTCCGACGGATTCCTGAAACAGCCCCGAAAGTGCCCAGAGCTTTCGCCATGTCGCGCACCAAGGCGCGGATATAAGTCCCCTTCGAACAAGTACAGGAGAATCGATACGAAGCCCGGGCTGTTCCCGTCGCATTCCCGGGGAGTTCCGCAAGGCCTTCCACGCGCAAATCCCGGATGAAAATTTCCCGCGCGGAAAGTTCCACGTGACGCCCCTTCCGTTTCAAATCGGAAGCCCGCTTCCCGTTCAGCTTGACTGCACTGAAATCCGGCGGGACTTGGCGAATCTTCCCCAAGAATCGGGGAACGACGTTTTGCACGTCCGTTTCGGAAATGGTCCCCAAGGCGAAGTCCTGCTCAAGCAGTTCCCCGTCCCATTCGTCCGTCCTCGTGGAATAGCCGAAATGGGCGTTGAACACATAGGACTTTTCCCCCGCTTCCACAAAAGGGAGAAGGCGCGTCGCCCTGCCGACAGCAGCGACAATCAATCCGGAAGCCCGCATGTCCAAGGAGCCCGCATGCCCCACCCTTCGCGTCTGGAAGATTTTGCGAATGGGGAAAAGGGCGTTGCAAGACGTCACGCCTTCCGGCTTGTCCAAAAGAATCAATCCCGAAGGAGGCTGCCTAAAGTTCACCCCGTTCCTTCAATTCGGCAAGAATCTCTTCGATATGCGACGCATAATCCAAGCTCTCGTCCAAGAGGAAGTTCAACTGGGGAGTCTTGCGAATCTTGAGAGCCTTGCCCAGGTAAGAGCGGATGAATCCCGCGGAATTGCGAAGCCCGATGAGGGACGCCGCCTTTTCGCGATCCGAGCCGAGGACGGAAATGAAGACCTTGGCAAAGCTCAAGTCGTTTGAAATTTCCACCCGACTGATGGTCACGAATCCAATCCGCGGATCCTTCAGCCCCTTCACCAGAAGCTTGCTGATTTCTTCGCGAAACTGTTCGTCCAAACGAACCGTCCGCGGAAACTGTCTTCGGGAACCGCGGGGCATCAAGCGTTCTCCTTTTTTCCTTCGGCGGCTTTCTTCGCATCGGCGAGAGCCTTGGCGGCAGCTTCATCGCGGGCGACGTCGGCCAAAGTCCGCGCCACGGTGACTTCCTTGAAGAACATCAGCGTATCGCCCTCTTCCAAGTTGTCGTAGCCCTTCAGGCCGATGCCGCATTCAAAGCCGCGCGCGACGGACTTCACGTCGTCCTTGTGGCGTTTGAGGGATTGGACGACAGTCGTACCCAATTCGACGCCGTTGCGGTAAACGTGCACACGGCTGTTGCGGTCCACTTCGCCGTCCGTCACCATGCAGCCTGCGATAAGGCCGACCTTCGGGATCCGGAACACTTGGCGGATTTCCGCTTCGCCCGTGAGTTCCTCGCGAGTCGTCGGCTTGAGAAGCCCTTCCACCGTATTCTTGATATCGTCGATGATTTCGTAAATGACGCGGTAAGTCTTGATTTGGACGCCTTCCTTCTGCGCCATTTCGCGGATGGAGAACGACGGCATCAAATGGAAGGCGACAATCACCGCTTGGGACGTCGAAGCGAGCAAGATGTCGGAATCCGTGATGGCGCCGACGCCCTTGCGAATGATGTTCACCTTGACTTCGCTGTTCGAAAGTTTCTCAAGGCTTGCGGCGATGGCTTCCGAAGAACCACCCACGTCCGCCTTGATAATCAAATTCAATTCCGAAACAGTGCCGTTCTTGACGCCTTCGTAAGTGGATTCGAGAGAGATGGATTTGCGGGCGCGCAAATCGCGTTCGCGCGCGGCCATCCGACGCTTGGAGGCGATTTCACGCGCAGTCTTCTCGTCTTCGACAACGGCAAGTTCGTCACCGGCCTGCGGCGTACCGTCAAAGCCCAAGACTTGACACGGAGTGGAAGGCCCGGCCTGCTTCATCTGTTTTCCACGGTCATCGAACATGGCGCGGACGCGCCCCGCATAAATTCCGCAAACGAACGGGTCGCCCACATGGAGAGTCCCATTCTGGATCAAGATGGTCGCCATGGAGCCCTTGCCCGCATCGAGCTTGGATTCGACAACCGCTCCGCGGGCGCGAGCCGTTTTCGAGGCCTTGAGTTCAAGGACTTCGGCTTCCAAAGCCAAAGTTTCCAAAAGCTGCGGCATTCCCTGCCCGGTTCTCGCCGAGACTTCGATGCAGCTGACGCTTCCGCCCCACTGCTCCACTTCGACGCCGCGGTCCGCCAACTGGGAACGAATCTTGTCCGGATTGGCTGTCGGCAAGTCCATCTTGGTGATGGCGATGACTAGCGGGACTTTTTCGCGTTTCGCGAGTTCAATGGACTCCACCGTCTGGGGCATCACCATGGAATCCGCCGCGACGACCAATACAATCACATCCGTCACTTGGGAACCTCTGGCGCGCATGGCGCTAAAGGCTTCGTGCCCCGGCGTATCGAGGAAGGTCACCTTCCCCACGGAAGTGGTCACTTCATACGCACCGATGTGCTGCGTAATGCCGCCCGATTCCCCAGAGACGACATGGGTCTTGCGAATCCAATCGAGAAGGGACGTCTTTCCGTGGTCCACGTGCCCCATCACGGTCACGACAGGATGACGCGGTTCCAAGTCTTCCGCCTTTTCTTCTTCGACCCCCAAGACGTCTTCGTCATACTCTTCCATCAATTGGGCTTCATACCCGAATTCGTCCGCAAGCACTTGAATCGTTTCGAAATCCAATCTGGCATTGATAGTCACCATCATGCCCATTTCCATGCACTTGGCAATGACGCGAGCCGGCATCTGATCCATCATCCCGGCGAGTTCCCCCACCGTGATGAAGTCGGAAGTCTTCAAGATTTTCTTCTGCTCGCCGGAGTCCGCCGAACTCTTGTCCTTGTGATAGACCTTCTTGACGGGATTCTTCGACAGCGAGGCCATCACGCGGGAAACGTTCTGCCGGACGGCATCTTGCTGTTCCCCCTGTTCAAAGCGGTTGTCCTTGCCGTCGCGACCGTTCTTGCCGCGCTTCCCCTTGAAACGATCCGCGCTTCCGCCGCCACGGGTCTGCCCCGGCTTGCCGCTTGCACCGAAACGGTTGCCGTTCGCCGCATTGTTCTGGGCATTGGCAAAGACGTCCTGCATGTTCTGACCGGGGAAACGCCCCGTCCGAGCCGTTCCGCCGAAGGAACGCGTGCCGGTTCCCGTCCCCGAAGAGCTTCTTGTGCGTCCACCGTTGCCGCTGCGGTAATTTCCGCTGCCGGCCCCAGGGCCGAAATGCCCCGTGTAACCTTGGCCAGAACCGCCATTCCGCCGATGCATTGCCGCCTGTTGCTTGGACTTTTCAATGCGGGCGAGAATCGCCGCGTCCGGTTTGAAGACCTGGGCCTTCATCTCCACCTGGCGAAGTTCGCCGACCGGAGTCGCCTTGACGACGGATGGCCTGGCGGGCGCGACAGGCGCCGGATTCGCCGGAGCCTTTGCCGCCGGGGGCGTCGCAGGTTGCACAGCCGGGGCCGGACGACTCGGAGGCGCAGCCTCAGGAGCTTGTTCCCGGGAAACTTCGGGAGTCTTCGCCGAAACGGGAAGACTCGGAGCAGCCGCCGTTTGATTCGACGAAGGTTTTGAAGGCACGGACACAGCCGCCGGGGGATTCGGAGCCACTGGCTTCGGAGCGGGAGCCGCGGGAACACTCTTTTCCACAGCGGGTTTTGCAACGGGGCGGTTCGCCGAGGCGGATCTCGTCAACTTGACGCTTCCCCCTTTGAACTTGGAAGTGATCGTGCGACGACCCGATGACGCGGATGTCGTCCCTTGAACCGCAGGGCGCGGCTCAGCGTCTTTCTCTTCCGGCGCGTTCTTCTTCAAGTTCTTGCGAAGACCGGCGGCCTTCGCCTTGCGCGCTTCCAGTTTCGCCTTTTCTTCCATCACTTGGGCTTCGATTGAAGCAAAAGCCACCAAGGGAACATCCGTAAAAGGAGTCAAAACTTGCACGCCATTTTCATGCAGAAGGGAAACGACTCGACTGGCATCGACTCCATGCTTCTTGGCCCATTCGCCCGGTGTGATTTTGATTTCGTTACTCATCTATGCTTTTGCTCCAATAAGGCTATCAACCTTCCTCTTCCGATTTCTCGTCCACAGGCGAATCTTCAACCGCCGGTGTCGGTTCGACACTGGCAAGAGCTTCGTCTTCCGCCGCGTCGCCACCCTCTTCCCCAATTTTTTCCGCAGCGGCGAGTTCGCTCGGCCGAGGAGTCAAAATGCGCTGCTTGTCCTCGTCGCTCTTGCTAGACCATTCATTTTCCCCGAAGACCGCCAGATCCCGTTGCACCAAGCGCGAAGCCAATTTGATGTTTTGCCCGTTCCGCCCGATCGCCTGCTGCATGTCTTCATCCGCAATGACCAAGACGACCCGATCCGTTCCCGGGACTTCAAAGCTCTTGATGATTTTGGCGGGGGAGAGGGAATGCCGAATGAACGTGATCAAATCGGGATCCCAGTGGACGATGTCGATTCTTTCGTTGCCGAGTTCACGGACAATCGCCTGAACTCTAGCGCCCTTCATGCCGACGCAAGCCCCGACAGGGTCGATGCGGGAATCCCTGGCGACGACGGAAATCTTCGCCCGATATCCCGGAGCGCGGACAACCCCGCGCACTTCCACGGAGCCGTCAAAGATTTCGGGAACCTCTTGGCGGAACAACTCGTAAAGGAACATTTCGTCCGTCCGGGAAAGAATCACCTGCGGAGTGCCCTTCTTCGCGTTCTCCTCCACCTTCCAAATAACAGCCTTGACCGAACCGCCCTGTTGGAACCGTTCCTTCGGCAACTGCTGGTCGAAGGGAAGGACGGCTTCCGTCTGCCGGCCGATGGAAACGATTGCGTTGCGCTTTTCAATCCGGAGGACTTCGCCGTTGACAATCGTCCCGATGCGTTCCCGATACGTGGCGACGACCTTGCGGCGTTCCTCGTCCCGAAGACGCTGGATCAAAAGTTGCTTCGCCGTCTGGATGGCTTGACGGCCGAAGGCGGAGACGGGAAGTTCCATTTCGAGATGGTCGCCCGGTTGCACGTCGGGGTTCAAGTCCCTGGCTTGTTCCACCAGCATATAATGCTCGTCCATTTCTTGGACGGCTTCGGCGGGAAGCGACGGATCGTAATCCGGATAATCATCGACAATATCGACGACCAGGGCAATCGAGATTTCGTTCGTCTCGTCGTCGATGTTCACGTCGAAGTGCTTGTCGATATTCAAATACTTGCGGGCGGCATTGATGAGCGCATCCTTGAGCGCACCTTCCACGATGGAGTTGTCAATGTTCTTCGTTTCAACGACCGACTTCAACGCATCCAGCAAGTTGATTTTGGGTTCCGTATTCTTTGTCATAAGAGCCTTTTATTTTAGAATTGAACTTCCACTTTGGCGGAGAGGATTTCCGACCGGGGAATCCGGACGACATCCGCGACACCTTTAACCGACAGGTCCAGATTCTGTTCATCCACCGCCACAAGAATTCCCGTAAGCGGCTTCCCGGACGCCCGCGTCACGCGCAAAGACCGTTTCAAGTTCCGTTCAAAATCCCGGGTGGACTTGAGGGGACGGTCTACCCCCGGAGACGAAACTTCGAGAGTGTAAGTCCCCGTCACGAGGGATTCGTCGGCATCGAGTTCATCCGAAAGACGGCGGCTGACCTCCGCACAATCCTCCACATCGACACCTTCCGCCTTATCGACATAGACGCGAAGGATGTCGCGTCTTCCGGCCTTGAATTTGTCAAATTCCACAAGCTCCACTCCGGCTGCCGCGCAAGCCGCCGAAATGAGGGAATTCAATCTTTCCCGGTTATCCAAATACACCTCATAAAAGAATGGTTCGTTCACATCAACGAGCCGTCAATCATCCCAAATAGAGAAAATTTTAGGCGAACAGGCAACCGAAGAACCCGGCCAAGGGCGGACTTTCGGGCAAAGAAAAAGCATCCGAAGGGCAATACTCGGCAAAAGTCGGGGAAATAACTATCTTTTTCCCATGCTTTCAACCATCCTTCTGATTTTGGCGAGCCTCGCCGGAACCGTCGGGACCGCCCACTACTTCCGGCGGAACTTGGTTCGCATTGCAGAAAAGAACAAATCCGTCAGCAGCAAATCCAAGCGCATATTGAATTATCCGCTGACGATCCTCTGGTACGGCTACCTGCTCGTATTTTTCGTAGGTCTTTTCGTCAACAATCTGATTTTTGACTGATTCGGGACTTCGCTTCGCCCCACAAGGCGAGCCATTCCTCCGGGGCGAGCTCCCGCAGGGATTTTTTGGGGTGACCTTCCGCCGCCAGACGTTCCATTTCGCGATAACGCCTGTCGAACTTGTTCGTCGCCCGGACAAGAGCCGTTTCCGCATTCAGCCCGAAATGCCGCGCCAAATGGCAAAGCGTAAAGAGCAAGTCCCCGAACTCCTCTTCCATTCGGCACTTGTTCGGCACGTCCGGAGTATCCTTGCGACACTCCGCCAGGAATTCGCCGAATTCCTCATGGACCTTGTCAAGAACAGGCTCGGAGGAACTCCAGTCGAAGCCGACTTTCGCCGCCCTGCGCCCCATATCCTGGGCACGGGAAAGAGTCGGCATGCTGCGCGGAACTTTGTCCATCGCCGACGGCATCCTGTCCCCGAAAGCCCGATTTTCCGAAGCCTTGATTTCCTCCCATCTGCGGGAAACCTCTTCCGCATCCTTCGCAGCCAAAGCCCCGAATACGTGCGGGTGTCGCCTGCGCATTTTGGAACAAATGGCGTCCGTCACATCGTCTATGTCAAAATCCCCATTTTCTTCGGCGATTCGGGAGTGGAAGACGACTTGAAACAGCACGTCGCCGAGTTCTTCGCACATATGAGCCTTTTCCCCCGCTTGGGCGGCATCGATGAACTCCGAAACCTCTTCAATCAAATAAGGAAGAAGGCTCTGCGTCGTCTGCGCCTTGTCCCACGGGCATCCGTCCGCGGAACGGAGCCTCTTCATCAGATGAACCAAATCGCCAAAGGAGCTTTTCATGGAAAATCAAATTAGCAATTTCCCAGTCCGGCCAATCAAAGCGGAGGATTTCCCCGGACCTCTGTCCGAAACATCCCGTCCGCCGAAAGTTCTTTATTGCCGAGGGACTTTGCCCGATTCCGGGCGTTCTTGGATAGCCATGGTCGGGACGCGCCGCCCCAGCGCAGCCGCTGAAGAAATTTGTCAAAGGCTTGTGAAAAATTTGACGGGAACAGACGCAGTCCTGGTCTCCGGCCTCGCCCAGGGAGTCGACAGTTTCTGTCACGCAGCCGCAATCCGATTCGGCATCCCGACAGTGGCGGTCATCGCCCAGGGAATCGAAACGGAAATCGGCGGTTCACGGAGAAAAGTCGCCAGGGACATTTTGAATTCCGGCGGAGCCATCCTTTCCGAATATCCGGGGAAGACCGCTCCCCTCAAATTCATGTTCCCCGAAAGAAACCGCATCATCGCCGGACTTTGCAAAAGTACGACGCTAATCGAAAGCAAACTGTCCGGGGGTGGGACAATCACCGCCGAGTTCGCCAAGAAATTTCATCGAAAGCTTCTGTGCATCCCCGGGAGTCCGCTTGCCGAGACTTCCCAAGGGCCGAACCGTTACATCGCGCGGCGAGAAGCCGACGCCGTCTGGGATTTTCAAAACTTCGCCGATTTTTGCGGTGCCAAACGAATGGCGGACACCGTCCCGTCAGACGCACTCAAAACGGGAATCCGACTGTCCGAAGAGAGCCTTCGCCTCTATAAAGAGTGCTCCGGATTTTCCTTCGCCTTGGACGCCATTTGCCAAAAGGCGAAGCATCCTCTCCCAAAAGTTTTAGCTATATTGACAGAGCTTGAAATTGCGGGACTGGTCCACGCCCAAGACGGGGTTTTCTTCCACTTTTCAGCAATGGAGTGATTCCTTGAAACTCGCCGAACATTTCAAACAAATCGCCGTCATCATCTTGATTGCGCTCAGCGCCATCTTTTTATGGTCTTTTGTCTTTGGTGACAGCGGAGTACAGAATCAGCGCCGGGTCAAACGGCAAATTTCCCAGCTTGAAAAAGAAGCGGACTCCTTAAAAGAGGTTTTGAAACTCCGTGAAGACGAATCCCATCGGCTTTTGACAGATTCCTTCTACCTCGAGACCCTCGCGCGCACAAAATACGGGATGTCGCAAAAAGGGGAAACCGTTTACCAATTTCTGGATTGAATTCCATATCCGGGAGGATATGGAACGCCATCGCCAAACGGCGACAAAGAAAACGAGCTGCATCCGGCAGCTCGTTTGACAATTATGGACAGAAGCGCCTCACAAGGCAAACTCCTCTAATTCCCGACAACAACCTTCATTTGCAAAGTTTGCACGCCGGTCGTCACACGCGCCACGTACAAACCAGCATCCAAGCTCTTCAGCGAAACAGAGCCTTTCACGTTCTTCGCGCGGAAAACGGACCGCCCCCGGACATCGAACAGTTCAACGTGCGCGGCCGAAGAACCATCGACGTAAAGGGTCTTTCCGCTCACGCGAAGTCCCGCCGCCGAGCCCCTCGAAACCGTGCGGATGGGCGACAAATCATCCGGGCAACCGACCGCTTCGATTTTCGCCACGTAAACTCCGGAGTTGTCGCTGTTGAACGTCAACTGCGTCGGCGCAGCGGAAGAATCGCGCACCGCCTGCAAGTCGACGGTCGTTTCACTCCAAGCGTCCAAGCTGGCGGCGCGCCCGTATTGCAAGCTGAACCAAGGAGAATTCACTCCCACGTTCACATAGTTGAGTTCCGTCTTGCCGCGCATCGTGATAATCAAATTTTCGCATTTGGAAAGCACGCCCTTCGACACGGCATCCTCAGGAAGGGTGTAAATCGCATGTTGGTAGCCGCAGTCGCTTTGCTCGCAACCCGCGAGCGGAACGTCCACGTAGCCGGACATTCCGTCCAAAGCCGCATTCGAGAAAGTGGCTGCGGCAAAGGTCGCATTGGCGTCGACGCTCCAGCTGCCGACCGATTCCGAACCGGCGACGGAATAGTCCACGATTACATAAGTGCCGTTCCCGAACGTCGTCGCGCCGCCCTCCCAATCCACGGGATTCACGCTGCCGGCCGCCGTCACCGTCGAAGCGTCATGCGCTTGCAGCGAAGCGACCAAGCTGTCGTAAGCGGGCTTCTTGGCAAAGCTTGAATCGAAAATAAGCCCGTTGTACTTGTTCTGATCCTTGAGCCAGCTGTACTTGTCGGAAAATCCCCAAATGACGAAAGCCTCCATATTGTCGGATTCGAGGAAGACATCCATAAATTGGCGATAAAGATGCCCCTGCGCCTCATAATCCGACTGGGAAATGGATGTCCCCACGGCAAAACCGATGTCGAGTTCCGTAATCTGCATCGTCAACCCCAGACTCTTGAGCTTCGAAGCAAAAGTCCGGAGATTCGCCGGCGTACTCGTATGCGTATTTTGGATATGCGTCTGAGATCCGATTCCCGTAATGTAGATTCCCGCGTCTTTCAAGCGAACGGCAATGGAATCGTAGGCGAACTGCGCCTTGGAGCCGCTCCCCATCCCCCATTCCAAGGAATAATCGTTGTAATACAGCTTGGCGTCCGGATCCGCCGCATGCGCCCAGACGAAAGCCGAATCGATAAAGTCCCGCCCGATGTATTCATACCAAACGGAATTCGTAGAACGCCAACCGTGCGGAGAATTGTCGTCTATCGCCTCGTTCACCACGTCCCATTCCCGGATTTGCCCCTTGTAATGCCCGACAACGCTGTCGATATGCGTCTTCAACACGCTGAGCAAGGTGTCCCGCGCGCTCCCTCCGGAACTTTGCACGCTTTCCGCCAAAGTCCGCACCCAAGCCGGAGTCTGGCTGTGCCACGCAAGCGCATGCCCGCGGACCTGCATCCCGTTCGCCGCCGCATAGGCCATCATCTTATCGCCCTTCGTAAAGCTGAAGTTCCCCCGAGAAGGCTCCGTCGCGTCGAACTTCATTTCATTTTCGGCGACGACCATGTTGAATTGGGCCTTGTGAATGGCTTCATAAGTATTGGCATCGCTCCCCAAACCGTTGTTGAACCAATCGGAATTCAATATGGACCCGACGAACCGACCCCGGGCGGCAGCCAATTCGCTGAGAGTACTGTCCGCGGCAAAAGACGCCGAAGGGAAAACGGCCAAAGCGCCGGAAAAGGCCACGCCCCAAGCGGCCAAACGGGAAAGCAAATGTTTTTTCATATCTAATTCCATCAGATGAAAGTGAATCAAATGAAAGATATTCCCTTTTTCGCCAAACGGGTCTTTGGTGAGAAAATTTTCGTTGTAACCATTACAACGTCGATTTTCCTCTCCGCCCAAAACGGACTTCCCTTGCAATAACGGCAAGTCCCACGTCCGCTTGCCGCCGCCAAGGAACTTCCCCTCCAAATTTTGGAAATTATTCCGTGGCATCAACTCGTTAACGCAAAAATCGTTACGTCGGGACGGGCGCCACGCTGTCCTTCCTCGCATCTAAAAACATCCCATTCACAGACGTACTCGGCAATGTGGAATGCATTTTTTGCAATTCTTGCGCCGAACAACTGTACATGCAGCTTATCGGCATTTTTGACAAATAACAGCCCCAACAATTCGAACCATTTTACGTCAAAGACAAACGACCGGAAGCTTTCGCTTCCGGCCTTTGGGGTGAAAATTTTCCAAGCGACGAATACAAAAAAAGGCATCCATTCGGGTCTATACGCTCGAAGCTACTCTTTTTGAAAAAAATAGCCCTCCTTTCTCGTCAGTTTTTCAAGGTCGAAGACCGGGCATAAACATCGGAGAAAGAGTTCGGAGCTGATTGAATCTTGTTAGATCGGGCATAACTACCGAAGGATGCCATTTACAATATATTCAGGAATTTCCGAATAAGCAACAGGCAAAAGTCTTTTTTCCCTCGCAATCACGTCATTTCTCTGTCACGGTCTGCGGGGGCTGCAACTTGGCCAATTCCCCGTCGAGGATTTCGATGAGAATCTTTGCCTCCTTCTGGCTTTCGAGAAAATATTCCTTGTAACGGGCGTGGCGGCGGCGCATGTCGAACAGCTCGGAAGTGATGTCCATCGCCATCAAGAGCATTTGTTTGCGCATGTCCATCCGCGCATCCGAGCGGACGTGCATCTGGACTTTTTGGCTCACGTATGCGACGATGGCGGAGAGTTCCGCATCCGTCAAGTCCGTCTGAATCTGGAAACGGTCATTCCCGATTTCCACGCGGGCCGTGTGCAAGGAATTGTCCGAAGAATCCATCGCTTCATCCATCCTTCATTCCGATGCCGAATGTATCGGTGGCTGCAAACCACCTTAGCCGAAAAAATCCACTTGCGCCGAACCTCCCTGCGGCGGATTCTGCTCGGCGGATTCCGGCGTGACGCTATCCGCGTCGGCATCTGGCGTTTGGACGGGGATTTCCGTGCCCAATTCGTTTTCGATTGTCGAAAGGAGGTTCTGGAACTTTTCCCGGGCGGTTTGGATTTCCGCGCCCTGTTCGTTCACCATGCCTTCGAGTTCGGCCGTTTTGGCATCCTTTTCCGCCAATGCGCCCTTCAAGGATTCCTGTTCCGCGCGGATGTCCACAATGGTCGACTGCAACTGGCCGAGTTCCGCCTCTTTTGCCGTCAAATCCGCCTTGACCTTTTCGAGTTCCGCATCCTTTTCGGCGAGAAGCGCCTTGAAATTTTCCACTTCGACGTTCTTTTCGTTTAATGTCCCCTGCAAATCGGCGATTTCCGAAGTTTTCGAAGCCAGAGCCTTGTCCGACTCGGCTTTTTCATTTTTCAACCGGCGAAGAGCGTCGAGCATCGATTCTATCTTCTGGGAAAGCACGTCCAAATTTTCAAGATTCATGGCAAAACTCCTTTGAAATGTCCCTCAAAGCCATCGTTTCAAATATATAAAATCGGAGCGTTCCGCAAATTCGAAAACGCAAGGCAAAAGGCCACGCAACGCGCCCCGTGATTTTCATCATAGGGGAAAGCCCGCGCAAGATGTTTTCAGAAGGCCTTGTAAATGCCCACCAAGGCGATGATTTTCCCGATGATTGCGGGAAACCCCGGAAGCAAGAAGCAGAGGATGACGCGCGTCACGCGATTCTTCCACCACCGGGAAACTTTCCAAATGTCCTCGGAAACCGTTTCGAATTCCGAAACCCGCGGAGGGCGCATGTAAACCTGCACCAAGGCGACCAAAAAACCGACGCCGATCAAAGGGGTCAAGCCCGTGAAGGGAGCCGCGACCAGAGCGGTCAACACCGCCAAAGGATGCGCCCCGGCGGCAATCGCCCCGAGCATCGCGCCGCCGCCCGTGAGCATCGCCCAATTCAACGTCAACTCCCCGGCCTTCTCCACTCCGGAACGATACCCCACGAAGGCAATCGAAAGGATGATGGCGGCCGTCACCGCCCAACCCAAAACCTTGAACCATTTGGACGGCGGATTGACTTCGCACAGGGATTCTTCACTGGGCAGAGGGGAGTCGTTTTCGATGATGTTCCGGATTCCCGCAACGTGCCCCGCTCCGACGACGGCGAGAACCTTTTTCCCGGGGGCGTTCCGGATACGGCTCGCCAGGAACATGTCCCGTTCATCGATGAGGACGCTCTTCACTTCCGGGAACGATTCCCCGAACTCCCGCATCATCGCCGTCAGGGAATCCTGTTCCTTGATCCGCCGCAAATCCTCTTCGCACACTTCCGTCTTGTCAAAAAGGCTGCCAAACAATGCGGCCGCCAGGGAAAACTTGCGATACCAAGGAGTCCGGCTCCAAGTACGGCGAAGCGTCACCTTGATGTCCCTGTCCGAGAGTACGACGGGAATGCCTTCGGCACGGGCCGCCAAGACCGCCCCGTAAAGTTCTTCCCCCGGACGCACACCGGTCTGCATCCCCATCCGTTTCTGGTAAGAGCCGAGGACCAGATTCGCCACCAGCGTCCCGAGCAGATGTTCCTTCACAATCTTTCGCAGGTCGGTTTGCTTCCAGCCGTCCGGATTGTCCAACGACTTGAGCCGCCCGGCATCCAATTCCACGCAAACGGAATCCGGATGTTCCGACGCAATCGTCTCTGCGACAAGTTCCTTCGATTTTCGGGAAATGTGCGCCGTCCCGATTAAAACGATTTCCCCGCCGTCCGCACGGGCAATCCGGTATACGTCTGAATTTTCACTCATAGGGCTAAAAATAGAAAAACAGCCCTTTCGTTAGGCCGTCTTCGAAAGAGAAGCTTAACGAACGGGCTGCTTGAAAAATCCAAAGGGATTACTTGTTGAGCTTGTTCTGGATGTAGGAAAGAACGTCGGAAACCTTGATGAACTTTTCGGCGTCTTCATCGAGAATTTCGATGTCGAATTCGTCTTCAAGCGCCATGACAAGTTCGACGCGGTCGAGGGAATCGGCTCCGAGGTCGTTCACGAAAGAAGCCTCCGGGGTCACGTCTTCCGGCTTGACACCGAGCTTTTCAACGACAACAGCCGTAATTTTCTTGAGAAGTTCTTCTTCAGTCATTTTGTTACTCCATTTGAGGTTTATGAAAATTTAGAAACTTTTTCCAAAATATCAAGTCATGCACCGAGACCGCCGTCGACACCGAGCACCTGCCCCGTGATGTAAGCCGCTTCGTCGGAGACGAGGAAGGCAACGGCGTTCGCCACGTCGCAAGGAGTCCCTATCCGTTGAACGGGAATGGCATTCTTGAATTTTTCGAGGGTTTCCGGGGAAATTTTCGCCGTCATGTCCGTCCCGATGAAGCCGGGGGCGACTGCGTTCACCGTGATGCCGCGGGCGGCAAATTCCATCGCGTTCGTCTTGGTGAGGCCGATGATGCCCGCCTTCGACGCCGCATAATTGGACTGCCCCGCCTGCGCACGGATGCCGTTGATGCTCGCCATATTCACAATGCGGCCGAACCTGCGCCCCATCATGTGGCGTGCGACGGCACGGGTGCAAAGGAATGCGGATCTGAGGTTCGTGCGGATGACGTCGTCGAAATCCGCATCCTTCATCCGCATCAACAGGCCATCCCGGGTGATGCCCGCATTGTTCACCAAAATGTCGATTTGCCCGAAATCTTCGAGAATCAGCTTGAACGTCTGCGCGACCTGTTCCGAATCGGAAACGTCGCACGCATAACTTTTGGCGAAAGAACCCGACTCTTGCGCAATTTGTTCCGCAATTTCCGGGCGTTCCTTTGTCGAGACCACGGCGACTTTCGCCCCTTGGGCCGCCAACTTTTTCGCAATTTCAAGGCCGATGCCTCGAGAAGCCCCCGTGACCACAGCCACCTTGCCGTTCAAATCAATCATTTCAGACCTCGCCCTTCAAGGCGCGCACGGACTCCAAGGATTCCACGGCGGAAAATTTCACGGAACGGTCTATCTTGCGTTCAAGTCCCGACAGGACGCGCCCGACGCCGACTTCCACGCCGTTCGACACGCCCAACTCCCGAATGGCGTAGCTCATCGACTGACTCCAACGGACCGGGCTGACGAGCTGCCGCACCAGCAGCTCCCGGATTTTTTCCCCGGAAGTGACCGCTTCGGCAGTCACGTTGGCGACGAGGGGCTTCTGGAGGTCTTTGAAATCCGCCTTGGCAATGGCTTCGGCAAGCCCCGCCTGCGCCCCCTGCATCAGCGGGCTGTGGAACGCTCCCGAAACGGCAAGAGGGACTGCGCGGATTCCGGCAGCCCCGCAATTTTCCACCAGGGCGTTCACCGCCGCCACTTCGCCCGACACGACAATCTGCCCGGGGCAGTTGAAATTGGCCGGGACGACGACGCCTTTCGACCTTACTGCGTCGCACAATTCTTGAATTTTGACTTCATCGACTCCGATGATGGCCGCCATGGAACCCGGATTTTCCTTGCCCGCTTCAGCCATCAAGGAGCCGCGGAGGCGAACGAGCTTCAGGCCATCTTCAAAAGAGAAGCCGCCCGCCGCACAAATGGCGGAATACTCTCCGAGAGAGTGCCCAGCAACGAAGTCGAAAGGAATTCCTTCGGATTTCAGGGCTTCAAAGACCATCATCGAGGAAACGAACAGGGCGGGCTGCGTGTTCGCCGTCTCCTTCAAGGCTTCTTCCGGGCCTTCGAACATCACTTTCGAAAGGGGGAACCCCAAAGTGTCGTCTGCCTTCTGCAAGAGTTCCTTTGCCGGCGCGAACGCCTCGGAAAGGGCCTTTCCCATGCCCACATATTGGGCGCCTTGGCCAGGGAATACAAAAATCGTTTTCGACATCGTTTTCTCCAAGAAGTTTCAAGCGAAATGCCCGATGAAATTCAAAAACGCCCGAAGACTAGGCACAACGGGCGAAATATCAAACGGGGATTCAATAATGTTTTGATTCCATTCCCGCACTTTGTTTGTTGAAAGTCCAAAATGCAGGGAACGTTTTACCATTGTCAAGCTTCGATTCCGGCGAGCTTTTGGCCGATTTTTTCCGGAACTTGGTTCGCGGCGAAGGTGTAGGCGACCTTGAGCGCCTGTTCGATCGCCTTGGCGTCGGAACGACCGTGAGCGATGATGCCCGTACCTTTCAATCCGAGGAGGAGCGCACCGCCCGTGTTGCGGTAGTCCCAAGCTTCGTTGAACTGCTTGCCGGCGGGGGAATCGATGACGCCGAACATTTTGTTGTGCAATTCGTAGAAGCCTTCGTACATCTTGAGCAAGACGTTGCCGACGAATCCGGAACAAGCGACCACGTCCGCATGGCCGAGCAGAACATCGCGACCTTCCACGTTGCCGATGAAGTTCACCGGGGCGTTCTTCAGCAACTGGTGAGCCTCTTGCACCGAAGACGGACCTTTCTTCTCCTCTTCGCCCATATTCAGCAAGCCGACCTTCGGATTTGAAATCCCCAAGTAAGCCTCTGCAAAAACGGAACCGGCAAGAGCGAAATCTTTCAGCACGACGGGCTTTTCATCGACGTTCGCCCCCGCATCGACTAGAACGCTTCGCCCCGTCGCCGTCGGGATGATGCAACCGATGGGCGGACGTGCGAAGTTCTCGCTGGTCCGTCCGAGAATCATGAGGCAGGACGCCATCATGGCTCCGGAATTTCCCGCCGAAACGCTCGCCTGGACAAGTCCCTTCTTTTGAAGAGCGACGCATGTGACAAGCCCGGATCGCTGCTTCTTGCGAAGCACTTCCGTCGGGTGATCGTCCATGGCGACAAGCTCAGGAGCGTCAACGACTTGAATTAACTTTCCGCTGTAGCCGAATTCTTCTAGTTTGGCCTTGACTGCGGCTTCCGGACCGCACAGGACAACGGCGAACTTCCCTTCGGAAGCATTCACGGCGTTGATTGCACCTTGGACCACTACGTCCGGTGCGTTGTCCCCGCCAAAAGCGTCTAGCGCAATGCTAATCATCGTGTGGACTCTCCTCTTATTTCAAAATTAAGCTTCCTGTACGCGCAAGACTTCGACACCGTTGTAATACCCACAGACCGGGCATACGCGGTGCGGACGCTTGACGGATCCGCAATGATCGCAAGTGGCGAGAGCGGGAACTTCGAGCTTCCAGTGCGAGCGACGCTTGTCACGGCGGGCGGTCGAGGTTTTTCTTTTTGGTACAGCCATTTTGAACTCCTAATCGTTCGGCTCGGATTCGGGAATCATCCGTTCGGACGTTCCAGCTTGTCCTTGAGCGTTTTCAATTTTTCCCAACGGGGGTCTTCTTCGGGAGCTTGCGGCTTTTCGCCGGTCTCCCAAACAAAATCCCTGTCCGGGTCATCCTTGACCGGATGGAGCGGTTCCTGGAGGATCACCAGTTGCCGGACGCATTCGGTCACATCCACGTATTTCTGGGCTTGGGAGACGCGAAATCCGAAGACTTCGTCGTCCGAATCGTCCAGTTCCTGCCCCGCAAGCCCGTGAACGACTTCCACCCAGAAACGGATGGGGGTTTCGAAGGCGTTGTCGAACCGTTCTAGCGAGCGGGAGCATTCCAAAACTTGCACCCCGGAGAGAGTCCCCACGAGAAGCCACCGGTTCGGATTCTCGGTCACCACCGAAAGTTCCGCAACCAAGGGTTCCTTGACGTGGAGTTCGTCAAAAACTTCCGCATCGGTTTTGTCCTTTGCGAAACTTTCCCGCAAGCTGCCGCCGCAGGACGCTATTTTTGAAATCTCGATTCTCAAGGTAGCGCAAATATACTAGAAAAAACGCATTCGGTCAACACTAGAAGGGGAAATCCAGCTCCCAAAGGACGCATTTCGCCTATTCCTCACCGCCTGTGGACGACGCACTTGCCGTGGACGGCGGCGTGTACGTGAAGCCTTGGTATTTGAGAGTGTCGCCGGACGGCAAGTTCACTGGGACCAGCTGGATGTAATCCTCCGCGGCGAATTCCCCGGACTTGAGGCTTTTCACGACAATTTCGTCGCTGGAATAATACACAAGTTCCTGGAATTCGGGGGGCAGGTTCGTCATCAGCACGTCGTTGCACGAACTGACCGTCTTGAACCAACTGGTTCCGCGGAATCCCACCCGGATGCCGTAAGCCCAGCAGAGGGTGTCGCGCTTGTAATTTCCGTCCGTCACCAAGAAAACCGTTCCGAGGAAACTCGCCGATTCCGACAGGCGGACTGTCCCCACTTGCAAGGTGTCCGACGCCGCCAAAACATCCTTGGAGATATACGGGGAGACCCCGGCGACGGAGTTCCCCAGGGAATCCTTGCCCCGGAATTCCACGCGGAACTCCCCGGAGACGGAACCGAGAACCGGCGCAAAGGCGGTCCACACGCCTGCGGAATCGGAGACGGCCTGAGTCACGAAAGCGGAACTGTCGGACACGCCGAACCCGTAAAGGTCCGTCACGATGTGGGCGGAAACGCCGCGTAAAGGGTTCCCCGCAGGATCGACCACGACTCCGCGCAGGACTTTCGCCGCTGTCGGTTCATCCACCGAAAGGCTCCACCGCAAGTTCCCGACATCGAGGGAGTCCCCGGCGGACAAGGAAACGGCGACACGGCGAACGATGGACGAATCCGCATACCCCGAATTTTTGAGCTTCGCCACGACTCCCGAATCCGCGGGTACGATTGTCAAGAAGAAGTCCCCTTCCGGGACATCGAGGGAAAACGAATCCGGGGCAAAGACATCCGAAAGGAAGGTCGTCGATTCCAAATAGACGAAAAAGTGCGAGCCGGCCAAGGAGGAGGCTTCCGAAGTTTCGACGATCCCGGAAATCCTCGCGGACGGTTTGAGGCGCACCTGCAACTTTTCCCGGGAGTTCGCAGTCACGTTCCGCACGATTTGCGTCTGCAACAGGGAAGAATCCTCAGCCTCGTAGCGGAATTCCAAGTTCACCGTGTCCGCCAAGGCGCTGTCGAACGCAAACGTTCCGGAGGCATCGGTCAGAGTTTCCAAATAAGCGGAAGAAACGGCCGACTTCGCGAGCACCTGCCGCACGAAGACCCCCTCCGCGCTAGAACCGTCCGAGAGGACGACGTTCCCCGCGACCGTATTCTCCGTATCCGTCGCCGTTCCGGAGACCCTGTCCGAAGAACAGGAAAGCAGCAAGGCCGAGACAAAGACCCAAAGACGCCAATCAATTTTCATCATCGCCTCCTTCCTTTTTTTCAACGGCCGCAGGCCTTTCCGAATGTTCAAGCTCCTTCGACAAGGGGAAGAACTGGATGTTCAACTCGCACACCATCGTTTCACGTTCGTCCGAGCGGATGATGTCGACGACTTCTTTCCGAAAGGCGTCGATCTTGTGGATGATGCGTTCGAGCCCTTGCGGGGAGACGCTCATCGTCGTACAAGAGACATTGCGCCGTTCGATGCTGTAATGGTCGATGGAGGCCTTCCCCAAGTCGATCATCTTCTTTTGAAAGTCGTGGACGACGAACGGGGGAATTTCCCGGCCGCTTGCGATGGTCTTGTTCACGGATTTCCAATAGCCGTTTTCCTTTTCGATGAGCCCGAGGTTCGAAAGCAGCTTCACGGCCTGCTTCGCCTGCGGAACGGTGATCCGCGGATTGAGGAACAGCGCCAAATCTTGGAAATTGTCCGAGACGTTCAAGACGGACAACGCTTCGCGCACGGCGACGTAATACCATTCCCGGTAATATTCGAGCTGGTTCTTGGAAAGAGCCTTCGTCGAACGGGGGAGCAGCGCGGACATCTGTTCAAAAATCGCCTGCTTGGATTCCGGCGTTTCCGCATGGGTGAAATCCACCATCAAGCTGAAATAACGCCCTTCCTTTTCGGAAAGCCCCAGCGCATGGATGAACTTCGGCACCATCTGCGGCGTCAGGGATTTTCTCCCCTTGACCAAATCCAGGTAAAAGCCGCTAGATGTATAACCGGCGCGTTTGGCAAAGGCCCGATACGAAAAATAGCGTTGCACGGACTTTTTGTATTCATAGTAATCCTGCAAGTATTTTCGATAATTGTAATAGGCGAACACGTTCATGGATTCAAAGATATAATTTCTCCTCTTTCTTGGGAACACCTCGCCACACTCATTTTGAACAAAATCGGCGATTTTTTTTCAAAAAGAACGAATTGGGAACACTTTGACTCAAACGAGGGATTCCTTTTGGCGAAATTTTTGCCTATTTTTAAGGAACACCCAATCCCATCCCTGAAACCCGCTCCGAATAGGGCGGGTTTCTTCTTTTCCCCTCGAGAAAATTCCGCATTTGCTATCTTGGACTCCGTGATTCTTTTGAAACGCATCCTCTTCAAGATTCTTCGCCTGGCGGCCGTCGCCGCCATCGTCTATCTCTGCCTGGTCGCCTACTTGCTCCTTTCCGAGCGAAGGCTGTCCTTTCCGCGGGCGGGGCAGGACGAAGCCTCGGAAGCCCTTTTGAAAAAAGACGCCTTGCGCTGCCAAACGGAAGACGGCAAATGGCTCGCCGGATGGATGGTTTTCAGCGATTCCCGGCAAAGAACGGTACTGTATTTTGCAGACGGCGGAGAGGACGCGGCGACGTTCCTCGCCCACGCAAGGGAAATTCCGGGTTTTCGCTTTGTCGGGTTCAACTACCGCGGCTCGGCCGGGAGCGAAGGCTCGCCAAAGGAAAAATTCCTAGAAGGCGACGTCCGGGCGATGATCGGGTGCTCCGGAGCGGACGATGCCATTCTCCTCGGGCACGGGACGGGCGCAATCCACGCATACAACGCCCTGGGACAGGGGTTGGGGAGCGCGGCAATCCTGGTCGATCCGGTGGAGAGCTTCTCGTCGGCGATGTCCTCGAGATATCGGTTCTTTTTCCCCGAATTCCTGTCGAGGACGAAGTCGCGGATGAATTTCGAAAAGAGCGCCCCGAAGAGCAAGGTTTTCGTCATCCTCGACGACCCGCGAAAGGGCACGGCGACGAAGCGGTTGCTCGACGGGCATCCGAATTCCTTCACCGTCATCGACCGCGACGGGAAATCCCTTTTGGACGTTTTGAGAGAGGTCTTGAAGCACCTCCATCGTCTTGTCGCTTCCCGTTTATTTTGTTAAATTTTCGGTAGAAACTCTTCATTTCCGAGGTCTTCAATGGAAACTTACAAGGCAAGGATGGATGTCCGCGGATTCCTCCGATTCCCCAAAGAAATGGTGAAAAAATTCAAGCTCAAGGACATTCCCTACGCAGACGTCTTCGTCGACAAGGCGGGCGGACGCATCGGAATCGTCCCGACGAAGAAGCTCAAAACGACTTCCTTCCGCATTTTTTCGCCTACGGGAACCGCCACCCTCTATCTCCGCGGCGCGATGAATTCCGTCGGGCTAAAAGTGGTTTCCGGAGATGTGACGCTCTCCAAGGAAGGGAACATGTTCATCTTCCAAAATCAAAAGAAAGCCTCTGCACAAGCTCCGGAGTGGAGCCTTTTCGCCTGCAGGAATTCCGCAGGACTGCCCATGGCGTCGATAGACCCCCGCGGCACCATGATTTTGGACAAACGCTGCGTCGAAGCGCTCGACACACAAAAGAACCCCACGATGACGCCGGAGTACGATTCCAAGAAAAAACTATTCACCCTCTCGTTCGGGAAGAACGGCCTTGTCAACGTCCGCACAATCGAAAGCCATGCGAGTTTCTCTATGATGGGGACGTTCCACTCCTTCGGAGTCAACCTGCCGGAATCCCACACGCGTTACCCCGTCCAAATCGACGGAAATATTTTAAAATTCAAGGCGGTATAAATATGTTCGAAATCTTCAAAGCTTTCTATTCCGTCCACTACAACTTCGGGGCGTTGGCCCTGTTGCTCTTGCTAGTCGCCCTATTCCTCTTGACCAAGAAGAACTTCAAGGTGGCGCTCATCCTGATCGCCGTGGACGTCGTCTTGAACGTTTTCATTTGGCAAAGGACTTCCGGCAATGTGTGGACGATTACGGAAACTCCCGCGTCCGAAAGCGAATGGGGTGCACCGGATCCGCAGACTTACCAATTCTACGCCCCGGACCATTGGACTATCGATTCCGACGACGGCAGGAAGCTGCACTATTGCTGGGTCGAATCCTACATGGAGCGGTTCCTGTCCATCGACTTCGTCGACAAGCTTTGGGGCACGGACAAGGCGAAGAAGATGCGGGACGCTTCGGAAAGCCGCTTGAATCAACAATAAGACTTTGACGCAAAAAGGCTCCCGGACGGGAGCCTTTGAACTTTTATTCGTCGGATTTGATACAGCGAAGGGAATAGTAATTGTCGTTGTTTAAGCTCCACGTCGCGACCTCATGCAGCTGCGACGGGTTGTTATTCGTATAATTCAATACCCAAAGAGTCGTCCTTGACGACGAATACGTCCTGCCATCCGAGATGAAATAAGCTTCCTTGTTTTCGTTATATTTTGTTCCGGTTCTAAATACATAACCGGCGGGAATCGCGGCAAATCCAAAAGCATCTGTTCCCGATTTCCACGCACTACTCCAAGAATCCTCGGAAACCGACGCAATCAATTTATAGAAAAGCGCACTGTCTCCATCGACCAATCCCCCCGCATCATCATCCCAGTAAGCTTCTTCCCAACCCACCGCAGCAAAGAAATTGAGCCACTGCGTTTTCGTAGGAATGGCCCAACCCACCGGACAAATGTCGGCGTCAAATGCGTAATTACCGCTGCTAACTTCATCCTTTGCGTACATTCTACCGCCGACATCGCAGCCGAGACCGCTGCATGCACTATGTGCCGTCTCATAATTCAGGTTCTGCGCCATCCAGGTCTGCGAGCCAATCGTGACCGTGCGGTAAACCATCCCGTTGCGTTCGTCGAAGAGAGTGCCGTATTCGCCGTTTTCGAGCATCGTCTGGTTGAGATACTTCGTCGTGACGAAGGTTTTCGATTGAATCACTTCATTCCCGTACTCATCCTGACCGCAGTACTGCAAGTCGATGTCGAAGGTGTCGAGGGCGCAAAGCCTCGTGATGACGGAATCCTTGGCGCAGAAGAAGCTCCAGACATCGTAAACCTCTCCACCGCAACGGGTGACCACGGAGTCGTCAAGCGTTCCCATTGCGAAGCAGAAGCTCTTCGCCGGGTCGTAGGGCTTGCCCGCACACAGGGCCTTGGTGAGTTCCACTGTTTCGCCGGCGCACGTCACCGTCACCGTGCCCTCCCCGTCGTCCGCCACGGTGCAGCCCTCGCCGTCGGCTCCCGTTTCACCGGTCGACCCGGCAGCCCCGTCGTCGCCCTTTTCCCCGTCGATGCCGTTCAGCACCACTCCGATGGAATCTTCTCCGCAGAGAATCTTGTAGCCGGAACCGTCCTTCAGGGCGACCGCTTCGCAGCTTTCACCGTCCGTTCCATCTTTGCCGTCGGAACCGTCCTTGCCGTCCGTCCCGTCGGCGCCGTTGAGGGTCGCCCAAGCCTTGCCCGTGCAGTGATAGACCGCGCCCGAGTCCGCAACGTAGAGCATCTCGCCCGCGTTGTCCTTGGTGCATTCCGGGAGGGTGTCCCCCTTCGCGAGCTGCGCGATTCCCGTCGTCTCGTTCACCACGGTCGTCTTGGTCACGTCATCGCCGCAACCGGCGGCCAACAAAAAAGCGCCCACGGTAAACGGGAGCGCAAGTGCGTTCTTCTTCATAAATCCCCTTTTGGAAATTCTGTGAGGTGCGCCGCTAGACGAACAGACTGCACAAAAGTGCAGCCCCCCCCCCCCGACGGGAAACCGCCCCGGAGAGATTCCGAATGCGTTTGCTCATCTTTGGCGAATTCATGGGAGGCATGTCACAAATTTAAATAGCATTCTCGTCAAGTGTGATTCTTTTTGAAAAGAAATTTAAAAGAAATGGTTTAAAATCGTTCCAATTCTTCGCGGCAATGTGGCACAGTGACTTCGTCATTCCGAGCGGCATCACCGTCATTCCGAGCGGCATCACCGTCATTCTGAGCGGCATCACCGTCATTCCGAGCGGCATCACCGTCATTCTGAGCGGCATCACCGTCATTCTGAGCAACGCGAAGAATCTCGCTACAGTAAAGGGATATTTCGCTCGAGCCTTGCGGCCCGCTCAACACGGCGCTCCCTTTGGCAGTCAACTAAAGTTCTGACCTCTGACCCCTAGCCACTACTTACTAACTCCTAATTGAGCCACTGGCCACTCCACACTAACCACGGAATTCTTCCACGGAAATTTTCCCATCTTCCATTTTGGCGTAATTCAGTTGATAGAGCCACTGTCCGGGAGACGCGACTTCGCCTTCGGGAATCTTCCATACCCCCGGAACGTGATGATGCCCGTGGACGCAAAGATTGCAACGGAATTCCCGCATCTTTTCCCCGGCCGCGTCCAGATACTCCTGAATTTCAATCGGGCGGTTTTTCCCCGCCTTGCGGCTGCTCCTGCCGACAAAATGCGCGAGATCCATCCCCAAATCCGGGTGTATCATTCGGAAGAGAAATCGGGCAAAGCGCGCATCGATAAGCTTTCGCGCCGCACGATAACCGCTGTCGCTACGCGGAATGCCGTCTCCATGCATCAGAAAGACATTCCGCCCCTGCAAGGAAATCACTAGCGATCGGTGGACGGAAACTCCCAGTTCCTCCGGGAAAAAATTTTCCAAAGCAAAATCGTGATTGCCCATAAAATAGTGGACTTCCGTCCCGGAATCCGCCAAATCGCCAAGGGCGCGATAAAGCGGAAAATGCCCGCGTGCGACATAATGCCTGTATTCATACCAGAATTCAAACAAATCCCCGACAATGAACAGGTGGGACGCTGCACCGACCATTCGGCGAAGGAATTTCACCAGAAGCTCTTCCCGGTCAGAAACAGCTCCCGGAGGGTTCGCGCCGAGATGCGCATCCGAGACGAAATAAGCGGGACGGTTTCCCATATAGGAAAATGTAATAATTCTAATTTTGGAGAATGAAACCTCTCTTGGGATTTTTGACGGCCATCCTGCTTTCCGCATGCGCTCCCGCACTTTACCATGCGGATTTTCAAGCGGACTCCGCAGAAAAAGACGCGACGGCGAAATTCCCCTCGACAGTCTCTGCGACGGAAAACGGCAAGACGGTCGAAGTTCCCAAGGCAATCCGGAATTTTTATCTTCAAAATCTGCAGGAATTCGTTCCCGACGGTTGCACAATCGACCTTTCGTTCGACGGAAATGTGGAAGAGCGTTACGCCAGCCCCTGGTATTTGGGAATTTTCCTCCTGGCCCCGTTTTGGCCCGCGATGCCGCGAGAAGATGACATCCGGGTGACGGCGGAATGTTCACTCCGCTGCGACGGCACTGTCGTCGAAAGAGTCTGGATTCTAGAAGAGGAGCACCCACGCCTTTTTTGGTATGGTCCATACAGGAACGGCTACATCCAGGAAAAGGCCGATTGGGTTCACGTGAAACTAGTCGCCCGACTGAAGCAAGCCTTGTCGCCGAAGACGCCCGCTGCCGACTCCATCCCTTTTGACATTTACTAATTTCGAACCATGCACACTCTTTACATCGTCGCCACTCCCATCGGAAACCTCGAAGACATGACCTTTCGCGCCGTACGCATTTTAAAGGAAGTTCCGCTGGTTCTGGCAGAAGACACGCGCCATTCACGGCTCCTCTTCGAACATTTCGGCATCCGCACGCCGATGGAAAGCTACCACGATTTCAACAAGGAAGCCGTGACCCCAAAATACGTCGAATACTTGAAGAACGAAGGCGACATCGCCGTCATCAGCGACGCGGGGACTCCGGGCATTGCAGATCCGGCGTTCAACCTGGTCCGGGAATGCGTACGGGAAGGCATCGAAGTTCGCAGCGTCCCGGGAGCATGCGCCTTGGTGAACGCCCTCGTTTCAAGCGGGCTTCCCACAGACCGTTTCCGATTCGAAAATTTTTCCCCGAAGAAGAGCGCCCAACGCCTGCACTTGCTCGAAAGGCTGAAGGAATCCGCCGACTCGACTCTCATCTTTTACGCAAGCCCGCACAACCTGGTGAAATTCATCGGGGAAATCGGGCAAGTCTTCGGAGAAATTCCCGTTGCGCTGATGCGGGAACTCACCAAGAAATTCGAAGAGCATCTGGTGGGGACGCCGTCAAAGCTTCTTGAGCACTACAAAGACCGAGAACCGAAAGGCGAGTTCGTGCTGCTGTTCCACCCCCAGGGAAAGGGCGGACTATGATTTTCCTCTTGTTCGTCGAAGCAGTCTTGAACGCGGCCCTGGTCTTGGCTAGTCCCGACACCGAAGGCATTTACCTTTTCTGGCCGCAGATTTTCCCACTCCTCGCCGCCGTGCCGTTCGTGTTTTCCAAGA
This sequence comes from uncultured Fibrobacter sp., assembly GCA_964501065.1. Taxonomy (GTDB): domain Bacteria; phylum Fibrobacterota; class Fibrobacteria; order Fibrobacterales; family Fibrobacteraceae; genus Hallerella. The sequence goes on along the minus strand of CAZCRF010000002.1, from coordinate 12,658 downwards.
AAATCCGCGCCCACTTCAAAACGGCCTTCTGGGGATACTTCCTGACAGGCTTCCTTTCGCTCTTCGCCGATTATGCGATTCATTCCCACGTGGGACTTGTACAACTCGCCGCCGTGTTCGTCCCGCTCTTCCTTTACGGGATTTTCCACTTCGCCGTTTGGAACTTTCACCGTCTGAAGGAAAGGGAATCCCGAACCGCGCTGTTCCTCTGTTCTGTCGGCTGGGGATTTTATTCGCTCGCGTTTCCGCCCCTTCCATTAGGCCCGGGCGCGTTCGTCTTTCTGGTGCCCTGGTTCCTGGTGCTGCTCAAGTCCAACATGCAGACGGCAGTCTTCGCGTCGTTCTGGTCGGGGTTCCTTTACAACGCCATCAATTATTATTGGATTTACAACGTGATGAACGTGGGGCCCGCCGTCCTCATCTTCATCGGACTGATTCTGCTCATCGCCTACTTCAGCGCCTACAACACCGTCGCCGCGGCAATTTTCGTCTTGGGGCGGAGCCTCAAAATCAAAGGCGTTCCCGTCTTCAGAATTCTCTTTCCGCTTTTTTACGCCGGACTGGAAATGACCCGGACTTACGGGGATTTCAGCTTTCCTTGGAGCCATCTCGGCTATGCACTCGGCAACCAATTGCCTCTTCTCCAGGCGCTTTCGCTAGTCGGCATTTTCGGCTACACGGCACTAGTCATTTTGAGCAATCAAGCTGTCGCCGAAGCCATCGTCCATCGCAAGAGACTTTTTTTCGCCACGCCGTTCGCCATTTTCGCCCTGCTCTGGGCTTACGGGGCCGCCGTGCTGTCTAAACCGGAAGCCCAACCGTTTTACACGGAAAACGAAGCTCATGCGCCGAAGGTCGCCGTCGTCCAGCCCAACGTTCCACAAACGGACAAATGGAGCAAAGCTTATTACGATTCCATCGTTTCAAAGACGTGGAAACTTGCCGAAGACAGCATCGATTGGGATTCGGGAGACGTCGATTTGGTCGTTTTCCCGGAAACGGCCATCCCCGATTTCTTAAGGCTCCGGAATCGCGAACGGAATTGGATTGAAGACCGCATCCGCGGGACAAAGACGAGAATTTTCATCGGGACGTTGGATTACGACCGCAACGGGAAGCCTCCCCGACCGGTGAACCTCTACAACAGCGGTTTTTTATTTTCCCCCGGCCAAAGGGAATATTCGCGCTACGTCAAAACGCACTTGGTGCCGTTCAGCGAAAGGCTGCCCTTCGACGACGTCTTCCCGATATTGAATTACGTCGATGTCGGGCAGGGGAATTTCGTCCCGGGGAAGGAACGCCCCGTTTTCGAACCGTATTCCTGGAGTCCGTTCATCTGCTACGAGACGATTTACGGGATGGAAGCCCGCAGATCCATTCGGGACGGTTCGCGGCTGATGGTCGACATCACCAACGACGGCTGGTTCGGAAGGAGCACCGCCGCAGCACAGCACTTCAACCAATTGCGTTACCGCGCCATTGAAAACGGCTATCCGATTGTCCGCTGCACGAACACGGGAGTCTCCGCGTTCGTCGACCAATACGGCCATGTCGACAAGAAGACGGAACTGTTCACGGAACGCGTCATCACAAGAAAGATTCCCCTCCGCACCCGGGACACGCTCTACTTCCACATCGGCGACGCCGTGGAGTTCGGACTGCTCGGCTTCTTCGCCGCCTATCTGATGGCTCTTTTTCCCGCCTGCGCTCTGCGGAAACGGTCACAGAAAGCTTGACCTTCGGCGGTCATGCGAACTTTTCCGTACGATGAATTCTTATATTTATTTTGAATGACGGTGGGAGTTCTATGAAAAAGATTCTATTCCTGATTCTTTGGACATTATCTTTTGGCGCAGCGGAAGATTATTACTTGGACTACACCCAATACACATCCTGCAAGTACAAACCCTCTTCCGGCGAATATTGCGACGGCGAAGAATCCATTTGGAAAGGCGGCCAAATCCGCATCAATCTGACGGACGACTCCCTCCTGTTCGTCTTTTTGGGAAAGAATACTTACCGAATCGAATTGAACCGAATTTCAAGCGACTACAACAGCGACGGTGAAAAAATCCTCATCCTCACCGGGCGTTCCGGCAGCCACAATTATATGTTCGTCTGGGGGCAGAACTACTTCAACTTCCTCCAGATTCACGGCTGGGGGATTTACTTTTCGAACAAGGATGCCCCAAAGAAAAGCCTCGCAGACAGTGATTTCGGCACACTCCATTACAAAGTGAACTCCATGGCCTCCTGCTTCTACAATCCCGATACGGAAAAATACGACAGCCTGTGCACCTATTACAACACGAAAGCCCCCGTGCCCAATTTTTTGAAAACGGTCTACAGAAACCGCCGATTGTTCATGACGGTCGACACCGCATTCACCTTCGAAGTCTCCGACGTCACGTCAAGCGAGAACTCGGACGGGGAAAAAGTCCTCCTCTACTACGGGAAGGATTCGGATGCGCAAGACATCACTGTCGCCATCGGGAAAGACTATTACAACGTCGTCATCGGCGCCAAATGGAAACTCAGCATCAGCGAGAAGCTGCTCCCCGCAGAGCTTGTCGAGGAATCCAGGCAAAAGAACTCCGAATGGATTTCGGGAAGTTCCGTCGCCATCGCCCCGGACATTTTAATCACGAACGCGCACGTCATCCACAACATGTCCGAGATGGAACTTTACTTGGACGAGAAAAAAATCCAGACGGACGGCTTTGAAATCATCGGCGAATTTTCCGAAGACATCCTGGACTTGGCGATTATCCGCGTCAAGGGCGTCAAGCTGAACTCCTGCCCGATTTCATCGAGGGATCCGCGCCTCGGGGAAGACATCCGGGTCTTCGGCTATCCGCAAATCCAATACCAAGGCTCCGACTTGAAAGTGACGAAGGGAATCGTCTCCGGCAAGAACGGCTTCCGCGGGGACGAGGGGACTTTCCAAATCGACGCAGCGGTTCAGCCCGGGAATTCCGGCGGGCCGATTGTCGCGGACGGGAAAATCATCGGCCTTGCGACATCCATCCTGGGCGAGTCCCAAAACGTCAACTTCGGCGTCAAGGCCTCCAAGATTTTCCACCTGCTCCAGTTCCACGGAGTCAAACCCGCTCCGACGACGCAGGACTTCAGCCTTTGCACCTACCTCATCGTGGGCGATTAGCCACAGGAAGCGTAGCGATTCAAGACAGCCAATGCAAATTTGTAAGCGCGTTTGATTTGGGGAGTTTCCGAAAACCAGGAGCGCCTTTTCACCATCCGGCCGACAAAGAACTCCTGCAACTCCCGGAAAGACTCCTTTTTGGCCTTCGCCGAAGAAATGATTTTCGAATAAGCGTCGAGCATCACGGCGAAATCGTGCAGGACAGGAACTTTCATGGCCGTGGAAATTTCCCCCGGGTTCAATCCTCCAATTCTAGAACGGATGAATTCATTCCCAAGCCTCGCTCCCGACACGGAATCCGGCCGAGACTCCGGACTCGGCACGACATCCAGGGAACAGAGCATGCAGACGTTGTGCGCCGCGGCATTGCGAATTCTCCGGACGGCCTCCAACGAATCCTCGAACCCACTTTCCGTTTTAAAGTACTCGTAGTAAAATTCAAAAAACTGCACGGTATCCCCAAACGACAGGCACTCCAAAACGGCCCACACGCTCGGAAGCTTTTCACCGGGATTCATTCCGCCATAACTGGGGTTCACCAAAAGCCACGACTCCCGGATTTTGGGATATTTCCTAAAGAAGGCTGAGACGACCGCATAGCCGTCATCGGCGGAATTCTCCTGGCATTCATTCACCAAACGCACTTTCAAATAATGTTCGAGATCGATGCTCATTTTGAAAAGGAGCTTCCGAAGGTACATGTCGATGGTCGAAATTTCCCGGAGATAGCCAAAGTCCAGATGCAAGAACTTTCCGCTCCGATTCCGCTCAAAATCGTTCATGTAACACTTTAGACGGTAGTAATAATTGTTCTTTTTCAAAAAATCGGCGGCACTCGCTTCGCTGACATGTCGAAACGAAATGCCCAAATCCTTTTTCATGTGGGAAATGAGTTGCTCGGTGGAAAGTTTCAGCGTCTTTTGTAGCTTTGGCATAACGACCTCTTTTCAAAGATAATTTCAAAAAACGTTAGAGACACTCTTTGCCGTGAAAGATGTAATCATTCCCCGGAAAATCCCAAAGGACTCAAGTCGTTCCCCAAACAAGCGCATTCCTTCCTCAAACGTTTTCCGGCGAGCTTGATGCTTCGACGAACCGATGCTATTTTCGGCAGAATCAACCCTTGAATTGCCTGTCGAAGGATATGGAATTCTCCTTGCGCCCGTTCAAATTCACCAGGCGTTCCGGGGAAAAGGACACTCCGGCGCTTTCCGCCGATTCCGCAAACCGTTCCGCTTCGTCGAACAGTTCTTCCGGACTTTGGCTTGTCAAGACCCGTTTCCGAAACTCCGAAGCCTCCGGCTCGAAGCCCTTGCAAAGGCGCGCCGCGAGCTGCTTCAATCGTCCCAATGCGCCGAAAGGCGTCGACGTGGATTCTTCCATCATGAAACCGTAGTAAATCCGGAACACGTCGCAGACTTCCTTTGCAGAGACTGTCCTAGGCGACTTTCCCTCCAAAGAATCCGCGATTTCGCCGAAGAGCCACGGATTGTGCAGGGCGCCGCGCCCAATCGAGACGCCGCTCACCCCGAACCTTTCCAAGCATTCCCGCGCCCTTTCGACGCTTGAAACGTCTCCGTTCCCGACGACCGGGATTTTCGCGCGAGCCGCGACTTCGCCGATGACGTTCCAATCCGCGAAGCCGTTGTAGCCCTGCACGCGCGTCCTCCCGTGGACAGTCAGCATGTCCACGCCTTCGCCCTCAGCGATTTCCAAAGTCTCCAGCACGTTGACGGAATTTTCGTCCCAGCCGATTCGGCATTTGAGGGTCATCGGCACGGCAATCGCCCGCTTCACTTCAAAGAGGATTTTTCGAAGCCGAGGCAAGTCCTTCAACAGCCCCGCGCCGCCGCCCTTCCCCGCGACTTTCGGGACGGGGCAGCCCGCGTTGATTTCAATGTAGTCCGGTCCGATGGATTCGAGAATCCGGGCAGCGTCCGCCATGCGCTCCGGGCTGCGGCCAAAAATCTGGATGCCGAAAGGCCTTTCTTCCGGGTAAAAATGCAATTGTTTGCGATTCTTCAGCACGAATGGGGACGTCCCGTCCGTCGACACGAATTCCGAGACGAGAAGCCCGATCCGATTCCCGGAGAGGATGCGGCAAAGCCTGCGGAACGGAGCGTCCGTCACACCGGCCATCGGGGAAAGCACGGTGCAAGGGGAAACGCGGAGACAGGCAAACTGGAAACTTCCTTTCAACATTTATACCCACTTGTCCACAAGACGAACATCGATTAACCCAGCAAAAACGGGAATTTTTCCTGCCCAAAAATAGCTTTTCCAAACGATGTTCCTATATTTGCAATATGGCGAATGCGACAAAACAGGATTTGATTTTAGACGTCACCCAATCGACGGGAATCGTCAAGAACAGAGTGCGCATCGTCGTGGAACAATTCCTCGATTTCGTCGGGGAATCCCTCGCCGATGGGCATTCCATCGAACTCCGCGGCTTCGGGACTTTTTCCAACAAGGCGCGCAAGGCGCGCCCCGCGCGCAACCCCAAGACGGGGGAAATCATCTTGCTCGGCGAGCGCACCGTCCCCACGTTCAAATATTCCGCAGACCTCAAGGCGGCCGTGGCGCGGTCTTCGGCAGAACTCCTGGCGAAGTTCCCGCTTCCCGGCAAAAAGGAATTCTCCGCCCAAGAGTGACGGCGACCATCAAGTCGCCGCTTTGCCATGTTGACACGGGAAATTTCCCGCATCCGTCATCAACGAAAAAGCTCCAGCTCTTCGGCAGAAAGGAATCGCCACGCCCCCAGTTCCAGCGTCGGATCCAGCTCCAAATTTCCAATGGAGACGCGTTCCAAATCCTCGACATGGTTCGAAACGGCGGCGAACATCCGCCGCACTTCATGGTAAACGCCCTCGCCGATGGAAATGCGCACCTCCCTTTCGGAATCGGCTTCCAGCCTTCGCGCGACAAACGGCTTCTTTTCGCCCTTCAGCTGGACGCCTTCTTTTAAAATCCTCGCCTGGCCTTCCGTCATCGGATTCAAAAGCTTTGCCACATAGGTTTTAAGCAACCCCTTCTTGGGACTTTCCACCCGATGGATGAATTGCCCGTCATTCGAAAACAGCAACAGCCCGTGCGAATCCGCGTCCAGGCGTCCCACGCATTGGAGTCCCATGTTCAGCATCCTCTCCGGGAACAGGGAGAAGACGGACGCATTGTCCCTGGGACGGTGGCTGCATTCTAGCCCACACGGTTTGTTCATCATGATGTAAAGCTCTTCCGCAGTCGGGACGGCTTCCCCGTTGACCTCGATGACGTCTGGCTTTTGGGAAAATTCTTCGAACGGATCCTCCACAATCCGGCCTTCGACCCGAACAAGCCCGCTGCGCACCAAAGCGCGGCATTCCTTGCGAGTCCCGAACCCCAAGCGAGAAAGCAATCTTTCCACAGTCCACTTCTGCATCGAAATTCTCCTAGTCCGCCGCCAAGAAGCGGACGATGCGACGCCGCCAAAACGGCAATCGGATGTTGGCCGGATTTTCCCGGTAAAGTCTGCGATTCTTTAAATACAACCTGACAAGCCCCAAGACGGAAACGGACGAAACAATCAAGAATCCGAGGACACGGGCAAGCGAAAACGAAACGGAACAGGAACCGTCAAGCCGCAGCGGACGGGAATCCTCCCAGTCAAAGGCCAAGTTCCAATTCTTCAGAATCGGGAACAGCCCCTTGGCGAATCCGAAAGCCCCCGCCGCATAGCCCATTTGCTCGAACCGTTCCCAATGCACGCCCTCGACAAGCGAAGGCCCGAAACGGAACCGAAAAATGCGAAAGAAGGCGCGACCCAAGCGGAATCCCTTCGAAAAAAGCTTCTTGTCGAATTTCGGTTCGAGCATCAACGTGAAAAGTTCCAGATCCGACGCGGAAGAGGACTTTCCATTCGCTTTCGATTGCGTTTTCTCCCCCGACTCCGGCTCGGCCGCCGCACGAACCGTTTCCGATTCCGAATGTCTCGCCGGCTCCTCTTTTGGGGAATCCGACCGGGCTTCCGGGACTTCCGACTTCAAAGCTTCTTCAGCGGGGGACGGCGAAACAGCCGCATCCATCGACGAAGCCTCCTCCGCAAAAGTCCTTCCCCACTTCCAAAGGGAGCGTCCGAGAATCCGTACTTCCAAAAATTTTTCCCTTCGACAAGCTCCGAAAAGAATGCGAATCTTGACGGGAAAGAGCAAGGCGACCCCGACAAGGACGGCAGCAGTCAACACCAAAACGTCAAAAATCATTTTTCCGATTCGTCGGCCTTCTTCTTCACGATTTCCAACAATTCGGCAAAGGATTTCGTCTTGAGAATCGTCGCGAATTGCTCCTTGTAATTGCGCGCCGTCGAAAGATCGTCTATCACCAAGTCCCAGGCCATCCAATTGCCGTCGACCAAGGTCATCTTGTAAACGAGGACGGATTCCTTCCCCTTGTACCAAAGATGCGCGGTCACGTTCGCCTCCGAATTGTTCTTTTTCATTTTCGGGGCATCGTAAATGGTGCTGTCCGTGCGATACATTTCAAGGCGCTTGGCGCTGGAATTGCGGACCATCCGTTGAAACTCCGACGCAAAATTCTCCTTCGAAGCTTCGTCAAGACTCGCCCAAGTCTCCTTCGGCAGCGACTTTTCGGCAAGCAACTTGAAGTTGAAGACATCGCTCAAAAGCCCCTTGACGCGCTCATTGTCCTTCGGAGTCAGGCTTTTCTTCTTCAGCAAGGATTGCAGCTCCTTGTCGTTCTTGGAAATGGCGGCAACGGGATCCGCAGAGAAAGCCAAAGTCGCGGACAAGGCCAGAAGAAAAAAGAACTGGGGAATCTTCATTTTATTTTCCTGGATAAAGTTGATGGTATTCGGAAAGGGAAACCCCCATCCGCTTGATGAGTTCCGCCATGGCGACGTTGTACTTGCACACAGCGTAATAATAGGATTTTTTCAACGAAAGGTTGTCCCGGTAAGCGGAGACCAAGTCGTTCGTGTTCGCGGCGGAAGGGTCCAAATCGTATTTCATCGCCGCTCCCTTCAAAATGGATTCGCTCGCCCGGAGACTAGAACGCAAGCTTTCCAGCTTGTCCTTCGCGCCCTTCGTCTGGATGTATTGTTCCTCCATTTGCAGAAGGATTCCTTCCGAGGCGTAATCCTCCTTCAGCTTCAACCCACGCAATTCCGTACGCGCCGACACGTAAGAGCTCCAACTGTGCCAAAAATTCAAGTCGTAGCGAAGCCCGATTCCGAAAGCTCCGGAAATCTTGTTCACGGCGTCCTGGGCAAAGGCGTTCTTCTGGATGGCGGTGCGGTTCCCCGCCCAAGACTTCGCGTAGGTGAATTCCCCCATGATGAAAAACTGCGGGCCGAGCTTCGCTTCGGCAAGTTCCAACTGATACTCCCGCGCTTCAAGCCCCGCATTCAAGCGTTTCAAATCCGGGTGGTGTTGCAAGGCGATACTTTGCGCCTCTTCCAAAGTGGGAAAGTATTCCGTACGTTCCGAAAGTACCGAATCTTGCGGGACAAAGACCTCCCCCGAATCCAATCCCAAGGAGAAACGGACGGCGAGTTTCACCCGTTCAAGCCCGTTCTGCGCATCGACGACCGCCTCGTCCAAAACGTGACGCCCCGCCTTGAGCTTCAACAAGTCCGTTTGGGAAACGTTCGGGTCGTCATCGTCCAGCGCCTCTTCCAACTTTTCTTCCGCCCTGTCCATCTGCTTCTTCGCATCCTCCACCAGACGGTTCATCTCCAACGCCAACAGATAATTGTAGTAGTAGGTTTGCAATTCGACGCTCTTTTCGTGCTCCTTGCCTACGACGTTCATCTCCTGCTGCCGCAAATCCGCTTCGGCGGCCTTCTTGCCGACCTTGTATTGCCCGTAATTCAGCGGCTGGACTGCCTTGACCTCCGTCCCGAAAAAAGGGCCGAGCTTGGTGAAGTCCCAGGTGTCGACGGAATCCCCCCAATCATCGACCTCTTCCTTCAAACCGGGAGCAGGCCCCACCATCATCGTCACCTGGAATTTGGAAAGAATCGCCGAGGACTTGATTTCGGAAATCCGATTCTTTTTCGCCTCCGTCGAGAAACGCTCCTCCTGGAGCAACGGGTCTTTTGAAAGGCCGCGCAAAACAAAGCTTTCACAATCGTAACGCACTTCCGCAGCGATGGCAGAAACGGCCAACAAAAATGGAAAGACCCAAAAAATCATCCCGTAGAATTTAGAAATCCTGAGGGGCTTTCCTCATCCGTTCATCGACCAATTGCTGCAATTTGCGATATTTGGCGAGGACGTCTTCATAATATGCCGTGGGGACGGGAATATTTCTCTGGATCTTGGAATCGACGCCGCCCTGCCCCAAATTGTAGGCGATGATGGCGTGTTTCAAGTTCCCGTAACGGCCGATGAGCCGCATCAAGTAGGCGCTCCCCACGATGACGCTCACCTCCGGGCGCATCAAATCGTCCGCGCTTTCCACCCGAATGCCGAACCTCTTTCCAATCGTCTGGGCAGTCGGCACCTTCAGCTGCATCAACCCGTACGCCCCGGATTCCGCCCCGCTGCGGAACCTTCCCCTGGCCATCGGATTCCCGTGGCTTTCCTGAAAGACAATCGACGGGATCAACAAGGGATCCAAGCCGTAATTCCGGGATATTTTCCAGATTTCAGCCGTCAACGCCGTCTTTTGCGCAGAGGACATCCTTTTTTTCGAAACGATGTCCAACGCCAGGTAAATGCGGCAATAGTCCAAAGTCCAGTTTCGGTACGCAGACAATTTCGCCATGTCCCTTTCCATGCGGATTTCCTGCACGGCGAGATGCTTCACTTGGACGGAATGGCGAATCCAACAGGCGATGCACACACCCCCGAGCAGCACGACAGCCGCCAGTACCAATACCGACGAAACTGTCGAAAGCCGGATTTCACTTTTCACGCCGCTCCTCCTCGAGGCGATCCAAATAACGGGTCCAGCTGCGGATGCGTGCGCTGGACTTTTTCGAAGTCGTCGAATCCACGACAAGTCCCAAATTTTTCAACGGGCCGACGACGGATTGCAGGTATTCCAGCTCATTCTGCAATCTCTCCGCCTCCCGGTTCATTTCCGCCAAATGGGCTTCCCGCTTCCGAAGATCCGCATTCTGTTCCCGGACAATCCCAAACAAAGTGGCAAACCAACCGAACAAAATGGCAATCAGCACCAGGGCAATCAAGGGACTGAGGCGGATTCCCGTCTGCCGGCTGTAAGAAACGCCGATGCTGCGAAGTTTTTTGAATACGCCCTTTTGACGATAGCTGTTCAAATCGGGGATTATCGTGAAAAGGTGGGCATACGGGCTAAAAAATTTCCGATTCCCGTCATCATCGAAGACCAAGACCAATTCCGCACCGTTCCCCTTGGTCTTTTCCAAAAAATCCAAGAACATCGGCAAGTATTCCCTTTCCGTGAACCTGGCCTGGCGCACGTCCAAGAACCAAACCTTCCCCGGACTGTCGAGAAGCTCCGTTATCTTTTCCTTCAACGAAGCCTCTTGCGTAAAGCCGAAAACGCCTTCAATCCGGATGTAAATATCGCCGTCCGCCTCTTCGACGAACAAATCAATCTGTTCCGAATTCATAGGAGGAAACCCCTCTTGGAGAAGGACATCCGGATGCGTTTCTTTTGCGTGACTTGCCCGTGCATCGGCAATTTCCAGAAGAAGAAGAGGCGAAGCCCTTGAATTTCCGTCGGCGCGGCCGTCCCGAGCGCCCCCAAGATCCAATCTGCAAAAATCGTCGCCGGAGAATCCAATTCCAGCCGGAAGGCGCATGAGAGAAGCCCGTCCTTCAGCGCCAGTTTCGACGCAGACGGGTAAAGCAGCGGAAGGGCCTCCCCCATGGAAATCCTCTTCCCGTCGATAGTCATGGAATACGCCCGATTCCGATGGATTTTCCGTATCCCCAGATTCAGTTCCGTCCCCAGATAGCCGTTGAAATCGACCAAAGTACCGTTCGATACCGCGTAAGAAATGTCGAGAAGGGAATCCTCCGGGCGGAAGGAGAACTTCTTCTCCATATGGAGCACATGAGAGCTTTCCTGCCAATCCGCCATCTGTTCAGACCGCAACAAGATTTCGAGAGACTCTCCGTCCCGCTCGATTCGGTAATCATAGGGCGCATTCAAAATCCCCAAGTTGTCGTTCAAAGCCGTGTCGATTTGCTTGAACGTTTCAAGAGACGGTGGAATCAGGTAATCCACGAAAGCCCGGGGAACATCGCCGTTTTGCAGCGACGAGGAAATCCAGTTCACTTTGGACGGCTTGAAGAAAAGCGACCGCAACGAGGCTCCTGCGCGCGGTTCAAGCAAGAATTGAATTTCCGAATTGTTCGCCAGAATCTGCCGATTGCCGTTCCTCAAAAAATCGGAAACCTCCACCCGACGTCCCTCCTGGTTCGCCAACTTTTCAATTTCACGTTCCACGGAAACGATTTGCCGATTGGCCATCCAACGGACTTCCGGATTCCGAACGCCGTCCTTCCCCTCGGAATCCAAATAGTACACGGGCGCCATCAGCGGCAAGAGCTTCTCTTGGACGGAGAGCAGGTCGGTGCGCTGCAACAAGGATTTCCCGTGGGAGTTCGCCATCAACAGCAATTTGTGCATCAAGTCCGCTTCCGGGCGGCGAAGGAGCAATTCCCGACAACTTCGAACGCCCACGGGCAAACCTTCCAAACGCCCCATGTCGCTCAGCAAATTCACCTTGCCTCCGGAAGGTTCGTCCAGCAAGTGGCCCAATGTCCACAATTGGCAGATTGAAGCCGAGACTCTTTCTTCCAGACGCGCAAAAAAAAGTTCCATTTGCGAGAGATCTTCAACGGGGATGCGCAAAGCGACCGTCCAAATCTTTGAACTATCCAAAGAAAGCCAAAGGTCATCCCATTCCGCAGGGTCGCCGAGAAAAGCCTCGCTCAAACGCCCGGCAACGGGCAAAAGTCGCATCACGGAATCCCGGTCTTCCACAGTGAACCATCCCGAAACGGGAGTCGTTATTCCCAATGTCTCTTGTAAAGCTCTATCGGATACCAACGTGTATCGAAATCCGCTCTTCGCCAAATTTTCCGTCATTCCAATTTCCCACGCGAAAGAAGAATTGAAATAGCCGGTCGGTTCCGTATGAAAGAGCTTTTCCACCAAAGCCGTATGCTTTCGAAGTTGGAGTTCTTGGAGCGGCGTCGGAAAAAGCGGCAACATCGCGTCGTAAAAACTTCCGCCTAAAATTTCCAAGCGTCCATCTCGAATCGCCTTTCGCATTTCAAGGAGGTCGGGGATATTTTCGCGTCCCCAAGCCTCCAAAACCGGACCGGGCAAAAACAGGGACAAGTGAAGTTTTTTTGAAACCAAGCCCGAAATGGATTTTGCCGCTCGGAAATAAGCAGCGTCACAAGCTCCGGGAGTCGTATGGAACGGAATCCCAGCGTAAAGTAGGATGGCGAGTCTTCTGTCGTTCACGGTCAAAAGATAGCCAAAAGGGGTCGG
>CAZCRF010000001.1:0-191665 GCA_964501065.1 uncultured Fibrobacter sp. | reverse complement strand
ATGGAAAAGCCCACTTTTTGCGCATGAATTTACAGAAAAGGACTTGCCTAATCAACAAAATCCAACAAAAAGCGTTTTGTATAAAATTTTAACCGGCATATCCGTTGTCGGAATCGCCTGCACGGTCCACCTTCGTCGTGTCATTCAAGTGCACGAATTCCCAGGCGACCGTCACGGGGACGCTGTCGCGGCCGCCCAGGGATTCCGTTATCCTGTATGAAATTTCAAGCAAGCTGTCCCCGGTCGCATAGGCACGCGAACCCTTGCGGGCGGGCCCGGAAAGCGACGAATACGCCGGTGCGGAGGGCGCTCCGCGCAATATGCCGCCGCTCATTGCCGGGGCCTTCGTGTCGACAAAGAAGCTGTCGAACTCGACGGACGAATTCACAAAATCGTTCGGGTCGGGCCAAAGCGAGTCCGCGACGTTTCCCGGATGCGCCGCGATGGCGTCGGCAAGGCGCACCATCTTGTCATGGACGGCCTTGTCGGGCACGGCGTAATCCACGGCGTAGGCCACGATGCAGTACTTCCCGTCACCATGGCGCTTGACGGCTTTGCGGGTCTCGTCGTCCCACCGGATCGCGAAATCCTTCGAGGCCACGTCGGCCATCGCGGGGAAATCGGCAAACGCCTTGCAACGGTCCGAAGAACCGCCCCGTGGCAAGCCAAGCGAGACCCGCATCGCGCGGATGTCGGGGGAGGCCTCCCGGCCGGTCCATTTGAAACGGGCGGCGAAGGGGGAACTGTCGGGATTGACTGCCGGGATTTCGCTTTTCAGGACAAATGCGGGCGGGGTGCGGTCCACGGTAAACGGCACCTCGTAGGTGTTCGAGGAATCCTTGGACACGGTGTCGGCGACATTCTTGATATCGACGACAAACTTCCACAAGTACTCGCCCTCGGGCGGGTTTTCGTCGGCGTGGTTCGAAGCGAAGTGTGCGCTCGAGGAATCATAGACGATACCGGTCTCGCCCGCACCGGACGCAACCAGCGACGAATCGACATACCAGTCGACATTCCGCGCCATGTCTTGCAGCGGATAGCTTACGGCGGTGTCTACGGACTGCAACACAATCGAGTCCTTGGCCGCCTCCGCTTTGAACCCCTGGTAGCCCAGGGCGCTTGCGTACGCCCCGAATCCCCGTATCCTGTTCACGACGGCATCGCGTTTGGGCCAGACCGGGTCGAGCTTGTTCGCGGTCGCCTTGAACAGGTAATAAAAACGCTGGGAATTGCCCAGCCCTATCTTGTTCACCGTCGAGACCGTCACCGTGTTCTGGTTGTCCTTCTGAATGGCGAGAAGGTTGTCGTAGCCGTATTTTCGCGGCTCGAAATCGAAAATCCCGTTCTTCCGGACGGGATGTCTTTCCTTTCGCAACTTTGTCCACTTGCCGCCGCCGGAACGCTTGTACACGACACATGCATCGCCAGCCCCCGCGCCCTTCGTCACGTCGCATTCCCATGCGATTTCCCCCCGGTAATTGAAGTTCATGCGGATTTGACGCAGCCGGTGCGGCATCAGGTCGTCAACGACGAAGGAGTATTTTTCGATCCAGTCCTCCACCGTAATCGCGGGCGCCTCGTAGCGTTCCACGTGGCGGATCGGGACTGAGTTCCTCGCAAATTCACCACTTGGCGTGAGTCCGTCCACCTTTTCCCAGCGGTCCACCTTCACGCCCATCCTTGACCAGTCCGTGGCGGATTTGAATTTCAGTTCACCTTTCCTAAATTCAGAATAATTCCTTTTCCCTGTCGATGCGACAACTTTTCCATCCGCGTCATACAAGCCCACTTCGCAAAGTTGCCGTTCGTCAGCGTCTTCCGCTTCATAGTAGCATCCGGGTTCCACCGCCCGCAAAGCCGAATCCGACACGAAAAGCCCCAGGTTCACGAACGGGCGTTCGTAAAGGAAGTCCTCCATGAGACGAATCTTGCCAGATTCGTCGCCGCCATCGATTTTTGGATAAGAGAACCCCGCAGAATACAGCGTGTCGAGCATGCGACGCGTCTTGGCGTTCTCGTGGGATTCCATAATGTCGGCGATGCCCGTCTCGTACATATCGAGACCGAGGACGGCGGCCCCGGACAACGCGATTGCCACCTTGGCGGCCACCTGAATGACGGGGAAAGCGGAAAGGCCGATGTCGGCGGCGATGACCCCGCTGACGATTCCCGCCATCTCCGCGACATTCCTCGCCGCCTGCCGCGCCACACCGACGGAATTGGCGTGCGCCGCCGCGTCGAACGCGAACCGCCTGACGTCGGCAAGGGACCCGTTGAACGCCTCCGTGGAAGTCGCCAGACCCGAACCCTCCGGAATCAATGTCGTGCCGACGTCCCGCACGGAAATTCCGCCCAGCAGGCCGAGGACGAGACCAGTCTCGACGTTCGCGTAAACGGCCGACGCCGACCCGTCCCCGCCCAGTTGCGCCACAGCGTTCTTCACCGCCGTGCTTATCCCCTCCGGGATCAAAAAGTTCAGTACCTCGCCGCTTCCCTCATTTGGGTCGGAAAAGGTCATGCCGCCCTTGCCGGCGAGGAGACGCACCATGGGCATGTTTTCGTGGGCCGGTCGCGTCATCAAAGCGGTCACCCCGTCTGCGCCCGGGAAAATGTATCGCGTCAGGGAATCCCCGCGTTTGAAGGCGTAATCCTCTCCGAGCGCAAATTCGTCAACCAGCGCGGTCACGCCCCTTTCCGCCGCGCTCAGGCCAAACGTCGGCACCAACAGCCACAGGGCGAGGCCGACAGAATAGGGGTCCTTCGCCACCGCGCAAATGGACGTTCCAAGGGTGGTCAGCAAAAGATACTGCACGGCGGCCTCCGCGGACTGCCTTCCGTAATCCCGCATGTCGATGAGCAGGTTCAGTGCCCCCGTCCCCTCGTGCGGACTGTCGAGCGTTACCAGCTTGTCCACGTCGCCGTTGTAGACGTTCAAATCTGTCACGTATTCATGCGACGCCACCCCGCCCATGCTGTGCGCGATGAGGATGTTGCGGGAAGGGACGGAGCGGAAACTTTTCAAGCCGTCTCTTCGCAAAGAATCCAATTTCCCGGCACCACTCGCTCTCACCTCCTGCGCCTCCTCGAAAAGCGAGCGGCGGACGGAACAATTGTCGGTTCCCTTCCATGTCCTGTCACCGATTTCATGGGCGTTGTGCGACGGCGAGGCCGCCGGATTCGCGAAAGATCGTTGAATGTAGATGTATTCGGACCCGTATCGCACCGTGTCCTCAAACACGGCCGAATCCAGCCAGTAGGTGAGTTTTGATACCCCTTTGTTTTCATAACCGCCAAGCATTCCTGCTGCATCGCCAAGATTCCAAGGAACCTTTTGATTTTGCACAGTATCATTTTGATAAACCACATAGTCTTTCCAAGTATTCCAAGCATTCCTTATGTCATTGCCGCATTTACTTCCAAACCCCTGGTTTTCCGGCGCGGCTCCATGCACCAAAACCACGTTGTAACGCATCAACGCCTCCATCGGTTTCGCGGCAAACGACATTCCGCAACAGCAGGCAGCAAACATGATCAGCCCGGCAATCTTTCCCATAAAAATCCCTCTTTAGTTACTTTGTTATCATCAAGTCACTAGAAGAATAACTTATCGAAAATCCAGAAGAATCAACGAATGAATTATACTTCAGCCACGTTTCGGGATAATCTTCAAAAATGAAACCATTTTTCCCGATCAAGGCAAGCCTATCGCCAAAATCATAGGCATGGTCACTTTCATCAAATGAACTCGCCTTCATTTTCACCGCATTCCCAAAAAATTCAGGTGGATCAAAAAGCATCCATTCTCTTTTTATTAGGGAATCTATCACAACGCCGTTACTTTCAAAATCTATTTCACACAACCTATCACCGCGTTGCCTCAAGCACACCACATCCCCGTCAATGTACGTAATGTCGTCGCACCCTTCCAGCCATGCGTATTCGCCCACAAAATCAAGTTTATTCACGACGCCTGTAGCAGTGTCCAGTATCGCAAATGGGCATAGATACATATCTTTTAATAGCACATCCCCCCTTATCCATGGCTTTGCCCGCGTATAAGGATTATCCCAAGCGCACCCATCATCCAACCTTATTTTCTTGCGCAAATCAAGACGTTTTCCTACCTTCCAAAATCCAAAATGGCCTTTCTTGTCATAAAACAGCACTGTTGAATCAGCCGCCAAACCCCAAATGATCGTTATGGCACCATCAATGGTATCGCCCCATAAAGGCTGTTGTTTCTTACGATAATTGACAAGAAAAAGTCCTTGATTTATCGTGCCCCCATCGCAATTTTCCCACTTATCGCAACTTTCCGTGCGATCGGTCCAACCGCGGCCATTTATCTCCAAAGCAAGAGAATCATCTAAAATCGCGACAACAAGCCCGCTATGCCTTTTTTCATGTACTTCGTGAATTACATCCTCGTCAAACAGCCCGCACCCCCACATGCCAACACACAGCAAAGCGGCAACAAACAGCTTCATCCATCTTTTCTTCAAATTCTCTCCATCATGCGCCAAAGATAGAAAAAGGAAGATAAAACGTATAATTTATGAGCAAGTCGACAAGGTTTTCCATTCCCACACGGATTTCGGGGCAAGCTCGCCGTCGGGCGTAAGGCCGTCCACGCGCTCCCAGCGGTCCACCTTCACGCCCATCCTTGACCAGTCGGAGGTGGAACGGAAGCGGAGGGGGACGAGGGCGGAGACTGGCTGCATTCTTTGCGCGGAACGAAAGTCGTCGGCCTTCGCGGCGGGCTTCCTTTGCAACGAGTCCAGCGTCGCGGAGTCCAAGAGCGCCAAATTCACGAACGGACGCTCCTATAGGAAATCTTCCATAATCAGCGGGTTTATCGTCGTGTCGTTTACGGAAGAACCCGCTATCGGGGAAACCGTATTCGAATAATCGGCATGCCAGGTATTTTGATTGGCGTACACATTGTCAATGGGCAGATTGTGCGAATCCGAAATTTCATTGATCAAGTCTTCAGACAGTAATGAAAAAAGCATGTTCGATAAGGTAATCGAAGATCCCACAACGGCAGCCACATTCGCCGCAACTCTTGCCCCCTCGAACCATGCCAAAGCAACGTCTGCGGCCATGCACACTGCACTTACTGTCGTCATCACGACATTCGCCGTTCTCCAAGCTTCAGCATCGGCATGCGGGGCGGCGTTAAAACGCCAACGCTTAACATCGGCAACACTGCTTTTCAGACTTTCCGTACTTTCCGCCCAGCTAGACGCCTTGGGAACAATGCTCGTCCCCTGTTCCCGTGAAGCCGCGGAAACAACCAATCCCATCGTGGCTGCTTTAGATGCAAGGGCGAACGCCTCCGAACTCATGGCATCGTCGCTTTCCGCAAGCTGCGAAAAGAAATTCATCATGGCCTGAGTGAGGGCTTCGGGAACAAATAATCCCGTCCAATCGGTAACCTTCTTGAACGGATCCGAATACGTAATGCTCTTTTCGCCGCCCATCAGCCTGAACATCGGCATGCTGTCGTTTGCGGGGATTTTCTTCAAATAAGAGATGTTGCCCCGTTCGCCCTTCCCGGGATTCACGTACTTGACCAACGGGTCGTCTTCCGAGTACTCCTGCAGATTCTTCTCCACGAAAAACGGCGCGGCGAAGTTCGCAAGTCCCAACAACGCCGCCCAAGATGCGCTAGAAATCGCAACCGATTTCGCCATGAAATCGCCACGCATGTTGAGACACACCAGAGACAGGCCGGCAAGATGGGTGGACAGCCCCTGAACGGCCGTCCATCTATAGTCCACCAAGTCGAGCTGCATATTCAACGTCCCGTCCCCTCGTGCGGACTGTCGAGCGTTACCAGCTTGTCCACGTCGCCGTTGTAGACGTTCAAATCTGTCACGTATTCATGCGACGTCACCCCGCCCATGCCGTGCCCGATGAGGATGTAGCGGGATGCAAGTTGACGGAAAAGGTCTGGGTTTTGACGGATGGAATCGAGAGCGGCCAAACCAGAATCATTTTGACCTGTACCCGGATTATAGAAAACAGCTTTCACTCCTTGAGCTTCTTCCGCCAGGGCAAGAACCGAGCAAGGGAAAATTCTTTTCATTTGGCGTTCCTCATGGCTACACGTCTTTCATCGGGCGAATATAGCTTTCACAAATCCACGATAAGACGTCCCGACAACTGGAACAATCGCTACTTGACGCTAAAATAAGAGGCTTCGGGATTGGACACATACAAGCCGCAAACGGAAGCCTGCGGATACATCGCTCCGTTTTCCGTCAAGCGAATGCCCACGCAGCCGAAGTCGATGAGCTTCGCCAATGTGAAAATCGTCTTCTGTTCCGGAAGGGACGGGTAACCGACAGCCGGACGGATTCCCTTCCACCCGTTATTCTCTTCCAGCTTCTTAGAAAGGAATTCCGCACCGGCTTCCGCCAAGCGGTCGCCGACAGTTTGCAGCAACAGGGCGTCATAATCCCCATTTCCTTGCTCCCTTTTCAACTTTTCCAACCTTTCCACGAACGCTTCGTTCACGGCGCAGGCGAAAGCCCCGATGTAATCGGAGAACTCCCCGTCTTTTTTCGGGGCGATGTAATCGCAAAGGGACAAGCAGATGCCTTCCGGCTTTTGCTGCCTCGGAGTCGAAATCTCCACAAAATCCTTGGATGTCTTGGCTTTAATTTGGATGCAATCGTCCAAACCCGCAGCGGGGTAAAATGCTTGGACGGCGCGAATCGAGAACTCCTCTTTTGAAAGATCCTTCAAAAGAGCTTCCGCGTCGGCTCGGAGATTTCGTCCCTCTTCCGAATTTTCCTTGACCTTCCACGGCCAAAAGAAGTACGGCCAGCTGATGAGCGGGATGACTTCTTCCACGGGAATCGGAGAGAGGATGCATTCGCCGACGAACGGAGGATTGACCGCTTTGTAATTTTTCCAATCGCAGAGAAACCGGCGTTCGAGAGGTGTCGTCTCCGCTTTTTCAACGGCATCCCTTTCGGCGGATTGGATGCCCGCTTGCTTGTCGCGAATCCGCTGCTGCTCTTCGAAGTTTTCGCGAATCGTCCGCTCACGCGTTTCCGGGCTGAGAAGTTTCATGGCCAACCCCGGATTGCTCGCCGCATCGCGAACGTGAAAGACGGGGCCGCTGTAACACGAGGCGATTTTCACGGCGGTGTGCACGGCGGACGTCGTCGCTCCGCCGACCAAAATGGGAATTTTCAATCCAGCATCTTGCATGGCCGCGGCGACATGGCACATTTCTTCCAAAGACGGCGTAATGAGCCCGGAAAGGCTCACGATGTCGGCTTTGTTTTCGATTGCCGCTTTGACAATCGCGTCTTCCGGCACCATCACGCCCAAATCCAACATTTCAAATCCATTGCAGGCCATGATGACGGAGACGATGTTCTTTCCGATGTCGTGGACATCTCCCTTGACAGTCGCAATCACGATTTTCCCACGGGACGCGGCATTCGCATCCTTCCCCGCTTCAATATACGGCTGCAAGACTTCCACGGCCTTCTTCATCGTCCGCGCCGTTTTCACGACTTGCGGCAAGAACATTTTCCCCTCGCCGAAAAGCCTGCCGACTTCGTTCATTCCGTCCATCAGCGGCCCGGAAATGATGTCCACGGGATTTTCCCCGCGTTCGATGAGCTGCAACAAATCTTCGCGGAGAGTGTTGGACGTCCCCTTGAGCAGGGCTTCTTGCAACCGTTCTTCCGGAGTGGAGGGCTTTGCGTCTTCGTGAGGTTTTTCCTCGGCGGTGGGACATCCCGATTGAATCGCAAAAATCGCCTTGGGATCGTAGGGAATTCCTTCCGCCTTCGCCTTCAGCATCGCTTCGGTCATGCGCCCCGCAATGGATATCAGATCCTCGCTCGCTTCCGGTTCCGTATTGAGCACGACTTCCGTAATGGAGAGCCGAAGTTCCATCGGAATCGTCTTGTAATCGATGGAAGCCGCCGGATTCATGATGGCCATTCCCATGCCGTTCGGAATCGCGTGGTGCAAAAAGACGGAATGCATCGCCTCTCGCAAGTAATTGTTCCCCCGGAACGCAAAGGAAAGATTCGAAAGTCCACCGGAAACGCGAACGCCGGGGAGATTTTCGACAATCCATCGAGTTGCGCGGATAAAGTCCGCCGCATAAGCGTTGTGTTCCGCCATCCCCGTCGCAATCGTCAAGACGTTCGGGTCAAAAATGATGTCCGTCGGATCGAAGTGGAGCTTTTCCGTCAACAGCCCATAGGCGCGTGCCGCAATTTTGACGCGGCGTTCGTAATCCGTCGCCTGGCCCTCTTCATCGAAAAGCATCACGATGACTGCCGCGCCGAGACGCTGCACCGTTTTGGCGTGATTCAAAAACGCCTCTTCGCCCATTTTCAAAGAAATGGAGTTGACGATGCACTTTCCCTGGACGCATTTCAATCCGGCTTCGATGACTTCGAAGCGGGAACTGTCTATCATCACAGGGACCTTGCTCACAGCCGGATCGGAAGCGAGCAAATTCAAGAAATTCGTCATTTCCCATTGGGCGTCAAGCAAGCCGTCATCCATATTGACGTCAACGACGTTCGCCCCGTCGTCGACCTGTTTCCGGGCGATGTCCAAGGCCTCGTCGTAATTCTTCTCGTTGATGAGCCTCAAGAACTTTTTGGAGCCGGCGACGTTGCAACGCTCCCCGACCTTCACGAAAAAACTTTCCTTTTCACGTTTTTGAATCGGGGCGACGGCAAGAGGTTCAAGTCCGCTGAGCATCAGCATCGGTGGGCGGTGAACGGGACTTCGGACGGGATAGTCCG
Organism: uncultured Fibrobacter sp.; assembly: GCA_964501065.1. Lineage (GTDB taxonomy): Bacteria > Fibrobacterota > Fibrobacteria > Fibrobacterales > Fibrobacteraceae > Hallerella. The sequence goes on along the minus strand of CAZCRF010000001.1, from coordinate 182,870 downwards.
AGGGGAGAGCGTCCAAAAGTTTTCGGAACGCGGCGATGTGCTCCGGAGTCGTCCCGCAACAGCCCCCGATCATATTCACCAAATGTTCGTCCAGATACGGCTGAAATTTTTGCACCATGTCGGCCGGTGTGTCGTCGTATCCGCCGAATTGATTCGGCAACCCCGCATTCGGATGGCAGCTCACGTAGCACGGCGCGACTTTCGCCATGCGACGCAAATAGGGCAGCATTCCGTCTGCGCCAAGTCCGCAGTTCAACCCGACGGAGAGCGGCTCCGAATGCATCACGCTGACGACAAACGCTTCCACGGTCTGGCCAGAAAGGGTTCTCCCCGAAGCGTCGCTGACGGTCATCGACAGCAAGACTTCCAACGGGCGCGAGTTCCCACTTTGCCGAAGGGCTTCCTTCACCCTTTCATAAGCGGACAGGGCTGCCTTGGCGTTCAAGGTGTCGAAAATCGTTTCAATCAAAATGCCGTCGACACCGGCTTCGACAAGAACCTCCATCTGTTCCCGGTAAGCCGCTTCCAATTCGTCGAAGGTGATGGTCCGGCTGGCCGGATCGTTGACGTCTTCGCTCATGGAGAGCATCTTGCTCGTCGGCCCGACATCTCCCAAAATGAACACCTGCTTGCCCACAGCCGTGCTTGCCGCCCGCTTCGCGATTTCCACCGCGGCGCGGTTCATTTCGGCGATTCTGTTTTCCGCATGGTATTCGTGTTGCGAAATGCGCTGGCTCGAGAACGTGTTCGTCGTGAGAATATCCGCTCCGGCTTCAACGTAACGGCGTTGGATGTCAAAGATGACGTCGGGGCGTTCAATCGAGAGCATGTCGTTGTTCGCGCCTTGGATGCCGTATGTCTGGATGACAGAACCCATGCCGCCGTCGAGCAGTAAAATTTTTTGTTGGAAAGCTTCGCGAAGTGTCATAACGACCAATTTAGCAAAGAGAATCACTCAAAACAGAAAAGGGAAATTGGCCGTTTTGAAATTGTCATCCATTGAGATTTCTCGCAGCGCGCTCAAGGAAAAAACTATCACGGGCAATAGAAAAATAGTATGAAAGCCAATCTTGATTTTCAAAAACTCCGTTTCTATATTCGATTCAGGTTTCAATATGAAAAGCAGAGAATTCATTCCGTTTGACAAACAAGCCTTGAGCTGTTGTAGCCGCCTCGATACAGGCGCGGAACTCTGTTGACGCGCCAGTAAAAATACCCCATTCGCCCATTCTGATTCAACAGTCTCCGCTATCGCATTTTTTGCGATGCGGCAAAGGCGTCATCGTTCCCATTTTGATTTCAAACAAATTCACCCTCACCCATTCACAAAGGAAATTTCATGCTTCACACCCAACATATCGAAACTGCCCTGATCCACGGCGGCATCGACGGCGACAAAACGACAGGGGCGGTCAACGTCCCCATTTACCAGACTTCGACTTACCGGCAATCCGGCCTCGGCGAAAACACGGGTTGGGAATATTCCCGAACGGGAAACCCGACGCGAGCCGCCTTGGAAAAGCTCATCGCCGAACTTGAAAAAGGATTCGCCGGATTTGCCTTCGCTTCTGGAATGGCAGCGACTTCCACAGTCCTATCCCTGTTCCACAAGGGAGACCGCATTTTGATTTCGAGCAACGTCTACGGAGGAACATTCCGCGTCTTGGACAAAGTATTCAAAAACTTCGGGCTGAGTTATTCCATCGAGGACACGACCCGTTTGGAGCGGCTGGAGACGAAAATCACGGAAGACGTCAAGGCGATTTTCGTAGAAAGTCCGGCGAACCCCCTTTTGACCGTGACGGACTTGAGAGCCGTTTCGAAAATCGCCCAAAAGCATGGAATCCTGAGCATCGTCGACAACACTTTCATGACGCCTTATCTACAACGCCCCCTTGAACTCGGAGCGGACATCGTCGTGCACAGCGCAACGAAATACCTCGGCGGACACAGCGATTTGGTCGCGGGACTCGCCGTCGTGAAAGACTCCAAAATCGCGGAACGGTTGGCTTTCTTGCAAAATGCGACAGGGGCGGTTCTCGACCCGTTCGACTCCTTTCTGCTTCTCCGAGGAATCAAGTCTTTGGGAGTGCGAATGGACAGGCACGTGGAAAACGCGGAAGCCATCGCCGAGCATTTGCAGAAACAGGAAGCCGTCAAAAGAATTTATTATCCGGGAATTCCGACGGACGCGGGGTTTGAAATCAATCGGGAACAGGCAAAAAATGGCGGAGCCATGATTTCATTTGAACTGAAAGAAGGGCACGACATCAAAAAGTTCTTCAAGAGCCTAAAACTCATTTCTTTGGCCGAAAGCCTCGGCGGTGTGGAAAGCCTCGTATGCCACCCGGCGACAATGACCCACGCATCCATCCCGGCGGAAATCCGCGAAAAAGTGGGGATTACGGACAACTTAATCCGACTCTCCGTCGGTATCGAAAACAAAGAGGATTTGATAAACGACTTGGATCAAGCCATCGCATTTTCAAAGATGGAGAATGCAAAATGAAATACTACGAATCGATGCAATCCTTGATTGGAAACACTCCGCTAGTCAAGCTGAATCACGTCGAAATTTCCAAACAGGTGAATTTGTTTGCAAAGCTGGAACTGTACAATCCTTCCGGAAGCGTCAAGGATCGAACGGGGAAATTCATGGTGGAAGAGGCCTTCGCATCCGGGATTCTAAAACCGGGAGGGACGATTGTAGAAGCCACGGCCGGAAACATGGGGCTGGGGATAGCCTTCGCCGCTCTGGGAAGGGGAGTGCGCGTCCTCTTTGTCGTGCCGACAAAATTTTCAGAAGAGAAAATGATTTTGATGAAGGCTCTCGGCGCAGAGATTGTCAACACGCCTCGGGAAGGGGGAATGCTCGGCGCAGAACGGAAAGCGGAAGAATTGCTCGGGCAAATCCCCGGGGCCATTTCCCTTCGGCAGTTCCACAACCCGGCAAATCCTTTGGCGCATTACAAGACGACAGGCCCGGAAATCTGGGACGCCTTGGACGGCGACGTGGATTATGTAGTGGCTGGCGCGGGGAGCGGCGGGACTTATACGGGAGTGCTTCAATTCTTAAAAGAAAGGAATCCAAATATTCGCGGAGTGTTGGCGGATCCCGTCGGTTCCACGATGGGCGGCGGAGAACACGGAGATTACAATTTGGAAGGCATCGGAAACGACTTCATCCCGGAAACGATGAAAATGTCCCTCGTGGACAAAGTCGTCAAAGTCAGCGACGACGAAGCTTTCGAATGCGCAAGGGCTTTGGCTTCAAAAGAGGGAATCTTCGCCGGCTCTTCTTCGGGAGCAGCCCTGTCCGCCGCGCAAAAACTGGCCGCATCGGGAGCGTCCGGGAACATCGTCATCATCTTGCCGGATCGCGGAGACCGATACTTCAGCAAGCATTTATACGGCTGAAACAGATTGCCGGTGGGGCAAGCCGTTCACGAAATCAGCAGAATGGCCAGCACCTGTGCGCTCAGAATGCGGAGCAGCATCGTCAGCGGGTACACGGAAGCGTAGCCGACATTGGTCGCTTCGCTGTTCGAAAGGCCGTTCGCGAAAGCGAGCGCGGGAGGATCCGTCATGGAACCGGCAATCATCCCGCAAAGGCTCAGATAATTCACCTTGAAAATCTTCGTCCCGACGATTCCCGCAATCATCAGCGGCACGAACGTTATCAGAGCCGCCAATCCCATATAGTAGAATCCGCTCCCGTTCAACAAGACGTCAAAGAATCGGATTCCCGCATTCAGACCGACGCAAGTGAGGAACAGCGTGATGCCCAGCTCCCGGAGCATCAAATTCGCACTGGCCGCCATGAAAAAGTTCAGCGGTCCGATTTTGCGTTTGCGCGAAAGGAAAATGGCCACAATCAACGGGCCTCCGGCAAGTCCCAGTTTCAGCGGAGTCGGCACTCCGGGAATGGCGATGGGAATGGAGCCGACGATAATGCCGAGGAAGATGCCGAGGAACGCGGGGATGATTTCCGGCTTGTCCAGAGCCTTGAGAGAATTGCCGAGGTATTTCGCCGCAGCCAAGATGCCCTCTTCCGAGCCGACGACCAACACCTTGTCCGCGAATTTCAACCGCAAATCCAAACGACCCGTGAATTTGAATTCCCCGCGAACGACCCGACTGGCCGTCACGCCGAAACGTTCCAAGGCCAACGCGCCGAGAGTCTTGCCGAGGACTTTCGGATTCGTCACCAAAATGCTGCGGGTCTCCAATTTGGACTTGACTTCCGTAATCGGCTTTTCAAGCCTCGAACCGATGAGCTTTTCCATCAACGCGACGTCTTGCGGAAACCCCACGATGTGAAGTTTGTCGCCCTCTTGCAAGACCACCTTCCCGTCCGGCATGGAAACGTTCTCCCCCCGCTGCAAACGGGTGATGACGATGCCGCTCGAACGGATTCCGGGTATTTCCTTGATGGGAAGGCCGAAAAGATTCCGATTGTCCAGGGAAAGGCTGCACGAAATGATTTCCTTCCGGGTCTTCCCCAGCTCCTCGGAGTATTCCTTGGCCGACTCCTCCGGATTCTTCCGAAAGAAGATTCTCACGAGAATCATCACCAAGATGATTCCGATGACGCCGAACGGGTACGCCACCGCATAACCGACTCCCGTAAGAGAGGCATCCGCACCGGCTGCGGCCAAAGCGGAATTGGCAGCTCCGAGGGACGGCGTATTCGTGACCGCCCCACAGAGCATCCCGACCAAAATCGGGACATTGTCGTGCAAGTCCGTCAAAAAGTAAATGCCGACGGTTATCAAGACTCCCAGCAAAACAGTCCCCGTCGCAAGCACGTTCAGAACGAGCCCGTGCCGCCGAATGGAATCAATGAATCCGGGGCCGACCTGCATGCCGATGGTGTAAACGAACAGAATCAGCCCGAACTCCTGCATGAAATGCAAGACGTTCGGTTCCATGCGAAGGCCCAAATGGCCAAAGAGGATGCCGACGAACAAAGCCCCCGCGCCTCCGAGGCTGACGCCTTTCACTTTGATTTTCCCAATCATCAAACCGACGGCGGCCGTGAACGAAAGGGCGACGACTTGGTGGGCGACGGATGTTCCCGTGAACAGGTCAATGAACCATTGCATAAGAACCCTGGCGCGATTACTTTTGGACGCAGCGAACCGAAGCGTCGATGGACTTGTTGAAATGTTCAAACGTCAATTTATCCGTGATGCGGACAAGAGTGGCGCGGGAATCATCATACGAATCGGCAGTCCAGAAGCTCGCGCTTTCCCCCATGTCGGCGAATTTCCCGTCGTAATAGCGGAACCCGGCCTTGACGACATCCAAAGCGGAAAGATCCGCCTTTTCAAAATCGGCTTGGGAGGGGAGAGCCCAACCTTCCGGGCAAATCTTGACGGCTGTTTCGAATGGGAGCAGGCTCCCGTAAATTTCGCAGTTCTTGGCGCTGTCGTTGTAGCAGTGCCCGGTGCCCGTCAAGTCCAAAGTCGTGACGTTTTCCGCAAGCCAGACCTTTCCGCCCGTCTTGACCGTCTTGTAAGTCTTCTCGGCGCAGACCAACTTGTTCCCGGATTCATCGTAAGCGCACGCTCCCGATTTTTCGCAAGCGTTGAACAGGGCGGCGACAGAAAGAGCCGCAAATAGAACAAGGGATTTTTGAATCGTTTTCATCGGATTCTCCTGAATTTTGATTTTCAGAGCCAAAGATAACAGACAATAGAGCTTTTGACTAATAGAATCCAAGTATCGAATCAATCATTTTTAGTGATGAATAAACATTATTTTTATAAATTTCACTAATATATGGAAATGACGCAGTTGAAATACTTCTTGGAAGTCGCCCGGACGGAACACGTGACGCAGAGTGCGAAGAACCTCTTCATCGTGCAACCCGCGCTCACGCAATCCATCCGCAAATTGGAAAACGAACTGGGCGTCCAACTATTCAAGAATCAAGGCCGGAACATCAAGCTCACGGAGATAGGCAAACTCTTTTACGAGAAGCTCCGACCCCTCTACGAGGAAATCTCGGCGTTGCCCGAATTCTTGCGCGAGACGGCGAACAAGCTCAACACTAGCGTCAAATTGAACGCCTTGGCCGCTTCGACGCTCATCATGCACTTGGTCATCGAGTACAAAAAAAAGCACCCCGAAATCGACGTGGACTTGATCCAAAACGAAGAGGAGAAGGCTTTCGACATTTGCGTGCGCACTTTCGCCAAATATCGCCCGGAACTGGACAGCACCTACAGCGACGAAATTTTCGTGACGACGGAAAAGATATTCTTGGCTGTCCCGAACAAAGACCTCTATAAAAAGATGCAAAGCGTCTCCCTTTTTGACATGCGGGACGAAAAATTCATCAGCCTGTACGGTTCCAAGCAATACCGGAAAATCTGCTCGGAGCTGTGCGAAGGCATCGGTTTCCACGGAAACGTCACCTTCGAAAGCGACAACGCGGTCGCCGTCAAAGAAGCGGTGGCGGCGGGAATCGGGGTCGGATTCTGGCCCGAAATCTCTTGGGGAAAAATGGACCACAAGAAAGTGAAGCTGTTGGAAATCACCGACGCGGCATTCAAACGCGACATCGTCATTTCCATGCGGCGGAACAAGCAGGACAACTCCCCCACGGAAAATTTTTTCCACTACCTGAAGGAATCCGTTTCACACCGCAGCCAAAAGAAAAATTCACCAGGCCGCTGAACGGACAGTCCATCAGCCGGCAGACTCGTCCGATTCGACGACGACTTCAGCTTTTTCCGGGACTTGCGCCGGTGCGGGCAAACGCTTGGCATCTTCCCTCATGAAGATTTCCTTCTGCCCCTTCATCTTTTCCAAAAGTTTTTTCCCGCCGCCGTGGATGGAATAGGCCGTCAATCCGCCGGAGAGAACGCCCCCGAGAACGGGCAGCACTTTGCCCACACCTTTTCCCCAAAGCTGCTTCGTCATCTTGACACCCAAGTGGGGCGCCATCTTTTTCACCAGAGGGTAAAAGAAAGATTTCGTGAGCGACTTCGCGGCGACTTTCGCAGGAGCCGTCTTGGAGAGCTGCTTCACGACGACTTCAATCGCCTGCCCCGCGACATTCACCCCCAGATTGACGCCGAGATAGACGGAAAGCAGATCGACCGCGCTGTCGGAAATGTTCCCCTTTTCATCGACAAGGTTCGGGAACCCGTACAAATAGGATATTTTTTGGGAAAGCCGGATGGTGTGGTAAAAATACTGCAACATGTCCAAGGGAATTGTCCCGACAAGACCGATTCCGCCCGGAAGCCCCGCGACAAAGCTCTTCGCCGAAGCGTGAAGCGTCGCCGAGCGGATGCAGGACTTCGCAATTTTTTCCAAGACTTCATCCCCGACCAGTTCCCACGGCCGGGAGGATTCCACCTTGTCCAAATCCCCTTCGCCGATGTAGGGAGACAGTTCCCGTTTCAAAAATTCCGTCCGGTCAATCGCCACATGCGGAATTTTGAGAGCCGTCGAAACGGCGTCATTCCACAACTCCACACCTCTTTTCGAACTTTCTGCCTCAGCATTTTCAATCATAAGAACTCCTTGCCGAGAATATAATCTCTTTTTTAGGAAATTCGCCCTCGCCAAGGATGCGTTCTTTCGACTGCGATGTTTCCGGACAACGCTAAAAATCCGCGAGACATCTCCCTAGGCGATTTTCAAATTATCTTTTTCCAAAAAAGGAACCCCTCCCGATGAACTCCAAACTTCGCCCCCTGCTTTTTTGCCTGAGCCTTTTCACCGCTCAAACTTTCGCCCTTCCCAAGGCGACGGAAATCTACCCGAAAATGGGATTCGGCATCAACATCGGCAACACGATGGAAGTCCCCGGAGACCCGACCGCCTGGGGGAACCCTTACCCGACATCCGCCTACGTGGATTCCCTGAAAGCCGCCGGATTCAACACAATCCGCATCCCCTGCGCCTGGGACAGCCACGCCCAAAACAACACGATTTCCTCTTCTTGGATGGATTCCGTGCAAACGGTCGTCGACAGGGTGCTTTCGACAGGGGCTTACGCCATTTTGAACATTCACTGGGACGGCGGCTGGTTCGAGGGAAACGTCGGGACGTCTGTGGACGCCGACATCCAAACGAAACTGCAAAGCTACTGGACGCAAATCGCCGAACGGTTCAAGAACTACAACGAAAGGCTCCTCTTCGCCGGCGCGAACGAACCGGGATTGGATTTGACGTGGAACGGCTCCATGGCGACGACTCTGAAATCTTATTACGACACGTTCACAAGCGCAGTCCGCGCGACGGGCGGAAACAACGCGACGCGCACACTGATAGTCCAAGCCCCGAAAGCGGACATCGAAAAGTCCGACTCCCTTTACAACGCCGGGTATGACGTGATGCCGAGCGATCCGGCGGGCAGCGGATACCTGATGTTCGAACCGCACTTTTACCCCTACAACTGGGCGTTGATGGAAAGCGATGCGAACTGGGGCTACGCCTATTACTATTGGGGGCAGGAGAATTACCAATCGGACGATTACGTACACAACACGGGATGGAACCTCTATTCGAACGGATACTCGCATTGGTGCGATTCCGTGTACATCGACTCCATGTTCAGCTTGTTGAAAAAGGACTACTTCGACAGAGGATATCCCGTCGTCATCGGGGAATTCGGGTCTATCAAAAGAATCAGCCAATTGAGCGGGAACGCGACCCATTTGGCTGCCCATTACAAATCCCGCGGGCGTTATTACGGCTACGTCGCCAAGGCGGCCAAATCCCGCGGAATCGTCCCCATCGCCTGGGACACGGGGGACGAGGGAGACAATAACCTCACCATCGTCAAACGGCAAATTTCAAAATTCGGCGGAACGGACGGCCAAGTCATCGACACGGCGGTCTTGAACGGCATGCGGAACGCCTACGGCCTCGGAAATTATTCCAATTCGGGAGTGACGCACGTGAACGACTTCGTCTCCACGTCTTCGAGTTCTTCGGCGGAAAAATCCTCTTCCAGTGCCGCAGCGGCGACGCTCTCCAAATGCGGCGCGGGTTCGCAATTCCAGCAAGTGGAATCGGGCGCAGCCATCGCCCCGTTCTGCTACACTTGGGAGAATGCGACAAGCGTCTCTTACGAAGGTTTCCCGGAGACCTTCTCCATCGAGATTGACCATTCGGCGAAAAAAATCACAATCAGCGGGAACGTCCCCACGGTGGACGAGCCGACCGTTTACGCTTACACGGTGAGCACCGTCGGCGGCGAAACGACCGCGTCCAAATCCGGGAAAATCAGCGTGACAGCCGGGGGCGAAGCCTCCTCGAGTTCCGCGGAATTTTCTTCAAGCGCGGCGGAATCCTCCTCGAGCAGCGAAGGCACGACACGCCTCGCCAAAATTTTCAACAGTCCCCGGGAACTCCACCTAGAAAACGGCTCGCTGCGTTCGAAGAGAGACATCTTCCTCTTTGACGCGAACGGCAACTTCATCGGGAAAGCCCTCGCCGCGGGGGCGGATGCGCAAATGGCCTTGCAAGGGATTCGCCGGGGAATTTACGTAGCGAAGAGCGGTCCAGAGATTTTGAAAATCCGCATCCGGTGAGATTTCCCCAAAAGAAAGACGGGCGACAGATGCCGCCCGCCCAAAGGAGAGATGAATGCCGCTTATTCGTATTTGATGACTTGAGCCGGGCAACCTTCTGCCGCAGCCTTGATGTCATCCTCGAATTGGCTGTAATCGACGCCTTCCTTCACCTGCATCTTGTCGGGAACGGAAAAGACCGCGTCGCAAGTGCCTTCGCACGCGCCGCAAGAAACACATTCGTCGTTCGATTCGTCGAGCCAAACTTTTGTAATTGCCATAGATTGCCTTCTTTTTTGTGAACGGACCGAAAAGACGTTTTTCAATCCATTCGGGTTAGACCTCTTGAATATAACAATTCCCCGCGAAAAATCCCAACGGGTAGCGAAGATTTTTTTCGCGAACTCCGATTTGCCGAGGCCTAAACGCTCTTCATCCCGAACATTCCGCCTGAAAATAGATAAATTTGCTTTTCAAAAAAGAGGTTCTTGGCGAAATGAAAAAAGTGGTCGTCAAAATTGGCGGAAGCTTGGCCATTGACGAGGCGAAGCTCCTGGAATTCACGCGAGCCGTGGCAAGGCTTTTTGCCGAAGGCGTCCAAATCGCAGTCGTCCACGGCGGCGGAAAGGACATCAACGAGAACATTTCCCTGCTGTCGGAAGAGCCCCGATTCATCGAAGGCTTGCGCGTGACGACTCCGAGCATCATGAAAATGGTCGAGATGACCTTGTCCGGGCATGTGAACAAGAAGCTTGTGCGGATGCTCGAAAACGCGGGAGCGGCCGCAGTCGGCATCTCCGGCGTCGACGGGAGGCTCTTCGAAGCGGAAAAGCGGACAGGCGGCGCGGATTTAGGGCTTGTCGGGAACATTTTCCGCGTGAACCCCAAAATCATTCAGGACCTTTGGAATGCCGAATGGCTTCCCGTCGTCAGCCCCATCTCCATCGGGGGCGAATCCGCTTGGAACGTCAATGCGGACACTGCGGCATCCGAACTGGCGGTCGCCTTGAACGCGGACAAGTTCCTGATCGTGAGCGACGTCCCGGGAGTCTTGGACAAGAACAAAAGCCCCCTACCGGAATTGACCCCGGCGAAAGTGGAAGACTTGATTTCCGACGGAACGATCAGCGGCGGCATGATTCCGAAGGTGCGCGAAAGCGTCAAGGCGTTGTCTCGCGGCATCCGCGAAATCCACATTCTGGGTTGGAAGGACGCGGAAACATTTTGCAAACAAGTGAATGGAGATTTGAACTATGGCACAATCCTCGCTTAAGAATTTACTTTCGAAAGACAAAGAAGTCATCGCGCCGCTTTACGGGAAACCCGACGTCGATTTCGTGGAAGGGAAAGGCTCCTACCTATTCGACGCCGACGGGAAAAGATACTTGGACTTTGTCGCGGGGATAGCCGTAAACTCCCTCGGCCACCAAAATCCGGGCATTTTGTCCGCGATGGAATCCCAGGCGAAAAGGTTCATCCACTTGAGCAACCTTTACCCGAATTATCCGCAGATTCAACTGGCGGAAAAGCTCCTTTCCGTCACCGGATTCGACAAGGCGTTTTTCTGCAATTCCGGCACGGAGGCGAACGAGGGCTGCATCAAATTCGCCAGAAAATATTTTTACCGCAAGGGAGAAAAGAACCGGCAAAAAATCGTCACCTTCGTGAACAGTTTCCACGGCCGCACATTCGCCGCCCTGTCCGCGACGGGGCAGCCATCCATCCGCGAAGGATTCGGCGACATGCCGGGCGACTTTGTACACATTCCGTGGAACGACGTGGAAGCCTTGAAGGCGGAAGTCGACGCAAGCACCTGCGCCATCATGCTCGAATCCCTGGCAGCGGAAGGCGGCGTGATGACCCTCTCTGCGGAAATGGCGAAAACGGTGAACGCCTTGCAGAAGGAATTCGGCTGCCTCGTCATCGTGGATGAAGTCCAGGCGGGAATGGGGAGACTCGGGACTTTCTTGGGATTTGAAAAGTACGGTCTACAGCCGGATCTCGTTTCGCTCGCGAAGGCTTTGGGCGGTGGGCTGCCCCTCGGAGCCGTCCTCTTGCGGCAAAAAGTCGCCGACGAGCTTCGCCCCGGAGACCACGGCACGACTTTCGGTGGGAACCCCGTCGCCTGTTCCGTGGGGCTGTCCGTCGTGGAGCAAATCACCGCCCCGGGATTCTTGGGCAACGTGCACGCCCGGTCCGCGCAAATCCGCCAAGGCTTGGAATCGCTCCGAGGGAAATTCCCCTTCTTGGGGGAAATCCGCGGAGAAGGTCTGATTTTCGGCATCCCGCTCCCCGCAGACAAACCCGTCGGGGACTTGATTTCCGCAGCGCGCGACGAAGGGCTTCTCGTGCTCAGCGCCAAGGGGAACGTGGTGCGCCTGCTGCCGCCGTTGAACGTAAGCGAAGCGGAATGCGCCGAGGCTCTCGAAAAGCTCGCCAAGGCTTTCGAAAGAATCGCCTGACGGCCTAACTCTCCCCGTCCACTCCCAAGTAAGCTTTCAGCTCCTGGATGTAAAACTCCCCCAGGGCACTCGGAATCGTATTCTTCTTGGTGATGTATCCGATTTCCATCACGTCCTTGTTCGCCGCAGGATCGCGGAACGGAACCGCGATGTAATCCGAACCGTTCAACTCCTCGCAAATGATTCCGGAGCAGAGCGTGTAACCGTTTAGCCCGATCATCAAATTCAGCATCGTCGCGCGGTCGTTCGCCTTGATGGTGCGGGAATATTCCTTCGTGCTCAAAATTTCCTCGGCGAAGTATTCCGCGCTTTCGCTCCCTTGGTCAAAGGATAGGCAGGGATAAGGGGCCAGCTCCTTGAACGTGATGAACTTCTTTGGGGCGAGCGGATGATTCTTCCACAAATACACAAAAGCCTTGCAATCGATGAGCTTGTGAAAATCACAGCCCTTGGCGTCCAAGAAATCCCCGATGACCTTGCGGTTGAAATCGCTCAAATACAAAATGCCGATTTCACTTTTGAGATTGCTCACGTCCAGCACGACTTCGCGCGTCTTCGTCTCGCTGATTTCCAAATCGTATTCTTCGGAACCGAACTTCTTGGCCATCTCCACAAAGCTCTTGACGGCGAAGGAATAGTGCTGGGTCGAAACGGAAAACTTCTGGCGGCGTTTCCCGTGACGGCCGTACATCCCCATCAAGGATTCGTAGTGTCGATAAAGGTCGCGGGCGTAAGCGATAAATTCTTCGCCTTCACGGGTGAGGGTCACGCCTCGGCTCGTGCGATTGAACAGGACGATGCCGATTTCATCTTCCAATTCGTGAATGGCGGCGGTGAGGGAAGGCTGCGAAACGTAAAGCTTTTCTGCAGCCTTGTTGAAGGACGGACTGTCGGCGATGCCGATGGCGTAGCGGAGTTGTTGGAGAGTCATAAGTGCAACAGGTATTGAAAATCCTTGGGGTGGGATACGAATTTCTCGGGGAAATCCTTCAAGGCTGCGGCAAGTTCCGCCGGGCTGAAGAAACGGAACGCGTCGACTTCATGCGGCTGCGGCTTCAATTTCGAAATCTCGCCACAGGAAAGAGTCCCGCGATAGACATCATAAAATTCATTGTCGATATAATCGCCGTCGTTCAACACGCTGGGTTGGCGCGCCTCAAAAAGATAGGTCAAATCCTCCGGCGATTTGGAAATTCCCAATTCCTCCCCGATTTCACGAACGGCGGAATCGACGCTCGAATCCCCCGCAGAGATGTGCCCAGCGCAGCTCGTGTCGTAAAGCCCCGGATTATTTTCCTTGTCGTGCGCACGCAATTGGAAAAGGATATTCCCCGAACCGTCGAACAGCCAAATATGAACCGTCCTGTGCCAAAGTCCCAACCGATGCACTTCATTTCGCAAACGGGATTCGCCCGTTTTCCTGCCTTCTGAATCCAGAACATCTATCCATTCTTCCATACCTTAAATATACTTTTCCGCAAAATCGTTTGCGATTCTGGAGTCTGCGGCCAGTGGGCATTGAAGGGCGTCGTATCGCACGACCCATCTGCCCATCACCGCAAAAGAAACACCTTCCCTTGAACTTGCAAGACCGCCGGGACGCGCTTCACGGTTATCGCCTCGCCGTTCCAAGATTCCTTTTGGAGCAAGTTCCCGTTCAGGTCGAAGACGCTGTACACCGAGCCGACCGCCAACCCGTCGACGTCGAATTCCCCAGCCGCGACTTTTCGAACTTGCCACTTCGGCAAAGTTCGAGAAATGGGAATGGTTTCGTATTTTCCGTCACAAGTACCGAGGGAACCGAATTTCGTCAACTTGAAGCGCCCCGTCTCCCCGGAATCCCCCGACAGGACAAGTTGCACGGCACCGTTATTTTGCAGTCCTTCCTCTCTCGTTTCAAACGGATTGTATCCCGAATCGTACCACAAAAATTTTCCCCACGGGATATCCACGACAGAAAGCGAATCGGAAGCCGCCACGGAAACGGACAGGTCTAGCGAGGAACGGAACGAGTCTTCTTCGTGTAGCCGGATATCAAAGTCCAATGTCGAAGAATATTCCAAGCAAAAGCCATTCCATGCGGAAATGTCCACCCCTTGTTGATCCATATTCCAAGTGTTGAACCCGATGCCGACGCTGCGTCTGCATGTTTGGCCGTCACTGACGCATTCTCCCCCCAAAGCGAATTCGCCGAAGATGCCCCCGTAAGCCCGCGTGAGCGGACCGAAGAAGTCTCCGGAAGAATCCTCTTCGACATCGGACGGCCAAATCCAAGAGGAAGTTCCCCCGTCAACCCCATCGTCAAAAGCATACCAGTAACCGGAAGTTTCATCCGTTGAACCGGTGAGCACGCGTCCCGTCGTATCGACGGCTGCGTCCCAAAGAAAAGTATTGTTGACCTCGCGCGCCATCAGGGCCGACGATACGAGGCAAAGAACAAATGCAATAAGTTTCATTTTTCCTCCGAATAGAACAACACAAATGTGAAAAAAACGTCTCCGTTCCACCAACAACGTCCGCTACTTCAACAGGAACGCCTCCCCCTGAACCCGCAGGACAGCCGGGACGCGCTTCACGGCAATCGCCTCGCCGTTCCATGTTTCCCTCTGAAGCAAATTTCCGTTCAAGTCGAAAATTCGGTAAGGCGTTCCCGAGTTCAATCCCTCGATGGAGAACCGGTTCGGGAAAATCTTGGAAATTCGGAACGAAGACGACAACTTGGTCGGGCGGAACGCAGTCGTCTGCATCAGACTTGAAACGGAACTGGGCAAGGAATAATATTGCCAGTCATAAGGACTGATTAAATAACATTTTTTCTCTATATTCGGAACGATGTCGTCATGATATATTCCTCCAGTTTGCAAAGATCCCATTCCGGATGCATTGTAACAATCCCCGTCTTCCCAATCCGCCGCGGTGTCGCCGGAAAGCATGAATTCAAACACGATGTGCCGGATAATCGAATCCGCCTGTGCCCAAGGCATTTTCAAGTATCCGCACTCATGGTACATCTTGAATTCGTCGATGATGACACGCGTCATCGGGAGCTTTTGTTCAATTCCAATTTTCCGCCAAAATTGCCAGCTGGGATAAAAGCTATCACCATCCCTCTCTTGGGCAAAGGTATGGGTAATCGCCTCGGAAGAATCTATACGGGAAAAATAGGCTCCCCCGCCATCGTAAGTGAAACGCTCTTCACAAATCTCGCTCCCATCCGACTCATAGGTCAAAACGCATTCCGTGCCGTACCATTCAGGAAGGGTTTCGTAATCCTCCAGTTCAAAACGAGGGTAATTCTCAGAAAAAGTGACGGCATTGAAAGCAAAGCCATCTTTCTCGGCGAAACCTACGGAGAAAATTTCCAAAATTAGAATTGCAGCCACTTTTTTCATTTTTCCTCCGTGTTGAAGTAGGCGACGGCCGTTTCCGTCTTCGGGGCAAAGTGAACGGCATGAAGAATCGCGTATTGGTGGACCGTGATTCCGTTCCCGACAAAACGCCCGTAAATTTCTTTCTTCGCCTGGCCGAGGACGAGCTTCGCATTGGGCGCAAAAATCGTCCCGGCCCAGTCGCCCTCGATGAACAAAGGCTCGCTCCCGTGATGGATGAGCTTGAATCCTTGCGCAATGGAAACATTTCGCGATGTTCTATAATAATTGTTTAGAACAACGGGATTTATTTGAGCTCTCCAAATAACCGAGCCGTTTGTGTGCAAAACGGTTTTATAACCTTTGTGAATAAACTCTATAGCACTTCCCGCCTCCAGCTGCAAATTCCCAATAAACATCTCCCCTGCCCCAATCAGCAGCGTTCCCCCGAATTCCACTTTCAAGGTCTGGTATTTGGCTCCGTCGAGCAAAGAGAACGTCTCCCCGGATTGGACGGTTTTTTGAAGATTCCCGACATCGACGGAATCCAATTCCGTATTGACAGACCACGGCCAGTTTTTCCCGGAAACATAAGCGCGACCCATTGCCGAAGCATTTTTCTGTACGTTCAACGCAAGCTTTTTCTCTTCGTTCAAATAAAGGTAAACAAAATTCACCGTGTCCCGATTCCGCAGCAAGACCCCACCCTTGGAATGCAAGATATGTTGAGAACCTCCTGCTAACGAGACTGCGTAATAGTCAACATCACTTTCAGAAGCAAGTGAACAAGAAATTCTTGTATTAGAAGGGTACCTCTTATAATCAAAGCAAACACTGCCATCGTTCAGCGAAAGCCTCCCCAGCGAATACAGGGCGAAGTCGCCGGGCACGTCGTCCTCCGCATGGACGGGGAGTTTTGCGGCATCCGCCACATAGGGATCAGTTTCGCCTTCGTCCACAACGCCGTTCGCATTCAAGTCCTCCTCCCCGTCGAGCAGCCCGTCACCGTCGGAATCCGCATCCAGCTCCGCCCGGAGACCGTCACCATCCACATCGGCGAACCACTCCTTTTCAACTCCGAGAATCCAGTTGCCTTGCATATTCAACGGATTTTGCGAAGAGTCTTCAAAAGCCACCATCCAAGTGACTACCTCGCGGACTGTGTACGACCAGATTTCCGTCTTGTCCGGAATACCGTCGCCGTCCGAATCGGCCCTTTCCGGATCCGTCTTGAACCGATAAATCTCGTCGAAATCGACGAGGCCGTCCCCGTCCGAATCGCGGTGGACGAGCGAATCCGTGTCCAACACCCGAAAAGGCACAGCGTAAGTATAATAAGCCGCGATTCCGGAGGAAGAGAAAATCCGCCATTCGCTCCCCCCGTCATTGTGCGGATTTAGGAAGTGCGCCTCCAAACGACCGTCAGAGCGGACGCGATAGGCATCGACCACCATAAGATGGGAGACAGTCCCAGCAAGTACCGGTTTGCCTCCGTTGATGGATTCTTGAACAAAAGCCACCGACGGAATCGAGTCATGATACTCCACGAAAGCGTTATTAAAAGCCCAAGCCAATGTTTTCAATACGACCTCATCTCCGCCACTTCCCTTCCTTTCAAACGGGAATACACCCAATATCCAATCCGTGTTGCCCCTGGCGTTCATCCCGTAAATCTTGATTTCGTCCTGCGTCAAGTCCCCGCCGAAGTAGCGGTTCAATTCTTGGACGGCCACGGCCCAGCAACGCCAGCTTTCCTCCTCGTCCCAGTGACTCCGCCCGACATGGCTAGAATCCCAGCCGCGCAAGTCCGCATACATCCCCCAGTTGGGAACAAGCAGCCGGGTGTCCTTGCGGGCGGCGAACGGCTCCACGTCCAAGGATTTCCCGCCCAAATACGTCGCCGCCGAAAGCCTCTCCACGGAGAAAAGTCGCGAAGCGGCAGACCCCGACGCCCCCCAGCCCGACCCGTCCGCGAAGCTTTCCACGCCCCACAAGTATCTACCGTCCGGGAGGGGAACTTCCGCGGACACATTTGACGTTTCTTCCCGATAGACCAAGGCGGTGTCTTCGGAATAGACGCTCAGCCGATACGAAGCCGCCCCGGGGACGGGCATCCAGGCGAAGCGCATCGGCTCGTCAGCCCGAAGGACGACTTGAACCCCATCGTCCCAGGAGAACGGAGCCGAGTTCGGAAGTTCCCCTTTCGCGTTTCCCGCCTCGTCTTGGGAATAAAGCAGCCACGCAGACGGCGCAAACGCGCTTTCGCCTGTCCGGCGAAAAAAACTCCCCGCTTCATACGGCAACGCGGGACCCCAAGCCTTCCCGGTCTGCAAGAAGTCGCCAGCATCAGACCACAGGTTTTCCGAAACTGCCCGTGACGCATGCGAACCAAACCCACCCCACGCAACGTAATCCACCAACCGGGAACCGTATTTCAAAGTCAATTCGCCGACGCTCCCCAAAGAAAGGGTTTGCAAGTCCCAGTTTCCGCCGCAAGGCGAAGAGACGCAAACGAGCAAGGAGTCCCCCGGAGAAAGCACCGTTCTGGAATCCGCCAACGGGAAAAACATCCCGGAAGAGTCCGCAAGCGAAAGGAAGCGCAAATCCACAGCCCCCTCACCCGCATTTTCCAGCTTCACCCACTGCCCGCTTCTGGATTTCTCGGGCTGGAAACCGGAAATGCGAATTTCCGGTTTGTCCCCGTCGAGAGGGGCTTCGCCGGCGAAGAGGACTCCATCCAAATAGACGGGAATCCTGTTAGTCTCCGCAAGCGAATCCGTCCCCGGATAGCTGAAGTTCTCCCCTTTTTCAAAGTCCCCGTAATCCGCATAGTGCATCCCAAAGCTGATGCCGCTTTCATTCGGGAATACGCCGGGAGCGAGCTTCGGGATGTCTACGTTCACCGCCAAGAAGCCGCCGACCGTGTCCGTCGAAAGGGACGAACCTGCCAAATAATAAGGGGAAAGTTGCAGGGAACGATCCGTCTCCCATGGCAAAAAATATCGCAGCCGGACATTTTGCAAGGTATCCGGCAAGCTGTTCGTCACCCTCAATCGGAGAGTCAACTGTCCAGGATTGTTCCCCTGCTCGTCGAACGCCTCCACCCGGACGGAATTTTGAGCAAGCAAAAGACTCGACAGGACAAAAAGGAAAAGACAAAAGCGTTTCACCGTCACCAAACCTCTTTGAATATTGTGATTCGGATTAAAATATAATTTCAAGCATCTTTCTCTGGAATAAATTTTCGTATTTTCTGTTGTAAAATCGACAACAAGGGGGAAGTTGCGAATTTCGCATCCAAAAGAAGGGATAGCTTCCAGGACACTCAATTCAATCTGGATTTTCCAAAACGGGAATTTCGAAAGAACTTTCGCCACCGTCCGATTGCCGAAAAGCTCCGCCACTTCAAAAGAAACGCCTTCCCTTGAACTTGCAAGACCGCCGGGACGCGCTTCACGGTTATCGCCTCGCCGTTCCAAGATTCCTTTTGGAGCAAGTTCCCGTTCAGGTCAAAGACGCTGTACACCGAGCCGAGGCGAAATTGACGCTTTCAACATCCACAGTCACGAACTCGTCTATCGCCGCAATCTTTCAAAAAGGGAAAAGCTATCTTTTGAACATGACATCCGACTTTGAAAGTGCCCTGAACACGCTCTTTGGAGACGCCATTTCATCCGGAATTTTTTCAAAGGCCGTCGTCGGACTCCTTTCCCCGAAAGGTTCCGAAGTCCGAACATTCAACGCTTCGCCGAATTCCGTTTTCGACATCGCTTCCGTGACGAAGGTCTGCCCCACGTCGACACTTGCGTTGAAACGCATTCTGGAAGGCCGACTGGATTTGGACTCCCGCGTCATCGACTTCATTCCAGAGTTACAGACAAATTATCGGGAAGAAATTTTGGTGCGCCATTTGCTCACCCACAGCTTGGATTACCGCGTACCGACGAGTTCCCTCAAAAACCTGCCCGCCGAGGGAATCCTGGATTTTCTCTTCACTTACCAATTCAAGGAACGCCCCGGAACGGTTTTCAATTACGGGAACCCGGCGAGCATTTTGCTCGGCATCCTGCTTTCGAGAATTTCTAGCGGAGAATCCTTGCAGGAACTCGCGGAAAAGGAATTTTTCACGCCGCTCGGGATGACGCGTTCCGGTTGGGATCCGCTCCTCCGCATTCCCGAAGAAGACGTCGTGGCGACGGAAGAAGACCCGTGGCGCGGAAGAACCGTCCGTGGCGAAATTCACGACGAGAGCGCCTTTGTCCTACGGAAACTGTTCCCGGTCGGCAGCGCGGGGATGTTTTCCACAGTGCCCGATTTGTTGAAATTCGTCAGCATGATTTTGAACGACGGCATTTTCGACGGAAGTCAAATCGTCCCGCACGGGATTCTGCAAATGGTTTCGACGAACGCGCTCGCGGGAAGAATCCCCGGGGAATGTACAGCGCTGGGCTTTGAACTCGACGCGGAAAAATTCATGGGAAAGGCACACCATCCGCACCTTTTCGGGAAAACAGGTTTCACCGGATCGAGTATCGTCGCGGACGCCACGAACGGAAAAGCCGTCGTCCTCCTTTCGAACTTCACCTATCCCAAGAGGGAAAGTTCCGCCGCGCGGATAAACGCCTTTCGGTCGAGGCTTTCCGAGCTGTTCTTCGCGTTCAATTGAATTGGGAAACGGCAAGGATCCAAATTCCGCGCCCCAAAAGAAAGCTGAGGATGCCGAGGAAAAATCCCCCGACGACATCGGAAAGCCAATGCACGCCAAAGTAAACCCGCAAGAAACCCCACGTGAGCGGCAGCACCATCATGACTGCCCCGGCCGCAGGGACGGAAACGAGAACGGTCGTCGCGATGGCCAAGTTGTTCATCGTGTGCCCGGACGGGAAGCTGTATTTGTCGAGAGGGGGAACCAGGGCCTTGAACTCCGGAATGGCGTCGAACGGGCGCTTGCGCTTTGTAGAAAGCTTGACTAGCCAATACAACCCGAGAGAAACGGCCAACGACGGCAAAACTTGGAGCAAAACGCCGGCCAAAAAACGCGGGCCGTAAAAGGCCAGAATCCCAATCAGAATCAACGCCCACACATAGCCGTCGCCAAGCCGCGTGTAACGGCGCAGCCAACGGTCGGCATTTTCGGACATCCGATGCGTGTAAAGGTAACGGGAAAAGCGTTCGTCGAAGGCAGATATTCTTTGAAACATCCAAACAAATTTAACAAATGACGCGGCGAACAAATTCAAGGCTCGCCGAGAGAAAGTGTCGGGACGTTTGAACGGATGCGTTGCTAGACGGAAATCCCCTTTCACCCGGAAAGGGTTCGCCGTTTCTTTGAACAATAGGGAAAGACTATAGCAAAACATCAAAAAACAGTATTAGCCAAAGACTTTGCCCACGTCTATATTTGAACCGTCAAAAAAAGATTGCCGGTGACTAGTCGGGCAATCGCAAGCGACTTTCCACATTCAAAACCTCAACCAAAGGACATAGGGAAACTATGCCCCAGGAGAATCTTATGGCCAGAGTAAAATTCATCGAATCGGCGGACGAAGCCCAAGGTCAGGCAAAGGAAGCCTACACCAAGCTCATTGAAACCGGGAAAATCACCAACATGAAACGCGCGCTTCTCCAAGATTATGCGACCTACGACGCATTCATGGGATGGTACACCTCTTGGAACCGTTTGGTCGAAGTGGTCGGCGAACGCGCGGCGACGATTTACGCCCACGCCATTTCCACCACAAACAGCTGCCAACTCTGCTCGCTCTTTTTCATCAGCGATTTGAAAGCGTTGGGCATCGACCCGAACCACTTCCAAGTCGACGAAAAGGAACAGGCACTGATTGATTTGGCGCACCAGATTGTAAAAGACCCGACCAAAGTTTCCGACGAACAGATTGCCCATCTCAAAAAATTCTTCAACGACGTGGAACTCGTCGTTGTCGTCGGTTTTGCAGGACAGATGATTGCGACGAACAATTTCAATTCCGTTCTGCAGATTGACGTCGACAAACGGCTGATTCCGATTGTCAACGAGTTCAAGCCGGCGACCTGGCGAGAGAACATCCAATAAGTTCCGTACACGGGTGCCCTTGGATTCCTCC
Organism: uncultured Fibrobacter sp.; assembly: GCA_964501065.1. GTDB lineage: Bacteria > Fibrobacterota > Fibrobacteria > Fibrobacterales > Fibrobacteraceae > Hallerella. Next base: position 161,403 of record CAZCRF010000001.1, on the reverse strand, counting down.
GGATTTCAGGGGCACTTGCTTCACTCCGCACAACAAATTCAAAGGATAAGCCATGAATTCAAAAATTTCCAAAATCCCATCCTTATTCACCCTGTTCTTTTCTGCGGCAGTCATCCTTTTTGCCATTGCCTGCGGAGAATCCGAAAAGTCCAACTTCAAATACGGCTCGGTGGAATTGCCTGTGTTGGACGGGGCTCTTTGCGGAGCACCATTCTTTATCGCCAAGGAGAAGGGTTTCTTTGCGGAAGAGGGTATCGACGCGAAACTCATCGCCGCAGACGGGGAAACGCGCAAGCTGGGGCTGAGCAAGGGGACTTACCCGCTGACCAACTCCGACTTTCAATTTTTTCAAGCCATCGAAAACGGAGTCGACATCAAAATCGTCGACGGGATTCATATCGGCTGCATCAAAATTTTGGTCAAGAAAGGCTCCCCGTTCAAAACGGCAAAAGACTTGAAAGGGAAAAAGATTGCCGTTGACGAAATCGGGGGAACACCCCACCAGGCTGCGAGCCTTTGGCTTTCCATGAACGGGATTTCGACAAAACCGGAAGACGGTCAAGTGACATTCCTCCCCTATTCAGACGGGAACTTGGCCTTGGAAGCGTTGGAACAAGGGCAAATCGACGCGGCCGCCATTTGGGATCCATTGGCATCCGCCAGCGAAAAATCCGGAAAGGCGGACGTGATTTTGGACATTGCGACAGATCCCGTCTTTGCTGGGCACTATTGCTGCTTCATTTACGTATCCGCAAAAATTTTACGCGAGGAACCGGCAAAGATATCCGCCTTGCTCCGCGCCATCCACAAAGCGGAAGCGTGGATTGCCGAACACCCATCCGAAGCGGTGGACATCATCGCCAAAGGGAAGTATTCCGAAATCGAAGACAAGGAACTTGCCGCCAAGCTTCTAAAGGATTACACTTACACTTCCCTGAAAGCGCGGAAACTCTTGGGGCGCGACGTGAAAGGCGACCTCAAGTATTTCAGTACGCAGCTCAAGAACATCGGCTACCTTTCCCAAGAACCCGATGAATTCGTCAAGAACGTTTACGAAGAAGTGGATTTGAACTTGCGCTGAATTTGCAAAGTCCAAATCATTTGTACGGAGATAATCGTGAAAATCCCATTGACTGTTTCAGGTTTTCTATTCGCCCTGCTGGTGAACATCTTTTTCCCACAAATCGCGAGCGGGGTCAAGGTGAAATCTTACTCAGTCGGCGGATTTTCCCTAAACGACAATGACGCCTATCGAATTGTCTTGGCGTTGTGGATTGCCTACTACGTCATTTACGCCCTCGTTTTAATCTTGAAGAAAGCGTCTCCTTACCAAAAGCACAAATACGGGAAACGCGCCGCATTTCGCTTTGCCGCGGGGATCGCCCTTGCGCTTTGGGACATTTTGGGGACAAAGCTGCTGGTCTTGCCGCAGCCCTTTTTCCCGGGTCCGGCCATCATCATGGACGCCTTCTTGGGCGACGGAGCGTTCGTTTGGCAGAACACGCTTTACTCCGTGCGCCTCTTCTTCTCGGGATTCCTCTCCGGAGTGGTTGCAGGAGTCGCGACGGGAGTTCTTGTCGGATGGTTCCCAAAGGTTCGCTATTGGGTTTCCCCGATTTTGAATGTCAGCGGAGTGATTCCCGCCGTCGCCTGGATGCCCTTCGCCTTGACGATTTTCCCGACCTCCTTTTCCGCAGCGACATTCCTCATCGCCATCTGCTCCTGGTTTCCCGTTTCGACGATGACTGCGGAAGGCGTGCAAAACACGCCCAAGGCCAAATTTGAACTGGTCAAGACTTTTGGCGCCGGCGAATTTTACCAAGTCTTCCATGTGGCGATTCCCCAAGCGATGCCGCAAATTTTCACAGGCATCACGACGGCTTCCGCCTTTTCGTTCACCACGCTGGTCATGGCGGAAATGATGGGGCAACCGGGCGGGCTCGGCTACTACATCAATACTTCGAAAGTCTGGAGTGCCTACTACAAAGTCTTTGCCGCCATCATCGTCATGGCAATCCTTTTCGAAATCATCATCAAGATTATCGAAGCCGCGCAGAATTACATTTTGCGGTATCAGAAAGATTTGGTCCGATAGGAGGGAACGTGTCCACATCTTTTGACAGAAAAGAAATTCTTTCCATTCGCCAGGTGAGCCGTTCCTTTGCGAACAAAAAGACCGGTGAGAGCAAAGAAGTCTTGCAAGGCATTGAATTTTCATTGGAACGCGGGGAATTCGTTTCCATCATCGGCGCATCGGGATGCGGCAAAACGACCTTGCTCCGTCTTGTCGCCGGGCTCGATCCGATTCAAAGCGGCGAAATTCTTTTGGACGGAGAACCTGTCCGCAGCACAAATCCCAAATGCGGCTTCGTCTTCCAACAAGGATGCCTCTTCGAATGGCTCACCATCGAACAGAACGTGGCGATGGGACTCAAGGCGCGCAAGGTTTACAAGGAAAATGCGGACAAAGTTCAAAAATGGATTGACAAAATCGGACTGTCCGGATTCGAAAAGGTCTTTCCGCATCAAATCAGCGGCGGAATGGCACAGCGCGTGGCCATCGCCAGAGCGTTGATAAACAAACCGGAAATCCTCCTGCTCGATGAACCGATGGGCGCTTTAGACACGTTCACCCGCGCCGAAATCCAAGACTTGCTCTTGGACTTGAAAGAAAAGGAGAATACGACGATGCTCTTGGTGACGCACGACATCGACGAGGCGCTCTACTTGTCGAATCGCGTCATCATCATGACTCCGCGCCCCGGAAGGATCAGCGAAATTTTGACCATTGACGAACCGTTCCCCCGCAACCGGGGCGACTCCCGTTTTTTGGAATTGCGCAAAAAAATTTTAGAGCGTTTCGATTTGGCAAGGGCAAAGCCCTCGCCGGAATATTTCATTTGACCCCACCCAAAAGGAGAAAACCATGTCTCAAAAGGATTACGAATCGGCAAAGAAGTACAATCTATTTTCTTTTGCGAACGCCCCGCACAAAGATTACAAGCCGTTCCACATCGACCATGCGGACGGAATCTACGTTTACGATGAAAAAGGGAAGGAATACATCGACGCATCCTCCCAATTGGTGAACGTGAACATCGGATTCAACAACAGGAAAATCATCGAAGCCATTCAAAAGCAAGTCGACCGGTTGGCTTACATTGCGCCGCGGCACGCATTCGACGAAGCCGGGGAACTCAGCAGGATTCTCATCGAAGAGATTGCGCCGAAAAACATGGGGAAAGTCCTGTTCACCTTGGGTGGCTCGGAAGCAAACGAGTTCGCCATCCGCTTTGCCAAGGCGTTCACGGGTCGCGACAAGATTTTTTCAAAATACGAATCCTATCACGGGAGCACTTACGGGGCGAGCAGCCTGACCGGGGAAAGCGACCGGGCGAGCCTCTTCCCGACCATTCCGGGATTCATCAAATTTCCCGCGCCGCACCTTTACGGTTACGACATCAAATTTGAAAACGAAGAAGCGGCGACAAGGCACTTCCTTTCCCGCGTCGAATACCAAATCAAGCAAGAAGGGCCGGACACGGTGGCAGCGCTATTCATCGAATCCGTCACGGGCTCCAACGGAGTCTACCTTTATCCGAAGGGCTACTTGAAAGGTCTGCGTGAAATCACGAAAAAATACGGGATTCTCCTCGTATGCGACGAAGTGATGAGCGGATTCCTCAGATCCGGGGAATGGTTCGCCTGCGAGCGCGAAGGCGTCGAACCGGACATCATCACATTCGCAAAGGGCGTGAACAGCGCATACGCCCCTCTCGGCGGCGTATTGGTGAGCAAGGAAATCGGCAAATATTACGCCGAAAACTCCTTCACCGCGGGGCTGACCTACAACACGCACCCGCTAGGGGTCGCCGCGGCCATCGCCTGCATCAAGGAATACAAACGCCTCCATACGAAAGAACATGTCTTGGAACTCGAACCGGTCTTGAAAAAGAAACTTTCCGCGCTCAAGGAACGCCACAATTCCGTCGGCGATGTCCGTTCGATAGGCCTTTTCGGCGCCGTGGAATTTTCATTCAGCAAGGATCACAAGGACGTCATTCGCAAGAACGCCAAGGGGGAGCCGTTCCTCGGCAACTTCATCACGGATTTGCGGAACAAGTTCGGCATTCTCACCATGGGCGGCGGCTCCACGATTCTCATCGCACCGCCGCTCATCACCACGGAAAAGCAGCTCGACGAAATCTTCGCCCGTTTGGACAAAGCGATAACCAAACTGGTCGACCCCCTAGTCAAATAAGGAGATGCCAAACATGTCAAAATTTTCTTTCGACACTCTGAAGCTCCACGCGGGCTACACTCCGGCAGACCACAACCATTCCGTTTCCGTCCCCATTTACCAGACGACCGCTTACACGCTAGAAACGGTCAAACGCTCGGACGATTTGTTTTATTTCGACAGTTCGGACGCTCTGTACACGCGGCTTTCCAACCCGACGTCGGACGCATTGGAAGCCCGTTTGACAGCCCTGCACCCGGGAGCGACGGGAGCCGTCTCCCTCGCCTCCGGGATGGCGGCGGTCACCTATTCCCTATTGAATGTCACGGCGGGGTCCGGAAGAATTCTCTCGACGGCTCGATCTTACGGCGGTTCCGTCGACAGCCTGGAGCAGGTATTTTCCGAATTCGGCGTCCACTACGACATCGCGGAAGACCCGGATGACTTGGAATCTTTCGAGAAGGCCATCCAAAGCGACACCAAGGCGATTTTCATCGAAAGCATCACCAATCCGAATGCGACGATTTTGGACATCGAAGGAATCGCGGAGATTGCCCACCGGCACGGGATTCCGCTAATCATCGACAACACCGTCGCCACGCCTTATTTGCTGAATCCGTTCGATTTCGGCGCAGACATCGTCGTCTATTCGGCGACAAAGGGGCTTTCGGGTCACGGCAACGTCATCGCGGGCGTCATTCTCGAAAACGACAAGTTCAATTGGAACAACGGGAAGTTCCCCCAGTTCTCGGGAAAGCCGTATTTCCTGCGTTCGCAAGAACAGAAACTCCGCACCTACCAAGAAGTGTTCCCGACGACTCCCTTCACCGGGAGGATTCGCGCCATCTACCTGAACTATCTCGGAGCCTGCATCGCCCCGTTCAACGCCTATCTGGTCATCTTGGGGGTCGAAACCCTTTCGGAGCGCATCGCCAAGCAAGTTTCCAATGCCGAGAAAATCGTCGAATTCCTGGAAACCCGGAAAGAAGTCCTTTGGGTGAAGCATCCCCACGCCAAGGCGAGTCCGTATGCGAAGTTGGCAAAGAAATACTTTCCCAAGGGAGCCGGCGCCATTTTGAGCTTCGGGTTGAAAGGGAATGCCGAAAACCGCCGCAAGTTCCTAGAAGCCCTCGAAATTTTCAGTTTCCAGGCGAACATCGGGGACGCGCGCTCCTTGGTCATCAACCCTTCCGTGACGACGCACATCGAATTGAATCCGTCCCTCCAAAAGGCTGCGGACATTCTCCCGGAGACCATTCGGCTTTCCGTCGGCCTCGAAAACGCAGATGATTTGGAAAAGGATTTGGCGCAAGCGTTCGAAAAGGCTTTTCTTTAAGGCAACCGTTTTGAACGCCAATCGGCATTCGTCGGATTCCGACATTTTTAGACAATGATTGAGACAAGATTGTTTAAAAAAGGTATTTTGTAGCCCGAATTCGGGAATTTTCCCGTTCGAGGTTTTACATGTCCGAATCTACACGAAAAGTCAGAGTGCGTTTTGCCCCAAGCCCCACGGGCTACCTCCACGTCGGCGGAGCCAGGACGGCGATATACAATTACTTTTTCGCCAAGGCGACGGGCGGAACTTTTTACCTGCGAATCGAAGACACCGACCGCAAACGCTACAACGAAGCCGCCCTCCAAGATTTAATCCGCGATTTGAAATGGCTGGGATTGAATTGGGACGAGGGCCCGGGAGTCGAAGGCGCATGCGGGCCGTACTTCCAAAGCGAAAGACTCGACATCTATCATCGCGAAATCCAAAAGCTTCTCGACGCGGGGCTTGCCTATTACTGCTTCTGTTCCGAAGAAAGGCTGAACGAAGTCCGAGCGGAGCAAAAAAAGGCCGGGCTATCGGAAACGGGCTACGACAGGCATTGTCGAAACATCCCGAAGGAAGAAGCGGAAGCGCGAATCCGCGCCGGCGAAAAGGCGGTCATCCGCTTCAAGATTCCCGAATCCGGAACGACGGGATTTGACGATTTGGTCCGCGGGCACATCGAATACAAGAACGAAGTCTTGGACGACTTGGTGCTCATCAAACGGGACGGTTTCCCGACTTACCACTTCGCCAGCGTCGTCGACGACCATTTGATGGGAACGACGCATGTCCTCCGCGGGGACGAATGGATCAGTTCGACGCCCAAGCACGTGTTGCTCTACAAGGCGTTCGGGTGGGAACCTCCTGTCTGGTGCCATTTGCCGGTGATTCTCGATTCCAAGAACGGCGGGAAACTGTCGAAGCGGAACGGGGCGGCATCCGTCGGGGAATTTCGCGAGCTGGGCTACTTGCCGGAGACCTTGGTCAACTATCTGGCGTTGCTCGGATGGAACCCGGGGGACGACCGCGAAGTGATGACCCTCGAAGAGATGATCCGCGCATTCAAACTGGAGAACATCCACCCGACGGCCGTCAAATTCGACATCAAGAAATTGCAGTGGATGAACATGCAGCACATCCATTCGACCCCGAACGCAATTCTCCTCAAAGCCATGGAAGAAGGCCTCGAAAAGATGGGAATCTCCGTTTCCGGGGAAGAGCAGTCCCGATTGGATGAAATCGTGAAGCTTTTGAAACCGCGCGCCCACTTCTTGAAGGACTTCGCCCCGATGGCCGAATACTTTTTCAGAGCACCGACCTCTTTCGACGAAAAGGGGATGCGCAAGCATTGGGGAGCAGGCAGCCGGGAAATCGCAAGCAGCGTCCGCGAGATGCTCACATCGGTGGAGCCGTTCCACACTGCGGAAATCGAAAAGGGCTTCCTCTCCCTCGCAGAAAAACGCAATTGCAAGCTGGGGGATCTGGTCGGGGCCGTCCGCTTGGCCGTTTCCGGCGTGACGGCGGGGCCCGGCCTTTGGGAACTCTTTGAAGTCGTGGGCAAGGAAGAGACTCTTCGCCGGATTGAGAACGCCGAGCCGTTGATGCAGGCCTGACAAATGCTCCGGTTCTGGACGCACAAGATTTTGGAAAAAAGGTTTTATTGCGCAGAGTGCTGTGCAATCACGTCCCATTCCATCCTTGCGCGCGAACCGTTTTCCATCCACGGGGACATCCCCCCGGACATTCCGCTTGTCTGCCAGTGCAAAGTCTGCGAGACTTTTTTCGTCGCGTTTTCCGGGGAGATTTACTTCGGATTGCAACCGCCCAAAGAAGATTACGCGAAATTGCTCAACCGAAACCGCTTGACTCCGGGCGACTGGCTTTACGTTGACGGGAAGTCTCGCCCAGGCAGAGTCGACGCAGTCTACACGACAAACGCAGAAGACGTCATCATGGTGAAGTTCGACGGGACGCATCCCGAAAAATTCACCAGACCGGTACTTTCCCATTTCGACGGGGCAGCCCCGTTCGGCTACAAGCTCATTCCGGCGCAAATCGGGATTTCCCTGTTGGGGGATCCGGTTTACCACGTTCTCCGAAAGTCGTTGGGAGTCGTCGTCGGGTCTGTCGTCGACGGGGATTTAGAAAAACGGGTCGTCCAATTGGAATCCGGGAAAATCCTTTTCATCACTCTCCCGAACGAAAACCAAAAGCCGACCGACAAGATTTTACTTTCCCGATTGAACCATCTGATGCAGCAAAAGCATCCGGAGATTTCGCCGAGGATTCGGGTCAACGTGATTCACAACATCGCTTACATCTACGGTTACGTCCCGCGCTTCTTCGACAAGGAAAAGGTTCTCGGCGACGTGAAACGCCTCGATGAATTCCGCGGAGTCATCGATTTGTTGAAAGTGGCTTCCGAAAGTGCGAACGTCCCCGATTCGGATGTAAAAAATCAAGCCTTGCGAATTTTGGAATCGGAGGATTCGCCCCTATTCAATTACGAAGTTTCCGTGCAATCCGGAGCGTTGCAGGTGAACGCCTACCACCTCCCCAAAAAGGACATTTCGAAAATCAAGGAGAGTCTCTGCAAAATCGAAGGACTGCGGGACATTTCCCTTGAGCTGGAAGAAGTCCCGGAGCCGCCCACAGAAATGTTCGAACGAGCCGAAAAATTGAAGAACGACCTTGCGGAAAAAACGAATTTTTCAAAATGCCGGTATCACGTAATCCCCGTGGAGGACGGCATCATCGTGGAAGGGTGCGCCCGGAACCTGTTGCAAAAAAGCTTGTTCAGCGCGGCAGTCGTCGTCGCGGCAAAAGGGGTCAAGGTCTCGACCCGGATTCGAGTAGACAACGGATAGGAGGTCATCATGCCAAAATCGACTTATGAAAAATTGACGCGGATCAAGGCGAGGCTCAGCCCGCCGAACCAACCCGCCACACTCGCGGAACTCGCGGAATACATGGATTGCAACGAACGATCCGTTTACAGATACATCGACGTCCTCCGGGCGGAAAATTGCGGACTGAAACAAGAAAAGCGTTATCCCAGGCGTTACTTCATCCAACCTCCGGCGACAAAACGCCCCGAAGCGATTATCCGCGGGCTGAAATCCGCGCAAAAGGTCTTGGAACGGGCCGGAGTCTCCGCAGTGCAAGGGAAAAACCTCGAACGGGCAATCCACTACCTCAGCGGGGAAACCCTCCCGGAGACGGAAGTCGTCAACCACGCCATGAACGTCGACGAAGACTTCATCTTCGACCTCGGCCCGTTTTCGGAATACGACGAAAGCCGCCCCAACCGAGATTCGAACGTCGACAAGCTTTTGGACGCCATCAAAATGCGCACCAAGTTGATGGTGACCTACACGGCCGCCCACAACGCGAAAGAAGAAAAGATGGAAGTGTGCCCGCTCAAGTTGATTCTGCGGATAGACACCCTTTATCTAGTCACAAGAATGGACGAGCAAATCAAGCTTCTCGCCGTGAGACGCATCAAGAACTTCCACAAAACCGGAGCTTATTTTCCGCCATTTGAATTCGACTACAAGAATCTCTACCTGAACTGTTTCGGGAAATTCAGCGGGATTTCGAGCACCACGGACTATGCAAAAGTCAAGCTGGTGATGACGGTGGAAGACCCTTGGCTGCAAGCGCAATTCCACGAATCCCACTTCAACCCGCCCGTCAAAATCCGGCAACAAAAGCCGATGGTCGTGGAATTGAATCTTTTCAACACTCCCGATTTGAAAAGCTGGCTCCTCGGCATATTGCCGAGCGTCAAAATCCAAGGACCGGAAAGCCTCAAGAAAGAGCTGCTGGCTTTATTGAAAAAATCCGGCGAAGCTCTATGATTTCGACGAACCTCTCCGATTATTCCTTCGACTTTCCCGAGGAGCTGATCGCCATGCGGACTCCGGGAAAGGGGAAGACGCGAATTCTCCACTGCCCCAAGGACGGCGGTCCGCTAGAAATCGTCCCCGCGGCAAAAATCGTGGAATTCTTCCGACCGGGGGACTGCATCGTGGTGAACAACACGAAAGTCATCCCCGCACGGCTCTTCGGAAAGACTCAACACGGCGGCGAAGTGGAAGTCCTGCTGGTCCAAGCCTTGAACCCGAGCGAGTCGGGAATGGCGCGGTGGGAAGCCTGGGTGCGCCCGGGCAAGGCTTTCAAAGAAGGCCGGGAGTTGGAAATCGCCGGAGTCAAGACCTCCGTGGAGCAAATCCTTTCGGACGGCACGCGAGTCCTGCGCTTTGACTCAAGCCCCGTGGAACTCGAAGCCGTGATGAACCGCCAAGGACACGTCCCGCTTCCGCCGTACATCCGCCGCCAAGACGACGAAGAGGACAAAAAGGCATACCAGACCATCTTCGCCAAATACAACGGAGCGGTGGCAGCCCCGACGGCAAGCCTCCACTTCAGCGGACAGATGCTCGCCGAATTGCTGGCGAAAGGGGTGAAAATCGCCGAGGTCACCCTCCACGTGGGACCGGGCACTTTTCAAAACATATCGGAAGAGGATTTTCGAAAGCACAAGATGCACGGGGAACATTACGTCCTCACCGGGGAAAACGCGGAAATCATCAACGCGGCCAAGCGAAACGGCGGACGCATCGTCCCCATCGGCACGACAAGCACTCGCGTCATCGAGACCGTCGCCGACGACAACGGCCTTTTGAAGGAACAGTCGGGAATCACCCACGCATTCTTCTATCCGGGATACCGTTACAAGGTCGCAGACGGACTTTTGACGAATTTCCACTGGCCCAAAAGCTCCCTGATTCTGCTGGTCGCCGCCTTTTACGGACGGGAAAAGACCCTCGCCGCATACAAGTACGCCGTAGAGCACAAAATGCATCTCTTCAGCTACGGTGACGGAATGCTGATTCTTTAACAGACAAATTAACGGAATGAATATGAAAAAACAACCGCTCTACTTTGCCATTCACGGACATTTTTACCAACCGCCCCGCGAAAATCCCTGGACGGGCGAAATCGAGAACCAACCGAGCGCCGCCCCCTTTCATGATTGGAACGACCGGATTGCGGCGCAGTGCTACAGTCCGAACGCAGCAAGCCGAGTTCTGTCAAGCTCCGGGCGCATCCAGAACATCGTGAACAATTACGAATTCATGAGCTTCAACTTCGGCCCCACCCTGATGGGATGGATTCGGACTCATTTGCCGGACACCTACCGCAGAATCCAAGAAGCCGACGCCAAAACGGTCCAACGGCTTGGGCACGGGAACGCCATCGCCCAGGTCTACAACCACATCATCATGCCGCTCGCTTCCCCACAAGACCGCATCACGCAAATCCGCTGGGGCATCCGGGACTTCGAAACGCACTTCAACCGCAAACCGGAAGCCATGTGGCTAGCGGAGACGGCCATCAACATGGACGTCGTCGTCGACCTCATCCGCGAAGGAATTCGATTCACGATTCTTTCCCCGACTCAAGCGGAAAGCTTCCGCCCGCTAAACGGAAAAGACGGGGAATGGAAGGGTTGCGAAAACACCGACATCGACACGACCCGTCCCTACCGCATCTACCCCGTCGACGCAAACGGCCAAAAAATCTGCGACGGATTCTTGGACGTGTTCTTCTACAACCCGTGGCTTTCCAGTGCCGTGGGGTTCGAACATCTTCTCCGCGACGCGAATGTCTTCGGCAAGCGCATCCAAGACGCCTTCGATGCGAACCGGGACGAGCCCCAGCTGGTGAGCATCGGAACGGACGGGGAATCTTACGGCCATCACGAGCCGTTCGGAGACATGTGCGCGGCCTGGCTCTTCAACCATTACGCCCCGGAACATGAAATGATCCCGGTGAACTTCGGCTGGTTCCTCGAACATTTCCCGCCGCGTTTCGAAGTCAAGCTGAAGAACGCCCACTCGGAAGGCTGCTCCTGGAGCTGCGCCCACGGAGTCGGCCGTTGGTATCGCGATTGCGGCTGTTCTACGGGCGGCGGGCCCGGTTGGAATCAAAAGTGGCGGACGCCCCTCCGCGACGCGATGAATTTCTTGAAGAAGTTCGCCGACGACGTGTTCTTGCGCGAATTCGAAAAGATTTCAAAGGTGAATCCGTGGGAAGCCCGCAACCGCTACATCGACGTGCTGGTCAAGCCGGAAGAGTCCTCCCGGAAAGAGAACTTCCTGAACGAAATCCTCAAAGAGCCGAACGACAAGAAAGCCCGTTCTTCCGCCATCCGCCTGTTGGAAATCCAAAAATTCTGCCTCTTCACGTTCACCAGCTGCGGCTGGTTCTTCAACGACATCGAAGGGCTGGAGCCCGTGCAGAACATGCGTTACGCAGAACGCGCTATGGAACTTCTCCGGCCGTTCCTTCCGATAAACCATCCGATTCGAGACCAGTTCCTGAGCATTCTGGGACGCGCCACTTCCAATGAACATCATTGGAGCGGAACGGAAGTCTTCGTGCGTTACGCCATGCCGGACATGCCCGTCGCGCTGAAGCTCCTCGCGGAACGGGCCGTCGTCCTCCACATGGGACTCGACAAATTCGAAGACCCGGACAAAAAGGATTTGCGCATCGAAGAAAAAATCGTCGGTTCCCGAAAGAACGAAACCATCGTGGAAGTCGTCTTCGACGACGCGGACATCGCCGAGCGGACAGAGGCGACGATTCTTGTACTCAACGACAAAATGGGGCGCGTGACGGCAGTCGTCTTTGGCGGAGTCGGACCGGACTACGTTTCCTTTGTCGAAAATTCGAACGCCTCGTTCAAAGAATTGCAACAGCTCTTCCCCACCGCTTACGTCGTGAAGATGCGCCATTTGATGAGCGATTCCCTGAGGCACATCAACCAACTCCTGACCAAATCCCGATTGGAAGACGTCACCAGGGCATTCAACGGCTTCGCCACTTCGCACGGGCTTTCCATCGATTCCCTCGCAGACCCCGACCACACCCTCACGGACACGATGCGCAAGGCACTCTCCTTGGAAATCAACGCCAAGATTCACGAAATGGCTCTCCAATACTTGAAAGCTCCGGACGACACGCTCTTGGAAGACGTCCACAGCCTCGTGGACGAAGCGACGGAATTGCAGACGCACTTCTCGTTCGGCGGCACGGGCAGGATGTTCCACCAAAAACTTTCCGAGCTGATCGAAAAAGCCTCCTCCGAAAACAGCGGAGACGTCGTCAAGCACATCACCGGCTTGATTTCCATGGCGGGCTGGCTGAACCTGAACATCGACAAGACCTCTCTCGAAAACCAGGTCTTCCCCATTTACGAGCGTTATATCGCGGACACGGAAAACACGGCGAACCGCTCCCTGCTCCCGATGTTCGACTGGCTGAATTTCGAACGGAGAGCGAAGGACAGGACGTGAACGGGAAAACGGACATTCACGTCCAATCGCACCTGGAAAATGCGGAACGGATAAACCTGGGCAGTTTTTACACGCCGACGAAATACGTTTCACTTGTCGGAGATTGGCTGGAACGTTACGGCCTGATTTCCGGAAGCGCGGTGCTCGACAGCTCCTGCGGTTACGGCGCGTTCTTCGAACTTCTCGAACGTTTCCCGGGAAATCGCTACATCGGGAACGATTTCGACGAAATCGCCGTGCAAACCGTTTCGAAAATGTTTCCGCGGGTTCGGACGTTCGAGCAAAACTCCTTGCAAAATGCTTCGCGGATGGCGTTTGGGATTTCGGAAAGCGAGACGCTCATTGTCGTTGGAAATCCGCCGTATAACGACGTGACGTCGCAAATTGGCCGCGGCGTCAAGCGAAGCGGACTTTCCGTCGATGCGGACCTGAAATCCCGCGATCTCGGAATTTCCTTTTTGAAATCGTACGACAAGCTTGAAGCGGACTATGCGGCGATTCTGCATCCGCTTTCCTACCTCATCAAAAAGGCGAACTTCAAGGCGGCGAACGCTTTTTTCGAAAATTATTCGCTTTTGGAACATGTCGTGTTCGACAGCCGCGAATTCGCGGGAACATCCCAAGTGAGCGGTTTTCCCGTCATCGTTGCGCTTTACAAGAGAACGCCGGGCCGCGGACTGCAATTCGGCGATATCCGGAAAACGGGATTCCGGACGGTCGAAGGACTCGAATTTTCACTTTCCGACTGGGATTATGTCTCCGATTTCGTGGAAAAATATCCCGGGAAAAATCGCTATGAACAGGAAATTCTCTTTTACACGTTGCGCGACATCAACGCGTTGAAGCGCAGCCGGACTTTTATCGCGGACCGCATCGCGAACGCCGTTGACGTGAATCCCGAAAAGCTCGCGTATTACTGCTACATCGATTGCTTCAAGCGCTATGCCGAAGTTCCCTATTGGATGGGAAATTTCGACGTGCCTTTCGACGCAAGGACGTTCGGGGAAATCGCCGACGACGCTGTCGCCGTTTCCAAAAACGGTCATCCGGATATATTCAAAGAACGGGTCGAACTCCATGGCGAGGAAGAAGAAAGGGTCCGGAATTATATCAATCGAATATTAAAAAGGAAGTGAGAAAATGCCTCAAGAAGCAAAAGCAATTTTCTCGGGAAATTCGGAAGTCCCTCTATCAGAGAAACCCCTTTGACCCAACCAACAGGGAAAATTCGCGTAAAACAGAGAAATTCATTTTTGGAATACGGGAATCCGATAGCTGTTCGCAAGACGAATATTCAAAAGAATATGTATGTAGAATGGCAAATTGGCTATGATCTTTTGGCAACCCAAGAGAATGAGGGCAAAACCTCTGTTGAAAAGAATTAATGATTGGGATTTTTCTGAAATGAATGTATCGTACCCGCTTGTTGTGCGGGAGTTTTCTGATGGAGGTGCTGTTGAAATTGCAATTCGAGAAAAGCAACGCGCTGTTGGTGTTCAGCCGATGCTTTATGGTTATATCCCAATAGTCTCTTTAAAGGTCGATCGAATGCCTGTGGGAAGAACGTTTAAGTGCAAAGAATTTGGACTGTGGGAAATTGGGAAAAATTCGATGTCTTAGCCATTTTAAAGATGCTTTTCCCGAAGGTTGTGTCTTGATAAGATTGGTGCTGATTTGATATTCTCTTGAATTCATTCTCCTTTCCCTTCGTAATTTCTACATTTATCGCACTATGCCTCTTACATTCTACAACACAGCGTCTCGAAAAAAAGAACCTTTCAGCCTTCTCCCGGGGAACGACACCGTGAAGATGTACTGCTGCGGCCCCACGGTTTACCATTTCGCGCACATCGGAAACTTGCGCACCTACATTTTCGAAGACACTCTCTGTAGAACGCTCGAATATTACGGCTACAAGCTGAACCACATCGTGAACATCACCGACGTGGGACACTTGACAAGCGACGAAGACACGGGCGAAGACAAGATGGAAAAGGGCGCCGCCCGCGAAGGGAAGTCCGTTTGGGAAATCGCGAAATTTTACACAGACGCCTTCATGCGCGACTGGCACGCGTTGAACATCGAAGAGCCCACCCGTTGGACCAAGGCGACGGACCACATCCCGGAGCAAATTGCGCTGGTCAAGACTCTCGAAGAAAAGGGTTACACATACCGCACGTCGGACGGAATCTACTTCGACAGCCTGAAAGACCCGCATTATGCGGACTTTGCGCGGCTCGACGTGGAAAATCTGCGCCAAGGCTCCCGAATCGACATGGGGGAAAAGCACGCGCCGACGGATTTCGCCCTTTGGAAGTTCAGCCCCAAGGACAAGAAACGCCTCATGGAATGGGACAGCCCGTGGGGAGTCGGATTCCCGGGATGGCACATCGAATGCTCCGCCATGGCCATGAAGTACAACGGCCCGACTCTCGACATCCACTGCGGCGGGACAGACCACATCCGCGTCCACCACACAAACGAAATCGCCCAAAGCGAATGCGCGACGGGAAAGCCCTTCGCCCGTTTCTGGATGCACGGCGAATTCCTGCGGCTAGACGGCAACAAGATGAGCAAGAGTTCCGGGGAATTCCTCACGGTGAGCGTCCTCGAAGACAAGGGCTACAACCCTCTCGACTACCGCCTGTTCGCCCTCACGAGCCATTACCGCAACTACCTGAACTTCAGCTTCGAATCCCTCGACAGCGCACGGGAAGCCCTGAAGAGCCTCCACAAGAAAACGGACCCGCTCATCGGCAAGGCGACGGCCATCGAAAGCGCAGAAGCGAAAAAATGGCAGCAGGACTTCAAAGACGCCATCGGTGACGACTTGAACATGCCGAAGGCCTTGGGCATCCTCAACAGCGTCCTGAAAACCACCCTAGCCGAAGGGGAAAAGGCGGCCCTCGTCGCCGACTTCGATAGAGTCCTCGGTCTAAAGCTCGGCGAACCGCGAAAGGAATACTCCAAAAAACCGGCAACCGACGCCGATGACGACACTGCCGAAATCGAAGCCCTCATCGCCGAGCGCACCGAAGCCCGCAAAGCGAAGAACTGGGCGGAAAGCGACCGCCTCCGCGACTTGCTCAAGGGCAAGGGAATCGAAATCAAGGACGGCCCACAGGGAACGACTTGGGAAAGAAAGTGATCTTTCCGTGACCTGCCGCACATTTCCGGCGAGGAAACTTCCGGAAAACGGTTTTTACACGGATTTGTGGAATTCCCGTCCGCCGATCGTTCGAATGCGTGTAAATTTTAATACACATTCGGGAGAACATGCGACACTCGCCTCCCCGAATCGCTAGAACCCTTTGCTTTTCGGTGTGTAAAAATTTATGTTTGAACTGGATATGTCGGCCATAGACAAACTTTACGATTACGACGATTATCGCCGTTTTCTGCAGGATTATTTCGACGAGCAGAAGAAGATGCGCGCCATCTTTTCCCATCGATTCTTTGCAGCAAAAGCGGGGTTCAGCTCGTCCTCCTACTGCTTGAACGTCATCCGCGGGCGGTTCAACTTGACGCCCAAATCCACGGAAAAGATGACGAAGGCGATGGGACTCGACAACCGGCAGTCGAAATATTTTTCCGCCCTCGTGGAATACAACCAGGCGAAGCGCGTCGAAGAACGCGAAAGCGCATGGGATGAAATCATCCAAATCCGTTCGCAGAGCGAATTTTCGCACGTCTCCCACGACCAAAAGGAATACTTTTCCAAATGGTATTACCCGATTTTGCGGGAACTGGTCGTGCACCCGGACTTCGACGGCGACATGATGCATTTGGCGCGGGCAGTGGACCCGGCGATTTCCACGGAAGAGGCCCGCGAGGCTGTCGAAAACATGCTACGCTGGAAGCTAATCGAAAAGGACGCAGCCGGGAAGTTCAAGAGCACGTCCCTGATGCTCGACGCCAAACAGGTCGCGCCGATGGACTTGCGGCAAATCCGCCGGGAATATGTCCAGCACGCCATCGGCGCCGTGGAACAGAAAAAACCGTACGAACGCTTCGCCGCGTTCACGACTCTCGCGATGAGCGAGGACTCCTACGATTACGCAGTCAAGATTTTAGAAGAAGCGCGTCAAAAAATCATCGCCAAGGCATCCGACGACGCGAAAGTCGACAAAGTTTACGAAATGATGGTCGTCGCGTTCCCGATGAGCAAAAGATTGGAACGGGAGGGGAAGAATGAAGCTCGTTAAACGCCTTTTGATTCATTTGTCTGCATTCCTCTGCATCTTCGGAATGGGCTGTTCGGAAGACAAGACGGCGGGTGGGGTGACGGACATCGGGAATTCCATCGCGGGGAACATCTTCCTTTCGGACGGAGAGACGCCGGCTGCGGGCGCGCGCATCGTCGCCTACGGGGATTCTTGGAAAAACTTGAACATCGCCGATTCCCTGGAGGCCTTCGCCGACAGCTCCGGGCATTTTTCGTTCGAAGACTTGCCGCGGACATTGAATTGGATTTTCGCCGCGAGCGGAAAAGAGAACCTCTTGACGGATGCCGTGGAAGATTCCATGAAAATCGTCCTCGGACAGCAAAAGTCGCTGAGCGGCTCCATTTCGGAAACGGGAGGTTTCGTCCGCATCGTGGGAACGGGACTTTCTGCGGAATTGGATTCGAACGGGGCGTTCTCTTTCGACTCCATCCCGTCCGGGAAAATTTCCCTTTCCTATGTACAAGGCGGATTTTCAAAAGCGCACTTCGATTTTGAAACGCCGGATTCGGAGACGATTTCCCTGCCGAACCTGAAAATCTTGGGCGCGGCGGATTCCATCCTGGTGTTTTCCGACGTGTCGGCGGATTCGGGCTTCGACATCTCGTCCGCAGAGAGCATCTCCGTCGAGCTTTCATCGTCCCCGGCGAAAACCCTTTACGGGTTCGTGCTCCCCGTCAAGTTCAACGACAAAATCGACTTTGAAAGATTCGCCAATCCGGACTCCTTCCTGGTCGTGTCCGCCAAAGGGAATTCCTTGAATTTCGAAGTGGATTATTGGACTCCGGGAGCTTCCCAAGGAGTCCTGTGGGTGCGCCTTGATTCCTTGGAAAAGGGCGCATCGGAAGTGAATTTGTACTTAATCCCGAAAGTCGCAGAAGACGTTTCGAGCTCCGGGGCGTTCCTCGAAGCGGACTCCATCATGGCGAGCCTGCATTTCAACGGCGACGCGGTCATCGCAAACCCGACGGATTCGGACAAGGCTTACGGCGTCATCGGATACGGGGCGACCCTTTCCGAAGGGCAATCCGTCTCCCTCGACTCCATCAACCCGTGCCATTCCGACTTCACCCTTTCCGCGTGGGTCTACTGGAACGGCGACAACGGCAACCATCAAATCCTCTTCGCCAGAAGGGCTTCTTGGGAAGACTCCACCCTTTTCCAATGGTACTACGAAACCAACACGAAAGCGTTCTCCATTTACGACACCGAATCTTGGGCATCGTTCCCCGGCGCGGTCGATTCCCTGGACACGTCGGACTGGAATTTGCTGACCCTCGTGTCTGAAAGCGATTCCGTTTCCATCTATGTGAACGGGAAACCGGTCGGGAACGCCATTTACTTCAAATTGCGAGAAGAAGATTTGAACGTACCGTTCCGCGTCGGAGGGAACGACATCGCCGCGGAAACCTGGAACGGCTCCATCGACGAAGTCCACGTCCTGTCGAAAGCCCTGTCCGCAGAATGGATCCGGATGGAATTCGAAACGCAGAGAGCAGCCCGGAATTGATTCGGGGCGGAACGCCTTGCCGCAACCAGGCAGTTTTAATATTCACAAGTGAACTGTAGGCATGTCCGAAAGCTTGCTTTCGGACATTGGTGAGACGCAGCCGCTGACGCAAAGGCGTTAATCCAGGAGCAGTAAAGGGATGTTTCGCTCAAGCCTTGCGGCCCGCTCAACATGACTGCGCTTCCTTTGACAGCTCACTAAACTCTGACCACTAATTCCTAACTACTGACCACTATTCCCTGTTCCCTATTAAAATTGCGCATTGCACATTGCCAATTGCTAATTAAATCACAGCCTGCGCCTGGATGGAAGTCAGGGCAATCGTGTAAACGATATCTTCGACGAGCGCGCCGCGGGACAGGTCGTTCACCGGTTTGGCAAGGCCTTGGAGCATCGGGCCGACGGCAATGACGTCCGAAGCCGAGCGTTGAATCGCCTTGTAGCAAATGTTCCCCGCCGAAAGGTCCGGGAAGATGAGAACGGTGGCCTTCCCGGCGATGGCGCTTTCCGGCGCTTTAATCTTGGCGACGCTTTCCGTCGTCGCCGCATCGTATTGCAGCGGTCCGTCGATGGGAATTTCCGGGCGAAGGGTCCGCACGGCCTGCGTCGCGTTCACGACAAGTTCCACGTCGTCGCCCTTGCCGCTTTTCCCCGTGCCGTAAGTCAGCATCCCGACCCGCGCCGGCAAATGGAAGGCTTTCGCCGTGTCGTAACTCTGGATGGCGATGCCGGCGAGTTCTTCGGAAGTGGGGTTCAAGTTGATGGCGCAGTCGCCGAAAACGTAAACTTGGGAAGGCAGGCAGACAAAGAAGACCGAGCTGATGGATTTGACTCCCGGCGCACACTTGATGACTTGCAACGCGGGGCGGACAGTGTCTGCAGTGGAATGGACGGCCCCGGAGACAAGTCCGTCCACTTCGTCCTTTTTCAACATCATCGTGCCGAGGAAGACGGGATCCTTGAGGGTCTCACGGGCCTTTTCTTCAGTCATGCCCTTCGCCTTGCGAAGCTCCACGAGTAGCGGCACGTATTTTTCCGCCAACTCCGCAGACGGTTCGATGATTTCAAATCCCTGCGGAATTTCCAGGTTCTGCCGGGCGGCTTCCGCTTCGACGTCGGACTTCTTGGCGATGAGGACGGGGACGGCAATCTTCCGGTTGTAAGCTTCGACTGCGGCCTTGAGAGTGCGCGGTTCCGCCCCTTCCGGAAGGACGATGCGCTTGAGACTCTTCGACGCCAGCTGAATCAAATTGCGGCGGAATTCCGCTTCCGAGATTCGGTGCTCGCGATTTTCGGCAAGAATCTTTTTCACGGCATCTTCATTCGCCCCTTCCCCGCTAGAAAGGACAAAGGCCACGCGGGCCTTTTCCATCAAGAAGTCCGAAGCGACGGCGTTCCCGATTTCTTCCGATTCGGCGACGATGACGACTTCGGCGTCCAAGGCGGCCGCAATCCGGATGTTCAACGTTTCACTGCGGACGGAATCCTTGGCAGAGACTCCCGTCACGACAAAAGCCTCCGCGACGGAATCCTGCACGCACCCGACAAGGGCTTCCAAGGAGGAATCCGAGCCGGAAGATTGCAGAATCGCGGGGACTCTTTCCACGGCGGAAAAGGCATCCGCAGAGGGAACGCTTTTTTGGACAGTTTCCCAAAGAGCCTTTGCCGCTTGGGAGTGGGACGCATCGGCGGATGCCGGGACGACTAGGAAAATGTGTTTCATAATGATTCCAATGAATTTGCAGTTTCTTTGAAAAATTAGAAATGCCGAGACGGAAAAAGCGTGCGCTTTGTCAAAAATTCCCGCCCGCGAGAAGGCTTTCGCCATGACGCGGCCGTTCGCCTTCCCCACCGAATTCTCGTGCCGTTTTACAGCTTCGCCACGACATCCATCTCCGACATCTTCGCGGAAAAGTGAGCACAGCTAAAATTGAAATCCAGATATATCGGAATCGTCCCGAATTTTCACTAAAACTTTGGCGTAAATTTCTATCTTGGAAAACGAAAAAAAGAAGCTCTCATGAAAATGAATCCTGAAGCCCTCAGAAGCCCTTTGGGAACGGGGAATTTTCCGCGCCGCCTGACCCTTTGGCTCTTGACATTTTGTTTTGGCGTCTGCATCGCGGAATCGCCTTCCATCTTGGTGATGCCCGCGAAAAGCGGGAAAGGTACGGAGGAATTGACCGTTTTGCAGCGCAATCCTTTGGCGCGAGCCGCACTGGAAACAGTCCAGGGATATCTGACGGAACGCCTGTACGACGTGAGGACGCTGGAAGGCCAAAAGGATTTGGATAGGCTAGTCCTAGTCGAGCGGGATCTTTCTTCGGAAGAGGATTTGGCTTACGTGGCGAGCCTCTCTTTGGGCGCGGACTTTTACATCAAGTTCGCCGGGGCTTTTTCGCCAGAGGAAAGTTCCGTGGAATTGACCGCATACGAGACCTCTAGCGCCCGTGTACTCGGAAGTTCTATCGGACGCGTGCAAAACGCCCCGTCTTCGGGAAAGATTGCCGCGATTCAAAAAGCGACAGAAAAAGCGTTGCCGGATTTGGAAAAGAAAATCAGGTCTTATTTGGAAAAGGACAAGGTCGACGGCGTCCCCTATAAAATCGTCATACGCCTTTCCGATTCCATTCCGGACGAAAACCTCGAAGACTCTGCAGCGCAGATTTTCCGCACGATGAAATCCTTCTTCAAAAAAGTCCAAACGAATTCCGCCTCGGAGCGGACGATGGACGTTTTGGCGTTCGCCGACGCGGAAGAATATGCAGACGCACAAGACGTCTACCTGTCGCTTGCCGATGCGCTGAAACATTTTTTGGACGTCAAGAAAATTTGCGTGACGAAGAAGTTGATTCTTTTGGAAGTGCTGTAGTCGTTCACGAAGCGGATTCATTCGAGAATTTTCTGACCTGGTAGCAGAGAGAGCCTCGGCTGATTCCCAACAGTTTCGCAGCCCGAGTTTTGTTGTTCCGACATTCCGCTAGCGCCTCCTGGATGCATTTCCACGAAGGCGTATTCCCATATCGGTAAGCGCGACGGGATTCCATCACCGCATATTCCCGCCGGGAATGCAAGTCCCAAGGTTCCCCGGCCAAGACCTCTTTCAACGACTGTCCCAAATTCCGCAACAGGGAAAACCTCTCCAAGACGTTCTTCAATTGGCGCACGTTCCCCGGCCAAGGGAATTCGCAAAGGCTTTTCACCTCTTCGCCCCGTAGCGGCTCCGCCGAAAGCTCTCCCCAAATTTCCCCGGCAATCCTCTTCAAATCGTCCCGCCTTTCGCGCAAAGGCTTGAGCCCGATGGGGAAAACGTTCAATCGGAAAAAGAGGTCTTCCCGAAAACGCCCAACCCTTACGGCGGCCTGCAAATCCCGGTGCGTGGCGCAAACCAAGCGGAAATCGACGGGAATGCTCTGCTGCGACCCGACGGGAGTCACGGATCGTTCTTACAAAATGCGCAAAAGCCGCGTCTGGCTTTCAAGGGGAAGTTCCCCGATTTCATCCAAAAAGAGAATCCCCCGATTCGCCGCACGGACAAATCCCAGCTGGTTGGAGACCGCCCCGGTGTAAGCGCCCCTGCAAGAGCCTTCAAACAGGCTTTCGACAAGACCCGGACTGATGGCGCCGCAGTTCACGGCGACAAACGGGCCGTCCGAACGGTTCCCCATCCGGTGCAGCCTTCTCGCCATCACTTCCTTGCCCGTTCCCGATTCCCCGTAAAAAAGGACGGGCACGGAAGACGCAGCGGCAATCTTCAACAACGCATCGGCATTTTGCATACATACTCCAAAAATTCAAAAAAGAATATTCACCCCTATAAACGCTTTTCAACGCAAAACGTTCCCTCCTTACCGCCATTTTTTCAAAAATTCACCGCCCATCACCGAATTCGCCACACACGGCGAAGACCTTGACAAGTCTTATAACAATCCACAAGATTGTCCAAAGATTTTCCGACAAGTCCCCACTTTTTCGATTTCCGAACATCATCCGCCGAAGCGATTCGACGGCATTCCCCCATAGATTGTTATTTTTGGAAAAATTTCAAAAAGGATTTTCCCATGGCAGAACGCATCGTTTGCAAATTCGGCGGCAGCTCCGTTGCCGAGGCCGGCCAATTCCGAAAAGTCAAGGCCATCGTCGAAGGCGACCCTCGCCGCAAAGTGGTCGTCGTCTCCGCGCCAGGAAAGCGCAACCCGAAAGAGACCAAGCTGACGGATCTTCTGTATACCACATATGATTTGGCGTCGAAGGGCCTGGACTTTTCCGCCCCGTGGAAAATGATTTGCGACAGATACTTGGACATCGCCAAGGACTTGGGGCTTGCGACGAAAATCGGCGATGACCTGCAAGCTTTGGAATCACGTCTGAAGGAAGACGTGGAATCCGTGACCATCGACTTCTTGGTGTCGCGGGGGGAATTCCTTTGTGCACGCCTCATGGCGGAATATCTAGGCGCGACCTTTGTCGACGCCTACGAGCTGATAGCCTTTGACGAGCGTTACCGCATCACGCCGCAAAGCTACGAGACGATTGCACAAAAACTTTCCGATGAAAACGCCCTGTTCGTCGTCCCGGGCTTTTACGGAGAAGGTCCGCACAAGCAGGTGAAGACATTCTCGCGCGGCGGTTCGGACATTTCGGGCGCAGTGCTCGCGAACGGCATCAACGCAAGCGTCTACGAAAACTGGACGGACGTTTCCGGGATGCTCATGACGGACCCCCGCATCGTCGAAAACCCAAAGCCCATCAGCTACGTGAGCTACCGCGAAATCCGGGAACTTTCCTACTCTGGCGCAAGCGTTCTCCACGACGAATCCATCGCCCCTTGCCGCGCCAAGAACATCCCCATCAACATCCGCAACACGAACCGCCCCGAAGACGCGGGAACGGTCATCGGTCCCACTCCGGACAAGACGGATTACCCGATTACGGGAATCGCCGGGAGAAAGGGTTTTTCGATGATTTACATTGAAAAGAGCATGATGAACAAGGAAGTGGGCTTCGGACGCCGCATCCTGGCCATCCTCGAAGGCGAAGGACTTTCTTACGAACTCAGCCCGAGCGGCATCGATTCCATGTCCATCGTCGTCGATTCCAAATCCTTGGAAGCCGTCCAAAACGCCGTCCTCGAAGACATCTTGCTCCAAATGCACCCGGACAGGGTCAAGGTCTTCCCGGGCATCAGCCTGGTCGCGACAGTCGGCCACGGCATGACGAACAAAGTCGGCATCGCGGCAAAGCTTTTCGGTGCGCTCGCGGAACGGGACATCAACATCCGCATCATCGACCAAGGGTCTTCGCAGATAAACATTCTCGTGGGAGTTGACGAAGCCAACATGGAGAACGCCATCCGCGCCATTTACGAAGCTTTCGTAAAATAACAAGATGTTCGAATTTTACACCCGAGACGATTTAGACGCCGTAACGGCGAAATTCGAAGCGCAGAAGATTGCCTTTGCGCCGCTCACGTTCCAAGCCGCCCGCTCCATGCGGGATCTGGGCATTTTGGAAATCGTCGGCAAGTCCCGCCGGACGGGAATCTCCGCAAAGGCCGTTTCTGAAACAGCGGGAATTTCCGAATACGGAGCGAACGTCCTGTTGGAAATGGGCCTCGGCATGGGAATCTTCAAAGTCAAGGAAGATTCTCCGGCAAATGAATTCCGCTACACCCTGGGAAAAATCGGATTTTTCCTCCTGTCGGACGACATGACGCGCGTCAACATGGACTTTTCGGAAGACGTCTGCTACGCGGCCGCGGACGATTTGAAAGAATCCATCCGGACTGGAAAACCGGAAGGGCTCAAGCGTTTCGGCCCCTGGAAAACCGTTTACGAAGGCCTGTCGAAGTGCAACGGGCAATTTCAAAGGAGCTGGTTCGGGTTCGACCATTTTTATTCGGACCTGGCGTTCCCGGAAACTTTGCCGATAGTCTTCTCCCGCCCGGTGAAAACCCTCTTCGACATCGGCGGCAACACGGCGAAGTGGGCCATCGCCTGCTGCCGATACAATCCAAAAGTATCCTGTTCCATCGTGGACTTGCCGGGGCAAACTGCCGTCGCCGAAAAGAACGCCAAGGCGGCCGGGCTCGAATCCCGGATTTCCACAGTCCCTTGCGACATCCTCGACGATTCGTCAAGACTCCCGACCGGAGCGGACGCAGTTTGGATGAGCCAATTCCTGGACTGCTTCTCCCTTCCGCAGGTGACGGAAATTTTGGAAAAAGTCCATGCGGCAATCGACGAGAAATGCGACGTCTATGTTCTCGAACCCCTGTGGGACAAGCAACGTTTCGAAGCGGCAGCCTATTCCCTCCAGGCGACGTCTCTCTACTTTACGTGCGTCGCCAACGGGAACAGCAAGATGTACCGTTTCGAGGAACTCAAGAACGCCGTGGAAGCGGGCGGTTTCGAGCTTCGCGAAGCGCACCACAACTTGGGCGTGAACAGTTATTCGCTCCTCCGCTTCGGCAAGATATGAAAATCTACGTTCAAAAATTTTTCGCATGGACGGACGGCGAAAATTCCCCGAAGCTTGAATTCGTCCCGATGCTTTTCCGCAGGCGCTTGAGCGCGTTGACGAAAATGGTCATCAAGACAGTACACGCCGTTTCCGACGGACTTCCGCCCGTCCCCATCACATTCGCGTCGGAATTCGGGGAAACAACCAGACAGTATAAAATCTCCGACGGGATTTTATCTTCCGGCGAAGTCTCCCCGGCGAACTTCAGCTTGTCCGTATTCAACACTCCCGCCTCCGCAACGTCCATCGTGGAACGGAACATGACGGGCTACCGGGCGGTCTTCTCCGGGAAACGCTCCTTTGAATACGGTCTCCGGGAATCCCTCATGCCGATTGTTTCCGGCAGAGCTTCCGAACGCATCTTCGTCTTTGCCGACGAGCGCATCCCCGAGGAATATTCCTCCATCGCCGTTTACCCGAATCCCGTCTGCGCGTTGGCGCTCAGGATTTCTTCGAATGCGGACGGCGCACTTTGCGAACTGGATCTTTCCCCGCTCCCCGAAACGGCAACCGCCGCCGAACAGGCTCTGATTTTTTTGCGCACTCGACTTCCGCAATGAATCCATTCTTGAAAATCGTCTACCGAGCGGTCTATGTCTGGCATTTGGCAGCGAAAGTCTTCACGTACGCCTCTTTCGGCATTTTCAGCACGCTATTTTCCCTGCTGTTCCCGATACTCTTCGTCGCCGCCGGATTCAATCAAAAACGATTCTTTCGAATCTGCAGAACTCTCAACCGCATTTATTTCCGATTCCTGGTCTTGGAAATGACGACGCTCGGGCTGGTGAAAGTCCACATCCGGCATCGGGAACGTCTTAAAAACTTGTCGTCGAAAATCGTCGTCGCCAATCACCCGTCCTTCTTGGACGTCGTGATCCTCTTTTCGCTCATCCCGAACGCGAACTGCATCGTCAAAGGTTCGCTTTCCAAAACGCCGTTCGTCCAAAACATCGTAAACGCACTCTTCATTTCGAACGCAATTTCCTTCGAACGGCAACTCGAACGGGCAAAACGCGGACTTGACGCCGGGGAATCCCTGATAATCTTCCCGGAAGGCACGCGGACACGTCAGGGCGAGCCGTTGCTTCTGAAAAAAGGCGCAGCCAGGTTCGCCCTGCATTCCGGCCGGGACGTGCAACCCGTCCACATCGGCGGCAACGAAAAAATCGGTTTGCGGAAGGGAGACCGCTTCTTCAGCTTCCACCCGACGGAACGCTACCATTACGACCTGGACATCTTGGAGCCGATTCCCGTGCAGAAATTCCGGGGGCATCCGCAGCCCGCCGCCGTGAACCTCTTGACGGAAGAAATGCGGAAAGTGTTGGAAGCCGAACGCCAAGGACAAACGTTCTGAAACTTCACTTTATCGCAAAAAGCGTTTTTGCGCTAAAAAAACGAAAAGTCGTTATAAAAGGACTGTCAATCACATGCGTTCCTCACCCGAACGCACGCTCCAACGGAGGTGCATCCAGAAAATACAAGATGCTTAAAACTATGTACGAATTTCTTTCCCATGCCGAACATTCCCCCTCAAGGATTCCCCACTTCGGGAAATCCTTTTTGCAAGGCGTAAAAGAGACGCATCCAGCCCTCGCTCTCCGAACCGTCCAAAAAGAAAATCTCATCGAGATTCCCGTTGAAATGGTCTTCGCCGCCGCACAGCGGATTGGCAACGTTTTCAAAGCCTTCCCCGGAATCAAACGCGCCCCTGTCAACTACGACTCCGTCTGCAAAAACGGTCACGCTGTCCGCATACAAAGTAAAAGCATAATGATGCCAGGAACCGTCCAAGACGCGCGCCGTCCCGTAGAGTGCGTTGTAGTCACCGCCGCGAGAATCCAACCGGAGATTGACGCTCCCCCTGTCCGCCCGCTGCTGGATGACGAATCCCGCGCTGTCCGCCTTGGCTCCCAAGATTCTCCCATAAGAAACCGTCTGGAGAGCGGAATCCGCCAAAATCCAAAAGGCGACGCCGATGTGCGAATTTTCCACAAAAGGTTCGAACGGGGAAATCAGATAATTCGTCAGCAACGAGTCCAGCGTCAACGTCGGCGAAAAATGCTCGGTGCGCCGCGCAAGGGGAATCTCGATTGCATTGGATTCTTGGCAATTTCCCAGGACTTCGAACAAAATGGACGCGCCGTCTTCCGCAAACAGGACTTGCGGCATGACTCCCCAGTAAACAGAGGAATCGGGAAGGGAATCCGTCCGCTCCAGCAGAATCAAATTCCTGTCCGCATCGAACAGGCACGGATTCGGAACGTCCTTTTTCAGCCGAATCGGGAACGGCATTTGCGCAAAGGTCTCTCCTGAAGAGACTAAGTCCCTGAATTCTTCGGGGATGGGAAGTTCGGCCATCCCAAAAGAAGAAATTTTCAAGGCCGAGTCGAATAGGATGTCGTTCTCGGAAACATCCCAGTCGACGAGAAACGCTGCAACGACCCCAGTCGCCGAATGCACTTCGACGGAATCGTATCTTCCCACGGGGACGCTGTCCAGCTCCAAGATTCCCGCCGCGACGGAAAGGGAGTCCGCGACTTTTTCAAACTTCCGACGAAAAACGTAAACGGTGTCGCCGACCGTATCCGCTTCCATTTGCGAAACGAGAACCGTGTCGTTCACAGACAAATTCATTGCCGATGTGGAAACGAAGACACGGGCGAATTCTCCGTTCCCCGTATTCGTTTCAATCATCGTCCCGGCGATTTTGGACTCGGAATTTCCGCAATGCAAAAGTCCGAGGCAAAGGAATACCGAACAAAGTCTCCCAAGAGATTTCATTTTTTCCCTCCAGATTCCTTTGGCTGCAAATGGCTGAACACGTGCAAGTTGATATGCTCCACTTCCGTCGCCGGATCCACATCGGAAGAGATGACGCGGCGAATGCGCTCCTTGAACTTTTCCACTTCCTGTGCAATGCGGCGTCGCCCTTTCTGGGAAACGCTAAAAGAAAACGTGGTCATATCGCGGGATTCTGCGGATTCCAAGACTTCTTTGGAAAGTTCCAGACATTGCTTTTGGTATTGCAAGACCATCTTGTCCTTGCATTGTTGCACCGTGGAAAAACTTTCCCTTGTCGGCTTCCATTCCCCATCCACGTTCTTGCGCACCAAGTGCATCTTTTGCAAGAGAGCGAGTGCGCTCTCCAATTTCTTTTGCGGCACGGGCGGGAAAATTTTCTTCGCCAATTCGGAAAGGTCGTCCCCGACTTTTTCCACTTCGAGCAAATGAAACAGGACGACATTGTACCAGTGGGAAAAAAGGGCGAAGCTTTCGGGATCGACAATCACTTGCGGATGCGGATTCAACGCGAGCATTTCCTCGAACGCCTTGTCGCGGGCGTCCCCGACTTTGGCCTGGTCAAAGCGAATCATCGCGTCGAAGTACTTGGACTCCGCGCCTTTTAGACCGATGACCTTTTCAAACCGTCCCTGCATTTCCGGGGTCACCGGCTTCCCGCGGAGAACGTCATTGAAGTAACTCCTGGTCTTCGGAAGCCCCAAGCGGTTGCAAAATTCCGTACGGGTGAACTTCGGTTCCGACCTTTGCCGACATTCCTGGTATTCCTCCAGAAATTTGCGGAATTTGGTGAAGTCAAAGATGTTTACGTATTCGCTCATCCTCCAGAATATAGTAAAAAATATAGAACAGTGAAAAAGGCGAGTCAAATCCATCAACTTAACTGCAATCAAGACAAAATCGATTTTTATAGAACATTTTATAGAACATTGTTCTATATTTAATTCGCATTCAAAAGGAGTTTCCCATGAGACGAAAAATCCAAACGCCAAACATTTTCACCAAATCTTTACGGCTTTCCGTCGCATTCGGAATCGCCCTGTCGGCAGCCGCCACGGCAGGAGCTGCGCGACAATTCGAATATCTGGACAGGGGTGTCGTCGCCGTCAGGCAAAGTCAAAACAGGGCGCTGGTCTCTTGGCGAAGCTTGGCGCACGATGAAAACGGATTGGGCTTCAACGTTTACCGGACGACGGGCGGCGAAACGGTCCGGTTGAACGCAGAAGCTCTCTTCGGCGGCACGAACTTCGTCGACAGCACGGCGGACTTTTCCCAGGCGAACACTTACTTTGTAAAAAAAGTCCTCGACGGGAAGGAACTCGAAACCCGTGGAAACTATACGATGCCCGCGGACAAAGGCGTCGGGGCTTACATCACCGTTCCCGTGGAGAAGGTGGAATCCACGGTGCACTTCGTCTGGGTCGGCGATTTGGACGGCGACGGCGCATACGATTACGTTTTGGACCAGCCGAGCTTGGAACACCAACAAATACAAGCTTACAGCAGCCAGGGGAAATACCTGTGGACCGTCGATTTGGGCACAAACAGTGAAAACAAGAACAACATTTCTCCGGGAGCGTCGACAATCGACGTGGGGATGTGGGACGGCGTGACAGTCTACGACATCGATATGGACGGATTTGCCGAAGTGCTCGTGCGCGTGGCGGACGGCGTGACATTCGGAGACGGGAAAAAATTCACCACGAGCGTTACGAACGGTCAGGCGATTGCCGTTTTGGACGGACGGACGGGAGCCTTGAAATATTCCGCAGAACTCCCCACGGATTACATTTCCATCGGACCTCTTGCCGCCATGATGGAAATCGGATACTTGGACGGCAAAACGCCGAGCCTTGTGTGCTGGCTAAAAAATCGAAATGCGGACAAGAGCTTCAACAGCATGACGGTCGCCTATCACATGTCGAACGGGAAATTCGCCTTGCAGTGGAAATACGACGCGAGCAAGCAGGGCGGCGGCGCAGAGGCGCACCAGATTCGCATCGCGGATGTCGATTACGACGGAAAGGATGAAGTCCTGCACCAAGGTTACGCCTTGAACGGAAACGGAAAGTTGCGCTATCAAATTCCGCTCATCAATCACGGCGACCGCTGGTATGTGGGTGCTTTCAAAAAAGGGGACAAGGTGATGATGGGTTACGGCATCCAGCAAGACCACCCCCAGAACCTGCTCGAATATTATTACGATGCCTCGACCGGTGAAATCCTGTGGACGCATTATGGCGACGAATCTTGCGCGGGGCAATGCGACGTGGCGCGGGGAAACGTCGGGGATGTCGACCCGAATTACGACGGATTTGAAGTCTGGAGCTTTCAGGGAACCTACAGCAACGACAACCAATTGGTCGCTTCCAATTATCTGTATCCCGTTCTGCGCTATTGGTGGGACGGCGACGTGGCTGCGGAAAGCTACAACGACGGGAAAATTGAAAAATGGGATTACGAGAACAAGAGCGTGAACCGCGTCAACACGACGTGGAAAGTCTACGCCTCCAGCGGAAGCGAACGCGGAGTCGCCATGTTCCACGGAGACATCTTGGGAGATTGGCGCGAAGAATCCATCTTGGTGAATTACGAGAACAAGGAACTGGTCGTTTTCACGACGGACATCGCAAGCGACGTGAGACTTTACTCCTTGATGCAGAATCCGTGTTACCGAAACGGTACGACGACAAAGGGTTACGTACAGGCCAGCATGCTCGATTACTTCTTGGGATACGGCATGGAAACGCCATCGGCCCCGGACATCGAAATCATCGGCGGTGAACGGGAACAGAGCTTCGGCGCGAGAGCCTTCCTCAAAAAATGTGGGGCGAATTCCCGGAATCAAAGCCTCACCGCAGGAGATTCCCTGGGGGCATTCTGTTTCAAATACGGCAACGGGGAACTCTCCGTGGAAAACCTCGTCGAGGGCATTTCCCTAAGCTACGGCGGTTACGACGACACGGCGGAAGTCTGGTTCAGCGGAGTGATTTCCGAAACGCAACCATCCGGAGAGTATTCCTACACAATCAAGGTCTCCGGAGCGTTGAACGACACGTCCGTCGTCGGGACTTTTGCCATACAAAACCCGAACATCCCGGAATCGAGCCATTCGGAAGCCCTTTCGTCAAGCTCCGAGGGCGGTACGCTGGCCTTCGGAAATTCCGCAGAGACTCTCGGCATTTCCAAATGGCGTTTGACCGTCGGCGAACGGGAGCTCTCCTTCGAAAACGGGAATCTCCCTTCCGCACTGCGCCTATTCGACACGAACGGAAAACTTTTGGCAAAGAAAAATCTCCGCGCCGGGGAAAGTTGGACTCGGCCGAAATGGAACGGCGTCGTCCTATTGCAAGTGAAGAGCGGCGGAAAATCTTCGATACGCCGAATCGCCCCTCCAAAGTAAACTTCGATCCGGCCTTCGCCTTTTCAACCAAGCGGACAGAAATGAAGCCGTTCGAAAGACTCGGACGGCTGTTGTTTTTGTCGCGGAAAAGATTCCCTTGCCAGGCCGCATAAAAAACTTGAATTCCCAAAATGAATTTTCTATACTTCGCCGCTATGAAAAACCTGAACCGAGATGAAATCGATTTCGGGAAAACTAGCGTCCCGAAATTATTCGCCAAGTTGCTCGTTCCGACTCTTTTGGGAATGCTCTTCATGAGCGCATTCAACATCGCGGACGGAATCTTCGTCGGAAAGGGAGTCTCCAGCGACGCCCTCGCAGCAGTCAACGTCTCCGCCCCGATTTATCTTTTCTCGACGGCGGTCACGTTGATGTTCGCAAGCGGCATGAGCATCGTCGCGGCAATTCACCTTTCGCAAAAGAACGCAAAGGCGGCGGACATCAACTTTACGCAATCCATCATCGCACCGTTGATTTTGATGGCGTTCTTGTCCCTTGTCGTATTGCTTTTCCCGGAACGTTTGAACTATCTCTTCGGCGGTTCCGACATTTTGTTGCCCTACGTGAAGGATTATCTGCGCGGCCTTTTTTTGATTCCCGTGTTGAGCGTCTTTTTGACGGTGGGGACGTTCGCCATCCGGCTCGACGGTTCTCCGAAAATGGCGATGAGCGTCAACATCGTATCTTCTCTCGTCAACTGTTTTTTGGATTGGCTTTTCATTTTCCCGCTGAAGATGGGCGCCTTCGGCGCCGCATTCGCCACGTCCATTTCCGAATTGGTGGGAGCGTTGATGGTCGTCGCTTACTTCGCCCGCTTTTCAAAGAACCTCCATTTTTACAAACTCAAATGGACACGGACGAGCCTTTACCTGGGATTTCGCAACATCCGATACATGATGAAATTGGGATTTTCCACATTCCTCGGGGAAATCGCCATCGCAATATCGATGATTGTAGGCAATTACAGATTCATCCATTATCTGAAGGAAGACGGCGTCGCCGCTTATAGCGTCTGCTGTTACTTGCTACCGCTCATCTTCATGTTCGGGACCTCCATCGCGAACAGCCAACTGCCCATTTTGAGTTACAACAACGGCCTTAAAAATGAAGCGCGCATTCGAAAGACGATTCGACTTTCCATCGGATTCGCATTCATCCTCGGAGTCCTGCTGGTATTCGCCTGCGTTTCCTTGAGCGACCCGCTTTTGACCCTGTTCCTGAATCCGGGCACAAATGCATTCCGCATCGCAGAAGACGGATTCCCCTATTACGCGATGGGCTTCATCTTCATCACACTGAATCTCGTCGGAGTGGGGATTTACCAAGGCCTTGAAAAAGCCAAGACGGCAATGGTGTTCACCCTTTTTCGAGGAATCGTTTTGGTGATTCCGTGCTTCATCTTTCTCCCGACTTGGATTGGAGCAAAAGGCTTGTGGATTTCCATCCCGGCTGCCGAAATGGCGACGTTCTTGTTGATGGCGGTTTACACCCTTTGGCAAAAACACAGGCGGTCACGGAATCTCCTCTGACGCTGCAAACCTTACTCTGAGCGCGAACGATGACGCGCGCAAGGTTGCGGACATCCTGAACGACAGGTTCGGGGGCTTGACTACACAACACCGAAAGAGTATCTTTTACACAGATTCAACATCGTTGCGTTGACGAGTTGATACCACGGCAAATTAGAACCACGAGCATCAAAACGGAAACGCGGAAACTATATTTATTCAAAAAACAAGCTCAACTGCAACTGAAAGCCTCTCGCGGAACCGTTTCGGTCGGCAACACGAGAAATCGGAGGACGAAAATGCAATTGTTGAAGACTGCATTTCTTTTGCGCAATGATTTACGCTGGTCGGAAGATGTTTATCAAAGCTGCATTTACAAATGGATTGACGGCAGCGAAAATCACCAGCTGAAGCAAAAGAACTATTCAGAACTATTGACAAAATTGCCGCGAAATATCGATTTTGAAAAAACGCCTCTAGGAGAATTCTCAGTCCGCCATTCTTCCTTAACGTACAACTCCTTTTCGAATGGCGGCTTTGATTACTTGGCGTTTTACTTCTCTTATGAGCATGATAATCGAAAGTGGGAAGTGCAAATCGCGCTCCGGAGGACGAAAAGGCATGTAGAATGTTTCGTATCCTTGAATTGCGCTTTAGAAAAGGGAACGTCTTTGCCACAGATAATCAGGCCAAAGATTATCGACTATCTGCTTTGCTTTCAAGAGTCCGGCGACGGGAACATTGAAATCTCCCCCAAAGCGCACATCATTGAAAACAGCGACATATCCAAGGCCGTCAGCATTTTATGCGGTTCCACGAAGAATTCCCTGCCCATTGTCTATTTGAGCTGTTCCCTGGGGACTCATTCATTAAAGCCCGATGATCTGGCCCAGAAACTATTCGGCGTAGCCCACGTCTATGCAGAAGAAGACAAAAACGTTTATGACAGAATCAAGCTGGATTTGCGAGGGAAGGCCTTCCCCAAACGAGGGGAAATCGGAATCCTGTACCCCCATCGCCCAATAGACATTTTCAATCGATATACCGACGAAGAGTGGAAGAAAGACCCGAAATCCCTCGTTCAATACATTTACATCAAGATTCTCAAGGAGAACCTTTCGATTGAATTCCCCTTTTCGACAACCGAGTTCTTGAAATCGGAGGTAAAGTTCAAAACGGAAAAGGCGACGCCTTCAAAAACGGCGGACGCTCGTTCTGAACAGACAGACGTCAAAGTCTTGTCGGAATTGTCCAAAGACATCGAAGCGTTAGGCCGAAAAATCAAAGGACTCATCGCAGAAAAGAACACTGGCAAAAAACGCATCGCCGAGTTGAAAAATCAACTTGAAAATTCAAAAGTCGAAAAGGAGAAGCTTAAATCCGATTCCGACACGTTCGCAGCGTTGGCTGAATCATACTATAAGGAACTCAAACGCACAAAAGAGGAGTTGGCTAGAAACCGCAAAGAGTTATGCGACAGAAAATCGACAATTGACAGTCTGAATCAAAAATTGCAGAAGAAATCCGAAACCCAAAGAACCATCTTGTTGGCGATTCCAGACGAACCGGAAATGTTCCCGAACGAATTCATCTGCCATCTTGTCAGTTTTTTGAAGTTGTCCCAAAGACAAATTCCCATTTCCAAGAACTCCTCCAAATCTCGTTCCAAATTCATTCTCGAAGAGCTTTTGAACGCGAACTCCAAATATCAAAAAATTTATGAAGAACTGTCTACGAAAAAAGAAAGACTGCTATCCGCAGCAAACGAACAAAACTTGAACAAACATCTAGATTTATTGCGCGATTTCGGCATGCAGTGCAAAATGAAAAAGAACAACCATTGGAAAATCACTTTTGAAAAAGACCCTCAAGAACGCTTCATGGCGACGGAAGCCTCGACTCCGAGCGAGACAAAGCGCGGCGGGAAAAACCAAGCGAGTGAATTCTGCCGTTCCATGCTCTGGCAATAATCCGACAAAAAACGTCCGGGCATTCGCCCGGACATTTTCAAGAAAGCCTTCTCGAAGTCAAGCGACGGCCTTCACCTGCTTCACGACAGCGGCAAACGCTTCCGGGTCGCTCACGGCCAAGTCAGCGAGAACCTTGCGGTTGATGCTGATGTTCGCCTTGGACAGCAAGTGGATGAATTGGCTGTAGCTCAAGTCAAATTCGCGCACGGCGGCGTTGAGACGGGTGATCCACAGGGTGCGGAACGCGCCTTTCTTGTCGCGGCGATGTGCATAAGCGTATTGACCTGCATGGGCGACGGCTTCCTTGGCAAGGCGAAGGTTCGACTTGCGGCGGCCGTAGTAGCCCTTGGCTGCTTTGAGGATTTTCTTGCGGCGGGCGCGAGAAGGGACTCTAGTCTTTGAACGTGGCATTCTTACCTCTCCTTTTATGCTTTGACAAGCAGACGCTTGACTCTGTATTCATCGGATTTCTTGACGGTTCCGGCCTTGCGCAGGTTGCGCTTGCGCTTTGTCGTCATCTTGGTAAGGATGTGGCGAAGACCAGCGCGCTTGAACTTCACATGACCGCTGCCGGTCACGCGGAAGCGCTTCTTGGCACCACCGTGGGTTTTCATCTTAGGCATTTTTCACCTCTTGGGTTTGTTGTGAAGCCTCACCTGCTGCCTTCGGCTCGGTTGCGGGCTTTTGCGGAGCGGGTTTCGCCGCACCGCGCTTTGGACCGTAAATGCAAAGGAGAGTATTCCCTTCCATCTTCGAGTCCGTTTCCAAATCGCCGACATCCGCCAAATCCTGTTTGGCGCGTTCCATCAGTCGGCGGCCGTAGTCCGTGTGCGCCATTTCGCGCCCGCGGAACTGCATAATCAGCCTGACCTTCATGCCGCTCGCGAGGAATTCCCGAATCTGCTTGATGCGGTAGAGGTAATCGTTCTCCGCCGTTTTCGGGTGCATCTTGATTTCCTTGAGCTTGACGACATGCTGCTTCGCCTTGGCGGCCTTCGCCTTCTTCGCCTGTTCGAATTTGTACTTGCTG
The DNA here is from genome assembly GCA_964501065.1 of uncultured Fibrobacter sp. Taxonomy (GTDB): domain Bacteria; phylum Fibrobacterota; class Fibrobacteria; order Fibrobacterales; family Fibrobacteraceae; genus Hallerella. Next base: position 125,510 of record CAZCRF010000001.1, on the reverse strand, counting down.
TAGTTGACGATTCGACAGACGGGCGGCTTCGCGTTCGGCGAGACTTCCACCAGATCCAGTCCGGCGCTCTTCGCCATCTGCAAAGCTTTGCGCGTATCAATGACTTCCTGCGTGCCGTCTTCCTTGATGACGCGGACGGGGGAAATATGAATGGCTTCGTTGATACGGGTTCCGTCTGCAGGACGGTTCGGCATTTGCCTTAAACGCGGATTCGGATACAAGTTGTGCTACCTCATGTAGATGGTTGAATTTGGGGAAAATTTAATAAATCCCGAAGAAAACTTCAACTTTTGGCAAAAGAACCCTTTGGAATTTGCGGTAAATTTTGTATAATTGGGACGCTGCGGCGGTAGCTCAATGGTAGAGCTTTAGCCTTCCAAGCTAATGGTTGCCGGTTCGATCCCGGTCCGCCGCTCTAAAAAGCCTCCTATTCTTCGGAGGCTTTCTTTTTTAACGGTGAAGCAGACTGGGTGCTTCAATCTTTGTCGGGGATTCCGTTTGAACGGGCTTCAGGGACTCGATGATGCCGGATTTCCAGACGAAAACGACCAAAACGACAAGGAGGAGCAGCAAGAGGACGGAGCCTGCGCTGGATTTCTTCGGCTCCAATCCGCGGATGCGCGCCTGCTCGACCCTGCCGACAGACTTCGGATCCAACTTGTCGATGATGACGGAGTCGCCCCTGACAGGTTCCCGGGGAATGCGCCCGAAAGCGTTCTTGCTCACCGAATAGGTTTTGTGGGTCGCTTCGGAATAGACCGTTCCCGAATGCGACGAAGGGTTCCAGGTTTCAATCTTCCCAAGGTCGACTATCATAAAGATACCTCCGGAGACAATATAAAAAGAACCGCCCCGACCGGACGGTTCTCTTCACAAAAATTTACAAAGAACTTCTCTTAATCCGTTCAGATTGTATCCATCCGGGGGACGTCTTGCGCGTAATCGATTCCTTCGATGTCGAATCCGTTCGTCGCCAAGAAGTCGTGGCGGTAACCTTCGATATCGCCGAGTTCCGCGATATTGCCCTCGTTCACAATCGGCATGTACTTGGCCACTTCGTCCTGGACCTTGGGATCGAGTTCCAGCTCGTCGATGCGGATGCGGTGTTCTTCGTCCGTCGGGACAGCCTTGCCCGTGTAAAGGCGTTCCGCGAAAAGGCGTTCCATCTGCTCGATGCAGCCTTCATGCGTGCCGTTCCGCTTCATGATTTTGAAAAGAATCGAAATGTAAAGCGGAATGAGCGGAATCACGGCGGAAGACCGGGTGACCAACCCCTTGTTGACGGAAATGTACGCTTCGCCGTTCAGATTCTTTTTCAATCGGGAGTCCAGTTCGCGGGCGGTGCGCTCCAAATCCTTTTTCGCCGCACCGATGGTGCCGTCGCGGTAAATCGCATGCGTGTAAGTCGGGCCGATGTAAGAGTAGGCGACCGTCTTCACGCCTTCGGCGAGGACTCCCGCTTCGGAAAGCTGGGAAATCCAGCGCGCCCAATCTTCGCCGCCCATCACCTTGACGGTTTGGCGCGTTTCTTCTTCGTTCGCGACTTCCGCCGTGATGATGGAGAACTTTCCCGTCACGACATCCATCGTCGCACCGGAGAAGGTCTTGCCGAGGGGTTTCAAAACGCTGCGGTACTTTTCGCCGGTGACGGGGTCGACGCGGACACCGCTCGCGACGCTGTAAACCACCAAGTCAAACTTCCCGAACTGCTTCGAAGCTTCGATCACCTTCTTCCGCATTTCATCGGAAAAGGCGTCGCCGTTGAACGTGACGGAGCCTAGCCCCTTGGCCTTGGCCGCCCGGTCGAACGCCATGTTGTTATACCATCCCGGAGTCCCGCTCTTCGTTTCCGAGCCTTCCTTTTCGAAGGAAACGCCGATTGTATTCGCTCCGCATTCGAAAGCGGCGGCAATCCGACTGGCCAGTCCATAGCCCGTGGAACATCCGAGGACCAGAACGTTCTTGGGAGCGTTCGGGAGCTTGCCGCGTTCGGCGGCCTTCCGTTCCACGTAGGCGATCTGATGCTCGACTTCCTTGGCGCATCCGAGAGGGTGCGCGTTGATGCACATATTGCTGCGAATGAGGGGTTTGATAATCATAAGTGTTCCTTGGTTTTAGTCCTTGAATTTTTTGATGATGACGACTCCGTTGTGACCGCCGAAGCCGAGGGATGCGGACGCCGCGCAGTCGATATTCCCAGAAACGCCGACACTAGGCACATAATCCAAATCGCAATCGTCCGCCGGGCAGTCCAAGTTGATGGTCGGGGGAAAATAGGAATGTACGATGGCCAATGCGGAGAGAATGGCTTCGATGGCCCCCGCAGCGCCGACGCAATGCCCCGTCATGCTCTTTGTGCTGGAGACCTTCAACTTGTAAGCATGCGCGCCGAGCGCGATTTTCAACATGGCCGTTTCCGTGGAATCGTTCAGCGGCGTGGACGTCCCGTGGGCATTGTAGTAGTCAATGTCTTCCGGGGAAATTCCCGCATCCCGAATGGCGCGGGAAAGGGCCTTGGCGCAAGTTTCCCCACCGGGGCGAGGACTTGTGATGTGGTAAGCGTCGGCGGACGCCCCGTAACCGGCAAGTTCCGCGTAAATCTTTGCACCGCGCGCCTTGGCGTGTTCCAATTCTTCGAGTACGAGAATGCCGCCGCCCTCGCCCATGACGAATCCGGACCTGTCCTTGTCGAACGGGCGAGAAGCCTTTTCGGGCGCATCGTTGAACTTGTCCGTGAGCGCATGCATCCCGGCGAAACTTTTGATGGAAAATTCGGTAATGCCGCTTTCGGAGCCCCCCGCAAGGCAAACGTCCAAGCGGCCGGAACGGATCGTGTCCAAGGCCAGCCCCAAGGCATCCGTCCCCGACGCGCAAGCCGTTGCGATTGTCCACGCAGAACCGGTGATGCCGAGCGCGATGGAGACATTTGCACAAGCTTCGTTCGCAATCAATTCCGGCATGGCGAGGGGCGACGCCCGACGACGCCCGCATTCGACGTATTTGGAAAACGCCGCGTCGATGACGTCCATTCCGGCAAGCCCGTTCCCGGCGACAATCCCCGTCCCCTCTCCGGACAAATCTTCCCGGGAAAGCCCGGCGTCCAAGACGGCTTCGTTCGCCGCGGCGAGCAGGAATTGGGAGAAGCGCGCCATCCGCCGCGCCTCTTTGGGGTCGATCCCGTGCTCTTCCGGCTTGAAATCCTTGACTTCGGCGGCAATTTTCACCGGAGAAGTCGACGCGTCGAAAAGCGTGATCGGGGCGACGCCGCACTTCCCCTGCAAAATGGAGTTCCACAGTTCCGGGACGGATTTCCCGACAGGAGTGACCGCTCCCATCCCCGTGATGACGACTCGTCTCTTTGTCATGAATTTTCCTTTTCCGATGCGTTCGAATTGTTCTGCTTGTCCTTTTCGCGAATGGCGACTCGGCGAATTTTCCCGCTGATGGTCTTGGGGAGTTCCGTCACGAAATCGATAATCCGGGGGCTTTTGTAAGAAGCCGCGACTTTCTTGGTGAACAGCTGGATGTCCTTCGCGAGCTCCTTGGATGCCTCGAAGCCCTTGTTCAGGACGATGGTCGCCTTGATGGCTTGTCCGCGCGAGGAATCCTCGACACCGGTGACGGCGACTTCCATCACCGCCGGATGCTTGAGCAGAACCTCTTCCACTTCGAACGGGCTTATCCGGTAACCGGAACTTTTTATCAAATCGTCCGTCCGCCCGACAAACCAACAGTAACCGTCCTTGTCGCGCCAAGCCGTGTCGCCCGTGTGGTAGACCCCGCCGGCGAAGACCTGCTCCGTACGTTCCTCATCCTTGTAATAGCCGCCGAACATGCCGAACGGCTTTCCGCCATCGATGTGGATGATGATTTCCCCGACTTCTTCCGGGGCGCAGACCGAACCGTCCGCCCGTGCAATGTCGATGCGGTATCCCGGGGAAGGCTTCCCCATGGACCCCGGACGCGACTCCATCCACGGATAATTCCCCATCGAAAGGGTGACTTCCGTCTGGCCATAACCTTCGTGCAAGGAATGCCCCGTCTTTTCCTTCCAGCGGTTGTAAATGTCGACGTTCAAAGCTTCTCCCGCCGTGACGCAATAAGTCAAATGCGAGAGGTCGTACTTGGAGACGTCATGCTGCAACAGGTAGCGGTAAACCGTCGGCGGCGCACAGAAAGTCGTCACCTTGTATTCCGCCATCTTCTCCAAGAGCTTGCCGGGGATGAAAGTGTTCATGTCGTAGGTGAACACGGCACTGCCCGCGAGCCACTGCCCGTAAATTTTCCCCCAAAGGGCTTTCGCCCATCCCGTTTCCGCGACGGTCAGGTGACGACCGCCATCCACGCAATTTTGCCAATACTTGGCCGTCACGATATGCCCGAGCGGATAGGTGAACGTGTGCGCGACCATTTTCGGGTTGCTCGAAGTCCCGCTCGTGAAATAGATGACCATGATGTCGTCGTTCGAAATGGCGGCATCCCCTTCCGGGCGTTCGAACTTCGAAGGGCAAAGTTCATAATCGTCGTAAAAGGAGACCCATCCGCTGCGAGGCTGTCCGACTGCGACAAGGGTTTGCACGGAAGGAGACTTGGCACGGGCTGTTTCGACCTCCTTCTGCATCGCGGGGTCGTCGTAGGCGACGACCATCTTGATTTCGGCCGCGTTGAACCTGTATTCCAAATCGGCGGCGGCGAGCATATTCGTCGCGGGGACGGCTATCGCCCCGATGCGGTGGAGCGCGAGCAAGAAGAACCAGAACTCGTAACGGCGGCGAAGCATCAATTGCACCCGGTCGCCCTTTTGAATCCCGTGGGAAATCAAAAAGTTCGCCGTACGCTTCGACGCAAGGGATAGGTCCTTGAAAGTGAAAATGTGGCTTTCATCGTTGTCGTCGCACCAAACCAAAGCTTCCTTCTTCGGTTCGAGCTTCGCATACTCGTCGACGACGTCATAGGCGAAGTTGAAATGCTCCGGGACATGGATTTTGAAATTCGCATACAAATCTTCGTAAGAATCGTAATCGACCCTATCGATGAAATTCTTCAATAAGTTCATACCAATCCTGAATGAAAATTAAAGGTCTCGGTAAAGAATCAGTTCCCGCTTCGAAAGCGCGTAGCGGACCAGGTTCAAGACGCGATGTTCCCCGATGGAGGCGAAGTCTCCGTAATGGAAAGTCAACCGGGGAGTCCCGATCGGCGCTTGGATCGTGAGGCAGGCGGACGTCTGCGCCACTCCGAGGGAAATGCTCGGCAGCCCGGCAAAGCTGATGCCGAAGGATAGGAATTTTTCCGAAGGTTCTTCCGCCTTTTCATCCTCCGCGGAATTTTCGTCTTCGGGGGAAACGAACGTTTCGCGTTTTTTGAAAATCGTGGTGCGGTCTTCATACGTCTTGAACTTGGACAGGACCTGCTCCTTGAGAAAGTTGTTGTCATACCAAGCCGGCGGCACGAATCCGATGGGAAGTTCCTCCTCGCCGAGGGCGCGCCAAAGGGCGCAAGACCTGTCCAACAAGGCCTGCGACTCCTCCTCCGAAAGTCCGGCGAACTCCGCCACGTTCCCGGAAAGCATCAACGCGCTTTTCCCGAAGACGGAACGCTCCTTGCCCAGGTTCGCGAAGTGCCTCGCCCCGTGGAGGAGAAGTTCGAAACCGTCCGCCTTGAGCTTTGCGATGGAATTGCAGAAGTTTTCCCGTTCTTCTTCGGGGGCAGCCCCGACCGTCGGAACGACCGCGACGGAGATGGGCGCGCCGGCGACTTCCGAAATCTTGTCGATTTGCGCGCGCGCCTTTTCGAAGTTCTTGATGTTGTAATCGTGGTAGCAGATGAGAATCCGCTTGCCTTTGAAGTTCTCCGCCTCGGCGGCGGAAATGTCGGCGATGTCTTTATTCAATTCCATTCGAAAAACTCCTATATGGAATTAAAATAGAAATTATGGGGAAACGGAGAAGCTAAAACGACAGTTCGCCCGTAAAGGAGATTCCGTCCGCCTTTTCCCCGACGACCACCACCCGATTTTCCGCCATTTCCGACAGGTAAAGTTCCAGGACTTCCCCGACCAGCGCTTCCTTTGAATAATTGATTCGGAAATCAATTATTTTGCGGCCGGACCATTTCGCGGGGAGAGCGTTTGCGATGAAAGCCGCGTAGAAGGAATTCCCCATGTGACCGTTCCCGTCCAAGTGAAAATTGCCGACGACTTCTTCGCCAATCTTTTGACGGTTTTCGGGGACGGGGATTTTCCCGCAGGGGAGGCAGTCCGGGGCGACGATGACGCGGCCGTTCGTTTTGCGGAAAGGCAAGATGGCCTTTGTCGGAAGGATTTTGCGCGTGTCGTAGGCGGTGAGCATCCATTTGGAAGTGCCGGAAACCAGAACTTGGCCGTCTTCGGACAGGAGCGTGTAATTCCTCGGGAATTGGAGCGCGTCGGGCCTCCCCTCCACCGTGACGAATTCCACCCTCTCGTCGATTTTCGGCATCCGATAAAAATGGAAAGAGGACCTGGCGACAATCCGCGCGATGTTCTGCGTTTTCAAAAAGGACATGGAGGAGCCGCGCAGGCGAATGTCTTCGGAAGAGTAGTCCGTCGTCATCCGCAAAAAATCGAAAAGCCCCAAAGACCCGTCCGGTCCGCACGCCGAATAAGGAATGCGAAGGCTCACATGGAACGTGAATCCGTCTTCTTCGTACCAACGGGGGAAATTTTCGTTTGCAGGCATAGGGTTAAAATAGAAAATTGCCGGAAATTCCCCGACGTTTAATATATTAGGGATGTTCATAAAAATGCAGGCGACAGATGAAATCCATTTTCACAGTGCTCTTCTTGGCTGCCGGAATTTGGGCGACCCTTTCGAAAGACGTCCGCGACAACTTCATGTGGAGCTGCCAAGACGGCGGTGCATCGGAAGCATTCTGCTCTTGCGTCTTCGGAAAAGTGGAAAAGAAATACTCCCAAAAGCAGATCGACGCCATCGAGCTCAAAATGCGCCGAGGGCATTCGGACTTGGGGTACACGGAATTCGTGAAAAAAGCCTCGGAGGAATGCAACGCAAAAGTGCATTCCGGAGCGTCCCTCGGAACCGTCGCCGCAGAGGGGGACTTGCAAAATTCCAGGTCGACCTCGGAAGGGCTTTCCGCTTTGGGGCTTGACGAATCCTTTGCAAAGGAAATGGCCGGGGCCCTTTTCGACTCCCCCGAATACCGGGAGGTTTTCCTCGCGGAATGCACCGTCGAATTCTCTCCGTATTTCGGCAAAAGGCAAACGCAAAGAAGTTGCGAGTGCGCCTACAAAAAGCTCGCTTCCGAAAACGGAATCGAAAAGATTCTCGAAATGATGGACGACGACGGGAATGTGAACGACTCCATTGCACTGGAGCTTTTCTTGCCGTGCCTCCCCAAGACGTTCACTCCGGAAATGGAAGGATTCCTGGTGGACTCTTGCCAAAAGGCCGCGCCCCAAAAGACTTGCGAATGCCTGGTCAAGGACATCAAGGCGAATTTCACCTTGGAACAGTTCCTCCGCCGCGTCATGAACGATTCGACTTTCATCGAAAGCTACGGGGCGAAAATATCCGACAAATGCAAAGAAGACTGACCGCCGAAGCGGAAACCTTCCCGAGCGGCCAAAGGATCAAACCCGTTTGAAAATCAGCGACGTGTTGATGCCGCCGAATGCGAAATTGTTCGACATCAAATACTCGACATCCAATTCACGGCCGCCGCCCGTGATGTAATCGAGAGGCGCGCAATTCGGGTCCACATTTTTCAAATTCAAGTTCGGGTGAAACCATTTGCGGTTCATCATCAAGATGGAGAGCCAGGCTTCGATGCCGCCGCACGCGCCCAAAGTGTGTCCTACGTAACTCTTGACGCTGCTGATGGGGACTTCCCTGCCCTTCAAAGCTCCAAAAGTCGCCAACGTCTCCGCCGTGTCGCCCTGCCTTGTCGCCGTGCCGTGTCCGCTGACGTAGCCGATTTGTCCAGGGCCTATCCCCGCATGATTCAGAGCCAATTCCAAGGCTCTCTGCATCGTCTCCTTTTTGGGCTGCGTCAAATGGTCGCCATCCGTATTGGTGCCGAACCCCACCACCTCTGCGTAAATTTTCGCGCCGCGAGCCTTGGCGTGTTCATATTCTTCGAGGATGAGCGTTCCCGCGCCCTCGCCAATCACAAGCCCGTCCCTGTCGCGGTCGTAAGGGGCCGGCGTGAGTTCGGGAGTGTCGTTCTTGACGCTCGTCGCAAAAAGCGTGTCAAAAGTCGCAGACCCGATTGGGTTCAATTCTTCCGCGCCGCCGGCAATCATCACGTCCTGTTCTCCGTGGAGAATGGACTCGTAGGCGTATCCGATGGAAAGACTTCCCGCCGTGCAAGCGGTATTCGTCGTGATGAGCCTTCCCGTCAGACCGAGCAGTACACTGATGTTCACGGCGCAAGTCTGCGGCATGCAGCGGATGTAAGACGTCGCCGTGATTTTCGAAGAATCGTTCCCGCCTATCATGGACAAGAATTCCTGGGTGGCGTCAAGATTCCCCGAGGAAGAACCGTAAGCGACCCCGACACGCCCCGATTTGAGTTCAGGATCTAAAAGTTCGTAGCCGGATTTCAAAAGGGCCTTTTCCGCCGAAGCGTAAGCGATGTGTGCGACGCGCCCCATTCCGCGCATTTTCTTCCTCGGATATTCCGGGAGTTCAAAGAGGATGGGGGCGGCAAGGCGCGTGTTCATCTGCTTGAACTTTTCCCATTCCGGCATGCGGACGACCTTGTTCTTCAAGGCATGGAGATTTTCAAAGATTTCATCCTCTTCCATGCCGAGTGGCGAAATGCTCGCCCCCCCGGTGACGACGACACGACGCTTCATGCGAGACCTCCGTTGACGGAAATGACCTGCCGCGTGATGTAACCAGCGCCATCCGAAAGCAGGAACGCGACCGTCGCCGCGACTTCTTCGGGCTTCCCGACTCGACGCATGGGGACAGCCGGCAAAATCATGTCCAACGGGGCGTCTTTAATCATTTCCGTTTCAATGACCCCCGGGGCGACGCTGTTCACCGTGATGTTCCTGCCGGCAAGTTCCACGGCCAAGGCCTTGCTCGCCGCGATGATGCCGCCCTTGCTTGCGCTGTAGTTGACCTGTCCGCGATTTCCGATGATGCCGGAGACTGAAGCAATCGTCACGATGCGGCCCTTTCTTTTTCGGCACATATCCAAGACGACCGGACGAAGCACATTGTAGAATCCATTCAAATTCACGTCAATGACGTCGTCCCACTCGGAGTCCGTCATGGCGGGGAACGCCGTATCCCGGCAAATGCCGGAAGAAAGCACCACTCCGTAAAAGGAACCCTTTTCCGCGACGTTCCTTTCCAAGACATCCTTGCAGTTTTTACGATCCCCGACATCGAATTGCAGGCATTCCATTTGACCGCCGAAATCCCGTTCCAAGGCGGACAGGGAATCCGCGTGGCGATGATAATGCGCGGAGACGGCATATCCTGCGGAAAGCAGCTCTTTGGCGATGGCGAGACCGATTCCGCCGCTAGCTCCCGTCACCAAGACTCTTTTTCGTTCTTCCATATTTACACTCCTAGCGTTTCTTTGGGATTGTCCGATTCGACGGCATAGATGGTGGCCGTCGCCATTTGAACACCTTCGATGAAAATGCTCCCATCAAAGGTCATTGTCGTTTCCATTCGAAGGGATTGCTTCGCCCGGACATGCACCGTGCATCCTTCCGGGAAAACATTTTCCTTGGCGCGAAAATCATTCACGCTCAGAATGAACCCCATCTTCGCCGGCAAATTTTCTTGCCTTGCCAAAATCCCGGAAAGGCATGAAATGCTCTGGGCCATGTATTCAAAGCCAATCCAACAGGGGACTCCTTTCAGGGATTCCTCGTAAAACAGGCTCTGTTTTCGGACATCCACCTCCGTCTCGATTTGCAGCTGCGGCAAATCCACGAAAACGATTCTGTCGAGCAGAAGCATCTTCCCCTTGTGCGGGACAAGTTCCGAAAGTTTTTCACGGCTATCGTACAACGTCATCATCCAACCATTTCAATTACCAGGGAAACGTTGCAACCGCCGAACCCGAACGAATTGCTCATGCACCGGCGAAGGGATTCTTTCCCGTCCCCTGCGGCGACCAGCCGGATTTGCGGAATCGAAAGGTCCCGTTCGCCGTCAAAACAGTGCACGGGCAATCTCCTTTCGACATTGGCCTCGGAAAGGGTCAGTGCGCAGAACGCGGCTTCCAAAGCCCCGGAAGCGCCCAGAGTGTGCCCGGTCAACCCCTTTGTCGAACTGCAAAAGACGAAATCCCCGAAGACATCGTGCACGGCGACGCTTTCCATCGCATCGTTCAGGCGCGTGCCCGTCCCGTGCAAATTGACGTAATCCACGTCAGCGGCCAAAATCCCCGCATCATGCAAAGCCCTTTCCATTGAAAGAATCGCGCCGAAGCCGTCTGGCCGGGGGGCTGTCGCATGGGAAGCGTCGGCACTTTCCCCGATGCCGCTCACCATCCACTTCGCCGACAACGGTTCCTTGGAAACGAGAAAATACGCAGCCCCGTCGCCGATGTTCAAACCGGAGCGATTCTTGCTGAAGGGAACCGTCGGTTTGAGCGAAACGGCTTCGAGGGAATCGAAGCCCAGCACGACCGTTTCCGACGCCACATCGACCCCGCCGACAATCGCCGCGTCGCAGAATCCGGCATACAACCAATCCCTTGCCGAAGCGAACGCGCTCGCGCTCGAAGCGCAGGCAGACGAATGGGTGAAGACTGGGCCTTTCAAGCAAAATCTTTGGGCGACAAATTCCGCTGCGAAATCCGCCTGTTGCATTTTCAACACATAGTCCCGCGGGAACTTCCCATTTTCCCGAAATTCATCGAGGGCGGCCAAAGAAGCTTCCGCCCCGTTGTCGCTAGTCCCGACGAAGACTCCGATGCGATTCGCGCCCCATCTTTCAACGGCGGCGGAGACGGAGGCGTCCATTTGGCGGAGAACTTTTTCAGACAACCGGTTGACGTGATTTTCATAGGGCGGATTCACGTGCGGCAGGGAGTTCTCCGGAATCTCCGCGACAAGGCGTTCCTTTCCCCTGAAATCCTTGAGGGCGAACTGCGGACGAACACCGTTCGCCAAAGCGTTCCACACAGAGACCTTGTCCTCGCCCAGGGCGCAGCTGATTGCAAAATCGTGGATGTATAGCGGCTCTTTCATTTTTTCTCCGACTCCATCCTGTAACTGTAATGCCGAAGGAAATTTTCAAGAGACAGCACTCCGTCCAATCTCTCCATTTTCATCAGCAACTCCCCGTTTTCCGAGAGGGTGCGCACGGTGGCATTCCCCTCCGCCGATTCGTCAAATTCAAGCCCCGCGGCACGGAAATTTTCCTTCAACGCATTCGCCGGGTAATAGCAGAACTGGATGTCGGCGACGACGTATTCGGGCTTCACCTTTTGCGCATCCATCCAACGGCTCTCCATAAAAAGGGAATCTTCCGTATAAACGACCTCCGCAATGACGCTGCCTACGGGACTGAAGACCATAAGGTGCACAAGGGAGTCGTTCAAGAGCATCCAGGATTCCGCAGAGAACTTTCTTTCCCCGTAAGTGGCGGCGATGTGCTGTTTTTCTTCGACGGAATTTTGAAAGGATTCGGGAGAAAGCAAGTGGACATAGCGGGAGTCGGAATAATAGACGCGCGCCAAATTTCCCGACGACGCGGAATGCGTCGCGCAAGACGAAATCAACAGCAATCCCAAAACAGCAAGGGACGCTCCCATCATTCGACAAAGAGATTCTTGCATTTTCCCAAAGATAAACATTACGAATCCCGCGTAAACGGAGAGAGCAGGAAACAAGCGGAAATTCCGAGCAAAACCGACAAGCCGAAAACGGAAACGGGAACGAAGTGGCTAAGGGCAAGAGTCCCGAAAGAAGCGAGCGTAGTCAAGGCGGAAAGCAAAACGACAAAGGCCGTTTCGTCCGCATGGTTCCGCGAATCCTTGAAAAAGAGAGCGTAATCGATTCCAATTCCCAAGACGAGAATCAAGCCCGTGATGGCAAAAAAGTTCACGGGGATTCCCGCATAACCGAAAACGGAAAGAGTGAAAAGGCAGGAGAGAATCGGCGCGCGGACAATCCGCAAAGAATCGCGCCAGGTGTAGACGAAAGAAAGGACGAAGAACATGGCGAAATAGGCGAAAGCGACTAGGGAAAGTTCCGTCAGGGAAAGTTCCGTCAGGGCCGCGTTGACCTCTTGCATTTTGTTCACCGCAAAGATTCCGTTTTCCGCATCGGCGAACTGTCGGACGTCAAAGGCTTCGGATGCGTACAAAGGAACGACCGAACTGTAATGAGAATCCCCGATTTTCCCAATCCAAAGGCTTCGCCAAAGCCTTTGCGCCATCGAAAGGGAATCCTCGCCTTTTGCCAAGCGCGTCCCTTCCAATCCCAAATCATCCGACTTCGGACACTTCACCTTCAGCAATCGGCAAAGTTCCTCCTGTCGGATGGGAAGAGCTTTCGAAAGAAGAGAATCCATCTCTTCGCGGTACTTTTGGGAATGCCGAATTTCCGAAACGGCCAAGAGTCCCTTGAACAAAGAATCTTTTTGCGCCGCGCGGAGTTTCTTCGCCAAGGATTCCTCCCGTTCCAGGACTTGTTCTTCGGAACTTCCGGCCACGATGAAATAAGAAGGCGAGAACCCGGAGCGCATCCACTTGGCTGCTTTGGCTTCCGACGCAGCCAACTCCGCCGTGGGTTTGTAAAGGGCTTTGAGATCCGTTTGAATTTGCAACTTGGAAAATCCCGGAATCAACGCCGCTGCGGCAAATACGTAGATGACATATCTGGCGATGCGCGGAATCCGTTCCGCCTTGGAATAAGCGGAGAGAATCGCCTGCATGATTCCGGAAGGGTAGTGGGCGCAAATTTCAAACCGGGCTGAAATTTTCGGAAAGACGAGCAAGACGGAAAGGAGTGCGCTCAAAAGCCCGACCATCGAAAAGAACGCCATTTGCCGCAAAACCGGGAAATCGACAATCGTGAGCGCGATGTAACTCAATTCCGTCGTCGCAAACCCCAAGAGGACGCCCTTCAAGGGAAATTCCCTTTCCGCAAAGCGGTGCAGAGCGTAGTCAATGCTCACTCCGATGATGCTTGCGCCAAAGACAAAAGTGAAGATATGGATTTCGCGGAACACGGCGAGAGTCGCCCCGACGGCAGAGAGAATGGCGATGAAGATGGAGGCGAGAGTCGCCCAAATGGGGACAGTCGAACGGAATGCGGCGAGCAGCAACAGCAAGACGAAAACGACAGACACTCCCGAAATCCACGCGACTTCCCACTTCGCTTCCTTGGAACTCGAATAGCTGTGGAACGGGACTCCGGACTTTTCGATTTGCAGTCCGGGATGTTCTTTTTTCAGAGAATCTATTTTCGCATCCAAATCGGCCAAGACGTGCCCTTCCGAAGCAAACGACGAAACGGAATCCGCAAGCTCCGCTTGGATCAAAACGTAAACTCTCCCGGAATCCGCGACAGTCAAAAACCCGTCTTTCGCCGAAAGTCTTCCGGAAACGGAAGCCAGCAAAGACAAGAGCTTCTCTTCCGCATTTGCCGAAAGCAGATACGGGTCTTCCTCCAAGTGGGAAAGGTCGCTCAACGGGAACGCGCCGTAAACGCGGGAAATCGCCTTGTCGAACAAGAGGCCCGCCACCGTGGAATCGTCTTTTTCCAAAAGTTCGGCATCTTGCAGATAGCGGCGATTTTCAAAGGCGAATTCGGAAATTCCCTTCACGGAAACCTCCGGGATTCTCCAATCGGCGGATTTCACCCGACCGCTATTTTCAAGCCATTCGCCTAGTCCGCTTGCGGCATTCGCGGCTACGGAAAAATTCGAATCCCCGACAAAAAGGGCGATGTGTGAAGCCGTCCGCGCAGACAATTTCGCATCCGCTTCTTGAATTTCCTTCGTCGTCTCCGAGTCGGGAACAATGGAATACAGACTTTGGTCAATGCGCCACGGATAAGCCATCACGACGGCGACGTACAAAGCGACGTGCAACGCCGCCCAGACAAAAATCCCGATTCCGCTCTTGCTATTTTCCTTCCGGTCTAAATTCATAAGTCAAGACATTCCCTTCGCCATCGACAATTTCCATTTTTTTCAAAACATCACTCCCTTCAACGAGAATGGATTTCATCACGCCTTGTACGACCTTTTCCTTGGGCAAGAGCCCCATTTCCCAAGATTTTCCCCTCCGGGAAAAATAGACGTCAAAACGCTTTTGCAGAATGGAGAAATCTCCGCTGACGACGGAGCGCATCGTTTCGGAAATTTCGTCGAACACGGCATTCTCCCCGGAAGAGATTTTCGTTTGGACGCCATCCGGGCCGACTTGGACAATCCCCGATTCCGAAAGGATCATCTTGGACGGGAACGGTTTTTGAACGTCAAAGACAACCTCTTCCCGGGAAAGGGAAAATTTTCCCGAAGATTCAAAGATCCTGTCGATTTTCAAAATCTTCCGCCGCTGCTTGAAGTGCCCGTGAACTTCTTTTTGCGCAGAAAGGATTTGAAGAGCGTCCCCGAGTTCTTGAATCTTTGCCGGATGATTCCAAACTTCACCATCTGCTGCGAAAACTGCCGTAGCGAGGAGAGCCGCCGCAAACAGGAATTTCTTCCCAAAAGAGTCAAGCATTTTCTTCCCCGTCTAAAAATTTTCGAACCTTTTCAAGAAAGCACGGCGGAGACCCGATCAAGGATTCCCGAGTTTTCAAGTCCACCGCCATCTGCGTCGTCTCCGCCTTGGACACGACCTTCCCCGTTTCCGTGTCGATGAATTTGTACCGAATTTTCATACAAATTTGATATTCGACGAGAGTCGTCTCGATGCGGACCTTCTGCATGAAGCGGAGCGGACGGATGTATTTGATTTCCAAATGCACAATCGGCCACACGAATCCGTCATTTTCCATTTGACTATAATCGTAGTCGATTTTTTCGAGAAGGGCGCACCGCGCCGTTTCCATATACTTGACGTAATTTCCGTGCCACGCGACATTCATCGAGTCCAAATCGTAGAACTGCACTTGGACTTCCGCATTGGCGGTAATCGGCTTTTCCATCAATTCTCCTTTTGCCAAAAATGATAAAAGTTGTACCACTGGAACGGATGCTTCAGACAAAACTTTTCCAAGTTTCGGGAAAATTCCTCGGCGAGCTTGGGAATGTCCGATTTCCTTTTAATCGCCGTCCTGGCGCGAATCACGTGAAATTCATAAGGCGACGCAAGGTCCAAATCCTTTTCGCGAACGGCGAAGATGAAGTAGACGGGAGCTTTCAAAATGTACGCCAAGATGAAAGCTCCTTCCGGGAACTGGGCGGATTCCCCCAGAAACTCTTGCGGAATGCAACGGCCGCGCGAATGGGCGGAAGTCCTGTCTGCGGCAATGGCGATCAAGTTCCCTTCCGCCAATTTTTCACGCATCCGAACGGCGGTTTCGACACCGATGGAATCCGCGTCAAAACTATTCTCCCGCCAATCGGGATTCACTCCAGCCATCAATTCGTTGAAGTGCGTCGTCACGGAAAAATTCAACACGGGGAACACTTGGAATTTCTTTTGAGAGTGCGTCCGGTTGAAATCCGCCAAAGCTCGCATCGCTTCCATATTCCCCAAATGCGAGCAAAGAATGAGCGCTCCCTTCCCGGAATCGAGGAGACGTTTCAAATCGTCCAAATCATCGCCCTGTCCCTTGACTCTCGAAAAAGGCATCGCCCCGGACCAGCTGCGAATTTTTTCCATCATCGAAAGGGCATAAGCCAAAAAATGTCGATACACGGCAAATCGCGGTGGGCGTCGCCCCTTGGCGGCAAAGACTCTTTCCAAATAGTCCCGGGAACGGTTTCGAATCTCGCCCGCGCCCAAATAAAAAAAGAAAACAATTATGGCCGCCAAAACTTCCACGGCGAAGAACGGCAAATGTTTCGAGGCCCACAGCATGAAGCGGAACTTCCATGCGGCATTTGTCGTTTCGCCAATATCGGACCAATGCTCCTTATCCACGCGAACTCCATTCCCAAAGAATTTTCGGAAGCCGCAGAATCATGTAACAGGTGAGCCGTGCGTGCAACAGGGAAATTTCCACATTGTCGCGAAACAGACGGAAATTGGAAAGGGAGTTTTCCGGATAAAAGACCCGAACGGGCAAAAAATGCAAGCGGACTCCCGTCCAAGAGAGCCGCACCAAAATTTCAATGTCGAACCCCATGCGAAAGGAGCGTATGTCCTTCAAAACGGGAACAGTCTTTGCCAACGGGTAAATGCGAAATCCGCACATGGCGTCGGGTATCTTCAAGGACAAGGTTTCGAGCGCCACCCAAAAGTTCGTGATTTTTCGACCGGTCAATCGGCTCTTCGGGACGGAGCTGTCGTATTGCGGAAACGCTCCGACGAAATCTTCCGGGTGAGACGTCGCTTCCTCGAGGAATTTTGAAAGTTCCCCCAAATCGTGCTGCCCATCGGCGTCGACTTGCAACGCATGGGAAAATCCGGCGGCAAAGGCTTCGCGAAGCCCCGCGCAAACGGCCTTGCCCTTTCCCCCGTTTTCTCGATTCCGAACCAGGCGGACATTCGAAAATTCCGCAGCGATGTTCTGCAACGCCAATCGGGCGGGCGAAGCATTCCCATCGTCGACCAAAAATACGGGCAAACGGTATTCCGTCAACTTTCGGACGACCTGGGGAACCGTCCCTTCATGCCGAAAGACGGGGATGACCGCACAAAGTTCAATCGCCATGAGAAATCCTTTTCAGTACAATCGACCCGCTCGAACAAACTCTCCCCGCATCCGCTTCCATGCGAAAAGCGATTTTCCCGGAATCCGGGGAATAGGTTTCCCTCACCGTCACGGGCATGTTCGGAAAAATCGGACTTGAAAATTTGACGCGCGGCAAACGTTCGAGTTCCGTAGGCAAATTCAAGAAAGCGCGGAAGAAGCGGAGAACCAAATCGATTTGCACGACGGCGGGCAGCAACTTGAATTCGGGGAAATGCCCGTCGAAGTAATCGCTCGATTCCGGAATTTGAAACTTGACGGAGAACGCGTTCCCGTCCGGGCTGTAGCGGAGGATTTTGAAGTTCGGACTTTCCGGGATGCGGAACAAGGCTGCGACATCCCGCGTCTTGACTTTCCCCATGGAATCTTGGGGAAGCTCTTCCAAATAACGCCACTTCTTGGGGAGCACCGTCCGCTCCAAAAATTCGGCAAGGCGCTCTTCAAAAAATCCGTTGATGTCTTTTTTGGAAACGCCATCGAATTTCGATTTCCCCTCTTCATTCAAGACAATCGCCGCCGCCAAATATTCCCTTCTCCCCTTCATCGGCACGACCCGCACGTCGCGGACAAGTCCCGTCTCCCGCAGACGGTTCTCCACTTCGGGGAGCGAGATCCTCTTCTCTTCAATCTTGACAATGGAATCCGCGCGACCGAGCAAGACGAATCGGCCATCACCGTCCACCTTCCCCAAATCTCCGGAAACAAAGCAGCCCCCGTCCGCATAGGACGAAACGATTTTCAAGCGGCCGTCTTCCGCAAGCGACACTTCGTTCGGAGGAATCGGCTGCCACAGTGCGGACGTTTCGATATTCCGCGTCGCAATGGCCCCCGCTTCCGTGCATCCGTAAATTTCTTGGACGCCGCTTCGGGAAATTTCCTTCACTCCATGCGCCACATTGTCCGGCAAGACGCCGCCCGCCGAAAGCCAAAACGGCCGACTCCGGAATTTGAAAAGCGTCCTTTCCCCGGAAACGAGGCGTTTCAAAAAAGCGGGACTAGACACGATGACCGGGGATTCCCTCCGCAGGGACTTCAACTCTTCCGGGAATTCAAAGCGTCTCCGCCGAATGGGCAACCCCGCGGAAATCGGAAGCAACACGCCAAAGGCCAAACCAAAAATGTGGTGATGATTCACCGTCGTGTAAACGGCCCTGTTTACAAAATTCGATTCGAACCTTTTGGCAAGGGCAGCCACTTCATTCTCGAGTTGCTTCCCGGACTTCAAAATCGCCTTGGGCTTGCCGGTCGTCCCCGAGGTGAAAAAGGCGGCCTGCACACTCGAAATGTCGAAAGGTTCCCAGGGCTTTTTCGGAGAGGAGCTTTTCAAGACTTCCGGCACCTGCAAGGACCCGGCGGAACCGGTGTCGTTCAAAAAGCCCATGTCCGCACTGCGAATTTCGCGGATATATTCCGGGGAGCGATTCGCCGTGAACAAAATTTTCTTTCGGCTTTGAAACAAGGCGAATACGGATACGAGAAAATGGTAGATGTCGTCAACGGAAACAATCCACGCAGAAAAATTTTCCTTTTCGATAGTTCCCCGAAGCGTCGAAACGTCCGACTTGAAATCTCCCCAAGTCTTGGGGGAATCGAAGACTCCTGCGCCGCCAAAGCACACGACGGAATCATCCGGGCGGGAATCCGACCGGAGTTCGGAAAATGGGGAATAGACATGCCACTTCCCCTGAATCCATCTGCGGACGCAAAACTCCGATGCAAAAAGAATCCCCATCAAGACATAGGCGATGCATCCGTTGTACAAAGACCACGCCTGGGGACTTCCCCAAAGAATCGTCCACAAGGAGATGGAACCGTTCAAGACGAAGAAGCCACACCAAATCCCCGTGACCTTGCGGCAGTACGCCTTCACATAAAGGCTGTCGGCCGCCTTCAAGATGCGCTTGTCCGCGAGAGTCGCCAACCGGAACGCAAAATTGTTGCCATTCACAAGCGAAGCCGCAAACAGGCAAAAGAAACCGGCATTCACGAACACCGGGTAAAACTCAAAGAAAGTCGGATTGTCGAGCAAAAACGAAAGCCCCCCGCAAAGCGCGAGGACGAAGACGAGAAAGAGAGTCTTTGCATCCCGTTTTCCACGTCCCACGGAAATTGCGTAAATCGCGGCTAGGAAAAACGGCAAAAGGCTCATTTTCCTCGGGGAAAAATCCCAAACGAACAGCCCGCAAAAAATCAGAATGGGATATAGCGCAGACAGGGCGACAAAGAACGCCTTTCCCACGGCAGAGGTCATTTTTGATTGCCGGAATCTTGGGCCAAATCGTAAATGCCGTCGACGACGTCTTGCAACGTGCGCATTTTTTTGAAAACTTCCGGGTCGATGTTTCTGGGAATGAACGATTTGAGCTTGACAATCAAATCCACGGCATCGATGCTGTCCAGATTCAAGTCTTCATACAGGCGCGCCTCCGGCACCACTTTTGCCGGATCCATTTCAAAGTCTTCGATGAGCGCACTTTGGATTTTGGAAAAAATTTGTTGCTTGTCCATGTCAATCCTTTGCTTGGGAAATGTAGGCGGCCAACGCGTTGATGGACGCGAAATGTTTTCGCGTCTCTTCGTTCACCGTGGAAAAGGATACGCCGAAAGAATCCTTCATGGCAATCCCCAGTTCAAGGGCGTCGATGCTGTCCAGCCCAAGTCCCTTCCCCTCCGGATTCTTGCCGAAGAGCGGCGCATCGTCGTCGATATCTTCCGGCGAGATGTCTTCGAGTTCCAAGGCCTTGATGAGCGCCTCCTTGATTTGCTGATTCAAATTGGGCATAATTTCTCCAACAGAATTTTAGACAAATATAGAAACGATGCAAAAAACCGTTCCCCGAAGGGAACGGTTTTCAAGGGGTATCAGAAGAAAATTTACCGGTAAATGGCCTTGAGCGCCGCCGGGCATTCCACTTCCTTATAGGAATGATTCGGATTCCCCGCCGCATTCATCCAATTCACGAGGAACATGCAGCCTTCCTGCGCCACGGCATCGTTCGCAAAAACGGTCTTGCACTTGTTGGTGAGACATTCCTTGCGCTTCGTCGTCAGGGTCGAGCCCGAATAGGAATACCCGACTTCGCTTTCGCAAGAGCTTAAAAGCCCGCCGTATTGTTCGCCCTGGTCGCCCCAGCCCATGGCGGAGCATCCGTTGTAAATGCCGAGGCCTCCGCCGGGAATCATCACGTCGAACTGCCCCTGCGAAACATCCGTCCCGACATTCGAAGCCATCACGACCAGCACCTTCCCCTTGAGGGACTGCTGCGGGGCCTTGGTCTCGTATTTGCCCGTCCCGTCAAAGGTGAGCGCGTAGCAGTGACCGCATTGGCCGCCGTTCGAAGCCGGGACCGCCGCCAAGGCGTAGGCCAGGTTGTCGTTCACGATAATCGGAATCTGGCTTGTGCAAGTGGCAGCCGAGCCGCCGTCACAAACGCTCGTGGTCTTGTAATCGGAAATTTCCGTCTTGCCGTTCGCGGAGCACATTTTCGATTCGTTGCCGCTGCCCGCGTTTTCCGTCCAAGAACAGCTCGGTTTGCAGCAGTCCCAATAACGGGTCGCCCAACCGGAGCCGCTCGCACCGCCGCTCACGTAGACCAAATCCGTGCCGGTTGTCGTCGAAGCCGCCGAGCTGGACGATTTCGCCGAAGAGCTGGAAGACTTGGCCGAGGAACTCGACACAGCCTGCTGCGCCGAAGAACTGACTTGCTGCGAAGCGGAACTGGCGACGACCGTCGCGTAGCCGACGTTCAACGTAAAGGTGAACGCCCCGTCTGCAAAAGTGAAATTCTCCGACGTCGTACCTTCTTGGAAGTATTCCGGGACAGTGCCGGAAATCGTGTAAGTCCCCGCATTTTGATCATAACTCGTCTGCAACCAATAAAGATTCCAACTGCGGGAGGGTTCCGCCGAAACGCCGCTGAAGACGACGGTCGAAATGGACTCGTTCTTGCCGACGGTCTGCGTCAAACTGCCGGAAACGGAGACTGTCCCGGAAACGCTTTGCTGCGCACTCGAAGAACTGGTCGCAGAAACCGTTGCAGAAGAAGTACCCGGGAGCACGGTCGCGGCCGACGAAGTCGGGAGGATTGCCGCCGAAGAAAGGGGCATGACGCTAGCCGAAGAGGCCACGTCTCCCGTCGCACTCGAAACGGCGACGACAGGGCCCGAAATCACGTTCCCGAGAAGATCCGTCACGGAGCCGTCCGCCAAAGTGATCGTTTGGCCGTCCGCATTCAGCGTTCCCACGGGAGTGCCGTTCAAATCGGTGACGACGCCGTTCTTGTTGATTAAAAGCCCCGATGCGGAAAAGCTCGGGAGAATCGTCGTGTCCGCCGCCAAGATGATGCTGCCGTCGGCGAGGCTTGTCACGGTGCCGTCCGCATTCAACTGCCCGACAGGCGTACCCGAAGCCAATTCGGAAACGATTCCCGTCGCCGGGTCGATGACGAAACCGCCCAAATAATACGGGGAACTTGAAACGGAAGTGGGCGTATTGTCAGCGGAGCTTGCCGGCGAAGAACTCTCGCTGCAATTCCACAAGAACGCGGTCACGCCAATAGCCAAAAAGGGTAGTAGGGTCTTTTTCATCATATCCTCATTGAATTGTCAACCACTCACTCCACCTAAAACTTTCCCGTCAGGGGCAGCCCGTATCGTTGCACACCTGCGTTTCGAACTCTCCGCCCGTGTAGCCGGACCAATCGTCCTGCCACTTGATGTCCGTCGCGATTTCCGTATTGATGGTCGAAGAATACTTGTCAATCAAGTACTGCGGGCATTCGATTTCTTCCCAATTGTATGTCGGGTTGTCCGCCGCCATGTACCAATCGGCGAACCAGTTGCAGCCGTTCAACAGATTGTCGTAACCGGTGAAAGCCGCCGCGCACATGTCCTTGACGCAGGATTGGTAATTCGCCACGGTGTTGTCGTAGCCCAAAGACTGCTGGCAGTAGGAGAGGAATCCGCCGTATTGCGCACCCCACTCCACGTTCGAACCGTTCACCATCGTGGAAAGCGCATCGTACAGACCGACTCCGCCGCCGGGGATCATCATGTCGAACTGGCCGTCCTCCACGTCGTATCCGATGTTCGACGCCATCACAATCATATGCTTGCCTTTCAAGGCCTTGTGGGTCGCCTTGACGTTGTTGTCGTGATTGCCGCCATTGAACTGAAGGTGGTAGCACTTTCCGCAACCTTGATTCCCGTTGCCCGGAGCTGCGACATAGGCATAAGCCAAAGTGTCGTTCACGGCCACGGGTGCCATGTCGGTGCAAGCGAAAGCCCCGCCGGATCCGCCGCCACGGTCGGAAGAGCATGCGCTGGTCGTCCCCTGATAGCCTTTCCAGTATTGTTGCACGTTATAGCTCAAAGTCCACGCCGGGATTTCGTAATCGTGGATATTGCAGTTCCTAGCCGCACCGTAATTCTGCTTGAAAACGGCAAGCGAGCTGGTGTCGACGTTCCCCGGCCAAGAGCAATGCGGCTTGCAAGCGTCCCAATAACGGGAACTCCAACCTGTCGAACCATTATTCAAAAGGCTATTCAGCACGGGGACTTCGTATCCGCTCGGATCCATCACGCCGCTGCCGCCAATGCCCGCCACGCTGCTTGAACTGGCGAGCTCCGCCGCCGAAGAAATCGCTTCGCTCCCCGCGGAAGACAACGCCGTCTCGGAAGAGGTCGGCACGATAGCCTCCGAAGAAACCCCGATGGACTCGGACGATGCCGGAGTCGAGACGACGTTCCCGTTCAAATCCACCACGGAACCGTCCACGAGAGTCACGAGATTCGTCGTCCCGTCGTAAACGCCGACGATGTTCCCCGCCGCGTCGCGAACAGTCATATCGGAAAAGATTTGCCCCACGGGCCATTCGGCGACAAGAGTGGCGTTGGCATCGGGTTCGGGGATGACGGTGGAAGACGAGCTGTCGGCGGCCTCGGACGGCGAACTGGAATCATCCGAACAGTTCCAAGAAAAAAGGCAAACGCTGAGAGCCAAAACGGCCTTGGGGAAAATGGACTTCATAAAACCTCTGTACATTCGGCGACCTTTAAAATAAATTCAAAATCCCGATTCACATTGTAAAATTCCGTTCACACCCAAGAAGTGTTCTTGAATCGTTCCCACCGGCCGAATTCGAACTCCAAACTTTTCATCGGACTAGCTGCCAGTCCGTCCCCAAAAAAAGCATTTTCAAGCCCTCCGACAATGGATTTTGCTATCTTTCCGAAAGAAATGAACAAGCGTTTATTAACTTTCATCCTCCTCTGTCTCGGAGTCCTTTTTGCAGAGCCCATCTCCCTCGAAGAGGCCATGGCGCGCGCAAAGCAGAAAAATCCGCAACTCATCGCCAGCCGCACCCACTTGGACAAGGCGGAAGCGCAAAAGACATCTTCCCGGTCGCTCTTCATGCCGCAGCTCACCCTCTCCGGCAAAGTGACGAAAATCAACGACGACATTTCCATCGGACTAGGCGATTTGCGTTCCGCCATCCTGGGGTCTAATTACGCGTCCACTTACACGAGCGTCTATGCACTGGCCAGCTCCCAATACGCCTCTTACGGAGACGCGGGGCTTTCCATGGCGCAGACGGCGGCTCAAACGGCGGCATCCGAGGGGCAACAGGCCTTAGCCGCAGAGCTTCCCGCGGACAAATTCAACATCAAAGTCCAGGACGACCTTTTCTTCAATGCGACGGCGAGCCTCGTCTGGCCCATTTTCACCGGGGGAAAAATTTATTCCGCCTACAAGGCCTCCACGGAAAACGTCGAAGCCGAAAAGGCCGCGTACAAATTGGTGGAGAACTCCGTGTTGATGGAAGTCTGCACCCGGTATTTCACCGTGCACCTGGCGGAAGAGATGCTGAAGCTCCGATCGGAAGCCCACAAGACGATTTCGGAACACGTGGAACAGGCGAAAAAATTGGAAGAGGGCGGTCAAATCTCCCGGGCGGAACGTCTCCGCGCGGAAGTCGCCCTGGTGGAAGCGGAAACGGAAAAGGACAATGCAGAACGAGACCTTTCCCTTGCAAGGCTAGCCCTGGCGAACTCTCTTGGCGAAAGCGACACGGCCTTGACGACGACAACGGGAATTGCGCCGAAGGAGCTGGACGGTTCCCTGGAAGATTACAAGAAGCGCGCCGTGGAGAACTACCCGGGGATGCTGCAGCTGGAACAGGCGAAAAAACGCAGCGAGCGGGCGGTCACGGCGGCACGGGGCGACTACTTCCCGACGGTCGCGCTTTTCGGCAAAAGGGAACTCTACACCAAAGACTTGACGATTCTGGAACCGGAATGGGCGGTGGGAGTCGCCGTCGAATGGAACATCTTCCACGGGGGCGAAACTGCGGGCAAGGTGGCGGAGGCCAAGGCGACGGAGCGCGAAGTGACCAGCCTGCAAAACCAAGCGGCACAAAACATCTCCCTCTTGGTGGAAAAGCGTTTCCGAGAATACGAACACGCCAAGGGCCGTTTGGAATCCCTGCAAAAGACGGAAGAGCTGGCGCAGGAATCCTTGGAAGACCAGCAAAAGGCCTTCAACGCGGGGATGGGGACGAGTTTGGACGTCGTCGATGCGCAACTGTCGCTTGAACGCTTGCGCGTGGCGAAGCTCAAGGCCGATTACGACGCGACAATGGCTCTGGCGGGGCTGCTCGAGACCTGCGGACAAGTGGAAAAGATTCAAGATTACCTGGAGAGTGGAAAATGAAAAAGATTCCTGCCGTTTTGAGTTTAATCATCATCATTTCGCTTCTGGTTGCGGGATTTTTCGCCATCAAGAAGTTCGCCCTGCAGCCCCAGCAGGAATATTTGCAAGGTGAAATGGATGCGCGCCGCGTCATGGTCGCCGGGAAGCTCGCCGGTCGCATCAGCTCGTTTTCGGTGAGGGAGGGCGACAGCGTGACCCGTGGAGACGTCATCGCCGAAATTTCAAGCCCCGAAGTGGAAGCGAAAAAAGTCCAGGCGGACGGAGCCTACCGGGCGGCAAAGGCCCAGGCGAACAAGGCGAAGAACGGAGCGAGAAAAGAACAAATCAACGCGGCAAAAGCTGTCGTCACGCGCGCGGAACAAGCCGCCAATTTGGCAAAGACGACTTACGAGCGCGTTCAAAGGCTCTACGACGAAGGAGTCGTCCCCGTACAAAAACGAGACGAAGCGGAAACCCAGATGAATGCGGCGAACGCCCAGGTGGAAGCGGCCAAGGCTCAATACACGGAAGCCGTCAACGGCGCAAGGGAAGAGGACAAGGCCGCGGCAAACGCCTTGGTGCTCCAGGCGACAGGGGCGAAGGCGGAAGTCAAGGCCTACCTCGACGAAACGAAAATCGTCGCCCCGATATCGGGCGAAGTCACTTTGAAAATTTCCGAAGAGGGCGAAGTCGTCGGCGCGGGAATGCCCATCGTCGCCATCACCGACCTCAAGGACGCCTGGGCGGTTTTCAACATCCGGGAAGACGATTTAAAAGACATTCGCGAAGGAAAAACATTCAACCTGAAAATCCCCGCTCTCGACACGACAGTCCAAATGGACGTCTATTACATCGCCAGCGCAGGGAATTACGCCGTGTGGAAAAGCAGCCGGGAAAGCGGCGGCTTCGACCTCAAGACCTTTGAAGTCCGCTTGCGTCCGAAAGTCCCCGTTTCAGGCCTTCGGCCCGGGATGACCGTCCTCTGGGACAGAAACGCGGGGAAGTAGGTGTTCCGAAATTTTTGGGCAGTCGTCAAAGACACTTATTTTAGGCGGAATCGACCGCTGGTCTTTTTGCTGTTCCTCTTTCCCGTGGGACTTTGTCTCGGAATGATTTCCCTATTCTCGGACGAATCCCCGCACGATTTGCCTGTCGGAGCCGTCGCCGAAGGTGGCGGAGTCCTCCAAGGAAAATTATTGCGCGCAATCAACGCGACAAAGACCTCCCGCATCACGCTGCGCTGCAAGGACATTTCCGAATGCGCATCCGCCATGCGCCGGGGCGAAATTTTCGCATTCGTCCACATCCCACCCGATTTGGAAAAAAAGGCGTACCGGTTGGAGTCGCCGATTGTCACCGTTTACACGAACGGGCAGTCCCTGTTGACGAGCAAGCTCATCACGAACGACATCCGAGTCGCCGTCGCGACAGTCGGAGCCATCCTCGTGAAGAATACGGTTCCGCCGCCGATTACCGCCGAGCTCCACATCATGGGGAATCCGACCGGGAACTTCGAGCATTTTTTGGGAATCGGGCTTGTCATCGCGCTGTTTCACGTGATTTCGATGCTCCTCGGCGCGTATCTGTTTTCATTCCCGATTCGAGAGAGGCAAGTGCGCACATGGCTTTCCGCCGCCGGAGGCTCCACTTGGACCGCCTTCTGGGGAAGGCTTCTGCCGTCCGTTTTCATCTTGGGGACGGAACTGGTCGTGATGCTTTCGGTCACGCGGCGCGGCATGCCTGGACTGCAAACGGTGGATTTTATCGTCTTGTTCGGCGGAGCCTATTTGATGGTGGCGACGTGCCTTGCCATGGGGGCGACATTCGTCGGCTTCACCGGGGAGATGCGAATCGCCCTGAGTTCTGCGGCGGTTGTAGGCGGACCCGCATTCGCCTTTTGCGGCCAGACATTCCCCATTTTCGCGATGCCGCTCCCCATCCGATTCTGGACTTTTTTACTCCCGATTACGCACATGATGCAACTCCAATCCGCCTTTTTCTTCGGGCATTCGGGAATCGTCCGGGCGTTCCACTCCTTTGAAGTGCTCTGCGCATTTTTCGTTTTCTGGGCGCTCCTCGCATTCGTCTCGCTGGGCGTCCGTTTGAAGCGGACGGCGAAAAGGGAAGAGGCGGCAAAATGATTTCCCTGGTGAACCTTTTCTTTCGGGTCGTCCTCACGGAGTGGAAAACCTTGTTGCGCGATCCCGCCGCAATGCTGATTGTCGTCGTCGGCGTCATCCTGTATTCGTTCTATTACCCCTACCCCTACATCAACGAAGTGGCGAACAAGGCCCCTGCGGCCATCGTCGACCTGGACCGTTCCGCCACGTCGAAGAAAATCATCCGGGCGGCCTCCGCCATGCAAGAGGACACAATCGTCGCCGTTTACGACAACGAGCCGGACGCCGAACGCGCGCTGGCAGACGAAACGATTTACGGCTATATGAAAATTCCGAAAGGCCTCGAAGCGGAACTGCAAAAGGGAAACGACGTCTCCGTCGGCATTTACTGCCACGGCGGATTCATCCTGTTGTACGGGAATGTCGCCACGGCCTTTTCGACAGCGGCCTTGACGGTCGGGGCGACTGCACAAGTCAAGCGGATTGTGAAGAACGGGCATTCCCTTGCCGAAGCAATGGCCATCCGCGACCCGATTCCGACGCGCTTCTTCCGGATGTTCAACTCTTCCGGCGGCTATGGCGTTTACGCGGTCTGCGCAGTCCTCGTCATCATTTTGCAGCAGACGATGCTCGTGGGCATCGGCGTGATGGGCGGTCCGCGGGGGAACAGGCACTTCAAATCCTTGAAAAACGCGGCGGAGACGGAAAACGCCCCGCTGCTCATCCGCTACTTCGGGCGCTCGTCCGCCTTCATCCTGCATTATCTCGTCGCACTGTTCTTTTTCAAGTTCGTCATCTACCGCGTATTCGGATTCCCCGACCGCGGGGACATCGGCCTCGTCCTTTTGTTCGGCATTCTTTTCTTCGGCGCAGTCGTGAACATGGGAATGTGGATTGCGCAGTTCTTCAGTCACCGGGAAACAGCCATTTTAGTTTTCGCGAGCGTCCCGATATTCGTCGTTTTCGCTTCGGGATTCAGCTGGCCCACGGGAAACATGCCGCAGTGGATTCGCGCCGTCGCCGCATTCCTCCCCTCCACTTACGCGATTCCCGCCTGGCTGGACATCGAGAACATCGGCGCGAACTTCCAAGAAGTCGCCCCGAACCTTTTGAAACTGTTCAAGCTGTCCGTCTTTTACCTTTTCCTCGGGCTGTTGCACGCCAAACGGCACGATTTGCTGGTTCAAGTCCGCGCCAAACTGAAGGAATTGAAAAAAGGCTGACCCAAGCTCCGAAAACTTTATTCTGCGGGCAGGATGATTTCGATGTGGCTTGTACTCACATTCAAAAAATGCGTACGGAACAATTCCTGTCCTTCCCGATCCGCCACGTTCACCTGGGTGACGGCGATGAATTCCTTGTTCTCGCGGACGTAATCGGTCAAGCGCTCGTCGCGCATGGTGTCGATTTCTCCCGTGATGATAAACGATTCCGTCCAAATTTTCACTTGCATGGTTCAAATATAATTCTTTTGCAAATCTTCAAGGGGACGGTTCGAACCGGATATGCCAAATGTCCGTCTCGCTCCCGACGCGAATGGGGGGACCCCACGAATCGATTCCCGAGGATACGAGCCACGGAACGCCGCCGAGCGAACCGAAGCCCACGGGAAGCGGCCAAAAGAATCCAATCATCGCCGTCGCCGGGAAGAACTGCCCGTCGTGAGTGTGCCCGGAAAGCCCGAGCTGCGGCATCCTCCCCACGTAATCCGCATCGATTCCCTTGGGCTGGTGATCCATCACAATCCACGGCAACCCCGAATCGGGGCAGAGTTCGGCCAATGGCGTCCGAAGGGCCCCGCGCGCACGCGCCACCTGAAAATCCACTCGACCCGTGAAACAGGCGAAGACCGTACACACGGTGGAATCGTCCAAAACGGTCATCCCGTTTTTCCGCATCCATCCTTCCGGATCGGAACCGGAACTTTCCATATAGGCTTCATGGTTCCCCGTGATGCCGAAGGCCCGCACCTTGGCCGCGGACACCACTTTTTGAAACAGCGCGTCATAGCCTTCCTCTTGGAGCTTCCCATCGCTTTCATCGGCCAAGTCTCCGCCGAACAGGACAAAATCCGGAGAAAGGCTGTCCAAATCCGCAGCCAGGCGAAGGAGCTTCCCTTTCTCGAACAGCGGATCCACATGCAAGTCGCTGAAGAATACGGCGGAAAAAGGCTTTGCCGACGCGGGGATGCGGACGACGGCTTCCCGAATCCGGTAATCCCGATTTGCAGATACGCCGACGAGGAAAAAGACTGTCGCGACCAGAACCCCGACGGACAGGACAACGCGATTCCCGTAGAGACGGAATTTTTTCAAATCCTTTCCGCGAAAAATCAGGCGGCAGATTCCGTAAAGCAAATCCCATGCTAAAAACGCGAGCAGGGATTCGCACAAGAACACGGTCAAGAACGCATTGAGGGCCGCCCCGGCAAAAGATTCGCGACACCAAAAGCCGAGCAAGAAAAGCCCGACAATCCCCGCGGCCAAGAACGTTCCCCGCCGTCCGGGCAAAACGCTCCGAATGCAGAAGAACAAATACAAGAAAAGCAGCAAAAAGACGAGGAGGAATATCATATTGCGCAGAACATTTTTCATCAAACTAAAAACTTCCGCCCTTGAAAAAACGGCCGACATCGACTTTTTTGTGTATTTTGAAATGACAATCAAGGAGATTCTCATGGCCACGAAAAAACAGCCGCCCGTACTCGCTTATCAAAACGCAGCCTTCCTGGAGAGCGATGCCGGTCGGCAAGTCCGCATCCTTTCGGAATTCCGCGCCCCCGGAGTGGTTCTTGAACAGGGGAACATCGAGCACACGATAGTCATGTTCGGTTCGGCCCGCACCATCGGAAGCGCCGACTTGAAAAAGCAGCTGAAGGCG
Organism: uncultured Fibrobacter sp.; assembly: GCA_964501065.1. Taxonomy (GTDB): domain Bacteria; phylum Fibrobacterota; class Fibrobacteria; order Fibrobacterales; family Fibrobacteraceae; genus Hallerella. The sequence goes on along the minus strand of CAZCRF010000001.1, from coordinate 95,971 downwards.
GCCAAGGGCGCAAAGGAAATCAAGCGCCTGAAAAGGCTCTCCCTCGTCGCCGAATATTACGATTCCGCACGGGAGCTGGCAAAGCTTTTCGGCGGATGGATCAAGAAGCGCAAAGACAGCCACTACGGCATTTGCACAGGCGGAGGTCCCGGCATCATGGAAGCGGGAAATCGCGGCGCACACGAATCCAAAGTCCCGTCGCTCGGCTTCAACATCAAGCTGCCCTATGAGCAGCATCCGAACCCTTACATCGACCCGGCCTTCAATCTGCAATTCCGCTACTTCTTCATCCGCAAGTTCTGGTTCCTGTTCAAGGCGCGCGCCCTGATAGCCTTCCCCGGCGGATTCGGCACCCTCGACGAACTTTTCGAAACGCTGACCCTCATCCAGACCAACAAGCTCCACGAGCAGATTCCCGTCGTCCTCTTCGGCGAAGAATATTGGAAGAAGCTCATCAATTGGGACTTCTTGGTGGAAACGGGAATGATAAGCGAAGGCGACTTGAAACTTTTCCGGATGACAAGCGACGTCGGCGACGCCTATGCCTACGTGACGAAGATTCTCGAAACGCATGAAAACGTTCCCTCGGCGACGGGCGTCCATTCCTTCGGCTCTCGCAAATAATTAAATTCCTCGCGTGATACAGAACCGATTTGCAGAAGTCTTTGACAGGATGTCTCGCAACCTGGCCATCCGCGAGCATTATTCCCTAGACGATTACCAATGGTGGCTGGACCACAATCCCGTTTACCTGCACAGCGGGGCGGTGGAACAGATTCGCTTGACGGATCGCCTGAACTTGGACGGCACGAACGACCTTTTCCGTGCCAAGTATTGGGTGGAACGCCCGGGAAGCGGGGAACGCTACGGGGAACGGGACATCGTCGTCAAGTTCTGCAAATACTACGTTCCGCCGGGAAAGAACCGCATCCATCGTCTGAACATGATTATCAGCTCGTTCGAAGACGAAATCCGCATCAACAACCTCATCCGGGCGACGAACATCGAAGGAGTCGTGCAAAGTCTCGGCGGCGGAATCGCGGGAAGGCTTCCCTACTTGAAGATGGAACTCATCAAGGGATGTTCCTTGGACAAGATGTTCAAAGTGGACATTTCCCAAGACGAGATGGTTTCCCGCGTCGCGCAAATCGCCTATCTGGCCAACACGATAAGCCAGTTGCATTATTATCAAATCGTGCACAAGGATTTGAAGCCCAAGAACTTGCTCCTCTGCCAAGACCCGAAGCATCACAACAACCACAAGATTCTCGTCTGCGACTTCGGCTACGCCCAGGCGAAGCTCCGGGAAAGCGTGACGGAATACGGCGGCCAGATGACCCCCGCCTATTGCGCTCCGGAACAAGCGGTGATGGGCGAGAACCTCTCCAGCTCCGTGGATTACTTCAGCTTCGGCATCATCATGCATGAGTTCTTGACGGGCAAGAACCCCTTCCCCGATTCCATCAAGATTTTCACGGAAGACCACTTCCACATCACGGAGCGTTACCTCGAATACCTGCGGACCGGGCGGAAGAACATTTTCCACGACGACCGCTTCCCGGAAATCCACGACTGGATCGACCAGCTGACGACATTCGACAGCATCGAAAGGATGCAAAAGAGCGAGAACCTATTCAACATCGCCCACAAACTGCGCGAAAGGGTCAACGCCTTGGGATACCGGGACGTCAACACGGACTTTCTGTGGAACCAGTTGAGGGAATATCGCGGGGAAGCCCCCCGGAACTGACGTCGAGGAGACCATGCACAGAATCCTTTCCTATTGCAAGAAGCCTTATACAGTTTGCGTCCTGTTCGTTCTCGTCTTGGGCGCACTCAACTTGTGGATTCAATGCGGCCCGGAAATTCGGGAAAATTCCCGGAACCGGGAAGCCGTCAAGGCTTTCGGCGAATATTGGGAATCGGAGGGCGCAAAAAGATTCCGGGACGTCGGCGTGGAGCCCACGGAGAAAATCCGCCAAGAGGAATTGGAATCCTATCTGAAAAAATTCCACGAAGCGAACCCGACTCTCGTTCCGGAGAAAAGGATTCTCCAGATGAAGGAGGACTTTCGCACTTGGTGGGAGACGACCGGGAAAAAATCCTACGCGGCAAGCGAAATCGCCCCCGACGAAAAGCTGTACCAGTCCGAACTGAACCGCTACGTCCGGGCCTATACGGAGACTCTCCCGGAATACAAGCTCTTTTACATTCCCGAAGAATCCGGTTTTTGGAACCTGTTCACCTGCTGGATTCTCTTCCCGGGAGCGCCCTCCTTCTTGATTTTCGCAGCCGGATTCCTGTTCGCCATGAAAATTTTGGAACGCAGGCGGGGGCTTTTGCAGCCGGCGATTCTCTTTGCGGCAAGCCTCCCCGTTTCGGGAGTCCTCTTCGCCCTGACTCTCCCCCTCACCTACTTCGTTCGCGAATCGGGCACGCCTTACATGGGGGCGAGCCTTTCCCTTGCGCTGTTGCTCGGCTTTGCCGCCTTCGACAAGAAGAGCTTCCCCGTACAGGCGGCCATCCCTTGCGTGGGCATCGCCCTGCTTCTGTCGGACGCCTTGGTGAACTGGTTTTCCTGTCCGAATTTATACGGTTGGGCGGCCATCCTGGAAGTGCCCCTGTTCGGCATCGGCGCGCTGATCGGGGTGAAGACGCCGCACCGTTCGTCAAAGAAAAGTCGAACGGAGGGAAATGCGAAGACCATCCAAGTCGACCCCAAGAAAAAGCTGCGCGAATCCTTGAGGGACGCCCTGGAACTGGCGAACAAGGCCGAATACGACCACGCGAGCCAAATCCTTTCCCAAGACTTCGGGCGGCTGCTTTCGGAAAGGCCTCTGGACAGGGAATGCATTGAAAAGACGCTGGAATCCATGCTTTACCCCAGATTCTTTTTCACGATTCCCGCCATCTTGTGGTCTTCCTGGGCGGCGGAGGCCGCCAAAAAAGGCCTTCCGGAAGTCGCCGTCAAGCTTTACGAAAAATCCTTGCTTCAAGAGACCGACGAAAAGTCTCGCCGCCGCACCCTGTTCTATGTCGGGGATTTGCGCCTGCGCCATCATATCGACAGGGAAAAAGGCCTCGAAGAATTGAAAGAGGTCATCGACAGCGGCTCACCCGACGACATCTTGGCGAACGAAGCGCGCAAATGGCTCGGAAATTAACTATTTTGAAGGTACTATGAATTTAGACAACGTCGCCATCTTCGATACAGTCTTTGCATTGACCGTCTTGATTCTCATCGCGGTAGCCATTCCCCTGATGCTGCTCGCGGCAAACTGGATTCTCCATCCGGGAAGGACCAAACATACGGACATCAAGGGAACCCCTTACGAATGCGGCCTGGCCCACGTGGCGGGAACGGCGGACGAACGTTACCCGATTAAATATTACATGGTCGCCATGCTCTTCCTCGTGTTCGACATCGAAGTCGCATTCCTCTATCCGCTAGTCGTCGTTTTCCTCGAAAGTCCGTGGAGTCTTTTCTTTGTGCTGCTAGCTTTCCTGCTGGTTCTTGAAAGCGGCTATCTTTACCTTTACCGCAAAGGAGTCCTCGACTGGAACAAGCTTTCCGATTGAGGGACTTTTCCTTTTTTCACGAAACCGCCGACAGGCGGTTTTTTGTTTCGGAGAAATCGACTAAAAGGCTTCCCTCAAGTAAATCGTGAGGCCGAAATTCTTCCCGTCGACGAGGGAGAAGTCGCAACGGGCGTAGGTCTTTTCCCGTTCGTTCAACAGCAGCCTGCCGCCGAATCCCGGCGCATAATGCCAATCGTTCCCCGCCAATTCGGAAAAATACGGTCCGACCTTCCCCGCTTCGAAAAAAATGGTTCCCGCCAATCGCCAAAACAAGGTCTTTCGAAGTTCGGCCTGCACGGAAAAGCTCTGCCTGTCCAAGAACATTCCCCGCTCCACTCCCCGAAACCGCTTGTAGCCGTCCAAGGTCGAAAGCATGTCGAACGGGACGTTTCCCTTTTTCACGCTGTAATAGGCCCCCGTGGCGATGGAGGTCTGCCAAAAGAGCGGCGCATAGGCGCGCACATCGACCGTTTGCGAAAAGAAGTTCTCGTCTCCGCCCAAGGCCTTCCCAAAAAAGACTTGACGGAACTGTCCAAAAATTCCCCGCGTTGGCCAGTTCACGTTGTCGCGAAAATCCAACGTCGCCTGGTAGCCCAGACCGGAACGATTCCCGCCGCGAATTCCCGGAAGAGAAAGTTCTCCCTTTCGAAACGAAACGGAATTGGTTTCCCAATGCAAATAGGGGCCGACGCTCAGCGCGCGAAACAGCGAAGGGAAGAGGACGATGTCCACCGGGACTTCCAACCGGAACAGGTCCATGTCGTAGCGCAGGGAAACGTCCGGGTCGGGGTCGTTCCCGATGCCGTAATATTTGGCGCGCCAATTCCAATAAACGAAAGAGATGTCCGAATGGATTCTCCCGTCCGCCAGATAAATGTCCGGGGACGCGGTGACTTCCCACTGGCCCTTCGAAGTCCCCATGACGGCGAAATCAAAGGAATCCGCCCTTCGCCCCGAAGTTTCCGGTCTGGAGAAGAGAATCAGCATCGCTCCGTACTTGATTCCCGTTTCCTCGGAATAGCCGAGCACGGGCAAAGCGGCGAACCTTTGGAAATTTTCTTCAGCGAATGCCCAAACGGCCACTAAAGCAATGCAAAGCGCACAGAATTTCACAAAGAGGCTCCCCCGTCTTCGCGAAGAACCTCCTTGGCAAACCGGGCCGTCCAATCGCGGTTTGCGTTCAAACAGGGGACGCGCAAAAATCTCCCACCGCCGGAAGCCTTGAAAAGGTTCCCCAGTTCCACGTCGACTTCATACAGGGTTTCCAAATTGTCCGCAGTGAAAGAGGGGCAGGCGATCAGGACATCCTTTTGCGACTTCCCAACACGGGCGACGACATCCCTCGTGAAGGGGCCGAGCCATTTCACGGGGCCGAAACGACTTTGGTAAGCGATGAAGATTTCCGCTCCCGGATTCTTGCGCAGCAACCGGCTTCGGAACCACGAGAATTCCCGTTCGCAGTCCAGATGGTAAGGGTCGCCCTGCCGCACCCATTTTTCAGGAGTCCCGTGAAAAGAAAAGACGACGGGGCATTTCCCGTCCCAAACATTCAAGACGTTTTTCAGCGTTTCTTCGAGATAGACCGCATTCATCGGGAATCCGTCGACGAAGTGCATTCTCATGGACGGAAATTTTTTAAAAGCGGCGAGAGCGAGGTCGCGCACGGCAACGGTCGTCACCAGCGAACGCTGCGGATAAAGCGGAATCACTCGAATGTTCCGCTTCCCCATGGAGCAAAAGTCATCCAAGGAATCGGCGATGGACGGTCTTGATCCGAATTCAAAAGCGAAGCGCACCGGGATTTCCTCCCCGACGGCTTCGGCAATCCCTTGGGCAAAATTCCGAGTGTGATGAATCAGCGGCATTTCGCCGAGACCGGACGCGTCCACCATGTCTCGATATTTCCCCGCGCTTTTTCGGGAACGCTTGGGAGCGATGATATTCTTCAGCAAAGGTTTCCAAAAAAACGGCGGATTCCCCAAGGTGTGCCAGTCCCCCAAAAATTCCACAAGATATTTTTCGACACTCGCCGGCGTCGCATTTTCGGGAGAACCGAGCTGCACAAAAAGAATCGCATCGAACATACTTCCATTTTAGAAAAATCGGCTATATTTTCGTTTAGAAGGAGCACCTATGAGCCTATCTGAAAGAATCCGGAAACTGTTGGACGAGTTGGACGTCGGACTAGTCGAGCGGAAAAATTATCTGCGGCTGATTTTTTTGGCCATCTTGACCGGGCAGCCGACTTACCTCTACGGGCGAGCCGGTTCGGGGAAGCGCTCCCTGCTGCGCCACGCAATCGCCGGATTCAAGGAAATTTCCTCCCAAGTTTACGGCCGCCGGAGCTTCGCCTTGCCGAGCAAGGAATCCGCCGTCGATTTGGCCGTTTTCACCAGCTTCGACCCGACAAGCCCTCCCATGACAAACGCCATCGAAGCCATCTTGGACGAACACCTCGCACGGGAACTGATTCTTTCCGGAAGGAGCCGTCCGGACGCGAGCCTAGCCCAAGCGGGACTTTCCGACAGCATCGCCCTGGTGCTCAGCCTTCCCGACACGGTCTCCCCGGATTCGCTCGAAGCCCTCCTGTCCTTCGCCGGGGATGCCGAACGATACAGCGTTTCCGAAGATTTGAAAATATCCGCCGAGGAGTGGCATTCCTGGACACAAGAATTCGAAAAGGTCGAAATTGAGGAAAACTGCATGCCTCTTCTCCGGGAAATCGCCGTTTCTTGCGAAAAGAACAACGTCTACATTTCCGCCAAACGGTGGCGAGGACTTGCAAAAATCGCCCGGGCGCAGGCCTTCTTCGCCGGGCGGAGCAAAACGAACATCACGGACTTCCTGTTCCTTTCCGAAGACCTGTGGGGGAAGAGGGCCACGTCGGAAGCCGTCCGCCAAGGCTTTGAAAACGGCATCAAGGCGTTCTTGGACGCCTGCTCCCCGGACCCTGAACAGCTGCAAAAGGAAAGCCGCGAACTGCTGCTCGATGCCGAGCATTACAAGAATTCCACGGGAAACCGCTACAAGACGATTCCCATCGACGGGCAGGAATACATCAGCTACGTCATCACCGTATTCAACGAATCCATCCCCCTTTACGTTCCCCTTTCCCGGGTCGGCACCAGCGAGGACTTCTTCCCGTTGAACGCCTTGCGAAGGACAGAAGTCCGCGCCAAGTGCAATTTCCAAGGGGGCGACGTCTGCAAGATTTCCATCGATTCCAAAGCCAAGCGTAACGGGATGCGCGCATCGTCGAGCGTCCTCTCCTCCCCGCAAACGGGAAATGCGAACACCGTTTACGAAGACTACGCCAAACTGCCCACCGAAGTGTTGCAGGCGAACGACCCGGAAATCATCGAGCAAAACAAGCTGGGATTGCAGAGCGCCCACGAAAAACTTTTCGACGTCATCACGCGCGTCTTGCAGAGCACCAAGAAACTCAAGGCAGCCTACAATCAGAATTCGGGATTCCAAAACGACCCGTTCTTGCCCAACACGGCATATCGGGAATTCATGAACGCCATCATCAAACGCTACAAGACCTTGGGCGAATTCAGCCGGGAACTGCAACAAGTCGAATCCGTCTTGTCGAAAGCTTCGACCGGAGTCGGGTAATCAGCGGAAGGCGAAATAGACCGCCCCGACAAGGCAAAGGGCGGACCATAGGTAGTCGAGCTTCAGCGGCTGGTTCATCATGAAGACGGCAAAGGGCGCAAACACGGTCAACGCGACGACTTCCTGGATGACCTTGAGTTGCACGACGTTCAAAGCCGTATAACCGTAGCGATTCGCCGGGACTTGAATCATATATTCAAAGAGAGCGATTCCCCAGCTGGCCAGGGCGGCGACAATCCACGGTTTCGCGTTTAAAAACTTCAGATGCCCGTACCAGGCGAAGGTCATGAAAAGATTCGAGCATACGAGCATCCCGGCCGTAATCAAGGCGACTTTCAACACAGGAATTCTCCTTGGGGAAACTTTTGCGTTCTCCGTTTGAAACGGGGAGTCTTTTTGGCGAAGTAAAGCGCCAATCCGACATAAGCGAAACCGAGAGCGGCGGAGTGCAAAGCCGCCAAGGCAAAAACTCCCGCACAGACGAAGACCGCCACGCCGAACGAGACTTCTTGCAAATCCGCCAGGGATTCTTCATCGAATGTGTCCAATTCCGTCTGGGACATCCCGAACAAAATCCCCATGGAGTTTTCCACAAGTCCTTCGTCCGACTCTTCCATCGCCGTCCGGGAATTTTCCACAGCTGTCTGCAACGCCCGCAATCCGTTGACGTCCGAAAGCCCGGCCAACGCCAAGGAAAGGCCGATGCCGAACAAGAGCCAATTCTTGCCGCGACGCCCGAAAAGGGCGAGCAGGATGCCCAAGGCCAAGAAAACGCCCCATTCCAAGAAAAAGATGACAACCCAAATCGAGCAAATCGAAGAGTTGTCCGGGAAAATGGAATAGACGGGCGACACCACAGACAAGAAGCCGGCCAAGGAAACCGCCATTTTCCAAAGGACGCGCATACGCCTGACGGCAGGCAAAGAACCGGGCAACCTCTTCAATAGGGAACCGAGCAGGCCGACATTCCCCCAAGTGAACAGCAAAAAGAAAACAGCGAGGCCAACGTCAACCCCCACCGCCACCGGGGAAAGAATCGACAGCAAATCGACCAGGTCGACAGCAAAAAGCCCCAAATGGACAACGACGAAGAACGGCCAGACCAAGACCGACAAAAGCGCCAAGAAAATCGGGAACATCACCGGCGGATTCACTTAAACCCCGAGTTCGGAAAGACCGTCATCCCGGATGACAAGCAAGATGGCCCCCTGTCCGACGACTTCATAGCGTTCCCCATTGACTTCTATCGGGAACGCGTTCCCGTGCAAGTACAGCGCTTGATCCCCGACTTCCACTTGGAGCGGGACGTAATTCAACGGTTCCCGGGACTCCTTCAAAAAGGAATCCGGGTCGGACGACGGAATGGGGTATCCCGGACCGACCTTGACGACGACACCCGTGTGGACTGCGTCCTTTTCGTGGACGCCCGGCGGAAGGTAAAGACCGCTTCCCGTTTGCCTTGCGGCGTCTTGCGGTTTCAAGAGGACACGATCCCCGATCATCACGATTTTTTCGACATTGGAATCCATCATGGGGCGAAAAATAGCATTTTACGGAGAAATCTTCATTTTTTTACCTAAATTGCCTTGCCATTTTTCATTTTTTATATATAATGTAAACCGTCTACTTAGAAAGAAGACATAACCGCCGGGAAGACAACCTCGGCAAGGAGATACAATGAACGAAAAAAAGACAACCTTCCGGGAAGAGCCTCTGCTCGAAACGGAAGAATATTCCTGGAATCAAGGTTTTTCAAACAGATTCACCGAAAACGACGAAGATGCCGGCTCTTGGTGGATTGACGAAAAATAACCCCCGATTCCAAGCAAAGCTCACCCCGGTGTTTTCATCGGGGTCAGTTGTTTTAAAAGCTGCCGTCTATCGGGAACGGAGTCTCTCCAAATCCTCCACGCATCCCGGCTTCAAGCTCCCCAAGGCCCAAGGGCCGACGCGAATGCGGACAAGCCGCAGAACGGAAATGCCGAACACTTCCAAGAGGCGGCGGATTTCCCGATTCTTCCCTTCGTCCAAAACGATGTCCAGCCATCCTCCGTTCTTGCCTCGGCGCAAAATCTCCACGGACAGGAAATGCATCCTCTCCGCCTTTTCCCCGAAGATTCTCGGAGGGACGCTCTCCCCGTCTTGCATTCGGCGCATTTCCCCCGAAGTCGGCAGCCGGGAAACTTGCACGTGATATTCCTTTTCGAAATGAGTCCCCGGCGAAAGGATGCGACTAGCAAAATCCGTGTCGTTCGTGAGCAGCAGAAGGCCTTCGCTCGCCTTGTCGAGTCTGCCGACGGGAAATACGTGGGGAAGCCCCATTCCTTTTAAAAGGTCCAAGACCGTTTTCCGCCCCTTTTCGTCGGACGCAGTCGTGACGATTCCGCGAGGCTTGTGCATCGCCAAATAGAGCGGTTCGGCCTGCAAGACAAGTTCCCCGTCGACGGACAGGCGAGAAACCATTTTCGCCGGAGTCTCCGGGTCGAAGACTCGCCGACCGTCCAACAGGACCTTTCCGCTGCGGACAAGAGCCTCCGCCTTGGAGCGGGAGCAGTATCCGCGCTTGTTCAAAATGCGGGCGACTCCAAAACGTTTTTCCATCGATTCCGCCTAAAAAAATCCCGCGCCGAAGATTGTCCGATGCGCGGGAAATGGCCGTGACGAGACCCGTCAGACAAAGTTGTAATTGTCCGTGATATCCTCGTCGTTGTCGTTGAACATGAAGAACTGGCTCGGGAACATCGTTTCATCTTCCACGAGAGTGATTTCCATGCCGTGCTTGTATTCGAGATAATGGAACATCCGCGCGGAATCCTTGACCAGCAAATCGACCATGGCGGAACTGACCATCATCTGGACTTTCTTCAAACGCCCCTTGGTGCGGGCTCGGGAAAGCCAACGGTCTATGGCGGAGAGCGTCGTTTCCAAACGGAACACGTGCCCCGTCCCCCGGCAGACCGGGCAGACATGGGTCTTTTCCGTCATCAAGTTCGTCCGCACCCGTTTGCGCGTCACTTCCATCAAACCGAACTGGCTTAAGGGAGTGGGCGTTATCGGAGCCTTGTCCTTGCGGATGGCCTTGCGGAATTCCTGGTAAATCGCGTCGCGATTTTCCTGAAGTTCCATGTCGATGAAGTCGATGACGACCAAGCCGCCGATGTCGCGCAGGCGGAGCTGCTTGGCGATTTCATAACAGGCGTCGATGTTCGTTTCGAAGATGATCTTCTCTTGATCCTTGCCGTGCACCTTCGGCCCCGTGTTCACATCGATGGCGACGAGGGCTTCCGTCTGGTCAATGACCAGATTCCCTCCGTGCGGCAGCGGCACGGAACGTTCGAGCGAACGGGCGTAATCGTCTTCTATCTTGAAATATTCAAAAAGACTTTCCTTGGAACTCCAGAGCTTGACCTTGCTCACCTTGTCCGACGAAAGTTTCTGGAGTTCTTCGCGAATGGCGAAGTATTCGTCCCGGTCGTCGACATAGACGTAATCCGTATTTTCGCTGAAATATTCCCGAATCGTCTGCGAAACGGAATCCGACTCCTTGTAAATGCAGGTTTCCGCGGGCTGGTGTGCAAAATTGTACTTCGTCGCTTCCCATTTGGATTCGAGCTCGTGCATCTGCTTTTTGATTTCAAGCTCGCTCTCGGAAAGGCCGTTGGTGCGGACGATGTAGCCGACATCCGGCCCCTTGAGACGACGGACGACCTTTTTGAATTCGCGGCGGACCTTCGGGTCGCGGGCGCGCTTGGACACGCCGACGAAATTCGTCCCCGGCATGCACACGAGGAACCGACCGGCGAAGCTCAAGTGCGTCGTCAGACGGGCCCCCTTGGTGCTGATGGGCTCTTTCGTCACCTGGACCATGATTTCCTGTCCGACGTGCAGAATCTGGTCGATGGAAAGTTCCTCGCCCACCGCCACGTCGTCATCCTTGTCGCCGAACTCTCGGGAAAGGAGGATGTTCCGGTCAATGGCGTCCTCCTGGTGGAGGAATCCCGCCTTTTCAAGCCCGATATCGATAAACGCAGCCTTCAGCGCGGGAATGACCGATTGCACGACACCTTTGTAAATATTGCCCAAGACGCGGTTGGAATCCGCGCTTTCGACGACGAGTTCGGCTAAATCGCCTCCTTCCATCACGGCAATTCGTTTCTCGTAAGGCGTCATGCTAATCAAAATGCCACGCTTGGAACTCTGAATAGCCATTAAAACTCCTAAAATAAAAACAAACTTGGACTTTCCCAAAGCGGGAAAGCACTCGGAAAATTTAGAAATAAGGCGTTACCGCGACATTCCGAATCGGGATTTTCCCTCGGCAAAACGAATCTTGAAGCCGCCGAAAGTCACCCGTTCAAATGCCCGGGTGGACGCGACGCGCTGTTTTGGATGCTCCGCCACTGCTTCTGCACCAAAGAGTCCGCAATGCGGAAGACCTGTTCCGAGAGCCACATCCACGTCATGGAATTTTCCCGGTAATCCGCCTCCCCGAACATCTGGATGCGCTTGTCGCGGCGCAGAGCGTCGACTTGCCGAAGAGCCGCCCTGTCGCCCGCCGGATAAATCGCATAAGTGACGCCGCCGCATTGGTTGAGGATGCTGAACGCGGGGACGTCGGACGGGCCGTCGGCGATGTAGACCATGTTTTCAAAGGGAATCCTGCGATTTTGCCAGTCAATCTTCGAATTGACGTCAATCGTGTCCGGGAACTTGTTCGACCCCTTGTTGATTTCAAAGAGATAACGCGTCTTGGAAGTATTGTCGAGAGCGCAAGCGACCTGGGAAATTTCAGCTTCCGCCGGCGAATCGCCCAATGGGGAATATCCGGGAGGCGCGGGGGATTCGATGAATTCGCAACCGAAGATGCCGTCGAGATAAGGCGCGATGGCGCTTCCGCGGATGGTCTCCGCAAAGCCCGTGCTCACGACATAATGCTCGAGCCGGATGTTCGCCGCCCGATACTTGGGGTTCTCCTCCACACGTCGACGGATGCCGGGGAAAAATTCGGGGAGTCCCGGATAAAACTCCAACTCTTCACCGCACTCCCGCAAAATGCGATTCGTCAGTCCCGGCATCTTTCCCGCCTTGACGTAAGTCAGGATATGGTTCAAATAGGAAGTGTCCCGGTTCACGTGGATTCCCGCCTTTTCATAATAGGCCGGCAGGGAATTCACCTCATTCCAGAAGCGTTTCCCGTCGATGCGGTAACGCTTGAACAGGGGATCCTGCATATAGCCGGATATGAGGGTCTTGTCAAAATCCCAGACCATGGCTATCGTGTTTTGTTCAAAAGGTCTTGCGTCCATATTCAAGGCTCGATGAAATAATCTTCCGGGTTGACGGATTCCCCATCCAGTCGAATTTCATAATGCAGTCCCGTCCCGGCAGTCCGCCCGGACCGGCCGACCGTGGCGATGGGCATTCCCCGACGAACGGTCTGCCCTTGCTTCACCAAGGATTTTTCAAGGTGCGCATAAAAAGTGCGGACGTGCTCCGTGTGCTGGATCTTCACAGTCAGGCCGAATCCGCGATGGGCGCGGACTTCGACCACTTTCCCCGCCCCCGGGGCAATCACCGTATCGCCCTCCTCGGCGAAGAAATCGACACCGCGATGCGGAAGGCTTTGTTCCGTAAAATAGTCGGCAATCATCCCGAAACGATTCGTGACGACCTTGTGATTTTTCAATGGATGCAGAACGGGAATGGCCTTTGCGAGGGATTCGTCGGCAAGCAGGGAATCCCGAAACGCGGAATACGTCCTGAACGTCTGGAAGAGCGATTCCGTGCGAGTTTTCCGATGCAGGGAGTCCGCCGAATCGGACTCGGTTTCATGCGAAATTCCGCCGAGAGCGTAGACGCTGTCCTCGGCGGCTTCCAGTTTTTGCAAGTAACGTTCCGCGCTGTCGTTGCGCAAATGCAACTCGGCAATCTCCTTTCGAATCTGCCCGTTCTGCCGACGCATCCCGATCAGAGTCCCGTCCCCGATTTTGCCCACCACGTCGAACGGGGAAAAAAGGACGAACCCCAAAACGGCCAACGCCGCGGCAAAAGCCCAAAGGAGCGGCTTCCAATAGGGGACGCGGGAATATTTGGAACGCCCCGTCCGCTCGAAAAAGAAGTGCAAGTTCCACTTTTTCAAGGAGTCTGCCCGCCTTTTTTGCCGGAGCGCCTTTTCAACTTTTCAATGCGGGCAAGCGTCTCGGAAATGTCCCCGACAAGCTCGACCACTTCCGGATCGTCCTTCAAGGATTCCAAAGTCCCACTTTCCAAGGCGGGGAGCAACCTTTTCCCCAAAGCCCTGTATTTGTCGGACAGACGGGATTCCTCCACGGCGAGATTCACCCGATTGAGGGCGAACGACGCGCATTCCAGAGTGCTTTCTTTAATCGAATTTAAGGCCATTTTGGGCATGGGTTCTCTCCTATTTCGCACATAAAATAATAGTTTTTAGGGCGTAAAAACAAATGGAGAATTTTTATGAGCCGAAGAGATCGCAGACAAGCCATGCAGAATGCGAAAAACTTTACGCCAAAGAAAAAGAGCAAGATGAGCACAGTCGGCGTCACCGTGCTTGCCGCCATCGCCGTCATCGCATGGATTGCCTACGTCATGGTGCGGAACTAATCGAGGTGGATAATGAAATTTCAGATTGAAAAGACAAAATTCTTGAACGCGCTGAACTTGGTCTTCGCCGCCGTGCCGAACAAGGCGACCATCCAAGTGCTGAACAATTACGCTCTCCGCCTGGAGGGGAACACCCTCGAAATCAGCGCAACGGACTTGGACCTGGGCATTCGGGTCAAACTGGAAGTGCAAGCCGAAGCGGACGGAGCTGTCGTCGTCAACGCGCAAAGACTCCAGACCTTAATCAAGAGCCTCATCGACCCGAAAATCGACACCTTGACTTTTGAAGTCGCCGATTACATGGTGACCGTGCGTTGGAGCGAACGCGGAAAGGCGTCCATCACCGGATTCGACGTGAGCGACTTCCCCCCGCTGCCGGACGTCACGGACGGAGCGGCATTCCAAGTCGGCAAGAGCGAACTGGAATTCCTCGCGGGGAAGACTCTCTTCGCCGTGTCGAACGACCAAGCCCGCCTGAGCTTGAACGGGGCTTTCTTGGAATGGAAAGAGGGAAAGCTCATCATGGTGGCGACGGACGGGCATCGTTTAGGGAAGGCCTTCATCGACTTGGAGGGCGAATCCCTTGGGAAGGGCTTCATCATTCCGCCGAAGGCCATCCAATACGCAATCAAGAGCATCTCCGGCGAATCGACCGTCGAGATTCGCGTCTCCGACACTTACGTCCTTTTTGCAAGCGACGGCGTCCAAATCGTGTCGAAACTCATCGAAGGGCCTTACCCGAAGTACGAAGCCGTCATCCCGACGCAATTCACCCGCACGGTCCAAGTCAACCGGACGGAGCTTTTCAACAAAATCACGTCCGTCCTTTCCATGGCTAGCGCGCGGACTCGCATGATTCGCCTCCAGCTAGACGGCAACCAGATGGAACTTTCTTCGAGCGACGCAAACGTGGGCGGAACTTCCACCGAAGCGATGTCCGTGATTCACGAAGGCGAAGGCGTTTACGACATCGGATTCAACGGGAATTATCTGCTCGAAGTGCTCAAGCTCTGCCAGAGCGAAGACGTCCTGTTCAAGTTGAACGGCCCCGTTTCCGCCTGCATCATCGAACCCGTCGGAACGGATATGAACTGCATGTTCTTGCTCATGCCGCTCCGCATCGTCGAAGAATGAACGTTGGAATTCAAGGGAAAACCGCCCGGCGACCGGGCGGTTTTTTGTATTTCCATCAATATCCCATGTTGGACTTGATTTCCGTCCAGATTTTTCGCAAGAGCCAGTAATCCGCATCGGTCACGACAGAGGAACTCCCCGAGTTCATGATCATCGCGGGTTGGTAAGTCCCCGAATAGGAACTGCTCGTCAGCGGCGAGAAATTCGCATCCGGGAAGTCGCAGGAATTGTAAAAATCGGGCAGTCCGAAATTGTGCCCGGATTCATGGGCGACGATGTGCGGCACGACGTATTCCCCCGCATCCAGGGAAGCGATGACGTGTTCGTCGCTCACCCAGAAACCGGCGCCGTAATCGGCAAATCCCCACATATTGGTGGAATAAGACGTGTATCCTTCGACCACGGCGAAAAATTCGTCGTAAGAACCGTCGCAATCCGGGACTAGAACGCTCGTCGTCCACTCGGAATTCTGGTCTACGGAAGTTTTCCCGGCCGTGATGACCTCGCCACTTGCCGCGTCCGTCACGACATTTTCGTCCAAGACGCCCCAATGCACGGAGACCGGGATGGAATCATAAGGCCAACCATCGTAATTTTTCAAATATTTCGTCCAATTGTTTATCATCTGGTTCAGCATTTTCGCCATGCGATCGCGGCGCGTCGCCGAGAGGCTCTTCGTCGTTTGCCACTGGACGCAGAAGGTGAGCTTTCCGCTGTTCTTGACAATTTGATAGGGAGTCAAGTTCGTATTGCTTTCGATGCGGTAATCGTCTGCATAGACCGTTGAATTCGCCGCCAACCGATAAGTCCATTCCCAATTGACGAATTTATACAAATCCGAATTGGAGCTTTGCAAATCGGAAAGGGTTATTTGCGAAGAAGAACTTTGCGCGGAGCTAGATGACGAGACGGAAGAGGAGGAGTTCACCGACGAAGAACTTTGGACGACGGCGGAGCTGGAAGAACTTTGACCGAAAGAACTCGAAGAACTGACACTCGCGACAACGGAAAGCCGGATTGTCCACGTCACTTGAATCACTTGCGCGCCGGATTTCACATAAATTAAAGATTGCCGCATCGTGTAAACGTTCCCCGCCGCGAGTCCCGGGTAATGTCCCACATTTGCCGTGAGGGTCGAAAGGTCCACTTCGGAAAAGACTGCCGGAGACGCGGAATATTCCGTCACGTCGCCGTTCGCGTCATACCAGTTGCCCGCATTCCCCGTCGCCGTGATGTTTGCATTCAGCGAACCGTCCGATTCGACTGCGTAATAGAAAACCGAAGAATTCAATTCATTCGCAATTTCACTTGCCGAAATCCCCAAGGCGTTCTCCACGCCGCTCAAATAAACGCTCTCCGTCGCATAAACGGAATTTTCCCCTTGCGAAACGGCATAATCCAGAGAGACGCGCGTCGTGTCCGCAGAGGACGACGAGCTTTCCGCCACGCTAGAGGAGCTTTTCGTCGCCACCAAATTCAGCGTCACGTTTTGCACGGCATCCGAAACATTCGTCGCGCCCTCACCGGAACTCCCCACGGCCGAAACAGTCCACGTCCGGTTCGCATCGTAAAGCATCCAATCCGAAACCGCCGCATATGAAAAATTTTCATTGTCGACATTCGCATTCAAGACAAAACTTTCCCCGCCCGATCCGACAAGCGAAACGGAAACAGCCGATTCCTGAGCGGGGACGCTCCCACTCACCGTCTTCCTCGAGATTCGGATGACACCCAAATCCGCGTCATCGTCCGCCAAGACCATCTGCGGCACAAGCGTTTTCCCGTCGAAAGAAATCCCGAGCGAATCCCCGGCAAGGCTCTTTTGCAAAGCCTTTTTCCCCACAGCCTTCTCCAAATGTACTTTTCCGCCTCGCGCACTTTTGGACAGTTTGAAAGTCTCCGTGGATGTCCCCCTTTGAATTTGGGCGACATATATCCCGGAAGGCAATTTCGGGAAAGTTCGGGACAAGTCCATTTCTTCCGATTCCAGCAAAATCGTCTTTTCCGCAATCATCCGCCCTTGCAGACTGAAAAGGGAAACCTTGGCATTCTGCGGAAAGACCGAAAGCGAAGCTTCTGCCCCGATTGAAAATCCGGTCGATTCCTCAATCAAAAAATAACCGGACGCATCCGTCGTCGCCGTTTTCCCCGTGGAATATTGCGTCACGACAGCCCCCGAAACCGGTTCTGCATTCGGCAGCTGGACATATCCGGAAATTCCGGCAAACGAAAATCCTGCAATCGCAAAAGAAAAAAAGACGACTTTTCCAAGCATCGGTCTACTCCTCTGCGCCTAAAATATTCTGAAATTTTAAGGCGGAAATCGAATGCTGGCGATTTCCGTGTAAATCCCGTGCAGAATCTTACAGAAGTTGGCTGACCGTCGCCACGGCTTCGGCGGCAATGCCCTCTCCGCGACCGGTGAAGCCGAGCCTTTCACTTGTGCTGGCCTTGACGCCCACCCTTTCAACGGGAATGCCCAAGACGCGGGCGATGTTGGCCTTCATCCGATCCCGATGCGGGTTCACCTTGGGACGTTCGCAAATGACGACGCTGTCAACGCTTTCAATCCGACCTCCCGCCTTCGCCACCTCTTCGCCCACACGCGCGAGCAATAGCAAACTGTCCGCATTTTCAAAAGCCGGATCCGTATCCGGGAAATACGTGCCGATGTCTCCAAGTCCCGCAGCCCCCAAGAGAGCGTCGCTTATCGCGTGCAACAGGACGTCCGCATCGCTATGCCCCAAAAGCCCCTTTTCAAAGGGAATCTCCACCCCGCCGATGATGCACTTGCGGCCTTCTACAAGGCGATGCACGTCAAAGCCGATTCCTGTACGAAAAATTTTATCCATGGTCAAAATATAACATCTTGCCGCACGCGCTTCGCCGTTTCATGATACCCGACGAAGGAAAAAGCCTCGGAATCCCGAGGCTTTGAAGTCCAACCGTCAGAACTGCCCCACGGGGCGAAGGAGCGGATAAACAGCCAAGAGGACAAGGCTGAGGGAAGCGATTACAACGCCAAAGCGCAAAAGGAATCGCGCCGAGGTGTTCAACTGGCACGCACACGGGGAATTCGAAGAGCTTTCCGCCGGGGCGAAAATCGCAATGGCGACTCTCAGATAATAATACATGGCGAGAATGGACAGGCCAAAACCCAAAGCGGCAAGAGCGATATGGCCGACCTTCACGACACCCGTGAACAAAACGAACTTCGCGAGAAAGCCGGAAAGCGGCGGAAGCCCGGCAAGACTCGCCAGGCACACGACGGCGGCAATCCCTTCCAACGGGAACTTGCGACCGCGACCGCGGATTCCATCCAAAGTTTCGTGCGCATCGCCCTTTCCGCTGAAGCCCGAAATGGCGGCCAACGCACCGGCGGAACCGATGGCGTAGGTGATCAAGAAGTAGAACATCACGCTCAAGTCCCGGAACAACAATCCAAGGACGATGAAGCCCGCATTCATCACGGCCGAGAAAGCGAAAATCCGGCGGACGGACTTTTGGGCAAGCCCGGAAAACGCCCCGATGACGATGGAGAGAATCGCCACGAAGACGATGACGGGCGCAAGACGTTCGAGACCGGAGCGCATCCAAAGCGAACCGATGGCGGCCAGCGCACCGACCTTGATGACCGCAGCCATGAAGCCGGTCACGGCGACAGATGCTCCCGTATAGACATCCGCCACCCAAAGGTGTATCGGGGCTGCGCCCGCCTTGAACAGCAAGGCGAAGACAGCGAGAAGCGAACCGGCCGAGTAAAGCCATTCACGCCCGGCGAGAACTTTCCCTCCAAAATGAGTCGTCCCCGTCGCGCCATAGACCAGAGCCATGCCGTACAAAAAGAAGACGCTGAAGACTGCTCCGGTGACGAAATACTTGAATGTCGCCTCGTTCGCATTTTTGTCCTTGCGGCGGAGTCCCACCAATCCGTAAACCGGGTAAGCGGCCAGCTCCATTCCGATGAAGAGCGGCAAGAAATCCGTCGAACAGACCATCAACAAAACGCCCGAAGTGGCGAGAAGGGTCAGTCCATAAGGTTCCCCCGCGGGATACTTTTCCCGCGAAAGAGTCACTTGCAAGCTCCCGACGCCGAGAAACGCGCAGAGGATGACGGCACGCCCCAAGGCAACCCGCACGGAATCGAACGCAAGCAAACCGAACAGATTCGCTTCGGCATCCACACAGGCAAAGGAAATCGCCGTCAAAAAGAGGAACGCGCTGGCCACCCACGGAAGAACCTTTTGCTTGTTCCGGTCCGCGATGAAAGGTTCCGTGGCGATGCAAATCATCGCGCCGACGGCAACGGTCACGATGGGCAAAAGATTCACCAGACTAGCGGACATTTTGACCCTCCACTTGTGTTTCGGCTTGGGCGGATTCCGACAAGGCCTGTACCGAATCGGCTTCCGTATTCTCTTCAAAAATCACTTCTTCCACGACCTCTTCCGCGGGGGCATCCGAAGCCGCTGCGGAGGCAATCGCCGCCTCCAATTCCTGAACCCGTTGTTGGGCAAACTCTTCCGCAGAGACATCCACGGACTTCGTTATCGCCGACGGATAAAGCCCGAAGACGAGGAGCAGCACGAGCAACGGAGCCACTGCCACGGCTTCCGCCACGGGAAAGCGCAGTTTCTTCTGTTCTTCGGAAAGTTCCTTGGGCTGCCCGAACAGCACCTTTTGGATGAGCATCAGCATGTAAACGCCCGTCAGGATGATGCAAAGTCCGGAAATTGCGGCCGCGACGGCGCTCACGTCCCAAAGTTCGAGCATCACGAGGAATTCCCCGACAAAGCCGGCCGTGCCGGGAATCGCCACGGCCAACACGGAAGCCGTGCCGAAGAAGAAAGCGAACACAGGATGAGCCTCCGCGTAACCGCCCATCTTTTCAAGCAAACGATGCCCGGCGAAGCGTTCCGCAGACCCCGAAAGAATGAACAGCGCCGAAGCCGAAAGCCCGTGCCCCACCAACAAGACAAGCACGGCCGGGATGGCAGCCTCCGAAAGGGTGAAAATGCCGGCGACAGCCAACCCCAAATGTCCCAAGGAGCTGTAAGCGAGCAATTTCTTGATATCCTTTGCGCGCATGGCCAGGAACGCACCGTAAACGGCCGTGAAAAGCCCTAATCCCAAGAGACATCCCGCGTTCTTCAGCGCAACGGCCGGGAAGAGCGGAATCACCCAGAACAAAAATCCGTAAACGCCGGCCTTCGACATGGAACCGGTGAGGACGGCGCTCAATCCGGACGGAGCTTCCGCATAAGTCTGCGCTTGCCAACCGTGCAAGGGAAACAGCGGAGTCTTGACCCAAAACGCAACGGCAAAGCACCAGAAGAGAATCGTCTGGGTCGCTTCGGGGAGCTTTTGGGCGGTCTCCGAAACGGCAATCAAATTCGAAGAGCCGGCGAGGCAAATCAAATACCACAGGGCGACAGCCATCGGAGCGGATCCGATCAACGTGTAAAGGGCAAAATTGACGGCGGCGGAATGACGCTCCGGACCGCCATAAGCCCCGATGAGAATCGCGGCGGGAAGCACCAAGGCCTCAAAGAAGAAGAAGAAGAGGACGGCGTCGCTAGCGAGGAACGTCCCGTTCAACGCTCCCAACAAGGCGAACATCCCAATGGCGAAATTGCGGTAATTCCCGCCTTGGGACTTGCGTGCGCCGATCAAGGCGGCCAAGGTGATCAGGTTCGCCAAGAAGACCATCCAAGCGGAGAATCCGTTCACGGCGAAGGAGAACGTCACCGTCACATCGACCCAGGGAATCGTGAACCATTCCACGGGAAGGGAAGGACCTTCCAAACCGATGAGGGGAAGCCCCGCGGCAAAAATCAACGTGGCGAAGAGAATCGCCAAACGGGCGGCCGACTTCGCATCCTTGCCGGAAGCCGCCACCATCAAAAGGGCGACCAGGAACGGAGCAAAAACCATCGCATACAACAACATTAGGAAATCCCTCCGCAATAGCAGACCGCGACCAACGTCACCAGCACCATGCCGGCGATGCCCAGGCCGACCTGCAAACGAATTTTACGAATTTGCAGCATCCGAACCCCGTCCCCCAAAATCAAGGCGATGGCGCAGAGCATCCATTGCAACGCCAGCACGAACTTGTCGACGACGACATCCGCCACCCAGGCGAAGCCCCTGGCCGCAGCGATGAAGACCGCGTGGATGTAGTCGAAGAAGAACGTCCAGTCCGCCGCCCGTCCCGTCACGGAGGTGTCGGAATTCTTGACTTCCGGAATCCGCTTGTGGGCAAAGACCTTGTACCCGATGAACGCGCCGAGGAGGGCGGCAAAAGTCCCCATGGCGGCAAAGGTTATCGCCGAGGGCATCCGGACTTCGGGCATCCCGGCGCGAGCCATTTGCTCCGCCAAACCGACGACCGGGGCGAGCCATGTTTCAAACCAGTTCGCGCCTTCCACATAAACGTTCCAAACGTATCCGGAGAACGCCGCGCCGAGTCCAAGAACAATCATCGGGAACGTCATGCTCAGCGGAGCTTCGTGGATTTTGTCTTCCGGAAGGTTTCCGCGGTACTTGCCGAGGAAGGTCATCACCATCAGGCGCGTCATATAGATGGCGGTGATCACGGCAGTCAAGAGGGCGATTCCGTAGAAGACGGGGCCGAGGGTCGGAGAGAATCCGAACAAACGTTCAAGAATTAAATCCTTGGAAAAGAATCCGGAAAATCCGGGGAACCCGATAATCGCCAGGTAGGCAAAGAGCATGGCCACGGCGGTGACGGGCATCTTTTTCACCAGGCCGCCCATCTTCCGCATATCCAATTCCCCGGCGAGAGAATGCATGATGGCTCCCGCGCCGAGGAAGAGCGTCGCCTTGAAGAATGCGTGAGTGAAGACATGGAAAATGGAGACATCGAACGCCGAAGCTCCCGCTGCCATGAACATGTACCCCAGCTGAGAAACCGTGGAATAGGCCAAGACCTTCTTGATGTCGTTTTGGAAGAGCCCGGCGACCGCAGCCCAGAATGCCGTGGCGATGCCGACAACGGCGATGACAGTCAAAACACCCGGCAAAAGGACGAAGAACGGAGAAAGCCGCGCGACCAAATAAACTCCGGCAGTGACCATCGTCGCAGCATGGATCAATGCGGATACGGGTGTGGGACCGGCCATCGCATCGGGCAACCACGTCAAAAGCGGAATCTGCGCACTCTTCGCCGTGCAAGCCCAGAAAAAGAGGAGTCCGGCAACCGTCAGCAAGGGAAGCTTCGCCCCGACGATTTCGCCGAACACGGGGGACTTCAACCATTCGACCAAATCCGTGTAATTCAACAGCGCGGAACCGCCCACGGAGACAACGAGAATCATGCCGAGCAGAAATCCGACATCTCCGACACGGTTCACCAAGAAAGCCTTGTTCGCCGCCTTGCAATTCTTCAAATCCTTGTTCCAGAATCCGATGAGAAGGTAAGAGCAGAGACCGACGCCTTCCCATCCCAAAAAGGTGAGGACCAGAGAATTCGAAAGGACGAGGACTATCATGCTGAACAGGAACAAGTTCATATAGGCGAAGAACCGGGCGAAGCCGCGATCCCCGTGCATGTAACCCGTCGAATACAAAATGATGAGCGTCGCAATTCCCGTGATGAACAAGAGCATCGTCCGCGAAAGCCCATCGAAGAGAAACCCGAAGTTCACCGAAAGGGCGGACGTGTTTATCCATGTCCCAAGAGTCTCTTCGATACCGCCATCCGGCATATTCCACGCCAAAAGCCCCGTGGCGAGGAAAGCGAGGAACGGGAACGCGACCCCGATAAACCCGACCAAACCTTCGTCCGGACCTTTTTCACTTTCCGAAGAAGCCAAGGCGATTAGGGCTAAAACGATGACGCCCAAAAGAGGAAACAGGGGAATCAGCCAAAGAGGAATCATGTGTCACCCCCTCATCCCGGAAAAATTGTCGATATCAACGCTGTCCTGGTTCCTGACCAGCAAGATGATGATGGCCAGCCCCACGCAAGCTTCTGCGGCGGCGACGGCAATCGTGAACAGCGGAATGATTTGCCCCACGACGCTTTCCGCACCGGGGAGAGTTTTTGCAAAACCGACGATGCTCAGATTCACCGCGTTCAACGCCAGTTCGACGCCCATCAAAATGAAGAACACGTTCCGGCGGCACAGAGCCGTCGCGATTCCGAGCGTCAAGAGAATCAACGCGAGGATTTGGACGTAAATCGCCTGCATCAGCGAACCTCCTTGGGAGTTTCCGGATCCGAAGAAATGCGCTTGCGCGCCAAAATGACAGCCGTCGCCATGGCGGACAGGAGAATCAGCCCCACGGCAATGAACAGCAGGTGATAGCCGTTCCCGGAAGCATCCATGTTGAAAAGGGCATTCGCCGTCACGGCGACCGTCCCCTTTGTCGTATTCAAATCAAAGGCCAAGGCGGAGCGGAAAAGGGCCACGGCCAGAAGCCCGGCCAAAACGACGACCGAAAGGCACACGAAAGCCGACGTGCCGTCGAAGCGTTTCGTCTTGTGATCGTGCGCACCGTTCAGCACCATGATGATGAACGTCAACAGCATCATGATTGCCCCGGCGTAGACCATCACTTGGACGACCCCGACAAAGGGACTCCCCAACAAGCCGTAAATTCCCGCGAGGGAAAGCATCGACGTAATCATGGCAATGGACGCATACAGCGGGTGTCTAGTCAAGAAAATGCACACGCCGCACCCCACGGCAATCAAGGCTAAAATGGAGAAATACACAAGGGCTAGCATGGTTTGACATCTCCCCAGACTTCTAGAGCCTGCTTGTTTTGAGTCCCACCCGGGGCGACCTGGCTTTGAGCGTCTTCCGGGTAATCCTTCGGATTCCAGTTCGTCAAATCGTAGAGGGAAACGATAAAGTCTTCGCGTTTGCGGTGCACGAAACTGGTTTCGCACGTGTCCATGCGAAGGGCGTCCACCGGGCAAGCCTCCACGCAAAGGCCGCAGAATATGCACACGGAATGATCGATGTCGAACCGGGCGGCCCGCTTTTCAATCCGGCCGTCGGGCGACTGCGCCGCTTCGATGTAAATGCAGTGGGCGGGGCAAGCCGAAGCGCACATGAAGCAGGCGACGCAACGCGGGGAACCGTCCGGGCGGAGCATCATCCGGTGCTTGGCGCGGTAATCCCTCGGGATGTAGGGCTTGACTTCCGGATAGCCGGTCGTCGGCAAGGTCTCGTAGCGGAAAAGACCGCGGAGAAAATGTTTGATGGTCGTGAAAAGACCGCGGAACGCTTCGAAAATGTAAAGGCGTTCTATCCAGTTCATCGGCTTGTGCTTGATAATGCGAACCATTAGCGGCCTCCCATGACAAGTTTTGCGACTACTGCGGTAATCACCAAATTGAGCAAGGCGATGTTCAACAGAATCTTCCAGCCCAGATGCATGATTTGGTCATAGCGGAACCGGGGCAGAGTCCAACGCACCCAAATCCAGACCCAGCAAAAGAACACGGTTTTGACCATCAGCACGAGGAATTGCACGGCAGCAGTCCCCAAGGCGATGCCGACTCCGTAAACGGGAGTTCCGTCGACCGCAGTCATGGCGGCTTCGGGGTGGATGAAGACTCCGCAGACAATCGCCAAGGCGATGCACACGGGAACGGCTGTCCAAGCCAAAAGCTTGTAAAGACGGTATTCCTTGTTGATGTCGGCCTTGTTGGAAGCTTTCCCCTTGTTGAACGCACGCAACCAGCGATAAACCATATGGAGGAACGCCAAAGCCAAAAACGCGCCGATGCCGAACAGAGCAGCGAGCACCCAACCGAGATTCGCCTGGACGTCGGCGGTGGTCATTCCCGGAATCGCGTAGCCGCCAAAGAACAGGAACGAGACCAACATGCTGTTAATCGCCACGTGCCCGTATTCGCCCATATAGAACATTCCAAACTGCATTGCGCCGTATTCCGTATGGTAACCGGCGACAAGTTCCGGATCCCCTTCGGAGACGTCGAACGGCGGACGACCCGTTTCCGCGATGGCGGCAATCAAGAAGCAGAAGAAAGCGACCGGTTGGACAAAAATGCCCCAAGCGTGCTGTTCTTGCCAGCTCACCAAACCTTCCACGCTGAAAGTTCCCGCCAAAAGAATCATCCCCATCATCGAAAGGCCGAGGCAAACTTCATAACTGATGCTCGTCGCCGTGGCGCGGAGCGCCCCCAAGAAGGAATACTTCGACTTGGCCGCCCAACCGGAAAGCACCGTGCCGAAGACCGAAAGGGAAGAAAGTCCGAACATGAGCAAAATGCCGATGTCCGTGTCGACGTTCGCCCCCGGAATGTGCACGACCGTATCCCCGCAAGCGAAATTGAGGGATGCGAAATACGGCAAGACGCACGGGGTGAGGAGAGTCAGCCCGAACGGGATGGCGGGGGCCAAATTGAACAAGACTTTGTTCGCGCTGGCGGGAATGTACTGTTCCTTGAAGAAAAGCTTCAGAGCGTCGCAAAAGTTCTGCACCCAACCGAGCAAGCGAATCTTCCCGAAGAACGGGATTTTGATGTAAGAGCGGTTCGGGCCTTGCCGGTCTTGGATGAATCCGGCGCCGCGGCGCTCCATGGGGATCAACAGCAAGATGAAGGTCACCGGGACAAACGCCAAGGCGAACTTCACCAAAATCAATAGCCATTCGATCCAAGTCTTGGAACAGAGAATTTCCATCATACGGCAACAACTCCATCGAGCAATTCGCCCGTGCTGTGAATGGCGTCAAAAGAAACGGTCGAGAGCTTCGGCGCAAACTTTCCCGCCCGGACATAAGCCTCGGCGGCAGACTGCACCTCTTCGCCGGCCAAGGCGAACAAGACGCGGAAAAGCGGGGAAAGTTCCGCATCGGGGGCAGTCGGGGCGGCATTCAATTTTTGAAGAATCGAATTGACGTTCACCATCGTCCCGCTGACTTCGGACCAATGGTTCACCCCATAGACCGTCGAAGATTTCTTCGCCGTCGCGTCGTTTTTCGGCGAAATGGAAATCCGTTTGGGAATCCTTTCGAGGCGTTCGGCTTTGGCGGGGTCGCTCCCCCACAGGTCGGCGGAAAGAGCGACCAACACTTGGAATTCATCCGCCCGGTTGCACAACTCTTCGGCGGGAGTCGAAAAGCCGAACAAAGAGAACCCGGCCCGGTTCGCCACCGGATCGCCGCTTTTGGAAAGTCCGTCCGGACTTCCGACAGGGGCGAAAGTCCCGACAAAAACCTCCGCGCGGTCGCCGAGCTTCTGCACGAGAGTTTTGAGTGCGGCGGCATCTTCATTCGTCGCGGAACCGCCGAGAACAAAGGCGATTTTCCCATTGCCGTCCAAAGCGGACTTGAGCGCATCCAAATTCCCGACGGGCAACCTGTCCTTCGAAAATTCTTGGAACGCGAGACGGCTGGAATTCGAAATCCAAGTGCGGTTGACTTCCGGATTGCAGCGCGGCATCACGCGCCAGATGAACCCTTCATTGTGGTCAATCCAGATGTTCGCGCCGAGGGAATCGTCCATGGAGACGCTCGCCGTGCGGGAAAGCATCCAAACGCGCTGCTGGAATCGGAAATACTTGGCCGTCATGGCGCCTGTCGGGCAGACGTCCGTCACGCAAAGGTCGTATTCGTGATCGAGCTTCCTCCCCGGGAATGTCGTGATGTAGGTCTTGTCCGCACGGGCAGCCAATTGGAGCTGCTCATCGTGGCAGACATCCCGCATGAAACGCACGCAGCGATCGCATTGGACGCAACGTTCTTCGTCCAACGTGATGCGCGGGCCGATGTCGACGCGCTTGCCGCCGCGAAGCTGTCCCTTGGTGTCGTAGAACTGGTGGTCGGGATTCCCGTGGTAATTCTTGCCGACTTCGGGGTACAGCCTCCCGGCGCTCCTCCCCGCTTCCACGTAATTTTCCTGAAGGGTGCATTCGCCGGCCTTGTCGCAAATCGGGCAGTCGAGCGGATGGTTCAGCAGCATGAATTCGGACACGGCGGCGCGGGCGTTCTTCACGCGTTCGCTGGACTTCGGCGTGTAGATTTTCATTCCGGCCTTCACCGGGGTGAAGCAAGAAATGATGAGGGACTTTCCACGCGGGCCTTCCGTTTCCACCAGGCATTGGCGGCAATTGCCGGACACCGGGAGATAGGGATGGTAACAGACGTGCGGAGTTTCGATGCCCACCGCCTTCAAGGCTTCGAGCAGATTCGTATCGCCCGGAACTTCCACGTTCTTGCCGTCGACCTCAATGGTGACACGAGGGCTGTCGGCGGTCGGAAGATGCGGCATGTTGTAATGATTGCTCATAAGATTACCAATACGCTCCCAGACGGACGTTGTCTCTCAAACGGGGTTCCGCATGCTTCGGATTCCTCGCGATGAATTCTTCAAAGTCGGCGCGGTACTTCCGCGTGTAAACGTTCAGCGGACCGCCGAGCGAAATGGAAAGGGGGCAAATCGTCGTCCCCGCGAACCCGGCGGAAATTCCCTGCAGCAGTTCAATGTCGCCGTCATGGCCTTCCCCGCGCATGATGGCGTCCAGGACGCGTTTCGCAAAGCCCGTCCCCTCGCGGCACGGCGTGCACTGTCCGCAAGATTCGTGGGAATAGAAATGTCCGAGCACATCCAAAATGTCGACAGCGTTGTGCGTGTCGTTGAACACGATGATGGCCCCTGAGCCGAACATCGTCTTGAGGGAGGCCATGCATTCGTAGTCGAGGGTCGCGCTTTCGCATTCCTCGGGAAGGAGCGGAGGGCAAGAGGAACCGCCCGGAATCACCCCTTTCAAGTTTCCTACGACGCCTTGGCAATATTCTTCGCTCGTCAGCATTTCCATGAGCGGCGTTCCCAAGGGAGCTTCGTAAAGTCCCGGACGCTTCACGTCTCCGGAGACGCAAAAAACTTTCGTCCCATGGGCGCGCGGCGTCCCCATTTTCGTGTATTCCTCGACGGGATGGGAGAATATCCACGGGAGCGACATAATCGTCTCGACGTTGTTCACGCAAGTCGGCGAAGCCCAAGCCCCGGCGACGGCCGGGAAGGGAGGCTTCAGACGGGGCTGCCCCTTTTGCCCTTCGAGGGAATTGATGAGAGCCGTTTCTTCACCGCAGATGTAAGCCCCGGCGCCACGGTGCACAAAGATGTCGAAACTGAACTTGGTGCCCAAGATGTTCTCGCCGAGGTAACCCGCAGCATAAGCTTGGTTCAAAGCCTTGTTCACGCTTTCGATACACGGCAAGAATTCCCCGCGGGCGTAGATGTATGCCGTCCGCGCCCCGAGCGCCCAAGCCGCGATAATCAAGCCTTCAATCAGACGATGCGGATCTTCGAGGAGAAGGAAATGATCCTTGAACGTGCCCCCTTCGCCTTCATCCGCATTCACGACGATGTACACGGGCTTCCCCGTGTTGCGGGGGACAAAGCTCCACTTCATCCCGGTCGGGAAGCCGGCACCGCCGCGGCCGCGAAGCCCGGCGCGTTGGACGCGGTCGATCACTTCGAACTGGGACATCTCGAACAGCGATTCCGAAATCGTGGAATAGCCGCCGAGCTTCTTGTAGGTTTCGATGTCTTGGGCGTGCTTCCCAAAATTTCCCGTACAGACTTTCATCGATTCTTGCATCGTCAACCTGCCTTTTGGGGAGTTGCAGGGGTTTGATTTTCCGGAGGAGGGGGGGCGGCCTTGGCCTTCGCCACTTGGGAGGGCTTCGCCGTGCGAGTTCCGCTGACGGCGATCATGCGGTATTCGTCCCCGACTTTCCCTTCGGAATCCACGAACTGTTTGTCCTTGACCCCGGGTTTGCCCACTTCCTTCCAAATTCCGCCCACCTTCCTTTCCACGGAGAGTTCCGTGAATTCGGGCGCGCCTTTCCACGTAAGAGTGGCACCGTTTTCGTCCACCAGCGCGGCGACGGCCAAAACGGGAGACGGCGGCGCGTAGTCCGCGACTTGCGCCTTGGCTGTCGCACCGGGCGCGCCGGGATGCCCACCGTGCCCCTTCACCATGCCGCCAATCACTTCACGCGGGGGTTCCTTCGGGTATTTCGCCGCACGGTCCCTGCACCAGTCCAAAATCTTGTCGAGGCGTTCCGTCGTCAAACACTCCCCGGGCTTCAAAGTCAATTCCCCGTTTTCGACGTTTGTCGCGAAATCGTCGTTCACGAGCATCGCCGGAGCGTTTCCGCAAGCGGCGAGACACTCCACTTCGACAATCGTGAAAAGGCCGTCCGCAGTCGTTTCGCCGGCGGCAATCCCGAGCTTTTCCCGGGCATAGGCCAAAATGTTCTGCGCACCGCGCAAGTGGCAGCTGATGTTGCGGCAGAACTGCAACAAGAACCGCCCCGTCGGCACGTGCTTGTACATTGTATAGAATGTGGAGACGCCGTAAGCGTGCGGAGCCGAGCAACCGCAAACATCCGCCGCCCAACGAATGGCTTCGTGAGGCAGCCAACCGATGGCGTCTTGTGCAATCCAAAGAACTTCTAGGAGAGCGCCCTGCTTCACCGGGTAACGAGAAAGCAAATCGTCGACACGAACTTTCACTGCATCCGTTTCGAGCTTCGGGGCGATGTCCCCCCACGACGGCTGCGCCTGAATCGGGTTCGCGTGCCCGACCTGTTCCGCCGGGGAAGGCAAGACTTCGACAGGCACCGGTCCGTGGGAATAGGTGAGCGTATTATTTGCAACGTCGTGAATGGCTCCGGCAACGTGACTCATCTGTCCAACTCTCCCGCAATGATGTTGATGCTAGAAAGGCAAGCGATGGAATCCGCAATCATACCGCCTTCCACAAGTTCATGGAACGCGGCGAACTGCGTCAAGCAAGGCGGGCGGACCTTCACGCGCCAAGGATGCCCCGAACCGTCCGAGACCAAGGTGAAGCCCAGTTCCCCGTTGGCCGTTTCCGAACCGGAATAATATTCACCGGCCGGGAGGCGGATGCCCTCGAAGACGCTCTTGAACCTGCCGGCCAAGGCTTCCATTTCTTGATAAACCCGTTCGTGCGACGGCACGCGGATGCGCGGATCTTCGACGCTCACGGGACCCGGCGCAAGCCGTTTCAAGGCCTGCTTGATGATTTTCACGGACTCTTCCGCCTCGGCAAGACGCACCATGAGGCGGTCAAAAACGTCTCCGCGAGTCCCCGTCACCACATTCCAGTCGTAAGTTTCATAATCCCAATAAGGCTCGTCCTTCCGCAAATCGCTGGCGACTCCCGTTGCGCGAAGACAGGGGCCGGTCCATCCGTAACCGATAGCCTTTGCCGGGGAAATGCGACCCACGTCGACGGTACGATCCAAGAAGATACGATTCCTGTCGAAGCAAGCGTGGACATCGTGCAAATTCTTCCCGACCTGCTTGCAGACGGCCAAGACATCGTCTTCGAAGCCGGGATACGTGTCGCGGTAAAGACCGCCAATTCTCCCGTAGCTGTTCGTGAGCCTGGCACCGGTCAGTTTTTCCCAAATGCGCATCGTCATTTCACGGGAATCGAAAAGGTAGAAGAAGCCCGTCGTCGAACCCAAGTCCTGCGAAGCTGCGGCAACGCAGATGAAGTGGTCCGCGATTCGGGAAAGTTCATTCACGATGACGCGGAGGACCTTGGCGCGTTCCGGGATTTCAA
This sequence comes from uncultured Fibrobacter sp., assembly GCA_964501065.1. Classification (GTDB taxonomy): domain Bacteria; phylum Fibrobacterota; class Fibrobacteria; order Fibrobacterales; family Fibrobacteraceae; genus Hallerella. The sequence goes on along the minus strand of CAZCRF010000001.1, from coordinate 65,408 downwards.
TCCCGAGCATCTGTTCTGCGGCGCGGCAATAGGCGAAGTTGTTCATCATCGCGGAGCAGTAGTCGAGACGGTCGGTGAGCGGCAAGACCTGCTGCCACGTTCCCCGTTCCGCCATCTTTTCGAATCCGCGGTGCAAGTAGCCGATTTCCCCGACGGAAGCGACAATATTTTCGCCGTCGAGAGCGGTGATGTAGCGCAAGCAGCCGTGAGTCGCCCCGTGCGAGGGGCCGACGTTCAGCACCATCAAGTTCTTTTCTTCGCCTTCAGGAGTCCGTACTTTCATTGTCTAATGCTCCCCGTCAAATATTCGTCTTCCGGCGGCAAAATTTCTTCCGGACGTTCGAGAATCGTGTAGCCCTTCGACTCCAAACGCTTTTCCAATGCCGGGTACAGGTAATCGTTCGTCGAAAGCCATTGCCGACGATGGGCGGGATAATCCTTGCGCAGGGGATGCCCCACAAATTCCACATGGTTCAGGAGGCGGCGCAAATCCGGATGCCCTTCAAAAGTCACGCCGTATTGGTCAAAGACTTCGCGTTCCTGCCAATCGGCTATCGGGTAAATGTCAGAAATCGTCGGGACTTTCAAATCCGATTCTTCTGCAAGAACCTTGATCATCATCCGCTTCGCCGGTTCGTAAACGCTTTTGAAGACGTACTCGACCGCGAACCGAGGTCCGGCGTAATCCTTGAAGCCCAAGTAGTCGATTCCCACGACATCCATCAGCATGTCCAGCCCCAATTCATCGCGGACAGCGAGGACTGCGGCGTGCAAATTTTCACGGGAGACCTCCACGGTCAGTCCCCACGGATTGTTTTCCGACCGAATGGCGCCAAACTTTTCGAGAACCTTCAGTGCGGCTTCTTCAAAGGCGCGGCGGGATTCCGGGGTGGCGACAGTCGGCTCTTTCACATTTTCCTCTGAAACGGCCATTACGGATTCTCCTTCCAAAATTCAGCCTTGCGGACGGCGGTGTCCTTGATGTGATTCACCTTTTCCTTGAAGCCCTCCGCCTTTTCATGAGAGTACTCGGCAAGTTCCCGTTTCGCCTCGGCCGTTTTCGCCTTCAACAGTTCCAGCTGTTCCCGGACGCGCTCCTTCCGCTGCTTCATATAAGATTCGTCGGAGAGCTTTTTCTGGATTTCGAACATGGCGTCGAAAAAGGCTTCCGGACGGCTCGGGCAGCCGCCGATGTAGACATCGACCGGGATGATGTTGTCGATGCCGGGGACCGTGCAGTAACAGTCATAAACTCCACCCGACGTGGCGCAAGCCCCCATGGCGATGACCCACTTGGGTTCGGCGATTTGTTCATAGATACGCTTGAGGACAGGTGCCTGCTTGTAAGTGATGGTCCCCTGGACAGCCAAAACATCGGACTGGCGCGGCGTAAAACGGACATACTCCGAACCGATACGGGAAAGGTCGTAAGGACTAGTTTCCGTACTCATAAACTCAATAGCGCAACACGCCGTCCCATAAGGAAACGGCCACAGGGAGTTTTTACGTCCCCAGTTGACTACGAAGTCCAGTTTCGTCGTGAAGAAATTGGCTTCTTGGGCTTCAACTGCCATAGAACGATACCTCGTGAATGTCAGGCTCAAAAATAACAATAAGATTTCAAAGTTGCACCAAATGGACGGGAAAAGAACGAAAATGAAAGAAATCCCAAAAAAGAATGGGGAATTTCCCCTATTCCGAACGGCAAGCGGTTCGGTAGGAATTAGTGGCCAGTGGTTAGTGGGGAGTGTTTAGAGTTTAGTTAACGGTCAATGGGGGAGGCGTCATACTGAGTGCAACGCCTGCCTGTCGCCCACCTGCTCTACCTGTCGGCAGACTGGCGGACGGACAGGGCAGACAGGAAGCATCCCTTTACTGTAGCGAGATTCTTCGCGTTGCTCAGAATGACGTTGTGATGATGCTCGGAATGGCGGCTTACGGGCTGGCAGTCGTCGTGTTAAGCGGGCCGCAAGGCTAGAGCGAAACATCCAGTTGCAGTAAAGGCTCATCTGGATTGACGCCTTTGGCGAATGACGGCTGTTGTCGCGAAGAATTGGAACGATTTTAAACCATTTCTTTTAAATTTCTTTTTAAAAAGAAAAGAATTAGCTATAAGAAAACTAGTTACTATTCCGTCCGCTGCATCAAGAAATAATCCGTTGAATAAAAATTCAAGGGCTCCCGAACGGGGCCTTTTTGCATTTTCAAAATCCTCGGCAATGGCGTCAATCTCTCAGCTCAGACCACCAACTCCTAATTCCTAATTGACCCCACCCACTACACTCCAAAAAAGCCTTGACTTAGAGTATACTCAAAGACGTATCTTTTTAACGATTCTCGCCGAAAACCCAACGAGCGAAGAATCAAAGGAAAATATGAAAAAAGGATGTATTCTGATGAGTTTGTTCAGTCTGACAGCGATGCTCGCCGGATGCCTTGGCGAATCCGAGTCGAAAGTGGAAATGCCCTTTTCGGAAGATGCCGAAATGCGCACCATCTTGGAAAACATGACGGGAAAAGAAGTCCCGTCGAAGACGCCTCTCGTCGGCAAAAGGGAGCGCGCCTTGGTCTCCATCGTGTCGCTCACCGTGCAGCAGTCGAACACGCTCCTCGCGGCTGAAACAGAAAAGGCTCTCCAGGAAAAGGCTCTCTCTCAGGAAGAAATCCTCGAAGCCGTTTACCAATGCGCCCCCTACAGCGGATTTTCCCGTGCGGCGGATGCGGCCAAAATCGTGGAGACGGTCTTCCGCAAAAACGGAATCCGCGTGACGCCGAAACGCCAGGTGACGGACGGGACGGCAAGCGACCGGTTCCAAAAGGGAGTCGACGCGCAAATCGCGCTCTTCGGCAAAAAGTTCGAAGAAATCAAAGCGAAAGGAATGGACGACGTCCCCATGTCCAATTATTTCCTGGCGACGAACTGCTTCGGCGATTACTACACGCGGCAAGGGCTTGACCTTCCGACAAGGGAGCTCATCACCATGGCGATGCTCGTGAACCTGGGCACGGAACCGCAACTCAAGGCGCACATCGGGGCAAATCTCGCCGGCGGCCGTTCCAAGGAATATCTGGAACAAATCATTTACACGGTTCTCCCGTTCTGCGGCTACCCCCGGATGCTGAACGCCCTGCGCTGCCTCGAAGAAGCCTACGCCCAATCGAAAGAGCAGCCCAAGGCAAAAGGGACGGAAAGCCTCGCCAACGCCGAAAAGATATTCCCCCGCGGAGAAAAGAATCCCTACGGGAAATACTTCAAGGGACAATCCTACTTGAAGATGCTCAACTTGAAAGACGTCCCCGTCGGAAACGTGACCTTTGAACCGGGATGCAGAAACAAGTGGCACATCCACCGCGGCGGTGGGCAGCTCTTGATTGCGACTTCGGGAGAGGGCTGGTTGCAAATCGAAGGGGAACAGGCAAAGAAGCTGCTCCCGGGAGACGCCGTCTTCATCCCGAAAGGCGTCAAACATTGGCACGGGGCGACTAAAGATTCCTGGTTTTCGCACCTGTCCGTCGAAGTCCCCGACCCGACCGCCAAGGGGAGCGGAACGGACTGGTTCGAAGACGTCGCCGACGCAGACTACGACGCCCTTTGAACAAAGCATTCAAAAAACCGGCGAATCGGATTTTCCCGGTTCGCCTTTGTTTTTATATTTGGCATAAATGTTCCTCCTCATCGCCCTTCTCATCATCGCGTCCCTTTTCGCCACCCGAATTTCGGACAAAGTCGGCGTCCCCGTTTTAATCGTCTTTTTGGGTGTCGGAATTCTCGTCGGCAACGACTGCCTGGGACTAGTCCAATTCAACGATGCGAAGCTGACGAAGCAGATTGCCGACGTCCTCTTGATTTTCATTTTGTTCAGCGGCGGATTCAGCACGACCCGTTCGGATTTGCAGTTAGTGGCGAAACCGGCCATTACACTGGCCACGCTAGGGGTCGCCTTGACCGCTGTCGCACTCGGAGTCTGCATCCACTTCATCATGCATTTCGATTGGATGCTCTCGATGCTCATCGGCTCCATCATTTCTTCGACGGATGCCGCCGCCGTCTTTTTGATCACACGCCAAAATCCCATCCAAAAGAAGCTCGCGGCGACACTCAACGTGGAAAGCGCGGCGAACGACCCGATGGCGATTCTCCTCACCCTGGCCTTCGTGGGCAGCGCAGCCGGCGACGGGAATGCGACGTTCCTCGACTTTTTCGTCAAGCTGGCTTGGCAATTCTCCGGCGGAATCCTGGTGGGCTACGTGGCAAGTTATGTCGCCAAGTTCCTCTTCAACAACCTCCGTTCCGAAAATCGCGGCTATTATTATGTCTTGATCATCGGCGTCATCCTCCTCGGTTACGGGGCGGCGGACGTCATTTACGCAAACGGCATCATCGCCGTTTTCTTCATGGGCTATTGGCTCGGCAATTCGGAATTCGTCCTCAAGCGCGGAGTGAGCCATTTCTTGGAGGGAATCTCCACCTTCTGCAACATGACGCTGTTCTTGATGCTCGGGCTTTTGGCGTTCCCGCGAAACTTCCTCGGAGTCTGGAAAGAGGGGCTATTGATCGCCGCGCTGATGATTTTCGTCGCAAGGCCATTCGCCGTCTGGATTTCAACGTTCCCATTCCACTACACCAAAAAGGAAAAACTGTTCCTCTGCTGGGGCGGCATCAAGGGTGCCGTGCCCATTGTGCTTGCAACTTATCCGGCCGCATACGGACTCGAATCCGGGAACTCAGTCTTCAACATCATCTTTTTCGCGGTCCTCATCACCTGCCTTTTACAGGGGAGCACTCTCGGGAAACTGGCCAAGCTTTTGAAACTGACCGTGCCCACGCCGCCGAAGTCCCCGTTCTCCGTGGAATTGTATTCCCTCAAGAACTCCAACGTCGACATGTTCGACTTCCTGATCACCGCAGACTCCTTCTGCGCCGGGAAGACCATCAAGGACTTGAACTTGGGGCAAGACGTGCTCATCACGTCCATCACGCGCAAGGCGAACATCATCCCGCCGAAAGGAGGGGTGGAGCTCGAACCAGACGACATTCTCTTCATTTTGGCGCCGCGTTCCATGCACCAAGAGCTTCAGGATTATCTGACTCTCGGCACGCGGCGGACTCAACTTCAAACAACGGAATCAACCCCTATTGAGGAAAAGCCATGACCCAGCAAGAAATCCCTTACAAGATTTATCTCTCCGAAAATGAAATTCCCCGAGCGTGGTACAACGTCCGCGCCGACATGAAGAACAAGCCCGCGCCGCTGATTCACCCTCAAACGCACCAGCCGCTGAAATACGAGGATTTGACGCCGATTTTTTGCAATGAATTGGTGAAGCAGGAATTGGACGACACCGACCCATGGATTCCCATCCCGGAGGAAGTCCGCAACTTTTACAAGATGTATCGCCCGTCGCCGCTTGTCCGCGCCTACTGCCTAGAAAAGAAGCTCGAAACCCCGGCCAAGATTTACTACAAGTTCGAAGGGAACAACACGAGCGGCAGCCACAAGCTGAACTCCGCTATCGCGCAAGCCTATTACGCGAAAAAGCAGGGGCTGAAAGGAGTGACGACGGAAACGGGCGCAGGGCAATGGGGGACCGCCCTGTCGATGGCCTGCGCCTACTTCGAACTGGACTGCAAGGTCTATATGGTCAGGGTCTCTTACGAGCAAAAGCCTTTCCGCCGCGAAGTGATGCGCACCTACGGGGCGAGCGTCACGGCATCGCCGTCCATGGAGACGGAAATCGGACGCAAAATCAATGCGGAATTCCCCGGTACGACGGGAAGCCTCGGCTGCGCCATTTCGGAAGCCGTCGAAGTGGCGACCCACACGGAAGGTTACCGCTACGAACTCGGTTCCGTGTTGAACCAAGTACTTTTGCACCAGACAGTCATCGGCTTAGAGACAAAGACGGCCTTGGACAAATACGGCATCGAGCCGGACATGATTATCGGATGCGCGGGAGGCGGCTCCAACTTGGGCGGGCTGATTTCCCCGTTCCTCGGAGAAAAGATTCGCGGCGAACGGGATTACCGCATCATCGCAGTCGAACCGGCATCTTGCCCGAGCTTCACCCGCGGCGTCTTCGCCTACGACTTCTGCGACACGGGCCATATCTGCCCCCTGGCCAAAATGTACACGCTCGGATCGGAATTCATCCCGTCCGCAAACCATGCGGGCGGACTCCGTTACCACGGCATGACGCCGATTCTCTCCCAAGCTTATCACGACGGCCTGATGGAAGCCTGCACCGTGGAACAGACGGAAGTCTTCAAGGCGGCGGAATTCTTTGCGCGCGTCGAAGGAATCCTCCCCGCTCCGGAATCGAGCCACGCCATTAGCAAAGCAATTGACGAGGCTCTCAAATGCAAGGAATCCGGGGAATCCAAGACGATTGTCTTCGGACTGACGGGAACGGGCTATTTCGACTTGAAAGCCTACGAATCCTACAACAACGGCACAATGAGCGACGTTCTCCCGACGGAAGAAGACCTGCAGAAGAGCTTCGCGAAGATTCCGCGCTTCCCCGGCAACATGGAATAGACTCTCTAAATTAACCCACCCCGCAATCCCGAAGGCGCAAGATGCCGTCGGGATTTTTTTGCAGTCTCCACAAACCGATTTCTATCTTTGCCCCGTGATTCAAATTCAAAACATCTCCAAATCCTTCGGTATCCAAGAACTTTTCCGCAACGCGAGTTTCCTAGTCGGTCCAAGGGAGCGCGTCGGCATCGTCGGACGGAACGGTTCGGGAAAATCGACGCTATTCAAAATCATCCTGGGCGAAGAATTCCTGGACGGCGGGAAAATCGACATTCCCAAGAATTATTCCATCGGATACTTGCAACAGCACATCTCCTTTTCCCACCCGACAGTCCATGCGGAAGCCTGTTCCGTTCTAAAGGAAAACGAAGACGGTTGGATGGACACGCACCAAGTCGAATCCATCCTTTTCGGGCTGGGTTTCAACGAAGAGTCCATGCAAAAGGATCCGAAGCTTCTGTCCGGCGGATTCCAGATTCGGCTGAACCTGGCGAAAGTCCTCGCCCGCGAACCGAACATGCTCCTTCTCGACGAACCGACAAACTACCTCGACATCGTATCGACCCGTTGGCTCGCCCGATTCCTTCGCGCGTGGAAGGGCGAAATCCTCCTCATCACCCACGACCGCAAATTCATGGACAGCATTTGCACGCACACGGTGGGCATCCACAGGAAAGCTTTCCGGAAAATCCAAGGGACGGTGGAAAAGCTCAAAGAGACGATTCTCGCCGAAGAGGAAGTCGCCCAGCGGACGCAAGAGAACGAAGCGCACAAGAGGGAACAACTCGAACGCGTCATCGACCGTTTCCGTTTCAAGGCGAGCAAGGCCGCCATGGTCCAGTCCAAAATCAAGGCGGTGGAGCGGCTCGGGGAAGCCTCCCGGCTAACGCATGAACGCAACTTGGAATTTTCTTTCAACGAGGCGGAATTCCCGGGCAAGCGCATGCTGCAGATCAAGGATTTGAGCTTTCAATTTGAATCCGGCCCAGTCCTCATCGAGAACCTGAACGCCGAAATTTTCAAAGGGGACAGAATCGCCATCATCGGCCCGAACGGTCGCGGCAAAACGACCCTACTCAATCTGATTGCGAACGAACTCAAGCCAACGGCGGGGACCATTTCACAAAACCCGAACACCATGCTCAACTACTTCGGGCAGACAAACATCAACCGGCTGGACTTGAACAAGACCGTCGAAGAGGAACTGCAATCCTCCATCACCAGCGCAGAACGCGGCAAGGCCCGAAACCTGGCGGGACTCATGATGTTCAGCGGCGACTCGGCGCTCAAACGCATCAAGGTTCTCTCCGGCGGAGAGCGCAGCCGGGTGCTGCTAGGGAAAATCCTCGCGACGCCGTGCAACCTTCTCCTGCTTGACGAACCGACGAACCACTTGGACATGGAAAGCATCGAAAGCCTGATAGACGCCTTGGAAGATTACCATGGAACGGCGATAGTCGTCTCCCACGACGAGGAGCTTCTCCACGTCTTTGCGAACAAGCTCATCGTCTTCGACGGCGGAAAATGCTTCCCGTTCGACGGGACTTACGCTGAATTTTTGGAAAAGGTCGGCTGGCTCGAAGAACGCGGAGAAGTGTCCAAGGTGGCAGTTTCCGCAACGGAGACGCCCACAACCAAGGACAAGGACAGCCGCCGCGCCCGCGCAGCTTACATCGAAGAACGCTCCAAGGCGATTCGCCCCGTCGAAAAACGACTCCAGAAGTGGGAAGCGGAAATCCAAAAGCAGGAAACCCTCGCCGCAGAGTGCGAACGCAAGCTGGTCGAGGCCAGCGAAAAAAACGACGGGGCGGCAATATCCCAAGTGGCGAAGGAATTGTCCGAAGCAAAGAAAAATACGGACGAAGCCTACGCCGAATGGGAACGCGCCTCGGCGGAACTGGACTCCATCAAGGAGAAGTATCCGCTGTAAGCGAAAGGGCTCACTCCGCGACGCGGCGAATTCCCCATGAGCGGACAAGGTTTTTCTTTTGCGGCTTCTTCCCCAAGACGCCGATTTTCAAATCAAGCTTGGCGACGTAAGCTCCCGTCCCGACCAAGCGGCCAGACGAACTGCGCGCATCCCAGCCCAAGTAAACCAGTCCCGGATTCTGGGTGCAATCCCCGTCAAAGATTTCATCCGTGCAACGCACGTTCCCCTTCGCCGAACGGATGAACGTCCCGAGGTTTGAATAGAAGCGCGTTTCGTACTTCACGTAGAGGCTTTCCGGGGAGACGCCGCTCGACGCGGCCAGCTCGCTCAAATCGTAGCGGACCAAAAATCCCGGCAGTCCCACTTGTCGTTCCGCATTTTCGTAAGTCGTCCCGAGCGGCACTTTATACGATGCGATTCCGGACGAGGCACTTTTCTCGTCCCACTCCGATGCGCGAAGTTCAAACATCTTCGCCGACTCCACGACGATGTACTGTTCCCCGACCAGCCGCAGCCAACGGTTATTTTCCGAAGCCGCATTCCCCGACAAGTCCTCAAGCGCACCGGGCAACAGGCGGATGCTGTCTCCTACCGATGGCAAGACGCCGTTTTCGTTCGAATAGTACACGATGTAGCGGGAATCCATCCGCTGACCGGAAACCGGGTGAATCTGGAACGAAGATTCCACGCCGTCCCGCCACGCGCGGAATTCAAAAGCGGAATCGAACGGAACGGAGCTCTTCTCCATCGATTCGCTGAAGACCACCGTCAGCTGGTAAAGGTTTTCGTTTTTCGGCGTCACGATGGCGTTCGAAATGACGGGGCCAATCCTGTCGAAAATCTTCCCCGTGACATGGAAGTCCAGCGTGTCCGTCGACCCGGTCAGCGTATCCGTGACCGCCTTGCGGAAAAGGCTCGTGTAGCTCCCCGAATAAACGGCTCCGGAATTTTCCCCCGTGAAAAGGAACGGGACGAGCGAATCCGAAGAGAAGACGAGCAAGGAATCGAGAACGCGATGCGATTCCACTTCGCCGCGAGTCGCCCGATGCCAGGAAGAATCTCCGAAGAGCCACGAAACGGAATCCGGCACGTTGTCATCGACAATCGGTTCGCCATACGAAAGCACCAAGCTGTCTGCAACGCCGTCCCCGTCGCGGTCGTGTATGAAGCCTCCATTCGGAACGGGCACAGGCGGCTTCTCCAAGTTGACGTCTTTCCACGTCAAGACATTCGCGAACGCGCTCCCCGAAATTTGGAACGAACCGCCTTCCACCGCTTCCGTCCCCATCACGTAAAACGTCGCCCGGCCATTCTTCGCCCAAATCGAATCCACGGGGCCGCCCGCATCGTCGACGACGGCAAGGGAATCCTTCGTAAAAAAGTCGAGAATCCCGTCGCATCCGCTGTCACAGGGAGCGCCCATGTAGTAAACGGCCACGCGGACCGCGTAGGGAATGAACGCGTATTCGCCAAGACGCACCGTATCCGGGTCGATTGTGTTCCAAAGCGAATCCGCAAAGACGATATCCGGCAGCGGATATTCCGGCACGGTGAAATAGACTTTCGACGACTGCGACAAGTCGGATTCCAGGAAAAAGTGGAGAGTATACGTCCCGGGAGCGAGAGTCCTCGATTTCACGACCACATTCGTATCAATACTGAATCCCGCCATCGTTTCGGAAACGAAAATGCCGCCGTAATTCACTCCGGGCGCAAGGGTGTCGCCCCCATCGGGGAGGCCGGGGCCCGTCAAAATGAAGAGGGAGGCGGCCGGAATCGTATCGACCTTCGACACGCTCGAAATGTCGCAGCTGAGGGATTTGTCGACCAGCATCTGCCAGATTTCGTATTGAATCGTCCCATCCTTCGTCGGGATTTCAATCGGGTAATAGGTCTTTTCCGTTTGCAGATTGATGGAGGTGCGCATCTTGAAATTCGACCCGGTCGCATTCCGCTCCGAAAAGAAAATGTGGAACGGGTAAGTCTCCCCCTCGACAAGCTTCAACGCCGGATTGTCCTTTCCAATCGTGTCCAAATCGACCGCGCGTTCCACCGGGCTGTGGCAGCCGCCGATGTCCACCACGAGGCGGTTGTTGATGAACACCCAAACGTCGTCATCCCCGCGAAATTCGAAATACTGTCCCTTCACATATTGGAACTGGGCCGAAATTTTCATCGCGAAGCTGTAATTGTGCTTGCAACCGGAAACGACGGAATCGTATTTTGGGTTGTACAACGTCATCGCCGAATCCAAATACTTAAAATCGTCAATCGGGTAAAACCCGGGATTCACCGGATCGTTGCAGTCTCCCGCCTCCGTGATGTCCGCAAGCCAAAAGCCCTCTTCGTCCAAAGCCAAGTCGATGTCGCGGCAGACGGCATTCGTGTATTTTCTCCCGGCGGCATCCGTCGCGAGCGTTTCCGGAACGAACCAGCGTTCGATTTCATGCGCGGCAGCGCACTGGTCCCACGGATAGAGCAAGGAATCCACCCGCGCGGGCAGCCCGTTCACCAGAGAATCCCGGACCATACCCGTCACATGCCCCTGGCACTTCCTGTTCGTCGCCAAAGCCCCCGTCGAATCCAAAAAGGAGGCTTCCGTATAAGCGTTCCCTTCATAGATGCCGCCGAAATCGACGTCGACGCTGTCCGGGTGGTTTTCCCCGGCCCAGTCGAGCACCATCGCGGAAATCTGCATCGTCGGGCAAATGCCCAACCGCCCCGGGAATTCCGTCGCAAATGCGGGCTTCGAAGAGAGAGTCGGATACGGATACACCCAAACCGTGTCCGAGAGCGCCATCAGGGAATCAAGGACGATGGGTCCCCCATCCTTTGCGCCCGCCGCCGTGTAAATGTCGAAACCGAATGTCTGCTTGAAAGTGACCGACCAATCGTCCACATGCTTGTAATACGCGCCTTGATACCAGCCGCACGTGTCGTTTGAGAACGGCCCCATCTTCACCGTGTCGCCGCCGACAATCATCGACGGGGACATATTGTCCCAAGGGCTCATCAGCCGCACGACCTTCTGTTCCAACGGAGCAAAGGAAACTTCATAGCGTCCGCCCGTGTAAGTGAACAGCCAAGCTTCATAAACCCCCTTCGGAAAGAACTGCGAAATCGTCGGCATTCCCGAATCTTCAAAGAACTTGACCTGCGGCCATTCGCTCTGCCTCCTGTAAATGTTGAACGTCGCCCCGGAAGAACTCCATTCCGACTTGGCGGCGGTCGCCGCCGGGAAATCGTAACGCCACCAACGCTTGAACTCACCCGTCGAATCCATCGCCGTCGGATTGTTCAAAATATTGTTCCCCACCGAGATGTAAACCGCGCTGTCGCGATACGTCGTATTGGCACGCCAAGGGTGATAAACGTGCAAAGTTCTAGAAGAATCGAAGCAAGCCCCCAAAGAACCAATCCGGATGTCAGGCGAAAGCGTTCTCGCAGTCCCGTCGACAAAAATCGTATCGGCTGCCGCCAGGGCTTCGGAAAGATCGACAGTCCCTTCGGCGGGAACCGCCAAATAAGGCGTGTAAAGCCGTTCGAAATACGCATTCTTCGCCGGATTGCCCTTGAGCATTGACGGCGTTATCGCCCCGTAAAACCAACCGCAGCGGGCGGGGTCGTCAAAAGCGAACCGCATCAAGACGCTGTCCGAACCGTAAACCATCCGCGGCAGAGCCTTGTTCCCCCACGGACTCTTGAACCAGACGATTTTCGAACCGGGAGCGACAAAGCTTTTCGAATAATTCCCCTCCGCATCCGTGTAAAGCCAAATCTCCGAATCCGACCCGAAAGTCTCGAGCATATTGAAACTGCGACCATTGCCGCCGTCATCGTTCCACGCGACGCAATTGTTGTTGTTGTAGTTTTGATCGGAAGAATCCGGGCAAATCTTGACGGAAAAGGACTCCCAATTCTGAAAACCCGACAAGTCCTTGTCCCAAGTGTAAACAAACCAGCCGTCCCCCTCTCCGGTCATTTTCGTTTTCGAGGACGCATCGTAAGACGGATTGTAGTCGGTCGGGCCGCCCAAGATGTGAAGTTTCCACGTCCCCTTCGTCGCATCGCCCCGCCACGGAGATTCAATGTGGATAGTCAAAGACGCCTGAACCAACGAAAAAGCGAACAGGCACACACCAAAGACCCATTTCATGAACGGTCTCCTTTTTGGACATTATCAAACACTCGCCCCTAAAATAAATTCAAAGAGATGGAAATCCACGTAAATTTTGTCTAACGGGATGCTTCCAAAAACTTTCCCTTGCAAAATCGATTGCAATTTAGCGGCCGGAGAGTAGAGGACAGAGGTTCCTTTCGGAATTTTAATAGGGAATATTCGGTTAGGAGTTAGAAATGAGTGGCGAGTTGACGGGCAAGGGGTGCGCCGCCGTCATATTGAGCAGGATTGGCGTCATGCTGAGGGCAGCGACCGCCTGGCGGACGGACAGGGCAGACAGGAAGCATCCAGTCGCTGCCAACTGTCCACTCGGTGAACATAGGCCGCCCGTGTTGCGAATCAGATCTCTAGTCACTGGCCACTGGAAACTATTGACGGCAATGTGCAAAGCGCTATTGCATTTGAAGAAAGGCGTTCCTTTCCGCGCCGATTGTCGTCATCGGGCCGTGCCCGCACAAAACCTTCGTCTCCGCTGGCAGGGGGAGCAGCCTTTCGCAAATGGAGCGCATCAGCTCCCGTTCGCTGCCGCCCGGCAGATCCGTCCTGCCGTAACTTCCGCGAAAGAGCACGTCCCCGACAAAGACCAAACTCTCCTCGCGGCTGTAAAAAGCCAAACTCCCCGGTGAATGCCCCGGGACTTCCATCACATCCAAATGAATCTTTCCACAATCGACGGTGTCGCCGTCCTTCAAAAAACTTTGCGGTTCGGGAAGCGCGCCATCAAAATCCAACCCGAACATTTTCGCCTGACCTGCCGCATTTTGCAACAAGAACAAATCCTTTTCCGAAGCCCTCGCGGAAATCTTCCAACGGTCGTGCGCAAGGCCGTTGCCGATGCAATGGTCCAAATGCAGATGCGTATTCAAAATGCCTTGCAGACGGAGATTCTTTTCGCAAACGGCCCGTTCCGCGCGCAAAAGTTCCCCTTCGTCATAAAATCCCGGATCCACCAGCAGCGCGTTCCCGCAATCGTCCCAAATCAAGTACGTATTCTCTTCGAACGGATTGCAGACAAATTTCACCAGATTCATAAACCCACTCATTTTTCAAGAAACATTCTCACTCGAAATCGTACATGCTGTCATACGAATTTTCGAGTTCCTCGTTTTCTTCCACGCGGATTTCCGGTTCGTTCTTCTTGTTTTCCTTCGCCGCCAAGTCTTCGTAATATTGCTTCGAAAGCTTTTCGACGTAAGCGGAATTCTGCTCCACGCGTTTGCGGAGGCGTGCAAGAGATTCGTCGGTTATAGACATTCTAGCCTGCAGACGCTTTTCCGCATCCCTCCCCCAAGGCGTGTTGCGGTGATTGTCCCGCAAATACTTGAACGCGACAGCCGCGGAATCGCGCGTTTCCGGGGACATTTCCCACAGGATGCCCTTCATGTAAAGGGATTGGATGCCGGCGTTCGTCTCCGGATAAGCCCGGTAGACGGAATCGTAGGCGGCAAGGGCGCGCGCATAGGCGGAATCCACGGAGTCCATGCTGCCGAGAGGGACTTCCCTCGCGACAGTCCAAAGGCTTTCCGCCTGCAGAAAAAGTTCGTGGGCATCGTCTTCCGGAGTCTTCACGGTGACCTTCACTCCCAAATTCACCTGCGCTTGCTTCGCATATTCCGTCTTGGGATACTTGGCGACAATTTCCTTGTAAAGTTCCTCCGCGCGGTCGGGATCCTGCTTGAACTCGTCATAGACGAACGCCCGGGCATAAGTCGCGCGCATGACGGCCTCCGTATCCGGGGACTCCTCGATGATGCGGTCCAGGCGCAAGAGGGCGCTGTCCATTTCGGAAAGCTTGAAGAGGAACAATTCCGCAATCTGGAATTCCGTGTCGAAGAAAGCCTTTTTGGCCGCCTCCGTCGTATCCGAAAGGGAATCCTTTTCGCGAAGCGCCATCAAACGCCGCAAGGCGTCCCGCCGTTCCCGCGCGTTCTTCGCCCAGCTGCAAACGGGTCGCGCCAAAAAGCTCGAATCGTAATAGGCGAGAGCCGGTTCGTATTCCCTCTTTTCCGTCTGGTAAAAATCCCCCAAGTCGAAGAATCCGCGCGAGGAGTATTCCGACTTTTCATAATCCTCGGTGACCTTGTGCAAGAGCTTTTCGCCTTCCGTCCAGTTCCCCGAAAGCAGCAGCAGCTCCCCTCGGCGGACAAGCAGGTCGGGCAAATGGGATTCATACTCCTTCGTCTCCTCCATGAGCTTGTATTCGTCAGCGGCGGCGGCGAAGTTTTTCGTCAGGGCGAGGCATTCGGCGGCATGCAAGGCGGCGGAATAGCGGTCACGGTCCGGAAGTTCGACGATTTCCTTCGCCAGATAATGTTCCCGAGCCTTGGGATAATTTTCGTTTTTGAAGTAGAGGGAGGCGAGCCTCAAATGCGCACGACCGCGCATATACGGAGTCCCGTTCGTATCGGCGAGCATCCTCTCCAAGGCGGCAATAGCCTGATCCGTGAAGTCCCCCTTTTCTTCCAAAAGGGAAAGGAGGTTCAACCCCTCGGAATAAAACGGGTGCGAATCGCCGACATCGAGAATCGACTGCAACGCGAAACGGCTGATGTCGTATTCCCCGTTCTTGTAAAGGCAATAGGCGCGTTCATATTCCACCTTCGGCATGGAATCGTGGTCGGAAAAGTAACGTTCGAATTCATCGTACTTGGCGACAGCCTTGCTCCATTCCCCCTTGTGCCGAAAGCTCTCCCCGATGAGGAAGACGGCACGGGCCGTTTGGCGGTCGTTGTCGGGGAAGCGTTCCAAAACGCGCGACCCCTTTTCGATGACCTTGTCGTATTTTTGCGCAGCGGCTCCCGTGGCGACGAATTCGGAATCCGCGGGCAGGGAATCCGCCTTCGCCTCTTCGAGCTTCACGGCTTCTTCATAGTTCCTGTCGGCGTTGAAGATGTGGTTCAAATAAGCGCAACACGTGCAACCTTCCAAAAAAAGAACGGTCGGAATGAATAGGAGAAATGCCCGGGGGATGAAGCGCATAGTCAAAAAGTACAAATCAGAACATCAAAAGGTACTGCACGTTGTCGCAAAGCCGCGCCCCTTCCGGGATTTTGGAACGGTCGAGCCGAATCATGCGGACTTCGTCCGGTTTGCCGACAATTCTCGCGAGCATTTCAAAATTGTCCCTCGTCTCCCAAGTGGCCCCGGAGAGAACCGTACCGTCACAATCCGTCTCCCCGGTCTCCGTCCCGACTCCCGAAATTCTCGAATTCAGCTGCAACATGGACGTGTAAATTTCCGGTGCGTTCGCCGCAGCCTTGTTCAAGGTCCCGCCGGAATCGGAAACGACGACATGGACACCGTAAAAACGCCCGGACTTGTCGAAAAGAATCGTGTAGCGGTGAAAATACGGGGCCTCGAAAAAAAACTCTTGCCACGCCCCCTGCCCGATTCTTTTGAAATTGCCCACGGAATACTTCGAAAAGAATTCCTTTTCCGAAGCCCCGTAGCGCACCAAATAATGGCCGAGGCTCGATTCGAAGGAATGCTCCGTCAGGGGAAGAGTCCGCATGCTGTCGATGGCGCGGTTCAAGTCGTCGGCGAGCAAGTTCTTCTTCCCTTCGCGGACAGGCGCAGCCGAAGCCCTGCCTATCTGGGATTCAATGTTCGGGTAAGAAGGGTCCCTGTGTTGAATTTCCAAAAACTGGGATTTGGCCATGTCGAAATCCCGACCGCGCAGATAAGCCTCGCCAAGGGCCTCGCGCAGCGGCAAGTTGTCCGGATACTGCTTGACCAAGGGCTGTAAAATTTCATAGGCGACAGCCACGCGTTCCTTCGGGGAGAGGCGCGCGCCGCCCGGAGGGATTCCGGGCGGGGACTTTTCCCCCAAGGTGAGCAGGGCGTCCTTCGCCGGGGAAAAGCCCGGCCGAATGGCCAGGACGCGCCGGTAAACGTCTTCAGCCCGGTCCAGTTCCCCGCGGTATTCGAAGAGAAGCCCTTGCAGACAAAGTAACGAAGGACTGGCCGGGAACTTGGAAAGCGCATGTTCGACGACAAGTCCGCAACTGTCCAAATTCCCTTCATCATGGAAAATCTGCGCAAGCCGGACATAGGCTCGCGGTTCATTGCCGCCGTAAAGGCTGATTGCCGCCCGAACTTCATTCCCGCTTTCCGCAAATCGACCAGCCCGATACAGCAAGTCCGCATAAAGCAGCCTCGCATCCGCAAAAGCGGGGGCCTTTTCCGCAGCGATTCTCGAAAGTTCAAGAGCCGTCCCCGGGGAATTCGCCCTTTCCGCGAGCCTTGCGTCCAGATAGAATGCGACGGAAGATTCCGGGAAATCCCGTTTCAAACTGGAGACAGCACGGTCGAGCTGCGATTGCCAAACCGCCGAAAGGGAATCCATCGAAAGGAGAGCCTCCGCGACGCCCCATTCCGCGAGGAACGCGTCCGGATACTGCAAAGCGATTGCTTCATAAATTTCCGCAGCCGACTCGAATTCCCCATTTTTCTCGAGTTCCGCCGCCCGGTGCAGCTCCTGCCTTGTCGAAAAGGGCATCGCGTCCAAGCCCCGCAACGTGTCGGGGGAGTCCCCGACCGGAAGTTTCCATCCGCCGGAAAGCCCGAAAGGCACGCGGCCGACAACAACGTTCTGCGGGCCGACCTTCAAATAAATGAAATAAACGGCGGCCAAGGCGAAAAAGACGCCAAGGACAATCAAAAAGAACTCTGCCGCGCGACGGGCCTTCGCCTTCGAAATATCCATCAGAGTTTCAGGAAGTCACCCAAGCGCTCGCGCCGTTCCTTGTTCTTCTGGAGCTTGCGGAGAGTCTTGTTCTTGATTTGTCGGACGCGTTCCCGGCTGAGCTTCAAATCTTCCCCGATATCCTTGAGCGTGGTGTCCTCCACCGTGTCTAGGCCATAGAACATCCGAAGGATTTCCTCTTCCCGGTGGGGCAGGGACTTCAGCGTCTCTTCGATCAAGGCCTTGCGCTCCTGCTTCTCCATTTCATCTTCCTGGTTGCCCTCCGTCCCGAGGACGTCCATCAGGGAACTCACGGAATCGCCGGAAGAGCCGTCGTCGCTAATCGGAGCGTCTAGCGAAATGTCGACGATTTTTTCCATGACTTCCACAATGTCCTGCTCGGAATCGGCAAATTCGGGCATGGCCATGGTCTTTTCGTAATCCCCGCCGTTCTGTACCAAGGCGCGCTTGAAACGGTTCACCAAGGTGAGCTTGTTCGGCGGGATGCGGACCGCCCCCACCTGTTCAAAAAGGGCCTTTTGAATCGACTGCCGAATCCACCAGACCGCGTAGCTGATGAATTTGACGTCCTTGGTGCTGTCGAAACGCTTGGCCGCCTTGAAAAGCCCCAAGTTACCCTCGTTTATCAAGTCCAACAGGGAAAGTCCTCGCCCTTGGTATTTTCGAGCGACGCTCACCACAAAGCGAAGATTTCCGCAAATCAGATGCTGGAGGGCGGACTGGCGAATTTCCTCCGTTTCTCCATTCTTGATAATCGAGATAAGCGCAGTCTCCTCTTCCGGCTTGAGCGTCGGATACCGATTTAAATCACGAAAATACAAAGATTCGTTAATATCACTCATCAGGGAAACCTTTCACCAAATTCAATTCGCTACAAATATGGTTTTTTAACGCTTTTTTGTCAAACGCTTCAACATCTCGTACGGATAGATTCCCGTCCGATGCCCGTCGCTCCAAAGGATGCCCACCGCATACCGGCCAATCGATTGGATGCTTTCCACCCGGATGTTCTCCGGAACAGTCCGAGGGTCGAGCAGATGCTCGCCCGTATTTTCATCGACGCAAAGGGCACAAGGGCACGCGAGGCGCAAATCTCGCAAATTGAAAACGGAACGGGAGCCGTCGTCAAAGTCAAAGCCCAGCTCTCCGCGCTTCGTCCGAAAGATTTTGACAGGACTTGTCATACGTCCTCCAGGGGGATTTCATCCCAGCGGTAATTGAAATTGTGCAAGACGTTCCCCGAATGCTCCAAGGTGGCGATAGCCTGGATGGTCTTTTCGGCGATATCCGCAAAAGCGCGCCCGCTTTCGCTGTTCGGGTAACGCAAAACGGCCGGAGTCCCCAAGTCCCCGCAATCCGCCACGGACGGTTCCAAGGGGACTTTTCCGAGCATCGGGACTCCCAACGCCTTGGAAATCTTCTCGCCCCCGCCAGAACGGAAGATGTCGTGACGCTTTCCGCAGCCGTCACAAACGAAATAGCTCATGTTTTCGATGATGCCGACGGACGGCACCCCGACGCTGTCGAACATGGCAAGACCCTTGCGACAATCGGCCAGGGCGACCTCCTGGGGAGTGGTGACGACGACGGCGCAGGTCAAGGGGCACTGCTGCGTGAGGGTCAACTGGATGTCCCCCGTCCCCGGCGGGAAATCGATCAACAGGTAATCCAGTTCGCCCCATCTGACGCGGTGCAGGAAATTCTGAATCATCTGGCTTGCCATCGGCCCCCGCCAAATCGTCGCCTTTTCGGACTCCGCGAACATCGCCATGGAAATCAGGGAAATTCCCCCCTTGACTTCCACCGGGGAGATGGTGCGGTCGTCGAATATTTCGGGAGACGCCTCCACGCCGAACATGATATTCATCGACGGGCCGTAAATGTCCGCATCCAAGACTCCGACCCTGGCGCCGGCAAGGCTCAGGGCCATCGCCAGATTCGCCGTCACGGTGGACTTTCCGACGCCGCCCTTTCCGCTGGCGACCCCCACGATCCGCTTGACACCTTTCAAAAGTTCATTGTCGTTCGCAAGAGCCGTCGGGGACGGCACCACGCGCCCCGAAGCCTTGAGGGTGACGTTCGCGCTTCTCGCTCCGCACTCCCGGATGATTTGTTCGCACTGCGTCTTGAACCTGTCGCGGACGGGACACGCCGGCGTCGTGAGCACTAAATCCAACGTCACATCGCCTTCCGGGGAGATTTGGACGTTCTGGACGAAACCGAGTTCGACGATGTTCTTTTTCAAATCCGGGTCCAGGACTTTGGACAGGGCCTTGCGTATCTGTTCTTCGGTCATCGCGGTAAACCTTTCGAAATCTTTGACAAAGTCCAAAAATACAAAAAAACCGGTTTCCGTTTGCTAACTTTGTCCCATGCTCCATTCCCTACTCCTAGTCGGCGCGGGAAGCTTCTTCGGAGGCATTTTCCGCTTCCTCTTGTCCAAATGCATCACAAGCCAAATCCCT
This sequence comes from uncultured Fibrobacter sp., assembly GCA_964501065.1. GTDB lineage: Bacteria > Fibrobacterota > Fibrobacteria > Fibrobacterales > Fibrobacteraceae > Hallerella. The sequence goes on along the minus strand of CAZCRF010000001.1, from coordinate 45,592 downwards.
TCGGCGTTCCCCGTCGGCACCTTCGCCGTAAACGTCGCCGGATGTTTTCTGATTGGAATTTTTTACGGAATCTCGGAACACGGGTTAAATGCAAGCGCAAGGCTCTTCCTGACCGTCGGCCTGTGCGGCGGCTTCACCACGTTCTCCACTTTCGCAAATGAAAGTTTGCAACTGCTCCGGTCGGGCAACGCCTTCACCACGGCCCTTTACGCGGCCCTGAGCGTTTTCTTCGGAATCTTGGCGGTCTACGCGGGGAGCGCGTCCGCAAGACTCCTTTAACCCAGCGAGAATTTCGGCATCCGCAAAACGTGCGTCATGCAGCGGGGCCACTCGCCTTCGTAATGCGTCACGAGAACAATCGTCGTCTCTTTCGAAAGAAATTCGAGCAAGTCGAACAGACGCTCCCGAAATCCGCCGTCCATTCCTTGAGTCGGTTCGTCGAGAATCAAGACCTTCGGCGGCCGGATGGCCGCGCGGGCGATGAGTACGAGCCTCCTCTCCGTCGCCGAAAGGGAATCGAACGGACGCTGCGGACTGTCGAAGCCCAATTTTTCAAGCCAACGCAAAGCTTTGGCCCGCTCCTCCCAAGACGCCGGGCGAAAAAGCCCGAGACCCGTCGTGAACCCCGTGCAAAGAACCTCGGCGATGTTCAAGTTTTCGCGATACTGCGTCGCAAGCTCCGGGGAAAAGAATCCAATTTGCGCCTTGTGCTCCCAAACGTCAAGACCGCGCCCGGGACGTTTCCCGAACAGAGTGATGTCGTTCGAATACATTTGCGGGTGATCCGCCGAAAGAAGCGCGAGCAGCGTACTCTTGCCGGCCCCGTTTTTCCCCATCACCACCCAATGTTCGCCCTTTTTCACTTCCCACGAAAGGTCCCGGATGATTTCCGTCGACCCGTAACGCACGTTCACGTGCCGCAAGGAAAATAGAGTTTCCCCGACAGATTCCGGACGGCGCAATTCCTCCACTTCATACTGCGAAAGGGCGGGCTTCTCGGAAATCGGCGGCAAGCCGTCGGGAAGGGTGTCCGCATATTCGGAAAGCTCCCCGTTTTCATAGACGAACGCCGGGATTTTCGGCAACAATTCCTCCTTCCGCTGCAACCCGACGGCAAGCTTCACGCCGGAGGCCGCCATCTTCAAAATGGCGGAAGCCAAATGCGGACGGAATTCCGGGTCCAGCCCGCCGAACGGATCGTCTATCAGCATATAGTCCGGGGATTCCATCCAAAGCCTCGCCAAGAGGATTCTCCGCAATTCCCCGTTCGAAAGGCTGAGCAGCTTGACCTTCAAAACCGTTTCCGGAAGATTCGCCATTTTCAGCGCTTCGTCTAATTTGTCCGGATTCGTCGGAGGGAACGGGTCGTCCTCCACGTGGTGGGCGGAGTTCAAAAAGAACTTCGGCTTCAAAAGCAAATCGCGGACCCGCGGAGCATCGTCATCGCGGAGACTGATGAAACGCCCTTGCCAGAAAGGGGAGAGGGCGCGCTGGATGCGCCGCTGAAGTTCCGTCGAAGAGAGGGACGTCTTGGCGTGCGATTCGGAAAATTCGCGCAAGAGTTTTGACTTCCCGCTGCCGACAGGGCCGATGATTTGGACTTGCGGATGCGCACAGAACAGGGATTCGAGGGATTGGTACGGCATGTCCCAAAGATAGCTTTCGCAACAGTCCGCAATCGCTCGCGGACGTCACAATTCTTCGCCCCCCGCGTTTAAAGTTGTATCTTTTAAACAACTTTCAACAATCTGTTTAGGCATCCATATAATGCGAAAATCATATTCAATCCAAGCCTATTTATTCGTCCTCACGCTGGCGACGGCTTTTTCTTCCTCCGCCATTGCCCAAGGCAAAATGATTTTCATCCGCGGTGGGGAGTTTTCCATGGGGAGTCCCGCGTCCGAACGGCAAAGAAATCCGGACGAAAAGAGGCACACCGTTTCCGTGAGCGACTTTTACGTCGACGCCTACGAAGTTTCTCAAAAAGATTACGAGCGCATCATGAAAAAGAATCCGAGCGTATTCAAAGGTGGGAATCTTCCCGTCGAAAACGTCTCCTACTTCGACGCCATCGAATATTGCAATCGCTTGAGCGAAAGCGAGGGACTTCAAAAAAGCTACGAAGTCTCCGGGATGGACGTTTCCTGGGATCGGAACGCAAACGGATACAGGCTTTTGACCGAAGCGGAATGGGAATACGCAGCGCGAGCCGGGACGTCGACAATTTTCAACACGGGGAATTGGACGAACCCCAAAGCCATCAATTACGAAGGAAGTTACCCGTACCTCATCGAAGAGAATTACGTGCACCGCACGAACAAGAATGTGCAAATCGGCGAAAATAGGGGAGAACCGATAGCCGTTGACGCGCTCGCCCCGAACGCCTGGGGGCTTCACCACATGCACGGGAACGTGAGCGAATGGGTGTTCGACTTCTACGGAGAATACGATTCCAAAAATTCCAAAGACCCCGCCGGCCCCGATTCGGGCATTTACCGAGTGAACCGCGGAGGGGCCTACAACGATTTCGGAAAGCACTTGCGGGCGGCATACCGTTCGGCGACAAATCCGATAGACCGCGACAGAAACCTCGGATTCCGCGTTGCGAGAAACGCCGAAAAGAATCCCGTAGGCGCAAAATCCGTTTTCAAGACAAAGTACGACAAGAAAATCGCCGCCATCCAAATCCCGAAGACCCCGAAAATTCTCATTCCCTACTTTTCATATTCCGGAAATACGGAAAAAGCGGCAGAATACATCGCAAAGACACTGAAGAAAAAATACGGGAGCGCAAACGTGGAGATTGTTGAAATCGAAATGCAAAATCCTTACCGCGGCGGCATTTACGAGGCAAGCCAAAAGGATTTGATGCAAAACGCGCGGCCGCCGCTCAAGACGAAAATCCGCGACATGGCAAAATACGACGTCATCGTGCTCGGTTACCCGACTTGGTGGGCGACAGTCCCGATGCCCGTCCTTTCGTTCCTTGAAAGTTACGATCTTTCGGGAAAAACCGTCATCAGCTTTTCTAGCCACGGCGGAACTCGATTCGGCGACAGCGTGTCCGACCTGAACAAGTCCCTGCAACACTCCTACGTAGGGATTCCCTTTGAATTCTTTTACGGAGGCGGACGCGATTTGGAAAAGCGCATCGACGGATGGCTTTCGCAGAGCGGCCTGTGACTTTTGAAAGACGTTTTCGTTTCGACACGGGATGCCGTAAATCATTCCGTGCCTTTTTTGTATTTTTGCTGTGTATGAAAAAAACGTTCTTTTGGATTTTAATTTCGGCAATTTTTGCAGCGGCGCAAAGCGCGTGGGATATTTTTGACCAAATGTCCCGCCAAATGGATCAGCAGATGGCCGCGATGATGGGAGGCTCATCGAGAAGCTCCGGGCAAATGGTGACAAGCGGACCGTGGGACATCCAAGTGAGCAAGAATCCCGTCGCGACCGGCGAAGAATTCACCCTGGAATTCACGGCGGACACCAAGAGCTTGGAAGAGAACGGCGAACGGGACGTTCCGAGATTTTCCACGCAAAACGGATTCGTCTTGAACGGATTGGATTCTTCCGACGTCCAAGTGCGCGGCAGGCGGGGGCGCATCGCCGCCAAACGATACAGTTTCCGCATCGCCGCGCCGAAAAAGACGGGGAGGCTTTCCGCCGGAGTGCTCTCTTGGAAAATCGGCGGCAAGGAATACGACATTTTCCACTTGAGCGGAATGGAAGTCCAACGCTCTTACGACGACGCGGCGGTTTCCGTCTCCCTCACCCCGAGCAAGCACACGGTCTACGAAGGCGAGCAGTTCTCCGTCACCCTTTCCATCCACACTTACGAACATTTTCAAGGAAACCTCACCGCCACCAGCATGGATTTGGGAAGCGACTTCATCGCCCACCGGGCGGACCTTTCCGAGTTGAAGCTTTCGCCGCTCCAGGACGCCCCGCGCGAAACCCACGGCAGCGCCAAGTTCGCCTGGCTTTCGCCGCTCAAGACGGGGAAAATCACCATCCCTCCGTTCAAGTTCCAATACATGAAGGTCGGCAAGCCGAAAATGGTCGAGAAGAAACAATCGAACGGCGGATTCTCCATGAGCTTTTCTAGCTACCAGCAGGAGCCGGAAGAAGCCGAAGCGAAAACGGCTCCTGTCAAGATCACCGTTCTCCCGCTTCCCGCGCAAAACAAGCCCAAGGATTTCTCCGGAATGGTCGGCAATTATTCGTTTTCCGCCTCTTTCGACAAGGATTCGCTGCAACTAGGCGACGCGCTCACTCTTTCCATCCAGATTTCCGGCGACGGGAAACCGGGGACGATCACCGACCCGACCCTCCCCGAATTTTCGGACTTCCGCTCCGTCCCGCCGGAGACGAACATCCAAAAGAAAGTCAGCGGCGGCAAAGTCCTCACGTCAAAAAGCATCCGCGTATTCCTTTACCCCAAAAAGAAGGGCGAATTTGAAATTCCGGCTATCACCTACAATTGGTTCAACCCTTCGAAGAAGAAGTACGAGTCCAAGACGGAAGGCCCGTGGAAAATCACCGTCGAAAAGGGCGAAGGTTCCCCAGCGTCATACGCAATCCCGTCATACGCCCCGGCGGCAAAGGAAGAAATCGAAAATTTGGGAAAGGACATCCGCTACATCCATTCCGTCGAAAACGTGAAACCGCCGAAAGCCCCTTTATACGAACGGGCCGGTTACTGGATTCTCCTCCTCTTGCCGATTCCCCTCTACATCGTCTTCTGCCTTTTCATCCGCGCAGAACGCAAGCGTTCGGGCAACGCGGCAAAAGTCCGCAAATCCAAAGCCAGGAAAAATTTGAAGAGATGCCTGGCCAAGGCACGGGAATCCCTGCAAAAGGAAGACCGGCGCGGCTTTTATGCGGCCATCGAAAACGGGCTGGTCGGCTACCTGTCCGACCTTTCAAACAGGGAATTCCGCGGTATGACCAAAGATGCCGTGCAACGGAACTTGGAAGATTTGGGAGTCCGGAAAAACTGCATCGACCAAGTCTTGGAGTGGCAGGAGCGCTGCGCCTTTGAACGGTTCGCCCCCAAAAGCGAAGGCTCCGAAGACGGGAAAAAGGCATTAGAAGAATTCGAAAGCCTTTGCGAATCCCTGGAGGTTTTAAAATGAAAAGATTCCTATTCTGGATTTGCGTCGCATCGACCATCGTTCTTGCCGACGAGAACTGCAAGACCCTCTACCGCGGTGCGGCCGCCTACAAGGCCGGGGATTATGCGTCAGCGGTGGAAAATTGGCAGAACTGCATCGACAACGGCTTCCAAAGCGGCGACCTGTTTTACAACTTGGGCAACGCCTACTTCCGCGAAGGGCGGCTAGGGCAAGCCATCTTGAATTACGAAAAGGCTCTCCGCAGCCTCCCGACGGACGACGATGTCCTATACAATTTGAAACTGGCGCAAGGAATGACGAAGGACAAAGTCGAAGCCGACGACAGCGAAGAAAATCCGATTCTTTCGTTCTTTTTCCGGGCGCATCATCTCTTTTCGATCAAGCACCAACTGTTTTTCATGTTGGGACTCGCGTGGATTCTCTTGATTTTGAACCTTTGCCGCGTCCTGTCCGGAAATCCGAAAATCAAGAACGCCTTGATAGCCACCGCGTTCCCCGTCGCGGTGCTCCTCGGCATTTTCGCATGCAGTTCGGGCTACAAGATTTACAAGGAGAACACGCACTCCATCGGAGTGGTCATTGCGGAAACGGCCGACGTCACAAGCGGCCCTAGCGACAAAGACCAAACCCTGAACACTCTTTCCGAGGGGACGGAAGTCGAAGTGATTTCCGTCGAAAACGGCTGGGCGCACATCAAGCTCGGCGAAAGAATCAACGGATTCGCCAAAACGAGCGAAGTGGGAATTGTCAAATGACGGAAGGGAGGCCGACGCAAAGGTTGAAAAGCGGCGCGCGGCACTCTTCTTTTGTCAAAAGATCCGCCGGGATGACTCTCCCGACAGATTTCGAAATTCAGTAAAACTTTGCACCGGTCGGCGTTCTCTTGACGCCCCAGACGTTTTCCTTGGAACTTTTCAGCACGCGGTCCCCGACCAAGATGCGGACTTCCGATTGGGCGATGTAGGCGCCCGTCCCCGCCAAACGACCCGACGAGCTGCGCATGTTCCAAGCCAGGAAGAGAGCCTTCCCTCCGGACGTGCAATCGCCGCTGAACAGGGAGTCCGTGCATGACAACGTCCCCGAAGACGAATTCACGAATTCCCCCAAGTTCGTGAAGTAACGCGTTTCATAATTGATTTCGACGTTTTCAAGGGTGTAGGGGGCTGCGCCGTCGGCGAGTTCCGCATTGGCATCCTCCAAAGCGCCGAGAACGCCGTCAAAGGAGACCAGCTGTCCGTGGCGGCCGACAGAACGGGACACGGATTCCGCAGTTTCTTCCGAACCGACGACAAGAGGTTCCACGGAACGGGAGTCGGCAGAGGGCGCGGTCGTGGGGTCAAGGGACACCACGGTGGAAGCGGCCACATCGACAAATCCGCCGCCCGTGATGCGAACCCAAGGATTCCCGAAGTGGGGAACGTTCCCGGACAAGTCCAAGGCGACACCGGGTACCAGCCGGACGCTGTCTCCGGGGGAAGGCGCGTCCCCGGACAGTACGTGATAATAAAGGCGTATGCGGCTGCCCGACTCCCTGCGCCAAGAACTGGCGGAAATCGTCCCTTCGGACAAAGTCCCGGAGCGATAACGGCGGAATTCGAACAACAGGGGGACTTCCGCAAGTTGGCTGTCCGACAAAGCTTCGCTCACGTCCAAAGTCAAGATGGAAACATCCTCTTCCGGCAAGAGGGACGCCCCTTGGAGAACCGCCCCCACGCGATCTTCCAACACACCGTCCAAGCGGAACGGAGAGCCTTCCATCGTATAGCGGGCGGAGACGCTCCCCGCATAAGCACCGTCCGAAGAGCCCGTGAAAACCGAAGGGGTGAACCCGGAAAGGGAAACCAACGAAACCGTGACGGAATCTTCCACGGAGAACTCCCCGAACAGAGCGGAACCGGACGTCCCGAAAGTCCACAGCACGGAATCCGGCGCATCCTCGCCGACGGGCGGACGGGAGAACCGGACGGCCAAGCTGTCCGCCACGCCATCCCCATTGCGGTCAAACATTCCCGCCCACGAGAGTTTCGGCACGGGAGGATCGGAAAGGGTGATGCCGCCCCACACAAGCACATTCCCGATGGAGCCCGAACGCACCATGAAAGCCGCATCCGAGACGGGATCCGTCGCCATCACGTAGAACCGCGCGCGACCATTCACCATTCGCACCGAAGAGACGTTCTCCCCCGAAGAATCCACGAATACGAGAGAGGGGCTAGTCCCGGCTAAAAAAAGTTCCGCGTTGAGGAGAGTGTCGTAATCCAAAGCGATGTAAACCGGGTAAAGCACGCCCGCCCATTCGCCAAGAGTCGCCGTGTCCGCATCGATGGCCTCGTAGAGGGAATCCGCGAAGACGATGGAGATTTCCGGAGCGGCCGTTTCGGGCACGGTGAACTGAATCGATTTGCTCGCTCCGGCATCCGCCTGCGACGTGAATTCAAAAGTATATGTTCCGGGAAGAAGCCCCGAGATGGCCGTCGTGTCGATGGAGAAACCGCTCATCGTCCCGTTGATGGTGATTCCGCCGTAGTGAGTTCCCGAAGCGAGAGACTGCCCCTCCGAAGGCAAGTTTCCGCCGTAAATCTTAAAATACGAAGGAGCCGGGCTGTCTTCCGTCGTGACCGAGTAATCGCAAGAAAGCCCGTCCGTCCGAACGTTCTGCATAATCGTGTACGCCTTTGTCGTCCCGCTGCTCAGCGAATAATCCTTCATGCTGTAATACTTGATGGACGTGTGGAGGTCGATGGACGTGCGCATCTTGAAATTCCCCTCGACCTTGTAGCGTTCCGTGTAAAAGATGTCGAAACTGTAATTTTCCCCGGGGACAAGGGTGTCGCCCGTGGAACGCCCGATCGTATCCAAGTTCACGGCACGGCTCCGCCTGTCGTGCACGCCGCCGATATCGACAGCGAGCCTCCCGTCGATGAACACCCAGACGTCGTCGTCTCCCAAAAATTCAAAATACTGCCCGGGGACGTAAACGAAATTCGCCTGAATCTTCATGGACATCCCGTAATTGTGATAGGCGTTGTTCGAAGACTTTCCGCCGCCGTCGATGCCAGCGAATCCGCTGGGAATGGAATCGTAATACGGATTCGGGATTGTTTTTTCCTCATCGAGATACTGGAAATCGTCGATGAGGAACATCCCCCCGCGCGCTTCCCCCGTCGAAGAGTCCGTCGAACGGTCCATCTGCCCGCGCCAGATGCCGTCGTCGTCGAGAATCAGGGCAAGCTCCCGACAAGTCGCGTTCGTGTAGCTTTTCCCATCCTTCACGACCAACGTCTCCGGGACGAACCAGCGATTGAGATGCGTCGCATTCTTGCACTTGCCTTCCCAATCGAAGGATTCATTGCGGACGGGGACGCCGTTCGCTCCCAAGTCGGGAAGGACCATCCCCTCGATGACCTTGCCGACGCTCGAAGCGTAATCCGCCAAATTCCTGTCCTCTTCATAATAGGCCTTGCTCGAAACGGGGGAGTTCGGCCAGCAGAGGTTGACGTTGTCCCCGCCGAAGTCGGAACTGATGCCTTCGCCGCCGTAAGTCTTGGTACAATGGTCGTAAGTGCCGTAACTGCAAAGTTCGGAACTGCGGGTCTTGGGATTGTATTTTTCATGATTGTCGCGGCTGCCGTCATACCAGTCGAACATCATCACGGAAAGTTTTCTGCTCGGGCACTCCCCGAGTACATTCGGATAGGACGACGAAAGGGTCGGAGCCTTCCCCCCGTTCGTGTTCACCCAAACCGTGTCCCCGGCATTTTCATATTCCGAAAGGTCTATCAATCCGACAGAGGACGTCCCTTCCGCACCATAAGTTTCCGCACCGACGGTTTGCACGAAGACGACGTCCCCGGCATCCGTCGAAAGGGTCGCTTGGAACCACCCGCAGTAATTCTCCACGGCCTTCATCGCCGTCGTATCCGCCCCTCCATTGTAGACGACGCTCGGCGAAGTGTTCGTCCATGGGCTGAGGACGCGCAACACCCGCGCATTCCGCGAAAAATTTCCCGGGCCTTGCGCCCACAAAACAGACGAAAAGGCGAACCCGACGACCGCCAAAATCCAACCACGCATCCGATTTCTCCTTTAACCCGACAAAAACCCTTTTAAAAATACCTCCATTTCGGAATATTTGCAACGAAAGTGTCAGCTTTCCGTGTAGAAAGTGTGCAAAAGGCCTAGGCGAACAGCTGCCCCAGGAGAATGAACGCCATGACGAGGCTCGCCGCAGAGACGAAGCGGCGGATGAAGCGGTTCCCCCGTTGCCGTTGCAGGCGGCTGCCCAAAAGCCCCCCGAGAACGCCCCCGACAGACACGCAGACGGCCAGCCCCCACTCCACCTTCCCCAAGACAATCAGGCCAATTGTACTGACAAAGAGGAATGTGGAAGTCAAAGCGTTCTTGATGGCGTTCACGTGCAAAAGATCCAAACCCGTGTAACGGGAAAGGGCGAAAATCTGGACAAAACCCACCCCGACCTGTACAATGCAGCCGTAAATCGCGACGGCGAAAAATCCGAAGAACGCGGGAACGGAGAGCTTTTTCGGCGGCGTCGCCGGCGGCTTTCCGAATACGTCCCGTTTGAGATTCCCCATGACGGCGACAAGCAGAATCGCGAGCGAAAGAAGCCCTTGAAAAAGTCGGTCGTCGATTTCGACCAGGAAGAAAATTCCAAGAAGGGAGCCCGCCAGAGTGGGCCAGAACAGGTTGAAGTAGACCCTTTTGTCGAGAAGTCCGTGGCGGAACAGGTTCACGGCCGACGTGAAATTGCCGACGAAAAGCCCGATCCGGTTCGTCCCGTTCGCCACTGTCGGCGGAAGTCCGAGGAAAATCATGACGGGTAGACTTATCGTGCTGCCGCCGCCCGCGATGCTGTTGATGGCACTGGCGACAAGACCGACAACGAAAAAGACCGCGTAGAAATACCAATCATATGCGAAAATCACTTGAGCAGTTCCAATTGCAAAAATTCCTTATTGGAAAGCACCGTTTCCCGATTTTTGAAGTCCGGGGCGAATTCGAGGCAAGCGTCCAGGCTTTCGATGGCCTGTTCCAACTTTTCCACCTTGGCGAGAGGCTTGCGTTTCGCTTCGGAGAAAAGCGTCGCCGCACGTGTCCGCTTTTCAGTGCAGAAATCCGATTCCAGGCTGTCCAGTCCGCGCAGAGCCTCCCCGCGGAGGCGGCTCGACTTCAGCTTTTGGTAAGCGGTTTTCGCCTCGAACCATTTCCTTTGGTCTTTCAAGGCGCGCGCCTTTTCCAAGGCTTCTTGCGGACTGTGCGCTTGCCAATAAGCAGCGGAAGCGGAAGACTCCTCCGAGCGCATCGACGACACTTTCGACAAAGCCTTCGGCAGTCCGAGCGAATCCGAAAATTCGGGGTAATGCAGCAAGAGGTTCGAGACCAGCCGTTCCGCCTCGTCGAACATCGCCCGTTCCCTCGCGAGCCTCAACGCGGAATCCCGAACGGCCTTCACCTTTTCACATGTCCGCACCCGGGAAAGTTCGGCGAGCGAGTCGGCAAAGGCCTTGAGGGAATCCCCCGGAGCCGCAGATAGGATGGAATCCGCCAACGCGCGAATCTCTGCGAAATCCGCCCGACGGGCGTTCGCATTTTGAATATCGACAATCCGCCTCTTCAGTTCGACGTTCCTTTGGGCGTTCCCGTTTCGAATCCTTTCGTTCAATGCGCGAGCCCATTCCATCCAATCTTCCCAGAGGGGCTTGAGCACGAAGAATTGTTCCACGATAGCCGCTGCGGAATCCGACTTCCCCGCGGCAAAGAAGGAATCCGCCAAGGTCAAGGCGCGCCGGACGAGCTTCGGGATTTCCACATAGATGTCTAGACGTTCCGCAGTAGGCGATGACGAATCCGCCGGGGATTCCGACAAGAGCGCCAAGGCGGAATCCGCCTTTTCGACAGCTCCGAGGGAATCCGCCGAAAACGCATGGGCATCCGCCGCCGAAGAATCCGCTGCGGAATTTTTTTGAACCGGGACGGAATCCGCCTCTTTCGGCACTTCACGTCTTTCCCCCTTTTCCACAGGGGTGGCGTCACCCAAAGGCGAAGGCTCCGAAGGGCAAGCGGGAACTTCGCGGTCGGAGACTCCGGCGCATGCGGAAAAAAGAACGGCCAGGCCGAGAAGCAAAAAGATTTTTCCCTTCATTTTCAGAAACCTTCCTCCGGTTCAATGGGGACGAAAGCCTTTTCGCCGATAAAGTCCGCGGGGAGTTCGAAGTCGTCCGACGGCGGATCGAGATTCCCTTGCGCCGTGGGCGCGGCACGCTCCGAAGTGTCCGCCACTGCAGCGGATTCCGCGTCGAATGTCGGCATCGAAAGGGACGTGACGATTCCGGAACTTGCGACATCGGCGGCGGCGGACTCCATTTGGAACGAAGACGTGTATCCCGGGACATCGAGCAGCGGAACGCTCCGCAAATTCTTGTCGTCTGCGGAATACGCCGGAAGCCCCGTCAACGCATGGACGGAAAGAGTCCCCCGCTCCGTCCCCATCCGAAGGGGGACTTTCCCACTGGCGAGCATCGAGATGTCCAAGAAATCCACCCGGGCGTTTTCCTTGCGCAGTTCAATCAGGTCTTCGGCAAACGAAGCCCACTGCGGCAGCCCACCCGAAGCCCCCGCAATCCGAGTCCTGCCGGATTTCAACGGCCGGTTGTCGTCAAAGCCGACATAACTTCCGATGGCGATGACGGAATCTGTCCCGAATCCGTTCTTTTCCGGGACAAAGGTCGGAAGCGCGCCTAGGAACGCCACGTTGCGAAAGTCGTTCGTCGTCCCCGTCTTTCCGAACGCCGGGAATAGGAGGGTTTCCTTGCCGGACGGGGATTTCATCACCAGATTCTTGTATTGGCTGCGCGCCGTGCCGTATTGGAAAACGGCATGCAGCATCACGGCCATCTGTTCCGTCACCGTGTCCGAAAGGACTCTTTTCCGTTCCACGGAATTTTCAAAAATCACCCGGCCTTCGCTGTCCAAAATCCGTTTCACCAAACAAGGCTCGTTGAATTCCCCGTCCGCACATTTGTAGACGAATCCCGAAAGGATGGTCTCGTAAGCCGTCGTCATGTCGGACAGCGTCACTTCGTTGACGCCGAGCGGCATGCTCATCACTTCGCGAAGCTTCCCGTGAATTCCCACTTCACCGGCGAAGCGGGCGAAGGCCGCCATGGAGACGGAACGTCTGAAGTCCGGCCAATGGCGCAAATCCTCCATTTTCAAATTCTCCGAATCTTCTTGCGGAACGCCCATCATCCCGTTCAACCGGCGAATGTCCGAAAGTTTCAATCCCGGATAGACCTCTTCGTCCGCCGGGACGGACACTCCCGAAGAATCCGCCGCGTCGAACATTTTCAAGTCGCGTTCCTTGAGGAGGGAAAGGTAGTGGAGGAAGTTGTGGTCGAAATTCGCGAAGTAGGACTTGTCCAGTTTGCGGAAACGCTTCTTGCCGCTTTCCACGTTCCTCCCGTAGAACATGTTCCTGACAGCCCTTGCGGCCTCCGGGCGATTTTCGTACAGGAGCTTTTCGAACAGTTCCCGTTGCGCCTTCGAAAATTCCATTTCATTTTTTGCGGCATCGTTCAAATAGAGACCGTGTTCGTCCCGCAGCCGTTTGCGGTAATCTTCAAAGGATTCCCCGTCCCGCTGCCCGTATCCGTTTTCTTCCGCGACTTCCGCGAACTCTTCGTCGGAAAGTTTGTCCAAAAGATGATCCAACAGCCAAATGCTCGCGATGTTTTCCGACCGGACTGCCGCCCAGAGGATGCTGACCGTCTCCCCCTTGTTCTTGTGATCCGGGCGCGGAAAATAAAATTCATTTTCATACTGGAACAAGTTGAAGGTATTTTCGAGTTCGTCCAAATAATGCCAGTGATATTTCAACGCGGCGGCGAAAAGAATTGATTTCCAACTGGAGCCGAATTGCCGTTTCGCTTGAAAGGAACGATCGTATCCCGTGTTGTGGAATCCCCCTTGGCTTGCGATGACTTCCCCGTTTTGCAAGGCGACAAGCGCCCCCTGCAGAACGGGTTCCGTTTCAATGGCGCAGGGGACCGCCCCGTCGACTTTGACGGAATCCTTCACGCTCACAAGCAACACTGCCCCCTTGCCGAGCCGCGGGGAGAGAACTTTCTTCACGTCCGCATTCATCTGCTTCGCCAAATCGTCCAAATCGCCCTCGCCGACATGCCCTTTCAATTGACCGAACGAAAGGAAAATGTCCGAAAGCTTCCCCTTCTCATCGTACTTCACGGAATCCACCGCCCCGTAAAGGTAATCGCCCGCTCTCGCAAACGAGGCCCGGTTCGGCAAATCCGACTTGGGGAGGACGAATCCGCCCAAACGCACCTGCAAATTGGAGATGTTGTTCTGCACGGCCCGCTTGGCCGCCATCTGGTAATCCGCATCGACTGTCGTCACGATTTGAAGCTGCGCCTTTCGCCAATCCGCGATGTCGTATTTTTTGAACAATTCCCGATAAAAGTCGGAATCGAATTTTTCCTCTATCCGGGACAGCTGGGTCGAAAGCGTAAAGCGGAAATTCCCGTGATTGAACTCTAACGGCACGGCCAAGGCGGAATCCATCTGACTCTTGGAGATGTAACTTTCATCCACCATCCGCCCGAGTACGTATTTCAAGCGCTCCTTTCCCCGTTCCAAGGCGCGGTCCCGACGTTCGGCGCTTCTCTGGATGAACGGGTCGTAGTTGTACGGTCCCTTGACAGACCCCGCGATGAAGGCGCACTCGGCAAGGGTCAAATCCTTCAAATCCTTGTTGAAGAAATATTGCGCGGCGATGGCGACGCCCTTTCCCGTTCCAGAAACGTGAAACTGGTTCAAGTAAAATTCGAGGATGTCCTCCTTGGAAAAGTGTTTTTCCATCCGAAGGGCGTTGATGAGTTCTTTCCACTTCGCCTTGACGCTCCGCTCTTCGCGCCCAAAAATATTCTTCACCGTCTGCTGGGTGAGAGTGGAACCGCCCTGCTGCAAACGGCCCGCGCGAAGATTGTGGAACATCGCACGGGCGAATCCGGAAAAGTCAAATCCGTCGTGTTCAAAAAAATGGGCGTCCTCCGCCGCGACCAAGGCGTTCACCACATTTTCGGGAATTTCCCCATAGGGCACGTAAATCCGGTGGTTCACGTCGAAAAAGGAGCCGAGCAAGCGTTCCCCGTCCCGATAATAGACCCGCGACTCCCCCGAAAGTTCTTCCATGATGCTCTGGCGGTTGAAAATGCCGTCGGGATCCCGCGTGGGAAGGATGCGAAAGACGATGACATAGAGGACGACTGCGCAGAGAACTCCGACCACACCAAAGGCCGCTACGATTTTAGCAAACGTTTTCATCCATTCCTTTCCTTGGGAGCGGCTTTTCGCCGTTTCTGGGGGGCAAGATTGCGAGAAAAATAGTTAAATGGGGAATTTTCAAAAAATGAACTTGAAAATTTTGTCAAAAATAACTAGAATTGGAATCCCCGAATTGGGGGAGGTGGCCGAGTTGGCCGAAGGCGCGTCCCTGCTAAGGACGTATAGGAGTAATCCTATCGCGAGTTCGAATCTCGCCCTCCCCGCTCTTAAAGGTCTTCGCCAAGGCGGAGGCCTTTAAGTTTTTAAATGTTCACGCGACATTCCATCGGCTCCATCCGCCCTGTTGCACGGCGGAAGTCGGCTCACCGTCTCCGACGACCGTTCAAATCAAAGAGTTTCCAGGACTTGGACATTCGAACAGTCCCCGGACTTTGCCTCTTTCCCCTCGGCATCCGCAAAGTCCCCTCCGCCGAATCGCCGGCGGCCGAGAACTCCATCCAGTCCAAATTCGCATAGCTCCCGGTGACGAGGAGCTTCAGGACGTGCCTGCCCACGGGAAGCTCCGACGTTTCCACGACGACCGTGCCGTAAGAATCCCAGCTTCCGCCGTTGGGGATTTTCACCGTGTCCGTCACGGCGACGTCGTCCATGAAGAACAAGAAGCCCGAACCGTCCGCCCCGCTAGACGCGTTCAACGTCAACTCGTATGCGCCCGACTTTTCGAAGTCCACCGTCCATTCGAGCCATTCGCCGCGTTCCGTGTAGCCGACGGCGAAAGTCCCCGCCGCGCTGTCGACTGCCACCACGTCGACGCCGTCAGACCGGTAAGCCGCGCCCTTGTTCTCCGCGTCCTTGTCGAAGTAGGACTGCCCCTGGCCGCCGACATCGTAATCCTCCGCCTCGATTCTCCCCGGAATCTTCCGGGCGACGACGCCATAAGGCTCTTGCGGGACCGTGTCGGAGACTGCCTCAAAACTCCACGACACGATGCCCATCGTCGAATCCGCCGAACCTTTGAAAACGAGGAAGAAATAGTCGACGACTCCGGACAAATTTTCGACGGCACAATCCGTCCGTTCATAAGTGCCCCAACTTCCCGTCTGCGGAAGTTCGCACGCACCGGCCAAGATTCCGCCAACGCTATCGCGGCGAATTTCCACACGATTCCCCTCGGCGACACTCGAAGCTGTCACGGAGAAGCTTTTTGCCCCGGCGGCAAAGTCCGCTCCGGAAATGCGAATCCAGGATTCCTTCGAAGCCTTGGGAGTGAGGACGTGTACAATCGGCCGCCCGGCTGTGTAATCGCTGCGGCTAGAGACATTTCTCTGCTTGGAACTGGTGAGGGCCGGATACGCCTTGTAAGGATTGAAGTTCTTGATTTGCGCGGGGCCCTCGTCCGTGAATTTCAGCGGATTCATCTTTTCCCCATCGTAGGTGAACTCGTCGATGGAAAGGCTTCGGTGATAGGCCGGCGCAGGGTCTTCGACCCCGAGGGACGCCGGATGCTCGCTCGCCAAAGCAAGTCGGCGGTCGTGGTAGGCGACATACCAGTGGCCCTTGAATTCCGCAATGCCGTGGTGATTGTTGTTGTAGGCGTTGATGTTCGTTCCATTGATGTTCGGATTTTCCATGAACGTCCCCATATAAGCGTATGGTCCCGAGACGTTTTCCGAAATGGCATAGGAGATGTGCTGGCTTCTGTCGTTGTAGGTGAGATAATACTTGCCGTTGTATTTGTGGATGTACGAAGCTTCGAAGGAGTTCGTCGCCCCTTGCAAAGCGACCTTCGAAGACACGTCCAGGGAAACGTTCGTCGGAGTCAAGGCGTTTAATTTATACAAATCGAAATTGTCGCCATAGGGTCGCGAATCCGAATTCCCGCCGCCGTAGGTGATGTATGCGCTCCCGTCGTCATCGATGAAAATGGCCGGGTCAAAACACCAGGCGATACCATCGCAATCGACGCTCCCCGCAAAGCTCCCCCAGCCGCCGATTAAAAGCTTTCCCGCCGGATCCGTGTAAGGCCCCGCGATATTCGAAGCCGTGAGCATCCCGATGCCGCTCGCGCCGTTCGGATAGACGATGTAAATCTGCCCGTCGACGGCGACAGCCCCAGGCGCCCACGCCCCCGTCGCATAGGAGACTTCCCGTCCCGCCGAGAAAATCATCCCGTAATCCGTCCAGTTCTGCATGTCCTCGCTGCTGAAGGCGTAATACGATTTGATGGTGTAGCCGTCGTCGCCGCTTTCGTCGTCCGTGTCGGCAATGATGTAAAACGCGGAATCCATGACGAAGGCCGCGGGATCCGCCAGATAATGATAACTCACCAAGGGGTTTTCCGCCGAAGCGAACCCGAAAAGCATTCCGAACGCGGCAAGCGCAACCCATTTCCCATAAAGCATAAAGTCTCCTTTTTGCCAAAAGTATCCTTTGAAAGCTTTCTTTTCACGGGATTCCCTCCAAATTCCATGGACAAATTATCCACATCCTTTTCTCGGTGAAACTTTCCAACAGGCCATTTTTCAAAATTGCCGGGAGACGTGCTGACGAACGGATTCAAGGGCAAAATTTTATATTTGGCAATCGAAATATGAATGAAAAAGTCGCAACTGCAATCCGCCAAGTCATCACCGGTTTGATGGACAAGGACATTTTGAAATGAATGCAGAATTTTCATTCGTGGATTTGTTCGCAGGAATCGGCGGATTCCGAATCGCCCTCGAAAGCGTCGGGGGACACTGCGCCGGATTCAGCGAAATCGCCAGCGACGCCATCCGCACATATTCCCAAAACTTCCATGAAGACGAAAATGGCAACTTGGGCGACATCACCAAGTTGAAGGCCTTGCCCGCGCACGACTTCATGACGGCTGGAGTCCCGTGCCAAAGTTGGTCCATCGCCGGGAAAAACTTGGGATTCGACGACGACCGCGGGCAGCTGTGGAACGACGCTTTGTTCCTTTTGAAAGAATCCAAGCCCAAGGCTTTCATTTTCGAAAACGTGAAAGGACTTTCGGACCCTCGGAACCGGGAAGCCCTCGACTACATCTTGAAGCGCATCGCGGAAGCGGGCTATCACGCGAAAAAGTTCCTCATCAACGCTTACGATTACGGCTCTCCGCAGACAAGGGTGCGGATTTACATCGTCGGATTCCGGGAAGAGAAATTCCTCCGCCGCTTTTCCCTCGGCGAGCCTTGCCCCGGCAAAATCCAACTGAAAGACATCCTCGACGGATTCGAAAGAAGCCCCTCGGAAAGGATTCAAAAACGAAACGCGGATTTTCACCGAACGAAACAAAGCCTGTCCTTCGGCGAAAACGGATTCAATGACTACTTCCTGTTCAACGACATCCGCGGCGGCGACACGACCATCCACTCGTGGGACATCCAAAAGGCAAACGAGCGGCAACGAAGAATCTGCTCGCTCCTGCTGAAGAATAGGCGCAAGCCGCAATACGGGCCGCTGGACGGGACCCCCCTTTCCCTCAAACACTTCCAAGAATTGGATTCAAGCATTGAACTTTCCGAAATCGGCGAATTGGTGAAGATGAAGATTTTCAAGGAAGTCCGTTACAAGTACGAAGTCTTGGACGCGTCCAAGGCGGAATCGGAATCGGAAAAATCGCTGCTGTCCTTTGCCGAATCCGGCTTCTTGATTATCGACCGCATCAAGAATCGCCGCGAGGTGAAGAAGCTGAAAATCAACGTGCCGAAAGAACTGTGCTGGCTGGAGGAAAAGTCCGCCGTCCGCTGCGTGGAAGTGCGCTACGATTTCAAAAATTCCAAAATCAGTTCCGGAATTGGCGGCGTGAACCGCATCTTTTTGCCGTCGTCGAAAATCTACCCGCCCCTCGTGGCGAGCGACACGAACGATTACATTTCTCCCGTCGAAATCCAGGCGGATTCCATCCCGGAATTCCGTCAAAAATTTTTGGAAGAAGTCTATCTTCCCAAGCGGTATCGGAAAATTTCCAAGGAGGAGACGTGCCGTATCCAGGGATTCCCCGACGATTTCATTTTGCCGCCGTCCCGTCCGCGATGGATGAAGCTCCTGGGGAACAGCGTCTGCATTCCCGTCGTCAAGATGCTCGCGCGCCAAGTCGTGGACACGGGAGTCTTTGCCAAAAACGCCCCCGACAGCGAAAGTTGAGCTTTCCGCCCCGGCGACAGTTCGGGCTTTTGAATTCCATCCGTCGCCGAGATAATCCTATCTTTAGACCATATGGCTCTCATTTCCGCAAAGAATCTGAATCTCCGTTTTAGCGGTCCCGCGCTTCTAGACAACGCATCCTTCGACATCGAAGAAGGCACCCGCACATGCCTCGTGGGCAGAAACGGCGAAGGGAAAAGCACTCTGCTCAAAATCCTCACAGGCGAAATGGAAGCGGATTCGGGGGAAATCATCCGCAAGAAGGGAATCCGCGTCGAACGGATGATTCAAGAGATTCCTTCGCATTTAGAAGGCTCCGTGCGCCAAATCGTCACGGGAATGCATCGGGAACGCCACGCCGCAAGCGAAGACATTTTGGGAAAAACGGGAATTTCCCCGGACGCTTTGTACGATTCCCTTTCCGGCGGTCAAAAAAGGCGCGTCCTGTTTGCAAGGGCCGTCGCCGCGGAACCCGATTTGCTGCTTCTCGACGAACCGACGAACCATCTAGACATCCCCAGCATCTTGTGGATGGAAAACATTCTCTCCCGCCTCCCGTGCGCAGTTCTCTTCATCAGCCACGACAGGGCATTTGTCCGCAGGACCGCCACCCGGATTTTGGAACTGGACCGCGGGAGATTGCGGACTTGGAATTTCCCGTACGATGAATTCATACGCCACCGTGACGCGGCACTCGCCGAAGAGGAGGCTGCGAACAAATTGTTCGACAAGAGATTGGCGGGCGAAGAAGTCTGGATTCGCAAAGGCATCCAGGCGCGCAGGACTCGCAACGAAGGGCGCGTGCGCGCCCTCATCCAGATGAGGAAGGAGCGCGCCGCCAGGCGAAGCCGAACGGGAGACGTCAAAATGCAAATCACGGAAGCGGAACGCTCCGGGAAGCTTGTCGTCCGAGCGGAAAACGTTTCTTACGCCTATGACGGAGTCCCGCTGATCCAAGACTTTTCCACGGAAATCTCCCGAGGCGACCGCGTAGGCATCGTGGGGCCGAACGGCTGCGGCAAAACGACCCTGCTCCGGATTCTGCTCGGAGAGCTTTCCCCGCAAACAGGCTCCGTGCGCCTCGGCACGAATCTGCAAATCGCCTACTTCGACCAGATGCGCAAACGGCTTCGGGAAGACAAGACCTTGGTGGAGAACATCGGCGACGGCCAAGAATACGTCACCTTGAACGGTCAAAAGCGGCACGTGCTGAGCTACCTGCAAGACTTCCTGTTTTCGGCGGAACGCGCAAGAGGCCCGATCAGCGCCCTTTCCGGAGGCGAGCGGAACCGTTTGCTGCTGGCCCTTCTCTTCTCACATCCGTCGAACGTATTGGTTCTCGACGAACCGACGAACGACTTGGACATGGAAACGTTAGACCTTTTGGCGAATCTGATTTCGGAATACAAGGGGACGGTCATCGCGGTCAGCCACGACAGGGATTTTCTCGACAACGTGGCGACGGAAATCCTCGGATTCGAAGGAATCGGGAACATCCACGAGAACATCGGCGGCTACACGGACTACGCCGAAGCGAAAAGGCTTCGGGACAAGGGAGCGGAGCAAAGGCTTCCTCCCCAAAAGGACATTTCCGAAAAGCGGGAACGGGAAAAGAAGAAGCGCAGCTACAAAGAGGAACGGGAATACCAATCGCTCCCCGAAACGATTGAAAAGCTCGAATCGGAAATTTCGGAATTGCAGACCGCCTTGGGGACGGAAACCGTTTATACGAACGCAGAAAAGCTCATCAAAATCCAAGCGGAACTGGCCGAGAAGGAAAAGCTCCTGGAAAACGCCTACGAAAGGTTCGAAGTCTTGGACGCCATCGGCTGAGGCCCGCATTCATTTTGCACGGCATCACCATACGCCGAAGGCGTTAATCTCGCTACAGTAAAGAGATGTTTCGTTGCGCTTCGCTCCACACAACATGACGCCAATCCTGCTCTACATGACGGGCTCCCTTCGACAGCCAACTAAACTCCTAACTCCTAATTGAATACGCCCCTCATCCCTTCGACTGCTCCTTTTTGTATCTTTGAACGCGATTTCACCTTCGGAGGCTTTATGAAAATAGCGGTCATTGGCGGCGCGGGCTACATCGGCTCCCACACGGTGCGCGAACTGCTCGACGCCGGAAATCAAGTCTGCGTTTTCGACAACCTCTCGTCCGGGCTGCGCCAAAACCTTTTTCCGGACGCGGAGTTCATGCAAGGCGACATTTTGCAACCGACGGAACTCGATTCTTTTTTGGAAATTTTCAAGCCGGAAGGTCTCGTGCATTTGGCGGCGTTCAAAGCCGCCGGGGAATCCATGGTGCAGCCGGAGAAATACAGCCTGAACAACATCAACGGTTCGGTGAACATTTTGAATGCAGCCGCGAAGCACGGCGTCAAATACATCGTCTTTTCGAGTTCCGCCGCCGTCTACGGTTCCCCAAGATACACGCCCGTCGACGAATCCCATCCGACCGATCCGGAAAATTACTACGGCTTCACAAAGCTCGCCATTGAAAAGTTCCTCCATTGGTACGACAGACTTCGAGGCGTCCGATTCGCCGCGCTCCGCTACTTCAACGCGGCCGGCTACGACACCCAGGGGCGCATCTCCGGCTTGGAAAAGAATCCGGCGAACCTGATCCCCGTCGTCATGGAAGCCTTGACGGGAATCCGAAAGGAGGTCTTGGTATTCGGGGGCGATTACGCGACAGAAGACGGCACGGGAGTCCGCGACTACATCCACGTGAACGATTTGGCAAAAGCCCATCGACTGGCCTTCGACAGGCTGCAAAACGGCAAGAGCTTCACCGTGAACCTGGGGACGCAAAAGGGGGCGAGCGTCCTGGACATCATCCGCGCGGCCGAAAAGGTCTCCGGAAAAAAAGTTCCCTACCGCATCGTGGAACGACGTCCGGGCGACCCGGCATCCCTCATCGCAAACCCATCCCGCGCCAAGGAGCTCCTCGGCTGGGAAGCCGTACATTCCGACATCGAAACGATTCTTTCCACCACGTGGAAGGCCTACCTCGCGAACGGACTCGGCAAATAATTATATTGGAAACATCTTCACCCGAGGTTTTTATGGAACTCACGCCGTTAGACATCCGCAACCAGACTTTCCACAAAAAACGCTTCGGCGGTTTCGACCCGGACGAGGTCAAGGCCTTTTTGGACACGACCGCCAAGGCTTTCGAAGAATCCGGGAGGAATCGCACAGAACTGACGGAACGTTTGAAAATCGCCGAAGAACGCGTGGGCTATTACAAGCAAATCGAAAAGACGATTCAAGATGCGGCCGTGACCATGCAGAAGACTCTCGACGAAGTGAAGCGGAACGCCGAAAAGGAAAGCGAGCTGTTGATTGCCGAAGCGAAGACCCGCGCCCAAAAGGAAGTGGAAAACACGCGGCGCGAAGCGGAAGCCCTCCGGGCGGAAATCGAACAGCTGAAACAGCTCCGCACGAATTATTTCATCCGCATCCGGGCCATGGTCAAAAGCCAATCGGACCTCCTTTCCGCCATGGAAAAGGAACAGACTCCGGAACTCCCGCGCGAAAACAAGTCGCCCGTCGTGCTGTAAATGAAAATCCAAGTCAAAGTCCACGCAAGGAGCAAGCGCGAAGGAGTCGCCGTGCAACCGGACGGCTCCTACAAAGTCGACGTCAAGGCCCCGCCCGTCGAAGGCAAGGCGAACGAAGCCGTCTGCAAGGCGATTGCCGAGTTTTTCAAGAAGCCGAAAAGCGCGGTCCGCGTCGTCCTCGGCTCGACGAACAGCAAGAAAGTCCTCGAAGTCGACTGAGTCCGCATGAAATTTCAAAACCCTGAAGTCCACGACATTGACAAGGAACCGTTGAACGGGACAAACGGCATGACGGGCAATTGGCAAAAGATTTTGGCCTGTCTATTTTCGATAGGAGCGCTTCTTTACGACATTTCCCCCATCGACATCTCCCCGGACGCGATTCCCGCATTCGGTTGGCTCGACGACGCGGTCGTGACCCTAGCCGCCGGGCTGAACTTGATGGAAAAATTCCTCGCGAAACCCCAAGCGCCCCTCACCAAGCTGCTCCGATTTTTCAAATGGACGCTCATCATCCTGCTCGTAATCGCAGGGCTTCTCGCCGCAGGAGTTCTCGTGGGAACCGCCGCGCTCATCAAAGCGAATTGATTCCGAATTTTCAAAACGCACAGGGGAAATTCCCCGGCGAAAAAGAAACCGTATCCCCGCAAAATTGTCCAAAGGGATTCCGTTTGAGATTCACTTGGGAATTTTCAAAGAGGATGGACGACTCCGAGCCCGTTCCCAAAACCAGGGCGCATTCACCGCCGAGCACCAACACAGGCTTCGGCCGCGACAGGGAGTTCCTCTCCAAGAACACTTCGCTCGCGTTCTTGTAAGTGACGCTTTCAATGTAATTCAAGAAGAGAGTCCCGGGGACCTTGTTCAACTTGCAACAAGGAATCTTTTCCGGAGACGGAGTGCAATACAAGGCGGAGGAATCGGAAGGGCTTCGAAAAAAGGCGTCCGCAGCGAGGGAAGTCAGCGACCTCTTTGCACCCCCTTCCGCACGTTTCAAATCCCCGGGAGGAGCTTCCCCTTCGTATTCGATTTGCCGGACAATCCGCTCCATCTCGTAAGATTCCGCAGTCCCGTTCGCCCCTTCATAGACAAACGCTCCGAAAGATTCCATGAGAACCGCATTGCCGTATGCATCGTAAACGGTCTTGGATTCCGGACTCCCGTTGTGGAAGACCTCGAGAACGGTGGAATCCCCCGACGATGAATACAGATAAGAAACCGTATCGTCTTGCGGAAAATTCCCTTTGGCGCGATGCGTGATGACTTGGGAAAGCCGTCCGATGGAATCGTATCCGTAGGATTCCGAATAATTCAAGGGGTTCTTGGAAAACAGGCTTTCATCAAAACGGAAAAACACATTCCGAAGCTTGCCGTCCTTGAAAACTCGTTCCAGCTCGCCCCGGCGTTTCCCGTCCAAGTCGAACGCCGTCACCCGTACAAGGGAATCGTTTTCATCGTATGCGTAAATGTGGCGGTAACTGACGCTCGGAAAGACTCCCGTGGCAGCGAGAATCCGATGGCCAGCCCCCTCCTCCCAAGAAAAATGGCCGTCGGCGGAAGTCCAGGAACTGTCGATGGGACTTTGGCGGTAATAGGGGTTCGCCCCTTCTTCGATGATGCGGTTGTCGTTCGAAAGAAAAAAGACGAAATCCCGATCGGAGTCGAACAGATGGACGTAAATTTCGCGGCGGTTCGCCTTGTGAATCGTCAAGGCCAAGGTGTTCAAGGAACCGGAGCTGTCGTAGCTGGAAAAGTCGGCCATGGAACCGTCCGGCAGATAATGGATTTCGACCTTGCCGGAAAAATGCGGTTCGAGAAAATTGCCGTTCTCGTCCTTGGCGACCAAAAAACTCTTTTGGGAAACGCGCTTGACAGGGCCGTGAATGCCTTTGTACTTTTTCGCCTCCAAGTTCCCCAAAAAGACTTCGAAATCCGACTTGACGTTCGGCGGCGAGGAACGGTAAAACTGAAGCCGCTCGGCACTGCGGAAATCGGGTTCCCCGCCACAAGA
This sequence comes from uncultured Fibrobacter sp., assembly GCA_964501065.1. Taxonomy (GTDB): domain Bacteria; phylum Fibrobacterota; class Fibrobacteria; order Fibrobacterales; family Fibrobacteraceae; genus Hallerella. The sequence goes on along the minus strand of CAZCRF010000001.1, from coordinate 21,398 downwards.
GGCGAAAAACATCGAAGCGAGGAGAATCGCGAGGAATCCAAGGGAACGCAGCATGGGCTTCAATATAACAACGGCCGATTATTTTGGCTGCCGACGGGAACTCCCCTTCACCGGGAAACGCCAAAAAGCTATCTTCCCTTGCGTGAACACTTTGCAGCTCCCCCTACCGGACGATTTCCACGTGCACCTTCGCCAAGGCGCGCTCCTCGAAAACTACGCCAAGACGGTCGCCGCCGAATTCGGCCGCGTCCTGGTGATGCCGAACACGAATCCCCCCATCGACTGCGCACAAAAGATTGAAGACTACCGCGCCCGAATCCATTCGGCAGCGCCGGGGCTAGAACCGTTGATGACTTTCAAATTGAATCCGCGACTTTCCGCGGGCGATTTGCAACAAATGAAACGGGCGGGGGCCGTCGCCGGGAAATATTACCCGGCCGGGGTGACGACGAACAGCGAAGACGGCATCTCGGATTTTGAATCCATCTTCCCCGTCGTCTCGGAAATGGAAAAATTGGGACTCGTGCTCTGCATCCACGGAGAGGAGCCGTCCGCCTATTGCCTGGACCGGGAACCGGCATTCATCCGCCGCGTGGAACGCCTCGCCGCAGAATTCCCGAACCTCCGCATCGTCTTTGAACACCTTTCGACGAAGGCGGCCGTCGAGGCCGTCTTGAAGATGCCGCAGAACGTGGCAGCCACCATCACCGCGCACCACTTGCTGCACACTCTCGACGATGTCGTCGGCGGCGCGCTGAAACCGCACCATTTCTGCAAACCGCTCCCCAAACGCCCCGAAGACCGCGAAGCCCTGCGGGCGGCCGCCTTCAGCGGAAACCCGAAATTCTTTTTCGGATCGGATTCCGCTCCGCACGCCAAAAGCCAAAAGGAGTGCTGCTGCGGGGCAGCCGGGGTCTACACGGCACCCGTCGCCATTCCCGTCCTCATCCAAATCTTTGAAGAAGCCGGCCAAATGGACAAGCTCCCGGACTTCATCGGCGGATTCGGCGCGGACTTCTACCGCATCCCCCGCCAGACGAAGAAAATCCTCTATGCGAAGGAGCCGTGGAAAGTCCCGGAAACCGTCGACGGGGCGGTGCCCCTCTTTGCCGGGCAAGAACTTTCCTGGAAAAGAATCGGCTGATTTCGGATGCGCGACGCCGAAGTGAGCCTCCGCATATTGCAAAACGGTTTTCAATTAACAAAAGTTTACATTCGAGCGTTATCCGTCCTCGGAGTTTAAATTTAACGCATCTTTTTTCAGAGGTGTTTATGAAGAAATGGTTTCCCGTGGCGGCGCTCGGCCTGATGGCCGTCCAAAGCTTTGCCCTCCCGACAGCGACAGAAGTCCAAAAACAGATGGGTTTCGGCATCAACATCGGCAACACGATGGAAGTTCCCATCAGCTCCTCCTGCGCGGACATGAGCTGCTGGGGCAACCAACTGCCGACAAAGACCTACGTCGATTCCCTCAAGGCGGCGGGTTTCACCTCCGTCCGCATCCCGACAGCCTGGTACACGCACTCCGACCCGACGACCGGCACAATCCATGCATCTTGGCTGGATTCCGTCAAGACCGTCGTCGATTACGTCATAGGCAACGACATGTACGCCTTCCTCAACAGCCACTGGGACACGGGCTGGCTCGAAGACAACGTGATGATTCCGGGAGTCACCAAGGTCAGCGACACGGAGACCTCCACGGCGGACACGGCCAACATCAACCGCCTCCAAGGGCTTTATTGGACGCAAATCGCAACCAAGTTCAAGGATTACGACGAGCACCTTCTCTTCGGCAGCGCGAACGAACCCGGCGTGAACGACAAATGGCTCTCCGACGGCAAGCAAGTCGTATTCGAAGAAGAAAGAATGGCTCTGCTGAACCGCTATCATGAAACGATGATTTCCGCAGTCCGCGCCACGGGCGGCAACAACGCCACCCGCACGATTGTCGTGCAAGCCCCCCGCACGGACGAATCCCTGATGCACACCCTCCTCAAGGACAACATGCCGAACGACCCGGCGGGCGACGGCTACCTCATGGCGGAATTCCACTTCTACCCGTACCAGTTCTCCCTTATGACGGAAGATGCGGATTGGGGAAACAGCTTCTATTATTGGGGCGAAGAAAACTATTCCCAGACGGATGCAAAACACAACGCGAACTATGACAAGGAGAAGGACGCAACTAACGACCATCTTTACGGAGGGCCGGCTTATACCGATTCCGTCTTCGCCATGCTCAAGGCGGACTTCGTGGACAAAGGCATTCCCGTCGTCATCGGGGAATACGCGGCCATCAAGCGTCTGAGCGCCATCAACGATTCGGCGAACGTCCGTCGGCACTTGAAGTCTCGCGCCGCTTGGTATAAACGCGTGAACGAACTTTCCAAGCAATACGGCTTTGTCCCGTTCGCCTGGGACACCGGAGCGGAGGGAGTTGACGACAACACGATTGTCCGCCGCCAAAAGGAAACCGTCGGGAGCATTTTGGATTACGACGTGCTGAACGCGATGCGCGTCGCCTGGGGGCTGGACTCCCTGCCCTACAGCAACATCGACTCCCTCGTCGCCTGGGCCGGGGACAACTCGAACAACGCCGTGCAAATCACCTACACGAGCGCGCGGACGGACTCTTCGGAAACGGGCACGATGCGGCTCAACGTCGGCGGCAAGGATTGGACGGGCTACTGCGCCGTGGACTTCACCGCCAAGGTGAACATCGCCTCGAACGGCCCCATCGACGGGGAAACCTACGGCTGGACATCCCTCAGCCTCTTCGCCATGAGCGGCTCCGCTTGGACATGGTCTGATTACAACTTCTCCGAAACGGACATTTCCACGTCCTGGAAGCATTACACGGTCCAGTTGGGCTCTTCGGGACTGGATTTGGCCGACCAGAGCAACGTGATGGCGATAGGACTGAACGTTTACGGAACGCAGCTGAGCGGCACCGTCACCATTGACGACTTCACCTTGGTCAAATGCGACGGTTCGGGAAGCGACACTCTCGCCGACTTCAACAAGAGCCTCCCCGACTTGGAAGGAATCGCCACCGGAGTCCTCGTCCCGAGCACGAACCCGCTCGCCATTTCCAAACCGAACGTCGCATCCGCTGCATCCGGGCTTCGCATTGCCGTCTCCCCGGGCACAGTCTCCGCCACATTCCATGCAAACGCCGCCGGCACGGCGACAGTCTCCCTCATGAATTCGCTCGGGCAGTCCATCGCAAGCGAAACTGTCCGGACTTCCCTCGGCACGAACTCCGTGCAACTTTCGAGCGGATTCCGCGGCCCGGCCATTTTGGTCGTCAAACAGGGCAACAGCCGCCACACGGCGCGCGTCATTTTGAAGTAAAGATTCTCTCTTTCAAAAACCCGGACAGAACGTCCGGGTTTTTCTTTTTGAACGAACGGCAAAGCTCCCCCCCTCCGCAGACCAATTGTTTCTATAAAGCTCCCAGCCCAAAAAAAACAAGGAGGCTTTATGCGTTTCATCGATTTGGCAAATGAATATTTGAAAGAAGAGGCGGAAAACTTGGCCAAGCTCACCGTCAGCACATACTACTGGAATTTGAGAAAAATCGAACTCTTTTCCCCGGGCATCGCCATCGAAGACATCGACGTGGATTTCGTTCGCGCCTATCGGAGTCATTTGGTGGAAATCGGGAACAAGCCGGCCACGGTCAACAAGGCGCTCTCCGTCTTCCGCATATTTACGCACAAATTCATCGAAGACGGGAAGATGGGGAGCGACCCGTTCGCCAAGATTCGCATTCCCCGCGCGCACTCGAACCGCGGATTCTTGAGCTTAAAGGAACTCAAACAGCTCTATCTGAACTTCTTGGACGCATCCGATTTGACGGACAGGGAACGGGAATCGATGCGAGTCTTCCTCTTCTCCTGCTTCACCGGGCTGCGCTTCGGCGATTTGCAAACCCTCAAAAGAAATGAAATCGTGAACGGGAAAATCCACAAGGAAATGCACAAGACGGGGGACGTCGTCTACATCCCGATTCCCATCCAAGCGCGGATGCTCCTGACCGCAGGTCTCGGCGAATTCATCTTCCAGATTCCGGACAACTCGACTTTCAACAAGCACCTCCGGAAGGCGGCGAAAAAGCTCGGCTGCCACCGATACCTCCACTGCCACATGGCGCGGCACACCTTCGCCACGGCCTGCATCACGATAGGCATCCCACTCCCGGTCACAAGCAAGCTTCTCGGTCACCGCAACCTGGAAACCACCCTGATATACGCCAAATATGTCGACATCCTGCTCGACCGGGAAATGCAAAAGTTCAACAGGCTGAAATAGGCCGCAATCCGGGAAATTCCTTCAAATCCCTAGCAAAAAAGTAGGGTTTTCCCGTTGCCGAAAGTTTTTTCCCGATTTATATTGTCTTACGAAATCTTTAACCTGGGAACATCCAAGGAGATATCATGGCGAAAGTCGAAAAAATCACGGACTTGATCGGAAACACGCCGCTAGTCCGCATCAACAAACTGAACGACAGCGACGCCGAAGTCTACGTCAAGGTGGAATCGTTCAATCCGCTTTCCAGCGTCAAGGACCGCGTCGCCCTGGCAATGATCGAAGCTGCGGAACGGGACGGCAAACTGCAAAAGAATTCCGTCATCATCGAACCGACCAGCGGGAACACGGGAATCGGGCTTGCCTATGTCGCGGCAGTCAAGGGTTACCGCATCATCCTCACCATGCCGGAGACGATGAGCGTCGAACGCCGGAAGCTCCTCGCGGCTCTCGGCGCGGAACTGGTCCTCACCGACGGAAAGTCCGGAATGAAGGGCGCAATCGAAAAGGCGAACGAACTCGCCGCCCAGACACCGAATTCCTTCATCCCGCAGCAATTCGAGAACCCCGCCAATCCGGAAGTGCATTTCAAAACGACCGGTCCCGAGATTTGGAAGGACACCGAAGGCAAGGTCGACGTCTTCGTTTCCGCAGCGGGGACGGCCGGCACGGTGACGGGAGTCGGCAAATACTTGAAGAGCCAAAAGAAGGACGTGAAGATTGTCGTCGTGGAGCCGGACACCTCCGCAGTCCTTTCCGGAAAGCCCTCCGGCCCCCACAAGATTCAAGGCATCGGGCCGGGATTCGTGCCGAAGGTCTATGACCCGAGTGTCGTCGACGAAATTTATTTGACGAACGACGTCAAGGCGGGAACCGCAGCACGGCGCGCGGCCAAGGAAGAAGGCCTCCTAATCGGAATTTCTTCCGGAGCGGCCCTCGAAGCGGCGCTGACCATCGCCAAACGCCCGGAAAGCAAGGGGAAGACAATCGTCGCTCTGCTTCCTGACACGGGCGAGCGCTATCTTTCCACGTGGCTTTTCGAATCCTGATTTTCCAAAATTCCGATTCTTCTAAAAGTCAGGCGGCTCTTCGCGAGTCGCCTTTTTCTTTCCCCACCTTAAAATCAACGGGCATCGTTCTCGGATTCGTCCAAGAACTTTCGACAAAATTCGTCAAGAGGGAGGGGCTTGGAATAATAAAATCCTTGAAAGGTTTCCACCCGGAATTCCCGCAAGACATCGCGCATTTCCGGAGTCTCGATGCCCTCGACGCAGACCTTCGCTTCAAAGGAATTCGCCAAATCCGAAATGAACTTGACCGTGTTCCTGTCGCCTTGATCGGTTTGGATGTTCAGCACGAAGTCCCTGTCGATCTTCACACAATCGACGGGGAGCTTTCGCAAGACGTTCAGCGAAGAAAAGCCCGTGCCGAAATCGTCGACTGCCAACCGAATCCCCCGTTCGCGGAGCTTCAAAAAGATTTCCTTCAACAGGTTCATATCGAGCAAACGGCAACGTTCCGTGATTTCCAGGCAAAGGTTTTTCGACGGGACGCCGGTTTCTTCCAAAAGCCCGAAAACCGTATCGACAAAATCCGTCCGTTCAAGCTGCGCGTAGGAAAGGTTCACGTTGATGATGAAGTCCGGATATTTTCGCCGAATTCGATTCCCGGCGAGCATCGCCTCCTTCAAAATCCACTTGCCGAGTTCCGGGAAAAGGCTGTCTTGCTCTAGAATGGGAACGAACATAATCGGTGGGACCAGGCCGTACTCCTCGTTCTTCCAGCGGATGAGGGCTTCCGCACCGCGAAGGGTTTCCGTTTCCGCATCGACAATCGGTTGGTAATAGAGTTCAAATCCCTGGCAATTGTCGACGATGCTCTCCCGGATGACGTTCAATCGGGCGAGCCGGTTTCTCGTTTCGTCGTCGATGGAATTTTTGAAAACGAAGAGTTCCCCGTGACAGTTTTCCTTGGATTCGTGCCGCGCGAACTTGAGGCAGGAATAGACCGTGTCCGCGCTGATGTCGAAGCTGTCGACGGAGACGGCCCCGGCACAGAGGGAAAGGGTCAAACGGTCTGAACCGACGTAATACTTCTTCGCGCAAAACTCTTGGATTTCCAAGTAAATCTCTTTGAGCCTTTCAACGGAACTCTTGCTAGAAACGACGGCGAAATTGGTCCCGTCCAAACGATAGACCGCCCCTTCGCGGCGAAAGGACGCGAGCAAGAGACTTCCGAACTTTCTCAAGGCGCGGTTGCCGAACGTGTAACCGAAAATGTCGTTCGTGCGGGAAAAGTTCTCGATGCCAATCATCAGAATGGTTTGCCGCTTCTTTTGCCAGATGGAGGATTGCAAGTCGTCCAAAAAACCGTAAAGGCTTCGCAAATTCGTCACGGCGTCGACATAGCTCACGCTGTCATGATTCTTGATTGCCCCGCAAAAATATTCCGGTTTTCCGCTTTCATCCTTTACGACGACCCCTTGGCAAATGCTGACAACGTAATTGCCGTTGCGCGTCCTCGCCCGATATTCCAGAGAGTGAGTCTCTTCCGTCCCGTTGAAAATGGCGTCAACGCTCTCGTTGAAATACTCCCTGTCCAGCTTGTGCAAATGTTCGTTCCAAACGCCTTGGGCGTGCTCCATGTATTCCGAAGGCAAACCGAAATACTCCACCGCCGACTTGGACCAGCGCGAAATGTCCTGTTCAATGTCGCAGACGTAAACATACATGCCGCTGCAAACGATGGAAAACGCATCGAACAGGGAGTCCAACTTTTCCTTCTTTTTCATAAAATCTCCGGCCTCATTTGGCGACAATCCGGTTGCGCCCTTGATTCTTGGCGTCGTAAAGGGCGTTGTCCGCCCGAACGCTCAAAGTGTCGACCGAATCGTCCTTTTGTGCCGCCGTGACGCCTACGGAAACGGTCTTGTGGTGGGCGAAAGGAAAATCGACCGCGGCGAATGCAGACCGGATGACGTCGGCGATAAGCGTCGCATCGGCGAGGTCCGCCCCCGGCAAGAGCAACATGAATTCCTCCCCACCCCAACGCCCCGCGGAAGCTTTCGGCGCAATCTTTTGCAAGGTCTGCCGGATGATTTCCGTCAATTTGACGATGACGTTGTCGCCCTCCTTGTGCCCGAAAGAGTCATTCACCTGTTTGAAAAAATCGATGTCGAGCATCGCCAGGGAAAACCCCGCCATGCCGCTTTGGAACGCATCCAAACATTGCCGTATCCGATTTTGAATCTCGGCGCGGTTCAAAAGCCCCGTCAAACTGTCCGTGATGGCCATTTCCGCGAGCTTCTTGTTCGCCTCCTCAAGCTCCACCGTCGCCGCATCGATGAACGTCGCCAAGCGATTGATCATGGGGACTTTGCCGTAGAGCAGCTCGCTCTGGATTTCAAGGTGCACGCTCTCGTCGACTTCCCCTTCGCGGAACGCGCCGATGACCAAGGTGACGTTGTGCTGGTTCAAAAAACAGCCCGTCCTCAAAAATTCGCCGGAAGTGTAAAAGCCCGAAGTCGGCGCAATATTTTGAAACGGGAACGTTTCCTTGCTCACTTCATCCGCCCCCCAATAGGTGAGCCGCGCCGCGCAAGAGAACAGCTTGACCACTTCCGGCTGGAAATCCGCAATCTTCTTTCCGTCGTCCTGGATGCTCTTGAGGATTGTCCAAGGGTCTCCGTAGGCAATCCGCGCCGCGACGTTTTCCTCGATATCCGACGTCATGGTGAGGGAGCCGTCCGGATTGCTAGACACCGGCGCGCGCAAGATGTCTATGCCGTGATGCCTGTAGAAAAACGGGAATTCGAGAGTGTTGTTGAAAAAATGCTCGTCGTTCGGAATGTTCAGATAACGGTAGTAAGCGTTGTAAGCCGGGAGGCCGTCCAATTCCTGGAGGATGCAGCCCTTCGCCTTGGTGACCTTGAAAACCTTCCCGAGGGGCTTCCATCCCGTGATGTGGGTGGAAATCACGTTCAAATCGTCACCGCCCAAGAGGAGGAAGACGACGCCCTTCTCCGTGTAGCCGCACATCTTGCTGAAGACGCAGGCCCGGTCGTTGTTCAAATCCGGATTGAACGCTCCGCCGCCGAAAATCTGGATGTCGGGATTGATTTCGGAAATGGAATCGCAGAATCGGGTCATCGACATGCCGCGAATCGTGACCAGCATGGAAATGGCCTTGACCCAAGGGTTCTTTTGCACTTCTCGCTTCAACTGCTCGACGACGGAATCGACGGAATCCTCGTCCAAGGTGTAGTGCAACAGCTTCGCTTCGGTAGACGGGAATTCGCAAATAGTGCAGACGACCCCGATCGGCGCATGGGAAAGCCCACCCTCGATAATGTTCCCGTTCGAAGAGCATCCCATGTAAAGGGCGTCCGGCATTTCCTGCTCGATGATTTCGCAAGTACTTTCAATTTGCTCCCTGTCGATGTCTTCGGCATAACACTCGAAGATGACGCGGGAAGTGATGCGGGACTTTCTCCATTGGTTGATTTTGTCGAGTTCCCGTTTGAGCTTCCCGATGCTGGCATATTCAAATTGAAATTGTTTCATAGTAAAGAATATATATTTGTAAACTTTGAATTTTCATTCCCTCGTGAATTCCAACTTAGAATAATCGGTTCAAACACAAAAAAGGCGGATTGAAATCCGCCTTTTCGAGGCAACGCTCAGACTCGAACTGAGGAATGGGGCTTTTGCAGAGCCGTCCCTTACCAACTTGGGTACGTCGCCAATCTGTTTAAATAATAGGAATTTTTTTTAATTTTCCAAGGCAATGGCTGCGAAACTTTCCTTAAAAAGGCGTTTTTTTTGTAAAATCATCGAAATTTGGCTTTCGACCCTGCAAATCCGGACGGAGTGGTCCGCCAAACCGCCCCAAACAGGCGTCTTGGCTTTGTGGCACGAAGATCTGTTCGCCGCAACGGCGGCGTTCCGGGGAAAGGGATTCGCCGCTTTCATCTCGGCCAGCGCGGACGGGGAACTCTTGGCGAGAATCGCGGCGAACTTGGGGTATCGGGTCATCCGCGGTTCGAGTTCCGCCAAAAGCCTTGAAATACGGGAAATGCTCGGTTTGCTCAAAACGGGAGTCCCCTGCGCCATGGCCATGGACGGTCCGAAGGGCCCCGCCCGCGTCGAAAAGCCCGGGACGCGCTGGCTTGCGGACAAGGCGGACGTCCCCGTTTGGAGGCTAGAGGCCCGGTATGCGGCAAAGATTTCCCTGTCCACCTGGGACCGGGCGAACATCCCCCTCCCCTTTTCAAGGGTGACGCTAAAAATCCGAGAAATGTAACCCGGAATTGTCAAAATTGACAAGCGCTTTAAGCTATTATTGGAGACGAATTTTTTTTGCCGAAGGTATTATCGTGATTTATTCCACATTTGTCGCATTTGATTTGGAAACCACCGGGCTTTCATCCAAAGGAGGGGATGAAATCGTTGAAATCGGGGCGGTGAAATTCACCGTCTATGACGATGGCGGCGTCATCCGGCCGAAGAAACTCGGAGAGTTCCAGACCTTTGTGAAGCCCGAACGGATGATTCCCGATTCCGCCACCCGGATAAACCACATCACGAACGCAATGGTGGAAAACGCCCCGCCAGTTCGCGACGCCCTTCGCAAGTTCACGGGATTTTGCGGGCAACAGGCCATTCTGGTCGCGCACAACGCCGACTTCGACTCAGGATTCCTACACGTCGCTTACAAGAATAACCCCCAGCTCCTCCCCGGGAACCCGATTGTCGACAGTCTGCGCATCGCCAAGTCGATTCGCCCGGAACTTTCCAGCCACAAGCTCGGCGACTTGGCCCACATGTTCAGTCGGGATAGGGGACAAATCAAGCTGAACATCGACAACAGCGAGATGCACCGCGCCGTTTACGACTGCGAAATGTTGATGGAAGTCTTTGTCGCCCTGCTTCGCAGCCGCCTGAAGGAACAGGATTGGGAACTCGGGCGCACTCTAGACAGCATCATCCGGTACGGTTCCGCCCCGGCTTACCTCACCAAAATGAAGTGATGCCCAACTTCAGGGGAATTCCACCCCGTAAAAGGTGACGTCGTCTATCCAAACTTCGCCGCCCGCGCCCCCGAAGATGGAAATGTTCGTCACGTGGCTCTTGACTGCATCCCAACCGACGTTCCCGCCGATGCTGTCCGGAGCGAGCAAAGTCTTCGGGGTGACTGTATAACGCACCCACGCCGAATCGATCTCGAAGTGTTGCCAGGATTTTCCACTTTCGTATTCGGCAACGCTATCCGCCAAAACGTCAAATGCGAGAGAGATGTAATTTTTGACGTCGCCGCGCGCCCAAAAGGAGACCGAGTCCAAACCGCTCAAGTCCCCGGGTCCGCCGAAGGAGCGGCCCATCAACGCCCAATTGTTCGCCGAATCGTTTTGGCATTTAAAGTGGGCGGCAAGACCTTCGCGGCCGCGCCCCGCAGAATCCGATACCAAAGAAGCTGTCGCATATTCCGAAACGGAAGTGTACCATCCCCCGACACCGTCTTCGAAATCCTCGAACAAGAAGGCTTTCGTCGCCGTGTCCGACAGGACGACGGATTCGTTTGAAAGTTCGACGGAAACGGAATCGCGCCCGAGGACGACTCCCGCATAAACGGCGGCGATTTCAAAACGCCCTCGAGGCAGGCCGTCGAATGAAAAGTTCCCGTTCGAATCGGCATCCACGGCGTGGCTTGTGCCGCGCAGACAAATGGACACGGGGAATTTTTCCGTCTGGATGCGCCCGGAAAGGGCTGCCGGAAGATTTTCCTCTACGGAGAAAGTCCCTGCGGAATCCGACATGGAGCCCGAAATGCTGACGGGGAAAACGCCGAGCCGAAGGGATTCGCCGAAATGAGCCTTGACTTCAACCCAATAATCCCCCGGGACGATGGAGTCCAGCGTCAAAATTCCGGATTCATCCGTTTCGGAGCTGTCCCGACCGCCGAAAAGCGCCGTTGCGGAATCCGCATCGACGCCTTTCAAAAAGTCTTCCCGGTGAATTTCGACCGTCCGGTTTGCCGCAGGAACCCCTTCGGGTGTGACGATGAAGATTTTTGCGACGGAATTTTCCGTTTCGAAGGTGGAACCCGCCGTTTTTTCGCCCTGGGAACAGGCGAGAAAGGAGGCCGCAGCCAGGCAGCAAAGCTGTTGGAGTCGTTTCATTCTTCCCTCGTCACGGTCACCGGGTAAAACGCCAAGGAAAATTGCATCACCCGATCGGGGCGTTTCACGGAATCCACCCTCTTTTGCACCAAACGGCGAAACTCCTTCGCCATGTCGCACAGGTCTTCGAAACATTCCCCGTCAACGGAAAGGGTGAGGGTGGAAATGTTCCGGTCCTTTGCCGGGATGTTTTCCAAGGCTTCGCCGGCCAAGCGCAAGGCCTGCTTTTGAAATTTTCGGACGGCGACCGCCTTTTCGGTTCCGCTCACGGTCAAGTGCGGTTCCGTCAGGGCAAGCCTCCCAGACGGAATCCTTTTGACAAGCCCCGCGTCTTTGAGGATTTGAACGGCCTCTTTCGCTTCGGCTTCCGTGATTTGCGGAACAAGGCTCCTGGCGATTTGACGCGCATCGGAAACGCCGCCATTGATTTCAAGCCAAGCGCGGACGACGGGGACGCTTGCATTTTCCAAGAAACGGAGTTCGGCATTCTGGAGGCTTCGGCGTTCCACGTCCCGCAGGGAAACGGCCTTCGCCATCTGCTCCGCCTTTTGTGCGGGGTCCTTGGAAACGTTCGACGAGTAGAGCAAGTTGAAATATTCCGCCGCCCGACCGGAAATCCCGAGGAGTTCCTTCGCCGCTTCGAGCGCATGTGCGGGCAAGTGCTGTTTTTTTTGGAGAATGCGGTACAGATGGCTCGAATCGAGCCCCAGCTTGTCTCCCATCATCCGATAAGAGTAGAGCGGCATCCCCTTTTTGCGCTTTTCATAATAAGCCTTGAGGTAATCCCGATAGTCCGCAACTTCCGAAAAAAAGTCCATATCCTGAAAAATATACGCAGAAGCCCTCTCCGGACAGACCGCTCGAAGAATTTCTTCTGGACATTTTGTCCACGGGCGTCTTTCCCGCCAAGGCGCAACGCCGCCCACCATCCACATTCCAAAACGCCCCCGTCGCCTTTTCTCAAGCGGATTTCGCGCCAAAGCTAGATTTTCCCCGCCCAAATTTTTTACTTTCTATCGGTACTTTGTGGATTTCCCTTCGCCGCCGCTGTCGAGGGGAGACCCAAGTGGAGAATTATGGCCGGATTTTGTCTAGAATGAAACGGCTCTTGGCCGCCGTAGCCCTATCGCTTGCGCTGACCCCAGCCCAGGAGTCGGCCGATTCGTCTATGGAGAAAAATTCTTCGGCGAACTCCTCCGTGCAATACATTCCGCTGCCGCCCAACGTGACCCCTCTTTCGGGAATTGCGCCGAAAAGCGGCGTCGGACAAAACTCCCAATTGATGAAGCCGCCGAAGAACGAGCGTTACGACCACGAAATCAACTTTGAAAACCGCGAAATGGAGGTGACCAAGAAATACGTCAACCCCATCAATCGCGACACGATGTCCCTTTGGACGGCGACTTACCCGGAACTCGCCTCTTACGTGTCGGACATGTACGACATCGGGTTCAACAGGCTTTGGCTGAATTCATTCGCCGGCCAGAACAACGGCGGCTACTCGGAACCGGAAAACGCGACCCTCTACGACATCGACATCCCCATCAACATGCCCTCTTGGATGAAGGACTTCGGGTTCGACAAGCCGAAACTGCTCCTCCAGGGGACGATGGACATCCGGCTTTCCGGACGCGGGGAAAAGGACGACGCTCCGGGCAGCACCAAGGACAATCTCTTCCCCAGCCCGACGCTCACTTACGACCCCAGCTTCATTGTGAAAGGGAAAATCGGCCCATACATCACCGTGGAAGTGAACAACGTGGAAAGCGGCCTCGGGGCGAAGAACCAGATCCGCGTCGTCTATGAAGAATCGTACAAAGGCGAGTTCGAGGATTACATCTTGCAGCGGATAGAAGCCGGGACGACGTCGCTCGCCCTTCCTGGGACGGAACTCACCGGTTATTCGGAAAACCACAAGGGCCTTTTCGGCATCAAGGCGGAATGGAAACTCGGCGACTGGTGGCTCACGACCATCGCTTCCCAAGACGGCGGCAGCCAGGAGAAATACACGATAAACGCGAGTTCCAGTACGACGGAATTCCAGATTCAAGACAAGCAGTTCATCGCTTACCGCTATTACTTCGTGAATCACGCGGCGCGGAACAACTACATCAGCGCGGGCCTCGCCGGGCGTTCGACGTCACCCTACGCGGCGACGAACTTGAAGCTCTACAAGCGCGCTCCGACGAACACGACGACAAATGTCGTGGAAAAGGTCGTCGCCGTCTACACGACGCCTTCCGGGGCGACGGTGGAAAAGACAATCGACAGGCTTGTGCCGATGTCGTCGAACGACTTCTCCTACGACAGCAAGACGGGCATCGTGAAAGTGCTCGGAGCTTCGAAATCGACACTCATCGCCGCCAGCTGGTCTGACGACGGTACAGGGCGTGCGGGTACGACCGTGAACGACGGCTCCCGGGTTGTCCTCATCCAATGGGACGCGACCCTTTCGGAACTGACGGACATCGACAAGTTGATGCTCCGCAACGTCTATTCCATCGGAATCTCGGACGAGAGCGCATCCAGCTTCGTCCTGCGCGTCAAGAACAAGTCGGGAGTTTCCGGGTCGTATTTGAAGACGCTAGGGCTTGTCGACACGACGACGAACACAATCTTGACGGGAGACGCGACCATTTTCAAGAAGGACGCATCCGGTTCCTACACGGGGGAAATGTGGCTGCCGTGCCGTCCGCTGTCTTGGTATTCCGGGGCGAACTCTTCGGCGCGCGCGCGGGAGAACTGCCTTGAGCCGTTCCGCAACGTGGATTCTTCCGCAGCCATGGCGAACCTTTACAAGCTGCCCGTTTCAAACTTGGGGAGCAAGTACACGAATCGCTATTACTTCGAAAGCGTCGGGAAGAGGCGGAATTCCGTCATCAGCGTCCGCGATCCGAGTTCGAGCTACTCCGTCAGCTCCGGGACTTGCATGGACATTTCCGAAGGTTCCGAAAAACTGAAAGCGGGCTCCACCGTTCTCACTCGCGGGGTCGATTACGACGTCAACTACGAACTCGGTCAGATTGAACTTCTGAGCGAAACCGCCTTGGACCCGAACAAGGAAATCTCGGTGGAATTTGAATGCGAGCCTCTGTTCGAAATCGACAACAAGGTGCTGCTGGGCGCCCGGGCGGAGCTTCCCCTTTCGCGCTACGGATTCGGAGACGGCTCCCTGTTCGGCATCACCGCCCTCTACAAGAGCCAGAGCACGACGGCCAGCACCCCGACTCTCGGCAGCGAGCCGTATTCGAGCTTCCTCTGGGGAATGAACTTGCGCCTGCAAGACACGGCGCAGTGGATGACGGATTTGGTGAACTGGATTCCGGGCATCGAGACGAAGGCGGCCTCGAGTTGGCGTTTCGAAGCGGAATTCGCGAGCAGCTACCACAACGCGAACACGAGCAGCGGCCAAACGGCTCTCCTCGAAGATTTTGAATCGAGCGAATCGGGGCTGGTGTATCCGCTCTCGCGGCTTTCCTGGTATCCGGCCTCCCCTCCGGGAGGAGTCGACACGGATCCGAGCACCTACATCGAAAACCTGGACTACAAGCACAAGGGCGAATTCATCTGGCACAGCAACAACACCGTCTTGTACAAACACATCTACCCGACAGTGGGGAACAGCGACGTCGACAACCAACGGCTGACAGTTCTCAAACTGACGCTCCGGCCTAACGACAATTTGGTGGGCAACAGTTGGGGCGGCATCATGCGGCCGAATTCGAGCTATTACCAAGACTTGAGCGACATGAAATACATCGAAGTCGTCGCACGCGGAAACGTCGGAAGCCTTTATTTGGACTTGGGCCTTGTGAGCGAAGACTTGTCCATCAACGGAGACGCCCCGAACGGCACATACGACGGCGAAAACGACTTGGGAACGACGACTGCTTTGCACGACAAGGGACTTGACGGGGTTTCCGGATCCGACGAACATTTGACAATTTGGGATTGCCGCATGAACGGTTGCGTAAGCACGATACGGACCAGCGCGAATTCGGACGCGACGAACACGGACATCGCCCGAGACAACTTCGACGACGACCTGGACGACGAAAGCGACCCGCCTGTCGCCATCAACGGGACGGAAGGGAACTCCGGCGAACGCGCTTACGACACGGAGGACATCAACAAGAACGGCTCCCTCGACTTGGACATCGGATTCGTCCGCTACCGGATAGACCTTTCGGACAACGACGACGCCAATTACGAAACGCTAAAGAACGGTTGGCGCAAATGGAAGATTCCGCTGGACCAATACGACACGATTGTCACCCCCAGCGGGGAAAGCTACCAGACGATTCTTTCCCAAGCGCAATTCTCCCGACTTTGGATGGGAAAGATTTCGAACGGCGTCGCGGAAGCCAAGGTGCAAATCGCAAGTCTGGGCGTGATGGGGAACTCCTGGGAATCCTCCGACGTTTCAAGCAAATACGTCACCTCTTCGACGGGCAACACGCAGACGGCCATCGTCGACGGCAGCGAAGTGGAAATTTCCTCCACGGCGCAGGAATCCGCTGCAGACACCAGCTACTTGACCGTTTCGACCATCAACAACCGGGAAAATTCGGGAACCTATTACAAGAGCCCGAACACGGAAACGGAACGGGACGCGGAGACGAACGCCGCACTGAAGGAAACCGCCCTCGTACTCAGCTACAAGAACCTCTCCCCGGGGCAGTCTGTCGGAGCGACCCGCGCCTTCGATGCGGACGAAAAGGACTTGACGAAATACAAGACGCTGAAAATGGAAATCCATTATACGACAGACGCGACGAGGACTCCCGTCCGCTTTGCGCTGCAGTTCGGCGAAGGCTCGCTAGAAGGCTCGACGGACTATTACGAATGGAGCTTCCGACCGGTGAAAATCACGTGCTCCGCATCGGAACGCGTTGCGGATTGCCATGAGAGAAACTGGCTTGCGAACGCCTTCTCCGAAAAGCTTTCGGCCTTCTCCGATTTGAAGAAGGGGCGCAGACCGCCGTTCCTCGAGCCCGTCATCGATTCCATCGGCGGCGAACGGGAAGAAGTCTTGAAGCTCGTCGGGAATCCTTCGACGACCTCCGTCGATTGGATCCGTTTCGTCATCATCGCGGACGAGGACGCCTCCCCGGCGGATTTGGAAGGCGAATTCTGGATTGACGATTTGCGCCTTTCGGACATGGACAACGATTGGGGCTACGCGTTCCGCACTTCCGGTCAGGCGAACTTTTCGGACTTCCTCTCGATTTCCGGATCCGCCCGTTACCAAGACGGAAACTTCGCCACCCTCTCCACGAGCGGCTCTTCTCCGAAACCGACCCTTTCCGAAGCGGAATCCAAGCTCGACATCGCCGCGGACGCCAGCGTGAACTTGAACAAGTTCCTCGACGACGAACAGGGATTCCACATTCCGCTGAGCGTCGGTTACAGCAGCACCACGGAACGCCCCTATTTGAAGCCGACGGACGACCTGGAACTTTCGCACGACAACCTCGGCACATTCGCCAAGGACATTTGGGACGGAAATCTCACCGTGGAGAATGCGGACGAAGAGGAGAAGCTCCGGAATGATGCGGAATCCAGGGGCTACCAATCGTTCAGCCGCACGAAGCGTTTCAGCCTGAGCTACAGCAAGGATTACAAGATGGAGTCCAGCCCGGTGAAGGAAGTGCTCTCCCAGATATTCCTCGAACGGCCGGCCTGGAGTTACAGCTACACGGAAACGGAATCGCGTTCCACGACCGCAGCTGATTCCACCTATTCCTATCACACGATTATCGAATACAGCCTCGGGACATTCAACCGTTTCAACTACAAGCCGTTCGACTTCTTGCGGAAGAATTCCTGGGGAAAGGGATTTGCCGATGCGACTTTCGAACCTTGGCCGCAGACGATAGACCTCACCCTGTTCGACCTGAGCTACATCCGGTATATCAACCAGGAGCGGGATCCGGACTTCACCGAACCGCAAACGGACCGTTCCGTCACTTACACGGTGGACCTTTCGCACAAGGCGAACATCCGCTGGAACATCTTCCCGTTCCTTTCCACGAGCTACAGCCTGAACATCACGCGCGACATGTTCAGCGGCGGCGACCAGGAGGATTTCGCCAAGGAGAACTTCTTCTCCCCGGACAACGGCGGGCTTTTCGCCGTCGACGACATCTTCGACTACGACCACACGGACAGGAAGATTTACGTCTCCCCGGACAGCGTCGTCGCGATTCCCTACGACACCGTGGCGACAGTCTCCGCGGACGGAGACACGTCCCTTATCGACATGGACGACCCGAGCACTTACCGCATCCTTTACGACAGCACCGTCTATTACAAAGTCGACAGCGTCGGCAAGAGGGAATACGGGCGCGCCTACGGCATCCTCAAGAACGAACGCAGCCGCAGCCAACAGTTCAAGACGACCTTCAGCCCGCCGATAATCCCGTTCCTTCCGATGACATTCGCGTTCTCGTCCTCCTTCAAGCAGCAAAAGACCATCCCGGACGAATTCGACCTGTACGACCCGACGACGGTGGAAAAGAACTATTGGACGATTTCCCAGACGAACCGATTCGAGTTTTCCCCCTCGTTCCGCGTCGTCAACTTCTTGAGCCTTTTCGGCGACAAGAACGCCGCCAAGGGATTCTTCGAAAAATTGAAATGGCGGGACATCAAGGCGGCGTGGACAGTCGACATTTCGACCGTCGGCGAGAACTTCACCCTTTCGCAACTTTACGAAGAACAGGGCGTTTCGCCGTTGCAGTATTACTTATACGGCCTAGGCATCGGGAACGGCTACAAGAATCGCGGCATCTGGAACATCGTGTCCGGCGACATGGAGCTGGATCACCGCGACGATTACAAACGGTTCGCCCAATACCGCAACCACCATGTCGACACCTTGGTTTACCAAGGGAACTTTTCGCACAGCGTCAACCGGACGCTCAACCTTTCTACGGGTTTCACCCTTCCCCTTTGGAGCATCGGGATTGTCGCCGACATGCAGTGGAAACAGGACTTCAGCCAGTCCCGGGAATATCCGCTTTACACGGACTCGACAATCGTCTGGCCGAAGTGGGGAGTCGGCGTCTCCGTCCCGAACTTTTCTCAACGGATTGGATTCTTGAACGGGTTCCGCAGCGTGAGTACGACACATCGGGTCGATTACACGCATTCGCGTTCCGTGAAACCGTTCCAAAGCGCCGAAGATTCCTGGACGACGACCTGGAACTTCAACCCGCTGGTCCGCATCAGCTTCCTCACCCAGAACAACATCCGCATCGAAGACAATACGTTCTTGAAGCTCGAATTCACGGACAGACGCCCGAAAGAGGAAGTGATTTCCCAAACGAACTGGCCGTCAAGCACGGAAGACCTGAGCGACACGACGAAATATTTCTACACGCCGTGGATTCACACGTCGCTTTACAAGGATTACGGCTACAACGTCGGAAACGATTTGACCATTTCCTACCCGCTCAAGACCAAGCGCGGATTCCAGTTCTGGAAGTGGTACTTCAAGCTCAAGAACGACATCGACTTGCGCCTCACCGCCGGCTACGAATACACGAAGACCATCCGCGAGACCTACGATCCGGGAGCGGATTACAACATGACCGAAAAGGAAAGCGGAACGGACGGCATTTACAAGAAATGGACCATCGACGGCACGGATTACGTCTTTTACTACCCCGAATTGCACAAGACGGACCGAACCGTCCCGTCCCGCGTCCACGAATGGTATGTCCGTCCGAGCGCGGGATACCAATTCAACAAAATGGCCAGCATGAGCGCATACGTTGAATACCGGCAAATTCACGAAAAGCTCGACGATGAAACGGCTCACACGGAACAAATTCTCTCCTTCGAAATCGCGCTCCTTCTCCGATTCAATTAGGCGAATATGAAACTCTACCTGGACTGCTTCCGAACTTTTTTCAAAATCGGGCTTTTCACCTTCGGCGGCGGCTATGCGATGATTCCGCTGATTGAGTCCGAAGTGCTCGACAAAAAAAGGTGGATTTCCAAGGAAGAGTTCTTGGATTTGCTGGCAATCGCCCAAAGTTGCCCGGGCGTTTTCGCAG
Source organism: uncultured Fibrobacter sp. (assembly GCA_964501065.1). GTDB lineage: Bacteria > Fibrobacterota > Fibrobacteria > Fibrobacterales > Fibrobacteraceae > Hallerella. The sequence goes on along the minus strand of CAZCRF010000001.1, from coordinate 1,844 downwards.
TCAACATCAGCATTTTCATCGGATACCGGCTGCTAGGCGTTCGCGGAGGCATCCTCTGTGCACTCGGAACGGCCCTGCCGTCATTTCTCATCATCCTCTTGATTGCGATGTTCTTCCACAAGTTCCAAGACAATCCCTTTGTCAGAGCCCTGTTCCGAGGCATCCGCCCAGCCGTCGTCGCTTTGATTGCCGTCCCGACCTTCAACATGGCGAAACGCGCGAACATCAACCGATATACGTTTTGGATTCCCATTGCAAGCGCGCTCCTCATCTGGCTCTTGGGAGTCTCCCCCATCCTGGTAATTTTGTGTGCGGGAACCGCTGGATTTTTCTTTGGGAAATTTGAACGGAAAGGCGGCGCAAAATGACCCTTTACCTTTCGCTCTTCTCGACCTTCTTTCAAATCGGGCTGTTCGGATTCGGCGGCGGTTACGGAATGCTCTCCCTCATCCAACGGGAAGTCGTCTTTCATCACGGATGGATGACTTCCGGGGAATTCACGGACATCGTCGCAATCAGCCAGATGACGCCCGGCCCCGTGGGAATCAACACGGCGACTTACGCGGGTTACACGGCCTTGCAGAATGTGGGCGCGAGCATCCCTTTTTGCATTTTGGGAAGTTGCCTTGCGACATTTTCCCTGGTCCTGCCGTCGCTCATCTTGATGCTCCTCATCAGCCGTTACTTCATGCGTTACAAAGACCATCCCGCCGTGCGCCATGTATTTTCGGGGCTCAGGCCGGCAGTCGTCGGACTTTTGGCCGCGGCGACTCTCATGCTGATGACGAAGGAAAACTTCGGCTCCCCTTCAGAAGACTCCGTGGGATTTTGTTTTTCCGTGGCGCTTTTCGTCGGGACATTCGCCTGCGTGAAATTTTTGAAAATCGGGCCCGTCAAGATGATTGGCATTTGCGCCCTGCTCGGGCTCGGATTTGAATGGCTACAGGGATTCCCATCCTGACGGAATCGTTCCGGTGGGCTTTTGCCTAAATCTTTCGGACTTTCTAGATTGTTTTTGGATGAACAGGGAGGATTCGATGTTCAGCATCCAGGAAATGGTGACGACCAGCCAAACAGACAGCAGCGGAAAGCTCAAGCTTTTTTCCGCATTCCAGATGTTGCAGGATTGCTCGGAGCTTTGGTTGGATTCCGCGACAGCTTATCGGGATTACTTGAAAGAGAACGGACTGGCCCAATTGCTCGCGTCGAGGCAAGTGGAAGTCGTCCGAGTCCCGGATTTCAAGGAGAACTTGACCATCACGACCAGCGTCTTCAAATGCGAGCCTCTGTTCGGATTCCGCAACACGTTCATTTACGACGCAGCGGGCAAACCCTGTTACAAGACTTGGAGCTTGGGCGTTTTCGTGGATTTAAAGTCCGGGAGGATGAAAAAGCTCCCCGCCGAAGTGATGTCCGCAACCGCGTTCGACAAGAAGCTCGATATGGATTACCGCGACCGTCGCATCGTCGTGCCGGAGGGAAAAGTCCAAACATTCCCCCCGATACGGGTGCAGCGAAACGACATCGATTACAACAAGCACATGAACAATGCACATTACGTCCGATTGGCTATCGAATGCCTACCGGAAAACTTCCCCGTCAAAACGGTGCGCGTGGAGTACAAAGTCCCGGCAAAATTAGGCGACGCCTTGACGCCGGAACTCGTGGAAACGGAAAGATTCGCCTACATCCGCCTGTTGAAAGACGGACATCCGGCGGCAATTCTCGAATTCGGGAGTTGAATGGTCTATTTCCATTGGCGTGGAGGCTAGTGTCCGTCAAACGGACGGTTTTGTCGTTGGCACGGGCGGTTTGTGTCCGTCAAACGGACTGTTGGTCGCCAA